>NZ_JAJPWO010000004.1:0-605385 GCF_046549075.1 Amycolatopsis sp. lyj-84
TCAAATCCTCCCCACTCGCCCACATCGGCATCCAGAACAAGCTCTACAAGCTCGCCGAGATGACATCAGGATCCAGTGGTTAGGCAAATACCGGTCCACCAGAACCGTCCTTACCACTCACGAGGCCTAAATCGTTTGCCCCCGCTCACCCAGATGTCGCACACTACTCGCACCCCAGTCCAGGAGGAGGACACATGCCGCGACGCCGCTACGCCATGGCTTGCCTCTTCCTTGGCATGGAAGAGAAACACGGCTCCCCGCCGTCGTCCTAGTGCGACGTCGTACCAGTGAGCCGCCCTTCGGGAAACCGAACCGGGCGGCTTTTTCATGATGAACCCTTGTAGCTCAACGGAAAGAGCACGGCACTACGAATGCCGGGGTCCAGGTTCGATTCCTGGCAGGGGTACTTCTGGAACGAAACGCCTTTGGTGCGCAGTGTGCGCCGGAGGCGTGTTCCAGGCCAAACCCCCGGCACGGCGGGGAAACCTGTTCCGTCGTACCGGTGCGGCGGTGTGGGGTCCGTGCGCTCCACGCCGCCAGACGCGCACGGTCCGGCGACCGGCCGGGATTCATAGCCCCGGCCAGCCTGGCTCGACACCAGGGTGCGCGACTCAGGACGCCTTGCGGGCGCTGTGCACGTCGCCGCTTTCGTGGCGGTGCAGCACGATGTCCCGGAAGCCGTTGTCCCGCAAGCCTTCCTCGAACGAGAGCCCGTTCGTGGCCACGACCACGAGCAGCCCGCCCGCCGCCAGGCTCGCGGTGACACGGCCGAGCCGGCCGGGGGAGTCCAGGAAGGCCAGGACGATCTCGAAGGTCCCCATCACCGGCAACCGGTCGAGCCGGTGGACCTCGTAGGAGATCCCGATGGGATTCCGTTCTTCTTCGCGTTGGGCGACCGCGATCAGCACCTGGTCCGCGTCGACCCCGACGACCCGGCCGGCGCCCTCGCCGCGAAGCAGCCGGGGATAGCGGCCATCGCCGCACCCGACGACCAGGACCGACCTGCCCGCCAGGTCCGGCAGCACTTCGAGCAGCGCCGCGGCCTGGTCCGCCATAGCGCCGACGCTAGCCGACGGGATCACCGTCCCGACAGGACCAAGAGGCCTATCCCGGACCAGGGCCGTGCCCGTATCCGCGATGAGCCGGACAGCAAGAAGCCCCGCCGCGCGATACGCGGCGGGGCTTCTTGTGAACTGTCGAAACCGTCAGGTGGCCGCAGAGCCCAGCACGGTCTCCTCGGCCTTGTTGTCGGTCAGCGCGATGTGCTTCTTGCTGCGCCGGTTGCGCTTCTCGAGGTACGTCGCCAGCGCCGTCAGCAGGAGGCACAGGCCGACGTAGATGCCGGTCGCGACCAGCGTCGAGGGCACGATCGGGCGGCCGAACTCGCCCTGCGTGCCGATGTAGCGCGCGTAGTACAGCAGTTCCTGGAACGTGATGATGAAGCCCAGCGCGGTGTCCTTGAGCAGCACCACCAGCTGGCTGATGATCGTCGGCAGCATCGCCCGGATCGCCTGCGGCAGCAGGACGAAGAACATCACCTGGGTCTTGCGCATGCCGAGGGCGTACGCGGCTTCCGCCTGGCCCTTGGGCAGCGCCTGGATGCCGGCGCGAAAGACCTCGGCGAGCACCGAGCCGTTGTACAGCGTGAGACCGAAGACCACGCCGAGGAACGGGGTCATCGGCACGCCGACGGCCGGAAGACCGAAGTAGAAGAGGAACATCAGGATCAGCGCGGGGATGGCGCGGAAGAACTCCACGATCGCCCCGGAGATCCGGCGGATCCAGGCGTGGTCGGACATCCTGCCCGCCGCGAACACCGCACCGAAGACCAGCGCGAGGGCGGCCGCCACCGCGAAGGCCCGCAGGGTCTCGAGCACGGCGTTGAGCAGGTCGATCTGGACCTGCTGGTACTGAAGCCATTCCCACTTGCGCGCGGCGAACTGGCCGGTGTCGTAGAACCGGTAGACGACGAACGCGATCAGGGCGGCGATGGCGAGGACGCCGATGACCGCGTACAACCGGTGACGCATCCGGGCCTTGGGGCCGGGGACGTCGAACAGGACACTGCTCATCGGGCCACGCTCCAGCGCTTCTCCAGGCTCCGCTGGACGAAAGAAAGTACGGCGACCAGGATGATGAAGCCCAGCGCGACCCACAGGAGGCCGATCAGCTGGTTGTCACCCCGTTCGGAGAGGTAGGACCGGATCGCGCCCGCCTCGGCGACCGAGAAACCGGCGGCGATCGTGGTGTTCTTCAGCAACGCGATCAGGGTGCTGACCATCGGCGGCGCCACCGAGCGCAGCGCCTGCGGCAGGATGATCTGGCCGAGGATCTGGCCGAAGGTCAGCCCCAGCGCGCGCCCGGCTTCGGCCTGGCCGACCGGGACGGTGTTGATGCCGGACCGGACGACCTCGCAGATGAACGCCGAGGTGTACACGGTCAGCGCCACGACCGCGGCGGTGAAGAAGCTGAGCTTGACGATGTCCAGCAGCGGGTAAGCGAACACGAAGAACGCGAACACCAGGGTCAGCGGAGTGTTGCGGATGAGGGTCACGTAGGTCGTGCCCGTGGCGCGGAACGCCACGACCGGACTCACCCGCATCATCGCCAGAATCGTGCCGAGGATCAGGCTGCCGAAGGCGGACCAGATGAACAGTTCGATCGTGGTGAGGAAGAACGGACCGTAGAGGTCCAGGTTGTCGAGCAGGACGTTCATGGAGCCTTTCCCCGCTGCCGTCGACTGGAGGTGGGTGTGGAGCGGCCGGTGAACCCATTCACTGGTCCACCGGCCGCGGGACTACATCAGTACTTCTGCAGGGTGGGCTTCTGCGCCGCCGAACCCGACTTGCCGAGGGTGGCGTCGTAGATCTTCTGCCAGGTGCCGTCGTCCAGCGCCTTCTGCAGGGTGTCGTTGATCTTGTCGCGCAGGACCTTGTCGTCCTTGTTCAGGCCGATGCCGTACGGCTCCTTCGAGAAGGTCTTGCCGACGACCTTGAAGTTCTCGGAGTCCTCCGAAGCGAAGCCCTTGAGGATCGCGTCGTCGGTGGTGACGGCGTCGACCTCCTTGGTGGAGAGCTTCTCGACGCACTGCGAGTACTTCTGGAACTCGACGATGTTGCCGGGCTCGGTCAGGCCCTGGTCGCGAACGCGCTGGATCGGGGTCGAGCCGGTGACCGAGCAGACCTTCTTGCCCTTCAAGGTCTCCGGGCCGGTGATCGAGGAGTCGTCCTTGCGCACCAGCAGGTCCTGGCCTGCCTCGAAGTACGGGCCCGCGAAGGAGATCTGGGCCTTGCGCTTGTCGGTGATCGTGTAGGTGCCGACGTAGTAGCCGACGTCGCCGTTCACGATGGACTGCTCACGGGCACCGGAGTCGACCGTCTTGAAGGTGATCTTGTCTTCGCCGAAGCCGAGGCTGGCGGCGACGAGCTTCGCGATCTCGATGTCGAAACCACCGAACTTGCCGCTGGTCGGGTCCTTCTTGCCGAGACCGGGCTGGTCGTCCTTGACGCCCAGGGTCAGCTTGCCGTCGGCCTTCATCTTCGCGAAGACCGGTGAGCCCGCCAGGTCGACGTTCGACGCCACCGTGTACTGGGGCAGCTGCGCACCGGCGTTCGCGCCTTCGGAGCTGCCGCCGGGCGAGCTGGGCGTGCCTTCCTTGCCACAAGCGGTCAGTGCGAGACTGCCGACGAGCAGTCCCACCGCAAGGGTGCGGATCCTCATGTGAACCTCTCCTGTTTCATCCGTCGATGCGGCACGCGCCCGCGCCGCGGAAATGCCTAGTGGGTCAGGATCTTGCCGAGGAAGTCCTTGGCACGGTCCGTCTTCGGCTTGGTGAAGAACTCTTCCGGGGTGGAGTCCTCGACGATCTCGCCGTCGGACATGAAGACCACCCGGTTCGCCGCACGCCGCGCGAAGCCCATCTCGTGGGTGACGACGAGCATCGTCATCCCGTCCTTCGCGAGCGTGGTCATCACGTCGAGGACCTCCTGGACCATCTCCGGGTCCAGTGCCGAGGTCGGCTCGTCGAACAGCATCACCTTGGGGCGCATGGCCAGCGCGCGGGCGATCGCCACCCGCTGCTGCTGCCCGCCGGAGAGCTGCGCCGGGTACTTGTCCGCCTGGTTGGCGATACCGACGCGCTCGAGCAGGTCCATCGCGGTCTTGCGGGCCTCGCCCGAGTTGACCTTGCGGACCTTCATCGGCGCGAGCATGACGTTCTCGACGATCGTCTTGTGCGCGAACAGGTTGAACGACTGGAACACCATGCCGACGTCGGCGCGCAGCGCGGCCAGCGCCTTTCCTTCGGCGGGCAGCGGAACGCCGTCCACCGCGATCTCACCGGAGTTGATGGGCTCCAGCCGGTTGATCGCCCGGCACAGCGTCGACTTGCCAGACCCGGACGGCCCGAGCACGACCACGACCTGCCCACGCGGCACCTCGAGGTTGATCTCCTTGAGCACGTGCAGGTCGCCGAAGTACTTGTTCACGGCGGCCGCCTTGATCATCGGCGCCGCCACCTCCGCGGTCATCTGGCCTCCAGGAGCGTTCGTTTGCAGGGGACTGCGGGGTCAGGCACCACGCGATGGCGGAAACCTACTCCCGTCGGACCGCTTGTAAAGGCGGCTTGACCAATACTTAGGGTTTCAAGTCCGTATCGTTCCGAGCCACCGGACGGACGCGGTCCACCTCCGTCCGGCGCTGATCAGCCTAGACAAGGCAGGGGTGTCCCGTAACCGGGGTCACACGACATCTGTGACGCATCGTGACCGGACGTGCCGCTCACTAGGCCGGACGGCCCAGCGGTACGGGCAGCGCGAGAGGTGACTCACCCCATAGAGTCGTTCTTCAGTCGTCGCGGTGCGGGGACGGCGTGAAAGGGAAAACACGGGTGCGGGTACTGCTGGTGGAGGACGACGACCGGGTCGCGGGCGCCTTGACGCCCGCGCTGGCCCGGCGCGGCCTGACGATCAAACGCCTGGCCTCCGGCGCCGGGGTGCTCGAGCTGGTGCACGAGGTCGACGTCGTGCTGCTCGACCTGGGGCTTCCCGATATCGACGGGATCGTCCTGTGCCGCCGGATCCGGGCGGTCAGCGACGTCGCGGTGATCGTCGTTTCGGCGCGGGGCGAGATCGACGACCGGATCCAGGGCCTGCGGTCCGGCGCCGACGACTATCTGGTGAAGCCCTACGACGTCGACGAGCTCGTCGCCCGCGTCGAGGCCGTACGCCGTCGCCGGGGTGAACGCCCGGCCGTGCCCGAACCGGCGGCCGTCATTCGCGCGGGTGATGTCTCGGTCGACATCGGACGGCACGAGGTGCAGGTCGACGGGCAGCCGGTTTCGTTGTCCCGCAAGGAGTTCCAGGTACTCGCGCTGGTGGTCACCGCTCGCGGCGCGGTGTGCGCCCGCGACCACGTGCTCAGCGAGGTCTGGGGGCACCGGGGTCCGGCGGAGAGCCGCTCGCTCGACGTCCACGTCGCCACCCTGCGGACCAAACTGGGCAGGCCCGCGCTCATCGAGACCGTCCGCGGCGTCGGGTACCGCCTCGGCGGCGCCTACGGCCCGGCCGAAGAGGGCTGATCAGGTGCGCGTCCGGCTCCAGGCGATCGTGCTGACGCTGGTCGCGGCGCTCGTGTTCGGTCTCGGCATCCCGCTCGCGCTCAGCGTGGCGGCCAGTGTGCAGCTCGACCTCTTCCTCGACCGCCTCACCGACACCTCCCGGTTCGCGTCACTGGCCCAGCGCCCGCTGGTGGAGAACCGGCCGGACCTGATCGAGGACGAACTCCGCCGCTACACCGAGGTCTACGGGGTCCCGGTGGCGATCGCCGACCAGGACGGCGAGGCCGTGGCCGGCGGGCGTGCCGAAGCCACGAAGATCGACCTCAAGGACCCCGTCATCGCTTCGCATCTGCAGCAGGCGCTCGCGGGACGGCGGTCCGAGCCCGGCCCGCTGCTGATGCCGTGGGCCACCGAGCCGCTGGTGCTGGCCGAGCCGATCCTGATCGACGGCGAGGTGCGGGGCGCGGTGATCACCCTGTCCTCGACCGACAAGGCCCGCGCCGACCTCTTGTGGTGGTGGCTGCTCATCGCGGCGGGCGCGGTGGTGGCGTTCGGGCTCGCGCTGCTGGTCGCGGTGCCGGTGGTGCGCTGGATCCTGCGCCCGGTCCGGCGGCTCGACGACGCCACCGGTGCCCTGGTCGCCGCCGTGGTCAGCGGCCGTGAGGTCGAGCGGGTGGGGGAGTCGGGCGGTCCGCCGGAACTGCGGCAGCTCGAACGGTCCTTCGACCGGATGGCCGCCAGCGTCGACGAGGCGCTGTCGGCGCAGCGCGCGTTCGTCGCCGACGCTTCCCATCAGCTGCGGAACCCGTTGACCGCGTTGAAGATCCGGCTCGGCAACCTCGACGGGCACGTCGACGACGACCTGGCCGCGGCCGACCTCGAAGCCGCCGTCGTCGACGCGCGGCGGCTCAACCAGATCCTCGACGAACTCCTTTCACTGGCCCGCGCCGAAGCTTCGGGTGGCGAACTGGTGCCGGTCGGCCTCGACGAGGTGATCGGTGCCCGGGTCGCCGACTGGACCGTGGTCGGCGCGACGCGCGAGGTCACGCTGGTCTCTTCCGGACTGGGCGGCGGCCTGCGGGTGCTGACGCCCGCGCGCGGGCTCGAAGTGGTGCTCGACGCCCTGCTGGACAACGCGCTCAAGTTCACCGAGCCGGGAACCGAGGTGCGGGTCGCCGTCACCACCGCGGACGGGAAGGTGGACATCGCCGTCCGCGACCACGGACCGGGCCTGCGCGAAGAGGAACTGGAGCGCGCGGCGGACCGGTTCTGGCGGAGTGCCGCGCATCAGAACGTGCCCGGCTCCGGCCTCGGCCTGGCGATCGTCACCGAGATCATGGTCCGCTCGGACGGTTCGCTGCGGCTCGGCTCACCCGAAGGCGGCGGTCTCGAAGTGACCGTGACCCTGCCGGTCGCTAGTCAGTGCTAGTCAGTGCTAGTCAGTGCTAGTCCTTGAGCGACCGGAAGTACCGCAGAGCACCCGGGTGCAGCGGCAGGGGAGAGGTCTCGATGGCGGGGTGGACGTCGATCGACAGCGCCGCACCGGCCGCCTTGCCCAGCTCGTCGCGTGCTTTGAACAGCCCTCGGACCAGCGCCTCGGCGACGTCGTCCGACATCGAGGCGGGCACCACCAGGAAGTTCGGCAGCACGAGCGTGGTCACCGGCCCCGGCAGGTCGTAGGCCGTCGCCGGGATGGTCGCGGTGCGGTACACCGGGCTGGTGGCCCGCAGGGCGTCCGCGAGGTCGGTGATGTCGAGCAGCCGCAGGTCGACCGTCTTCGCCCGTTCCGTGATCGAAGGCGTCGGCACGCCGCCGGACCAGATGACGGCGTCGATCTGCCGGTTCTCCAGCGCGGGCAGCGCTTCGTTGAGCCCGAGGTTGCGGCGGTCGATCGCGCCGGTCAGGCCGGACGCCTTGAGCAACTGCTTCGACAGGAACTCGACGCCGGAGTCCGGCGAACCGATCGCGACCTTGTGCCCGCGCAGCTGCGCGAACGACTTGATCGACGAGTCGGCCCGCACGACGACGTGCAGGTAGTCGTCGTGCACGCGGGCCAGCGCGGCCAGCCCGGCGGTGTTCTCGGTGGCGACGTCGGCGGCCACGAACGCGACATCGGCCTTGCCCGCGCGGACCCTGGCGATGTTGTCCGGGGAGCCCTCGGTCACCTGGACCTCGGGGCGTTCGGCGTCCAGCTCCGCGGCCCAGGCGTCGGCCAGAGGCTCGGCGAGCTTGTCGTAGACGCCGCCGTTGAGCCCCGCCGCGATGCGCACCCGCGTCCTCGACAGGTCGGGCCCGCACCCGGTGGCCAGGACGCAGACCACGGCCAGTCCCGCCGCCAGCACGCCCCGTCTCCTCATGAGGGTCGATCGTGCCATGGAACCCCGCCCGCGTACCCTCGAAGGCGAGATGAGCGCGCGCACATACCAGATCCGCACCTTCGGCTGCCAGATGAACGTGCATGACTCCGAACGTCTTGCCGGGCAGCTCGAGGACGCCGGCTACGTTCCGGGTGACGGCGAGGCCACACCCGACCTGATCGTGTTCAACACCTGCGCGGTGCGGGAGAACGCGGACAACAAGCTGTACGGCACCCTGGGGCACATCCGGCCGCAGAAGACCGCGAAACCGGACATGCAGATCGCCGTCGGCGGCTGCCTCGCGCAGAAGGACCGCGGCGAGATCGTCAAACGCGCGCCCTGGGTCGACGTCGTGTTCGGCACGCACAACATCGGCGCGCTGCCGACGCTGCTGGAGCGCGCACGGCACAACTCCGAGGCCGAGGTCGAGATCCTCGAAGCGCTCGAAACGTTCCCCTCGACGCTGCCGGCGAAGCGCGATTCGGCGTACGCGGGCTGGGTGTCGATTTCGGTCGGCTGCAACAACACCTGCACCTTCTGCATCGTCCCGGCGCTGCGCGGCAAGGAACGCGACCGCCGCCCCGGCGAGGTCCTGGCCGAGGTCGAGGCGCTCGTCGCCGAGGGCGTGCTCGAAGTAACCCTGCTCGGCCAGAACGTGAACTCCTACGGCGTCGAATTCGGCGACCGCCTCGCCTTCGGGAAGCTGCTGCGCGCCTGCGGTTCGGTGGAGGGCCTGGAGCGCGTCCGGTTCACCTCGCCGCATCCGGCGGCGTTCACCGAGGACGTCATCGACGCGATGGCCGAGACGCCGAACGTGTGCCACCAGCTGCACATGCCGCTGCAGTCCGGCTCGGACCGCGTGCTGCGCGAGATGAAGCGGTCCTACCGTTCGGGGCGCTACCTCAAGATCCTCGACCGCGTCCGCGAGTCGATGCCCGACGCCGCGATCACCACCGACATCATCGTCGGCTTCCCCGGCGAGACCGAGGAAGACTTCCAGGCCACGCTCGACGTGGTCGCGCAGGCGCGGTTCTCCACCGCGTTCACCTTCCAGTACTCGATCCGGGCCGGTACGCCCGCCGCCGAGATGGACGGGCAGCTGCCGAAGGAGGTCGTGCAGGAGCGCTACGAACGGCTCGTGAAGCTGCAGAACGACATCTCCTGGGACGAGAACAAGAAGATCGTCGGGCGGCGCGTCGAGCTGCTGGTCGCCTCCGGCGAAGGCCGCAAGGACAGCGAGACGCACCGTATGAGCGGCCGGGCCCGCGACGGCAGGCTCGTCCACTTCACGCCGGCCGGGCCGCTGGTGGACCGCTCGGTGCGGCCGGGCGACGTCGTCGAGACCGTGGTGACCTACGGCGCTCCGCACCACCTGGTCGCCGACAGCGATCTGCTGTCGCACCGCCGCACCAGGGCGGGCGACAACTCCGAGGCCGGGCTCCGGCCGAAGACCAACGGCGTGACGCTGGGCCTGCCGGGCTTCGGTGCCCCGGCCGTCACGCCGGAACCGGTGAGCGGGTGTGCACTGTGACCGAACCGAAGATCGACGAACTCGCCGCGGAGATCGACGAGGTCGGCGAGCGCGCGGCCAAGACGATCGAGCTGGGCAGGCGCGGATTCTCCATCGCGGTGCTGGCGTTCGTGCTGCTGGTCGCGCAACTGCTGCCGTGGGTCGGCGAACACGCGGGCTGGGAGGTGCTGCTCGGCAGGGGCGGCGGGATCCCGCAGCTGTTCGCCGTGACCTCCACCGGCATCGGCGTTTTCGCCTCCGCCGTGGCGCTGGTGACCCGGCGCTGGTGGCTGGCCTGGGTCTGCGCCGCGGGCGGCTGGTTCGCCTCCGTCGACGGGATGCTCGCGATCTGGTCCCAGCAGTCCTCGCACGCGACCGGCGCGGCCGGTGGCGGTCCGGGCTTCGGGATGATCCTCGCCTGGTTCGCCACCGTCGGGCTGGCCATCTACTGGATGCGTGCCGCTTTCTCGCGGAGCTGACCCGGCGGTGCCGCTTCGCCCTCCCCGAACGCTATGAAAGGCCCGTTACTTGCAAAATTTGCAAGTAACGGGCCTTTCATGGCGCGCTCTGGGGCTTACCGGTCCGCGATCGCCGCTTCAGCCGCTTCGAGCCACTCACGCCACTGCGCGGCCTGCTCGTCCGCCTTCTTCGCGCGACGCTCGTCGCCCGCCGCACGGGCCTTCTCCGCCTGCGACTCGAACTGCGCGACCCGCTCGCGGAACTGCGCCGCCCTGGCCTGCGCCTCCGGGTCGGTCCGCCGCCACTTGCTGTCCTCGGCCGACTTGACCGCGTCCTGCACGGCCTTCAGGCGGCCGTCCAGTTCGCGGATGCGCTCGCGCGGGACCTTGCCGATCTCGTCCCACTGTTCCTGGATCTTGCGCAGGTGGTTCTTCGCCGCGTCGAGGTTCGAGGCCGGGTCGATCTTCTCGGCCTCGACGAGCAGCTCTTCCTTCTGCTGCGCGTTGGTCGCGAACTCGGCGTCCCGCTCGGAGAACACCGAAGACCGGCGCGCGAAGAACTTGTCCTGCGCGGCGCGGAAACGCTGCCAGAGCGCCTCGTCGCTGTCCTTGGGCGCGCGACCGGCGGCCTTCCACTCGGTCATCAGGTCCTTGTAGCGGCCCGCCGTGTCGCCCCAGTCCGACGACTCCGAGATCGACTCGGCTTCGGCGATCAGTTCTTCCTTGCGGTTCTTGGCACCCACGCGCTGCTTGTCCAGCTCGGCGAAATGCGAGCCCCGGCGCCGGTTGAACGCCTCGCGGGCCTTGGAGAACCGCTTCCACAGCTCGTCGTCGGTCTTGCGGTCGACGCCCTTGACGGTCTTCCACTCGTCCAGGATGGCGCGCAGCCTGTCGCCGGCGGCCTTCCACTGGGTCGACTCGGCGGCGAGCTTCTCGGCTTCGTCGGCGAGGGCCTGCTTGCGGACGACGGCTGCCGCGCGGGCCTCTTCCCGCTCCTGCTTGGCCGAGGCCAGCGACTTTTCGGCGTGGGCGATGACCTGCTCGATACGGCCGCCCAGCGCGGCGATGTCGCCGACGACGGCGGCTTCGGAGAGCCCGTCGCGCAGCTGCGTCGCCGTCGCCAGCGCGTGCTTCGGGTCGCCCGCGCCGGACTCCAGCCGCGTCTCCAGCAGCTCGACCTCGGTGCGCAGGTCGTCGAACCGGCGCGCGTAGTGGAGCAGTCCCTCGTCCGGGCTCCCGGCCTGCCAGACACCGACCGCGCGTTCGCCGTCGGGCGTGGTGACGTAGACCGTGCCTTCGTCGTCGACCCTGCCCCAAGCGGACGGGCTGGGCTCGGCGGGCGGCACGGGGGGTGCGGGGTGCCCGCCACCGAGCGCGTGCGGCACCGGGTGCGGCGCCGGGGTACCGGTGGTCGTGTTCTCCTGGGCCATCGCAGGCTCCTTATCGCCTGTACGCCCGCTGGCGCGGGCGCCCCGCCTAGCGGCGGGGCCGGGTAATGCGTTGCCGTCTTGCTTCGGGGGCATCAACCCCTTGCGGCATTCAAGCAGCTCAGCGTCCACCGTGGAACCGGATGAACCACCCGAGGGCAGTGATCCTACTTCCGGAGGACCCTCCGTGTCGGTGGGTTGCGGGTCGTTCGGGGCGGGGAAGGTAACGTCGGCGGCCGTGATCCGCCGTGTCGCCGTGCTCCCGCAGCCCCCTCTGCTCATCCCCGAACTGGCCGCCGGAGCGGCGGACGAGTGCGCCGAGCTGCGCGAAGCCTGCCTCGCCGCCGCGCGGAGCCTGACCAGCGCTTCGCCGGACTGGGTCGTCGTCGGCGCGGCCGTGGGCGCGCCCGCGGTACCGGAAAACGCGAGCGGCTCTTTCCGGGGATTCGGAGTCGATCTCGGAGTCTCACTCAGCCGGGTGACAACGCCCGAAACGGAGCTGCCCCTGCCCGCGCTCGTCGCCGGCTGGCTGCGTGAGCAGGGTGGCGCGTCATCCGTCCGAGTCCATCTCGTCGACCCCGCGACCCCTCCCAGCCAGTGCGAACTGTTCGGCCGCGAGCTGGGGGAGCCCGCCGCGGTGCTCGTCCTCGGCGACGGTTCGAGCAGGCACGGTCCGCGTTCCCCCGGTGGTGAGGATGAGCGCGCTGAGGGTTTCGACGCCGCGATCCGCGACGCGCTGGCCAAGGCCGACACGGGCGCGCTGGCCGCACTCGATCCGGCCTTGGCCGCCGAACTCGGGGCAGGGGGCCGCGCGCCTTGGCAGGTCCTCGCCGGACTGGCGGACGGCGACTGGACCGCCGACGTCCTCTACTCGGCCGCGCCGTACGGCGTCGGCTACCACGTCGCGGTCTGGGAGCGGGCATGATCCGGCCGGTCGCGGTCGTCGGGCCCACGGCGACCGGGAAGACCGCGCTGGCGGTCGAACTCGCCCTCATCCTCGGGGGCGAGGTGGTCAACGCCGACGCGCTGCAGTTGTACCGGGGGATGGACATCGGGACGGCCAAGGCGACCGCCGAGGAGCGGCGAGGCGTGCCGCATCACCTGCTGGACGTCCTCGACGTCACCGAGACCGCCTCCGTGGCCGCGTACCAGCGCGACGCGCGAGAGCGCATCGAAGACCTCCTCGCCGCCGGTCGCGTGCCGGTCCTCACCGGCGGGTCGGGGCTCTACGTCCAGGCCGTGCTCGACGACCTCAAGTTCCCGGGCACCGATCCGGACGTGCGTGCGCGGCTGACCGCCGAAGCCGACGAGATCGGCGTCGCCGCGATGCACGCCCGGCTCACCGGACTGGACCCGATCGCCGCCACCGCCATCCTGCCGACCAACACCCGCCGCATCGTGCGCGCGCTCGAGGTCATCGAGATCACCGGCGAACCGTTCTCGGCGAACCTGCCGAAACCGGGGCCCGCGCGCTACGACACCGTGCTGATCGGCATCGACCGCGAACCGGCCGAACTCGACGCCCGCGTCGACCGCCGCGTGGAGCTCATGTTCGAAGCCGGACTCGTCGGCGAAGTCCGGACGCTGCTGGGCCAAGGACTCCGCGACGGGCTCACCGCGTCGAGGGCCTTGGGCTACCAACAGGTGATCGCCGCCCTCGACGGAGACGAGGACTTCCAGGCCGCCGCCGAGGCCACCGCGCAGGCGACCCGGAGGTTCGTGCGGAGGCAACGTTCCTGGTTCCGGCGGGACAAGCGCATCCAGTGGTTCGACGGCGGTTCGGAGCGGCTGGCCGAGCGCGTCCTCGAAGTGACGGCCCAGTAATCTTGCGCCCATGGGCGGCATCGAATTCCTTAAGGGACACGGCACACAGAACGATTTCGTGCTGCTTCCCGACCCCGACGGCCGCCTCGAGCTGACCGAAGCGCGGGTGGCGGCGCTGTGCGACCGTCAGCGCGGTCTCGGCGCCGACGGCGTGCTGCGCGTCGTGCGCTCGGCGGCTCTGGGTGTGGAGTCGGCAGGCGAATGGTTCATGGACTACCGCAACGCCGACGGATCCATTGCGGAGATGTGCGGCAACGGCGTCCGGGTCTTCGTACGCCACCTGGTCGATTCCGGGCTGGTGGCCGAGCACGACTTCGTCATCGGCACCCGCGCCGGCGACAGGCCTGTCCAGCTGCACGCGGACGGCTCCGTCACCGTGCAGATGGGACCGGCGGCGATCACCGGCACCTCGGTCACCGTGGTCGCCGGGCAGCCGTTCTCCGGTGTCGCGGTCAACGTCGGCAACCCGCACCTGGTGTCCGTCGTCGAGGACGACGTCGACGACCTGGACCTGCGTGACCAGCCCGACTTCGATTCCGACGTGTTCCCGGAGGGCGTGAACCTCGAGTTCATCAATCTCCTGGGGGACAACGCGCTGAAGATGCGCGTCCACGAACGCGGCGTCGGCGAGACACGGTCCTGCGGCACCGGCACGGTCGCCGCGGTCGCCGCCGCCCTGCACCTCGCGGGTACCGACGCCGGCCGGGCGACGGTCGACATCCCCGGTGGCCAGGTGGTCGTCGAGATCCGCCGCGGCGGATCCACGCTGACCGGACCGGCGGAGATCGTCGCCCGCGGCGAACTCGACGAAGACTGGTGGGCCGGGCTCGGCCGTTAGCCGACCGCGATCGGTTCCGTGGGAAGGTCGCGGAGCTTCCGGAGCGGGGAGAAGACGACCCACAGGAGTGCCGCGGTTTCTCCTGCCACGGCGACCCACAGCGTCGCCCGGATCCCGATCGCCTCACCCAGGACACCGCCGAGCAACCCGCCCAGCGGGAGCATGCCCCAGACGACGAACCGCACACTCGCGTTCATCCGGCCGAGCAGCCGGTCCGGGCACACGGCCTGCCGGTACGAGACCTGCGCGACGTTGTAGACGATGATCCCGAACCCGGCGATCATCGTGGCCACCGGGAACAGGATGATCCGCCAGCCCGGCGCGGTCAGCGGTAGCAGCAGGTAGAACGGCCAGGTCACCAGCGGCACGAGCCAGATCGACCGGGCCTGCCCGATCCGCCGGGTGATGGCGTTGGCGAAGATCGCGCCCGTGATCCCGCCCACCCCGCCGGTCGCGAGCACGAGGCCGACGGCCGCGGGGGACAGGCCCAGTTCCCGGTTCAGGAACAGGATCTCCACCGCGACGAAGACGCCGTTGAACAGGTTGGCCGTCGCCGTGCAGGCGACGATCGAACGCAGCGTGGTGTCGGTGAACACGAACCGCAGTCCCTCGACGATCTGGGGCAGCAGCTTCGTGTCTTCGTGCCGCTCGGGCTCCGGTTCGACAGTGCGGATCCGCAGCAGGAACAGCGCCGAGGTGAGGAAACCGAGTCCGGTCGCGAGCACGGCGTTGGCCGCGCCGATCAGTTGCACCAGCCCGCCCCCGACACCCGGACCGGCCAGGAACGCCACGGACTGGCTGGCCTGGAGCTTCGCGTTGCCTTCGAGAAGATGCTCGCGGCCGACCAGCGTCGGCAGATACGACTGGTAGGCGATGTCGAAGAACACCGTCGCGGTACCGACGAGGGTGGCGACCACGATGAGTTGCGTCAGCGACAGGACCCCGGCCCACCAGGCGACGGGGATGCTGAGCAGCAGTACCGCTCGGACGAAGTCGGCCCGCAGCATCAGCGTGCGGCGCCGCATCCGGTCCACCCACACCCCGGCCGGGAGCCCGATGATCAGGAACGCGATGGTCTCGGCAGCGGTCAGCAGCCCCATCTGGAACGGCGTCGCGGCCAGGACGGTGGCCGCGAGCAGGGGAATCACGGTATGACCGGCGAACGCGCCCACCTGACTGGCAGTGTCACCGGCCCAGAGCCGCCGGAAGTCCGCGTGGAAGAAGAGGGAGTCTCTGCGCACGACGCCACCTTGGCGCGAGTGATTGGAAACTGTCAATCACTTTCGCTCTAGGCTGTCCCGGTGCCCACTCCACGACGTGCCGCCACCGAGGCCGAGATCGCCGCGATGGCTTCCGGAATAAGGCTGCGCATCATCCGGTTGACGTACTCCGAGGCGCTGACCAACAAGGAACTCGCCGAACGGCTCGATCGGGACCCGGCGACGACGCTGCACCATGTGCGCAAACTCGTCGACACGGGGTTCCTCGAAGCACTCCCGCCGAGGCGCGGCACGCGCGGTGCGAAAGAAATTCCGTATCGCTCGACCGGGTTGTCCTGGCATCTTGATTCCCGCGACAGGGGGATCGATCAGGCGATCTTCGAGGCCTATCTGGCCGAGATCGCCGATGTGGGATTCGACGACGTGCAACAGACACGAATGGTCGTCCAGGTACCGGACGAGCAGATCGCCGAGTTCGAAGCACGGCTGATGGAGCTCGTCGACGACTTCATCACCAGGCCGGTCGACCCGGACGCGAAACGGACGGCGATCTACCTGTCGAAGTATCCCAGCAGGTAATGAATTCGGTCCCGCCGCCGAAACGTGGGACCATGGAGGCACGATGACGGAACTGACACACAACGATCTGAACGACATGGACCCTTCGACCGGCGAATTGGAGCTCGAGGACCGCGCCTCGCTCCGCCGGGTAGCGGGCCTGTCCACCGAACTCGCGGATGTCACCGAGGTCGAATACCGGCAGCTGCGCCTGGAGCGCGTCGTTCTGGTCGGTGTGTGGACCGAGGGCAGCGCCCTCCAGTCCGAGGCCTCGCTCGCCGAACTCGCCCGGCTCGCCGAAACAGCGGGCTCCGAGGTACTGGAAGGCCTGGTGCAGCGGCGGATCCGCCCGGATCCCGCCACCTACATCGGCTCGGGCAAGGTCAAGGAACTGCGCGAAATCGTGGCGGCCACCGGGGCCGACACGGTGATCTGCGACGGTGAGCTCTCGCCGGGCCAGCTGCGCCAGCTGGAGGAGAAGGTCAAGGTGAAGGTCATCGACCGCACCGCCCTGATCCTCGACATCTTCGCGCAGCACGCCCGCTCCAAGGAGGGCAAGGCCCAGGTCGAGCTGGCCCAGCTGCAGTACCTGATCCCGCGGCTTCGCGGGTGGGGTGCGGCGCTGTCCCGGCAGGCCGGTGGCCGGGCGGGCGGCGCCAACGGTGGCGTGGGCCTGCGTGGTCCCGGTGAGACGAAGCTCGAAACCGACCGGCGGCGGATCAGCAAGCGCGTGTCGAAGCTGCGCCGCGAGATCGCCGCGATGGACACCATCCGCGAGACCAAACGCGGTCGACGGGTGGCCAACGAGGTACCGAGCGTCGCGATCGTCGGCTACACCAACGCCGGCAAGTCGAGCCTGCTCAACGCGCTGACCGGCGCCGGAGTGCTCGTCGAGGACTCGCTGTTCGCCACGCTGGATCCGACGACCCGCCGGGCCCAGACGCCCGACGGCCGCACCTACACGCTGACCGACACCGTCGGTTTCGTCCGGCACCTGCCGCACCAGCTGGTGGACGCGTTCCGTTCGACGCTGGAGGAGGCGGCGAGCGCCGACCTGCTCGTGCACGTCGTCGACGGTGCCGACCCGACGCCGGAAGAGCAGGTCAACGCGGTCCGCGAAGTGCTCGCCGAGATCACGAAGCGCCGTTCCGAGCCGCTTCCGCCGGAGCTGCTGGTGATCAACAAGGCCGACGCCGCCGACGAGGTGTCGCTGGTCCGGTTGCGGCACCAGATGGCCGGTTCGGTGCAGGTGTCGGCACGGAAGGGCACCGGGATCACCGAACTCGCCGAGGTGATCGCGGAGCGGCTGCCGAGGCCGGAGGTCATGGTCGAGGCGCTGATCCCGTACTCGCGGGGCGAACTCGTCTCCCGCGCCCACGCCGACGGCGAGGTGCTGGAAGAGGAGCACGTCGAGACCGGCACGCGGCTGCTCGTCCGGGGCAGGCCCGAGCTGGCCGCGGCGCTGAGCGACTTCCAGACGGACGGCTCGGCTCTGTAAGCAAGTACGTACAACCTCGTGAGTGGTAAAGACGGTTAGAACCGTCTTTACCACTCACGAGTCGCTGTTCGCTGAACGTGGCCTACGCGACATTCCGCCCCATCTCGGCGTTCGCACCGAACTGCGCGCCGTCCCGGACGTCTCCGTAGTGTGGGGCTTCAGGGGTTCCACGGTACGGAGGTGGATGTGCGGGGGATTGTCGCGGCGACGGTCGTGCTGGCGGCGTTCATCGGCGGGGTCGCTCCCGCCGCGGCGCAGGAGGTCCCGGCCCCGCAGCCGGTGTGCAAGAACAGCGATTCCCGGCTCAGTGAGCTGTCCGGCCTCGTTTCGGACGGCGATCACCTGTACGCCCTCAACGACGGCGGCACCAAGACGCAGGTCTTCGTGCTCGGCCGCGACTGCAAGGTCCAGAAGGTCATCTCGGCCGCGACGGATCCTTACGATCCCGAAGACCTCGCCCGCACCGCGGACGGCACCCTCTGGCTTTCCGACACCGGCGACAATCGCAAGCGGCGGGACACGGTCGCGCTGATCTCGCTGACCCCGCAGGGCAAGGCGACGCTGCACCGGCTCACCTATCCCGACGGCCAACACGACGTCGAAGCGCTGATCATGGATCGCTCGGGCACGCCGTACCTGATCACCAAGGATTTCTTCGGCAGCTCGAAGGTGTACCGGCCGACAGGGCCGCTCGCCAGCCCCGGGCCGACCCCGTTGGAGAACGTGGGTTCGCTGCAGATCAAGGAAACCTCGACGCCGGGCGGGCCCGGCGGGTCGATCGGTTCGATGACGGTGACCGGTGCGGCCTCGATGGCCGACGGGTCGGTGGTCGCGTTGCGCACCTACACCGACGCCTATCTCTACGCCGTCACCGACGGAGACCTGAAGAGCGCGTTGCAGCGCGAACCCGTGCGCGTGCCCCTGCCGAACGAGAAGCAGGGGGAGGCGCTCGCCTTCGACCCGGACGGGACCCTGCTGTCCGGCGGGGAGGGCGTCGGAGAGCAGATCCGCGCGGTGAAGGGCGCGGCGGCACTGGCCGTGGACGCGGCCAAATCCGAGGGGAGCACCTCGGGCGGAACGTCCGCGGCCGCCGGTCAAGGCCAGGAATCCGGTTTCCCGTACGTGCAGGTCGGTATCGCCGCGATCGTGGTGATCGGCGGCCTCCTCCTGGTCGGCAGACTCCGCAAGCGGCGCGCCTGACCGAGGAAGACGTGCCCTGCCGAAGCTTGCCGGGTCTGACCCGTGGTCTCGTCCGACCCCGGGATCCCGGCGTGCTCCGGCTTTGGACTGAACGGCTCTGGACTGAACGGCTCCGGACTAAAGCCTGCGGAGAACGGCGACGACCTTGCCGAGGATCGTGGCGTTGTCACCCGGGATGGGGTCGTACGCCTCGTTGTGCGGCATCAGCCAGATGTGGCCGTCCTTGCGCTTGAACGTCTTGACCGTGGCCTCGCCGTCGATCATCGCCGCCACGATCTCGCCCGGGTCGGCCGTGGGCTGCTGGCGCACGACGACCCAGTCGCCATCGGTGATGGCGGCGTCGATCATCGAGTCACCGGTGACGCTGAGCAGGAAGAGCTCACCCTCACCGACGATTTCCCTCGGCAGCGGGAAGACGTCTTCGATCGCCTGCTCGGCCAGCACCGGCCCACCGGCGGCGATCCGGCCGACGAGAGGCACATACGCGGCCTTCGCGGCCGACTGCGGCTGCTCGACGTCGATGCCCATCGGGTTGTCGTCCGTCGTGGCGAGCACCCCGACCGCGCGCGGGCGGTTCGGGTCGCGTCGCAGATATCCCTTGCGCTGCAGGGCCTGCAACTGGTGCGACACCGACGAGGTGGAGGTCAGCCCGACCGCCTCGCCGATCTCACGCACACTCGGCGGGTAACCGAACCGGCTCACCCACATCTTGATCACGTCGAGCACCTGCTGCTGCCGCACGGTCAGGGTCTCGTCCACCTCGTAGACCTCGGGCAAGGCGCGCACCTTACCCGAGCCCCTAGGCGCGTTCTTCGCCTTGCTCTCCTTAGCCACCGTCGTGCTCCTTCATCTCCTGCGCCGCCTCCCAGTACGTCCGGTTTCCCGGACCGACTTCGCGTGTCTTCGCCGGTGGCGGACGATCTTGCCGCCCACGGCACCGGCGGCGTCCGCATAGCAGACGCCCTGGTCAACGACGTTAGCCCGACGGGACGACGATTTCAAACATCTGTTCGATGGACACGCCGTGTCGCTCGATTTTTGTCGGTGGAAGGTGGTACACATTCGCACGGACGTTCGATAGAACGCCTGTTCGACCTTGATCGCCGGGTCCGCCCGGCGCTGGACCTGAGTGAAGCAGGACTGCGAGGAGGTTCCGATGTCGATTCTGGCCGACCGAGGACTGGTGCGACCCAGTTCCCCCGGGCCCGTTCCGGCAGGGGTGACCCGGCCCGTGCGGGTGGTGCGGGGCAAGCGCGCCGAACCCCTGCGCCCGCCGACCAGGGCACGGGTCGTGGCGGGCCGCCGTCCCGGTGTCGCCACCGCCTCCCCGGCGTGCCCGGCGCCCCGGAGGCTCCCGCTCCGATGGCCGTCGCTCGTCGCGATGGCCTTGTTGATCGCCGGACTCGTCACCGGATTGGGTCTGTTCTTGGCCGGTGCTCCCGGCGCCGCGGTACCCGAACGGACCACCACGGTGTCCGTTTCCACGGGGGAGACCCTGTCGGATCTCGCGGCGCGATTCGCGCCAGGCAGCGACACCGGCGCGGTCATCGCCAAGATCAAGGAGCTCAACTCCCTGGAAGACGCCGTTCTCGTGCCCGGACTGCCGCTCACGGTCCCGGTCGCGGCCGAGGTCGAGGGGGGAGGGAAGTGACCCGGGGGACCGCTCTCACCCGCCGTGGGTGACCTCCCCGTTCGTGTCTGATCGACCCTGCCGTTGCGCTTGCGTGCGTCCGACCTGCGATCTAGTCTCCACCGCTATATGTAGTAGTTACATGGCTGTAGTTGGTCCATAGCTTGGGGTAGACTCGGCACCAGTTGTCCACAGCTGGCCGGTGTTCACCCACCGGATGTCCACAGATCGATCCACATGTCGATCTTTCCGTCGTTGCGTGGCGACGGGAGCGGGCGTCCACTCGGGACCGGCCGGCGCGGAGGGGAAGGTGATCGGCGGATGAGGTGCCCGTTCTGCCGGCATGCGGACTCTCGGGTCGTCGACTCCCGAGAGGTGGATGAGGGTCAAGCGATCCGGCGGAGGCGCTCGTGCGCCGCTTGCGGCCGGCGCTTCACCACTTCGGAGACGATGGTGCTCGCCGTCGTCAAGCGTTCCGGGGTCACCGAGCAGTTCAGCCGGGACAAGGTGGTCCGGGGGGTGCGCCGCGCCTGTCAGGGCAGGCCGGTCGACGACGACGCGCTGCAGCAGCTCGCTCAGCGGGTCGAGGAGTCGATCCGATCGGCGGGGCTGGCGGAGATCCCGAGTCACGAGGTCGGCCTGGCGATCCTGGGCCCCCTGCGCGAACTCGACGGCGTCGCCTATCTCCGGTTCGCCAGTGTCTACCGCTCCTTCTCCTCGGTCGAGGACTTCGAGAAGGAGATCTCGGACCTTCGTGAGGCCATGGCTGCCGCACCGGACGAGAGCGATCGAGACGCGAAAGACGGCTGATGCCGCCTCCCGCGTGGGAGTGAGGGAAGACCCATGACCGAGACCGTGGGATCAGGCAACCCGGCCACAGCGCGGACGAGTGGGAAGAAGAAGCAGGCCGGTGGGCTCACCGTGCGGCGTGTCTTCACCACCGAGGGCGTCCACCCGTACGACCAGGTCACCTGGGAGTCTCGGGACGTCGTGATGACGAACTGGCGCGACGGCACGGTCAACTTCGAGCAACGCGGTGTCGAGTTCCCCGACTTCTGGTCGGTCAACGCGACGAACATCGTCACCAGCAAGTACTTCCGCGGCGCCGTCGGCTCGGCCCGGCGCGAGCAGAGCCTCAAGCAGCTGATCGATCGCGTCGTCCGTTCCTACGTCGGCGCGGGGCGAGAACACGGCTACTTCGCGAGTCCCGCCGACGCCGAGGTCTTCGAGCACGAGCTGACCTGGATGCTGCTGCACCAGGTGTTCAGCTTCAACTCGCCGGTGTGGTTCAACGTGGGCACGACGTCGAAGCAACAAGTCTCGGCGTGTTTCATCCTTTCGGTTGACGACACCATGGAGTCGATCCTCAACTGGTACCGCGAGGAAGGCCTGATCTTCAAGGGCGGCTCCGGGGCCGGCCTGAACCTTTCACGCATCCGTTCCTCACGTGAGCTGCTGTCCTCCGGCGGCACCGCGTCCGGCCCGGTCTCCTTCATGCGCGGCGCCGACGCCTCCGCGGGCACCATCAAGTCCGGTGGCGCCACCCGGCGCGCGGCGAAGATGGTCGTCCTCGACGTCGACCACCCGGACGTCGAGGAGTTCGTGCAGACCAAGGCGCGCGAAGAGGAGAAGATCAAGGTCCTCCGCGACGCCGGGTTCGACATGGACCTCTCCGGCTCGGACATCACGTCCGTCCAGTACCAGAACGCGAACAACTCGGTCCGCGTCTCCGACGAGTTCATGCAGGCCGTCGAGAATCAGGGCGACTTCGGCCTGCGGGCCAGGATGACCGGCGAGGTCATCGACCGGGTCGACGCCAAGAAGCTGTTCCGCACCATCTCGCAGGCCGCCTGGGAGTGCGCGGATCCGGGCCTGCAGTACGACGGCACGATCAACGACTGGCACACCTGCCCCGAATCGGGCCGGATCACCGCGTCCAACCCGTGTTTCCCCGGTGACCAGCGGGTGGTCACCGACGCTGGTCTAGTGCGGATCGGCGACCTCGTGTGCCAGGCAGCCGCTGGTGAACGGTTCGCCGTCTACACCAACGACGTGACCCATGCTGACGACCCGGTGGCCAGGATCGTTGCGACAGAACCGACGAGGTACATGGTCACCGGCACCAATGAGATCGTCGAACTTCGTTTCAGCGACGGCTCACGATTGCGGTGCACACCCAACCATCGGGTATGGACCGCGAACCAGGGCTGGGTGCACGCCGACCGGCTCACCGCGGAAGACCGGGTCGTACGATCGATCGAATACGCTCCGAGTCCGTACGCTTCCGCAGCATTGCCGCCGCTCGCGGTGCAGGTGGCGCATCAAGCGCGTGGCAAGGCTCTTCGTGCGGTACCGGAGAAGTGGGACACTGGGCTGGCTCATTATCTAGGCTGGTTGGTCGGAGACGGTTGTCTGACAGATGTGGGCGCGACGACGGTCTATGGGAGTGAATGGGAGCGAGATGTCCTCATGCCGAGGCATCGTGCCCTGCTGGCTTCGATCACCGGCTTCGAAAGCAAGCCCAGCCGACAGTCCAATGGCACGGTGCAACTCAGGGCTAGGCGGGGTCGTTTCGGCCTGATGCTCAAGGCGCTCGGGGTTTCGACAGGGCGTTCTCCTGCCAAAGTGGTCCCGGAGTCGATCTACGTCGCTCCTGAGGACATCGTGGGCGCGTTCCTGCGCGGCCTTTTCGACGCTGACGGTTGTGTGGTGAACCAGGAGCAGAACGGCACCCGATACGTCGGCCTTGCCAGTCGTTCAGAGGAACTCTTGATCGGTGTCCAGGAGCTGCTGGCCAGCCTCGGTATCCGGGGGCGTATCTATCGCACGGGTACGAAGGCGACGTCGTTCCGGTATGTCACCAAGAACGGCGACGAACGCGTCTACGGTAGCGACGGCGAGAGCTTCGACCTCCGGATCACGGGCAGGCATATGGCCGGATTCGCCGAGCTGATCGGATTCGAACACAGCGAGAAGTCCGCCAAACTGGCTGATGTCACGGCCGGCCACGGCCATTACTCCGTCGACGAGACGGTTCGGCTGGTTTCCCGGGTTTCTCGAGGTTTCGAGACTACGTTCAATCTGACCGAGCCCCGCAATCATTCGTACATCGTCGGCGGGACTGTGGTCGCCAACTGCTCCGAATACATGCACCTGGACAACTCCAGCTGCAACCTCGCCTCGCTGAACCTGCTCAAGTTCGCCACCGCCGACGGTGGTTTCGACGCGCCGCAGTTCGCGAAGGCCGTCGAGCTGGTCATCACCGCGATGGACATCTCGATCTGCTTCGCCGACTTCCCGACCGAGGCGATCGGCGACACCACGCGCAAGTTCCGGCAGCTGGGCATCGGGTACGCGAACCTCGGCGCGCTGCTGATGGCGCTCGGGCACGCCTACGACTCCGACGGCGGCCGCGCGCTCGCCGCCGCGATCACGTCTTTGATGACCGGCGTCTCGTACCGGCGTTCCGCCGAACTCGCCGCGGTCGTCGGGCCGTACGAGGGTTACGCGCGAAACGCCGAAGCGCACCAGCGGGTCATGCGCAAACACGCCGCGGCCAGCGAACTGGTGCGGACCTATCACGCCAACGACGCCGCGGTCCGCGCGCTCGCGACCCAGGAATGGAAGCGCGGCATCGAACTGGGCGAGATCAGCGGATGGCGCAACGCGCAGGCGAGTGTGCTGGCGCCCACCGGATGCCTGACCGCGGACACCCTGGTCACCACCGACCGCGGACTGGCCCGGCTCTCCGAACTCGGTGATCTGTACGGGGACCACTGGCAGGACGTCGAGTTCACCGTCGCGACCGACGAAGGCCCGCGCCAGGCCACGAAATTCTTCGTCAATGGCGAGGAGCCCACTCGCCGGATCGAGACCAAGGGCGGATATCGGATCCAGGGCACGCTCGCCCACCGGGTCAAGGTAGTGGAGCCGGAGACCGGATCCTGGGTCTGGAAACGACTCGCCGACATCCGGTCCGGCGACCTGGTACCCCTGCAACTGGGCGGTCTGGTCGGCGATCCCCGCCGGGTTCCGCTGCCGGTGCTCGACCAGGCGTACTACGCGGGTGACCGTGACATCCGGGTGCCGGACGAGGTCACCGCCGATCTCGCGGAACTGGTGGGGTACTTCGAAGGCGACGGCAGCCTGCACGCGAAGGGCGTTCGGCTCTGCGTGGCCGACACCGATCTGGATGTCGTCGACCGCTTGCGAATTCTCACTAAGGATCTGTTCGGTCTGGAACCCGCGGTCCGGCAGTGTCAGGGCTACCAGGAGGTCACCCTTCAGTCCGTCCGGCTGGCCCGCTGGTGGCAGGCGGCGGGATTCGCGAAGGACCTCCCCGGTCCCGACCACGCCGGCAAAGGATGGACTCCGCGGGTCCCCGCGAGCATCCGGGAGACCAACGATCCCGAGGTGTACGCCGCGTTCCTGCGCGGGGTCTTCGAGGCGGACGGGACCGTGCTCGAAGGAGTTCCGAGCGTCTCCACTTCCTCGGAGCTTTTCGGCGAAGACCTGCGGAGCCTGCTGCTGGCCCTGGGCATGGTGACCACGACCCGCCGGACGACCAGCGGGTTCGGCGGGACGATTCTGCAGATCCGGCTGCGCAACGTCGACCACGCGATGATCTTCGACGAGATCGTCGGTTTCATCAGCGAACGCAAGGCGCGGTCGTTGGTATGCCTGGAGCCGAACGGATCGGCCAAAGGCGATCGAGTGCACCTTCCGCGGCCCCGGCTCGGCCGGGCGCTCGAGTACCTCTTCGAACCCGTTGAGTCCAATGAGGACGGTGGCGTCCAGCCCACTTACGACCTGTCGGTGCCGGACAACGTCACCTATGTCGCCAACGGCTTCGTCAGTCACAACACCATCGGCTTCATGATGGACTGCGACACGACCGGCATCGAGCCGGACTTCTCGCTGGTCAAGTTCAAGAAGCTGGTCGGCGGCGGTTCGATGCAGATCGTCAACCAGACCATCCCGCGCGCGCTGACCGCACTCGGCTACCAGGCCGAACAGGTCGAAGCGATCGTCGAGTACATCGCCGAGCACGGGCACGTCGTCGACGCCCCCGGCCTGCGCCCCGAGCACTACGAGGTGTTCGACTGCGCGGTGGGGGAGCGGTCCATCGCGCCGATGGGCCATGTCCGGATGATGGCCGCGGTGCAGCCGTTCCTGTCCGGTGCGATCTCCAAGACGGTCAACATGCCCGAGTCGGCGACCGTCGAAGAGGTCGAGGAGATCTACTTCCAGGGCTGGAAGTACGGACTCAAGGCGCTCGCGATCTACCGCGACAACTGCAAGGTCGGCCAGCCGCTGTCGTCAGGCAAGAAGGAGAAGGCCGAGCCCGAGGCCGAAAAGGTCGTCGAGTACCGGCCGGTCCGCAAGCGCCTGCCGAAGAAGCGTCCGAGCCAGACGGTGTCGTTCACCGTCGGCGGCGCCGAGGGCTACCTGCACGCCGGCTCCTACCCGGACGACGGGCTCGGCGAGATCTTCGTGAAGCTCGGCAAGCAGGGCTCGACCCTGTCGGGCGTGATGGACGCGTTCTCGATGTCGATCTCCGTCGGCCTGCAGCACGGGATCCCGCTGGAGTTCTACGTTTCTAAGTTCTCCAACCTGCGCTTCGAGCCCGCCGGCATGACCGACGACCCGGACATCCGAATCGCCACCAGTGTCATGGACTACCTGTTCCGCAGGCTTGCGCTGGACTACCTGCCGTACGAGAAGCGTGCGCAGCTCGGCATCTTCACCGCCGACGAGCGTTCCGCGCAGGTCGAGGCGACCTACGGCGCCACTCCCGCCGCCGAACCGGAGAACGTCGACATCGACGCCCTTCGGTCCACTGTGGACTCGTCGTCGGCGGACCCCGCCAAGCGGGTCGCGCATTCGACGGCGGAACTGGTGGAACTGAACCTCGGCACCGCTTCCGACGCGCCGCTCTGCATGACCTGCGGCACCAAGATGCGGCCCGCCGGTTCGTGCTACGCCTGTGAAGGGTGCGGAGCGACCTCCGGCTGCAGCTGATCTTCCGCGAGTGTCATGAAAGGGGCTTTCAGGACGAATAGTGTCCTGAAAGCCCCTTTCATGACATCGGAGGCGAGTACGTGACGAAGAAGAACAGTCCGGTCGTGGATCCCTTCGGCACCCTTGGGCAGGCGCTGTGGATCTGCGGCGGCCAGTGGGCGGGAAAGTCCACCGTCTCCCGGCTGCTGGCGCGCCGCCACGGAATCACCGTCTACCACTACGACCTACACGACGCGCGCGCCCACCAGGATCGCCGCGTCGTGCACCGCGTCCGGAACGGGGAGCCCGCCGCGGATCCTGACCCGGACACCGTGTGGGTCGACACCACTCCCGAACGGATGGCGTCCGACACGCTCGCCGGGTTCCCGGTGCGGTTCGAGTGGGCGCTGGACGATCTGCGCGCGCTGGTCTCAGGACGTCCGATCCTCGCCGAGGGCTGGGGACTGCGCCCGGAACTCGTCGCGCCTCTCCTGGATTCGACGCGGCGGATGATCGTCATGGTGCCCACCGGCGACTTCCGAGAACACCAGCTCCGCGTGCTGCCCCGAGCCGCCGCGATCGCGCACCACGTCAGCGATCCCGAACGGGCGCAGCGCAACCGGATCGCGCGAGATCGTCTGGTGGCCGAGGACGCGGTCCGCGCCGCGAAGGCTCTCGGCATCCGGGTGCTGGAGGTCGACGGCTCGCGCGACGCCGAAGCGGTCGCGGACGTCGTCGCCGAGCACTTCGGTCCTTACCTGGCTTGAGCGAGGTCGAGGACGAAGGTCGCCACCGCCAGCGCGAGGAAACCGGCGGGGAAGGCGATGTTGTACAGCACGCGGGCGCGCACGTGGGTGATGACGGCGCCGACGTAGAACAGCACCAGCCCGGCCGCCGCCGCGGTCCCGAGGTACGGCACCCCGAGCAGGCCGAGCAGCAGTCCGGCCGCGCCCGCGGCCTTCAGTGAGGCCAGCGGCGGGATCCAGGACGGGGGAACGTCGACTTCGGCGGAGTTCTTGAGGACGAACGGGACCCGCGCGAAGTCGGCGGCGGCGATTCCGGCGTTGATCACGATCGTCACGATGGCCAGGGTCAGGTAAGCGGAGTACATGCCCCTTGGACGAGTCGCGCGCCCGAAAGGTGACAGCGGTCAGGATCGCCAGCGGTCGAGCACGGTTTCGATGGTCGAGTGGATGCGGTCGCGGGCGGCCTGCCGTTCCACCCCGGCCATGAGGAGGTCGTCGTAGTCGGTGTCCAGGTGCCGGATCGAGGCGACGACGGCGAGGAACACCGCTCGTTCGGCCAGTTCCCGACCGGCGGCCGACCGGCCGACCCGGCCGCTGCCGCGGAGGCCGGCGTGTTCGGCGATGGCGCGTGCTCGCTCCGGCGGGCAGCCGGGGAACATCTCGGTGATCGCGGCGAAGAACCGGGCGGTGAACTCGACGTCTTCCCGGTCGCGCCGTTCACGATCACGCCCGCGGCGCCGCTCACGGACGTCCTCGTCGGCGAAGCACTGCTCCTCGGCGTCGCGCAACGCCGAGTCCTCGACCAGGATTCCTTGCCGGTCATGGCGTTTCCGTGACCGGTTGAAGCGGGTGACGACGGCGGAAAGCCGGCTCGCCTTCTTCGCCCGGCGGGTCAGGGCGGTGTCGCCCGCGGGCAGGAACACCAGGTGGCCGAGGTCGGCGCAGTCGAGGCAGTGTGGTTTTTCGTTCTCCAGGAACTGCAGGTCGCCGGTGCCGCCACAGTCGGCGCACGTCCAGTCCTTCAGTGCCACGGAGACCATGAGATCCGGCGCCTTCCGTTGCCGGGCCTCGACTTGCGCCCGCTTGGCCGCCGACAGTCCCGGCATGATCCACTGCGTCCGGAACAAGGGTTCGAGGTCGCCCGAGGCCGCCTTGAGAGGGGCTCGGTCGCGAGTCGCCCCGACGTGCTCGATCGCCGAACTTTCGAGGTTCTTCGCCGTCGCCCATCGCTGAAGCGCGCCGAGAGCGAAGCTCAGCTTCTCCGTGCTCACCGGCAGTGCCGTGGCCAGCTCGGGAGTCCTGCCCTGCTGCCAGGCCTTGAGAACGTTGTCCGGCAGCCACCCGATCCCGGTCAGGACGTCGAGCGCGGTCACCGATTTCCGTGTGGACAACAGCTTCTCCGCCGTCACCACGACGCGCTGCTCCAGTTTCGCCTCACCCTGCATCGCCGGAAATCCTAGCGATCACGCGGTTTCGGTGCGCGCCCGGTAGGCCCGGATCTTGGCGCGGTTGCCGCAGCGCTCCATCGAGCACCAGCGGCGGTTGCCCGAGCGGGAGGTGTCGAAGAAGAGCAGGTAGCAGTCGTCCGCCGAGCATTCGCGGACGCGGCCGGACCGGTCGCCCGCGACGAGACCGATGGCGTCGCTGGCGACGGCGCCGAGCAGCTGTTTCCCGGTGACGGGTGGCGCCCAGGCGAGTCGCCGCGTTTCGGGGTCGATCACCGGCCGCGGGGTCGCTCCGGTCGCGTCGTTCAGCAGGGTGAGGTCGGCGTCCGACGGTGCTTCGCCATGGGCGAGGGCGGGTGCGACACGGTAGAGCGCGTCCCGGAGTTCCTTGAGCGCGGCGAGTTCGGACGGCCGGATCTGGACATCGGTCAAGGGCGCGGTCAGCGCCAGCCGGGAGCCGGTGAACCACTCGGCGAGGTCGGAGGGCGTGTGCGCGATCTCGTAGCGCTCGTACGGGCCGGGGCCGCCGGTCAGCATGAGTTCGAGGCTGAGACTGCCCGGATCGAACCGGTACCGCTCGCCCTGGGCGTTGACGAGCAGTCTTGTTCCCGGAGTCATGTAACCACTATAGTCGGTTTCAGAAACTGGGTAAGACGGTTACAGTGGAGGCATCATGATCGGGAAGACCAAGGACGCGGGCTGGGAGATCGGCGTGTCCAAGACGGTGCCGTATCCGCTGGACCACGTTTGGGAGTACCTCTCGGGGCCGGGTCTGACGGCTTGGCTGGGCGACGTGCGGCTCGACCCGGTGAAGGGTGCGCCGTACGAGACGGCCGAGGGCACCGTCGGCGAGGTCCGCGGCTACCGCGAACGCGAGAAGATCCGTCTCACCTGGTGGCCGAAGGGCTGGGACCACGAGAGCACGGTCCAGGTGGCGCTCCGGAACGCCGGGCCGGACAAGACCGTCGTGGTCTTCCATCAGGAGCGGCTCGCCGGGGCGGAAGAGCGTGCCGTGCAACGTGATCACTGGCAGACCGTGATGAAGGTGGTCGTCGACGGCCTCGGTGGCTGATCAGGACAGTGCTCGCCGTGCCTGTTCGCTCAGGGCGGCGGTGATCCGTTCGGGGCTCAGGCCGAGTTCGCCGGTCTGGTAGAGGAACACCTCCGGGGCGAGCGGCGCCAGCAGGATGTCGGCGAGCGCGTCCGGATCCTGGGCACCCGCCTGCTCGGCGAGGAAGCGGACGTGGGTGCGCCACAGCCGGTACGGGCCGGTGGTGAACCGCGAATGCCCGACCTCGGTGCCGAGCACGAGATGCGCGTGCCGGGTGAGAAGCCCGGTCATCGCCGCGTAGAACGCGGCCAGCCGCTCGGCGGGTGACGCGCCGGGGCCCAGTGGGGGAGGGCCGGTGAGCAGCCGTTCCTGCAGTTCCCGCTCGTGTTCGTCCAGCAGGGCGACGGCGATCGCGGAGCGGTCCGGGTAGCGGCGGTACAGCGTGGCGCGGCCGACCCCGGCGGCTTGGGCGATGTCCTCCATGGTGACGTCCGCGGCCGGACGTGCGGCGAAGAGCTCTTCGGCGGCCTTCAGGATCTTCGCGCGGTTACGGGCGGCGTCCGAGCGTTCCCGGCCCGGGCCGTTCGCGAGGAGATCTTCTGTCGGCATGTCCGCAGCGTAGGGAATATCCGGACGTGACGTCCACTTGTACCGGGCGAAGCAAGTGGACGCCGTGTCCACTTCCTGGTCCGGGAGGCCCGATGAGCCACCTTCTCCACCTCGACTCCAGTGCCCGCAGCACGTCGTTCTCCCGCGAGCTGAGCGCTCGCTTCGCCGACGTCTGGCGGGCCGCGCGCCCCGGCGCGGGCTACACCTACCGCGACCTCGCCGCCCGGCCGGTCCCGCCGATCGGCCAGGCCTGGACCGAGATCTGCGACGCCCTCCTGATGGCGGGCATCACCGATCCGGAGGGCTACGCCTCGGTGGTGAAGACGCCGGAGCAGCGCGAGGCCTGGGCCGTGATCGAGCCGCTGCTGGCCGAACTGCTCGCCGCCGACGTCGTGCTGATCGGGGCGCCGATGTACAACTTCTCGATCCCCGCGACGCTCAAGCTGTGGATCGACCAGGTGACGTTCCCGAAGATGTCCTTGGCGGGCAAGGCTTTCGTGGTCGCGGGTGCCCGTGGCGGCACCTACCTGCCGGGAACGCCGCGTGAGCCTGTCGACCATCACGAGCGCTACCTGCGGGACTTCTTCGCCGGGCACTACGACGTCCACGACGTCACGTTCCTGCACGCCGAGCTCACGAACGCGCTCGTCGACCCGCGACTCGGCCCGCGCGATCCCGACCGGGCCGCGTCACGGGAAGCGGCGCTGCGGGCGGCCGAAACGCTCGCCTCGACCGGAACGGCGGCCTGATGGGCTGGGGAGTCCTGCTGCTGGCCGGAGTCGTCGAGGTCGCCTGGTCGCAAAGCATCAAACCCACGGAGAACTTCACCCGCCTCTGGCCGACGGTGCTGTGTTTTGCGCTCGGCGTCTCGGCGGTCTACCTGCTTTCGAAGGCGATGGACTCGCTTCCGGTGGGGACCGCGTACGCCGTGTTCACCGGGATCGGCGCGGTGGGCGCGATCGTCTTCGGCATCGTGATCCACAAGGACCCGCTCAGTTTCGGGCGGTTCGCGGCGATGGCGCTGATCGTCGGAGGGGTGGTGCTGGCGAAGGTGACGGAGTGAACCGGGTGTCAGGAAAGGGGCTTTCAGGACGAACAGCGCTGATTCAAAGCGTGTCCTTGAAACCCCTTTCCTGACACGTCAGGCGAGCTTCTCCCACAGGAATTCGAGCATCAGCGCCCATTTGAACGCCAGCTGCTCGTTGTCGGCCGCCGCGCCGTGCCCGCCCTCGATGTTCTCGTGGTAGCGCACGTCGTGCCCCTGCTCCAGCATCCGCGCGACCATCTTGCGCGCGTGGGCGGGATGCACCCGGTCGTCCCTCGTGGAGGTGACGAACAGGATCGGCGGATACTCGCGTCCACTGTGGACGTTCTGGTACGGCGAGTACTTCCCGATGAAGTCCCATTCCGCCGGGTCGTCGGGGTCGCCGTACTCGGCCATCCACGACGCGCCCGCGAGGAGCTTGTGGTACCGCTTCATGTCCAGCAGCGGCACCTGGCACACGATCGCGCCGAACAGGTGCGGGTAGCGCGTGAGCATGACGCCCATCAGCAGCCCGCCGTTGCTGCCGCCCTGGATCCCGAGCCGGGACGGTTCGCTGATGCCACGCTCGACGAGGTCGGCGGCGACGGCCGAGAAGTCCTCGTAGACCTTGTATCGCTTGGCCTTGGTCACCGAGGTGTGCCAGTCCGGCCCGTACTCGCCGCCACCGCGGATGTTCGCGACGACGTAGGTGCCGCCGCGCGAGAGCCAGCCGCGGCCGATCACGCCGCTGTAGCCGGGGGTCAGCGAGACCTCGAAGCCGCCGTACCCGGTCAGCAGCGTCGGGCCGCCTTCCACGCCCGAGGGACGGACGACGAAGTAGGGGATCTTCGTCCCGTCCTCGGACGTCGCGAAGTACTGCGAGACCGTCATGCCTTCGCTGTCGAAGAACGCGGGAGCGCGCTTGAGGGCTTCGACGTCGCCACCGACGTGCCCGTAGCTCAGCGTCGACGGCTGGGTGTAGCCGCTGGAGTCGAGCAGGTACTCGTCACTGACGTCGGGATCGGTGCCGGTGATCTGCGCGGTGCCCAGCTCCGGGGCGCCGGCGAGGGGCTGGGAGCTCCAGCCGTCCGACGGCGTGAGCACGCGCAGTTCGGTCCGGACGTCGGACAGCGTCGAGAGCAGCAGGTGGTTGTGCGTCCAGGCCCAGTACTCCAGCGACGTGTGGGCGTCGGGGGTGAAGAGCGTCGTGAAGGTGCGCTCGCCCGCCATGAAGGCGTCGAAGCCGGAGGCGAGCAGGGTGCCGGACGGATAGGTGGTGCCGTCGACGGTCCAGTCGGAGCGGAGCCGGATCAGCAGCCATTCGCGGTGCGAGGACGTCTGCGCGTCTTCGGGGACCTCGATCCGTTCGAGCCCGCCGGGCGTCCGGACGTACCGCTCCGTGCGGTAGAAGTCGATCGACCGGTAGGCGAAATCACGCTCGTATCCCTCGGTCGGGTCGTGGTGGGCGGACACGGAGACGTCGTCCGGTTTGCCCTCGAAGATCACCGTCGCCTCTTCGAGCGGGGTGCCGCGCCGCCATTCCTTCGCCAGCCGCGGGTAGCCCGAACTGGTCAGCGACCCCGGACCGAAATCGGTGCCGACGTAGACGCGGTCGCGGTCGATCCAGCCGATCCGGGTCTTGGCCTCGGGCACGGAGAAGCCGTCCTCGACGAAGCGGCGCTCGTCGAGATCGAACTCGCGGACCACGGTCGCGTCGGCGCCGCCGCGCGACAGTTCGACCAGCGCGCGCTGGTAGCCCGGCCGGAGGACGGCCGCGCCCTGCCACACCCAGTTCTCGCCGTCGGCCTCGGCCAGCGCGTCGACGTCGAGCAGGAGCTCCCACTCCGGCGTGTCGAGCCGGTACTGCTCGAGGGTGGTGCGGCGCCACAGGCCGCGGGGGTTGGCCGAGTCCTGCCAGAAGTTGTACAGGTACTCGCCGCGGCGCCGGATGTACGGGATCCGGTCGTCGGCGTCGAGGACCTCGCGGACCTCGTCACGGATCCCGGCGAACCGCTCGCCGGTGGACAGTTCCGCCAGGGCCTCGGCGTTGCGGGCTCGCACCCAGTCCAGCGCGTCTTCGCCGGTCACGTCTTCCAACCACAGGTACGGGTCCTCGTCACTCATGCTGACAGTCTCGCCGGGGCCTCCGTCCCGGCGCCACCAGGTGTCCGTTTCCGGCGCGTGTCTTCGCTGACCTGCTTCTCCTCCGTATGCTGGAGACTCGCACGCCCGAGGGAGACCATGACCGGCATCGACGAGGTATCCGGACGGCCCGTGCCGTCGCCGCCTCGCCCCGAAAACCCCCGTAACACGGGTACGGCCGTGATCGGCTTGCTCGTCGTGGCCGCCTTGACCGCCGCCGGGATGGCGATGGCGGGCGGACCGCGGAAGATCGACGGCCAGGCCCTTCCGGCGTCCGGCGCGTTCACCTCGGAAGGGGCCAAGGCGCCCGCCGGGACCGCGAAACCCGCGCCCAAGGAAGTACGGGAACTGGAAACGAACCCGCTGCTGGCCGAAGGGATCGCGCTCGGCGCGGTCACCTGCCGCCTGCCGGCGATCAGCCGCGACCCCGTGAAGCTGGAGACGTACTACAAGACCTTCGCCTCCTGTCTCGCCGAAGCCTGGAAACCGGCGTTGGACCAGGCGAACGAGCCCACGCTGACGGCGACCGTGCAGGTGACGCTGCCCGAGACCAGCGCGTGCGGGAAGGTGCCCAGCGAGACCGAGGCCGTCGCCTACTACTGCGGCGGTGACACCACGATCTACGCGCCGACCGAGTGGATGCTGAGCGACGCGGGCCTCGAACGGTCCCGTCATCTCGCGACGATGGCCCACGAGTACGGGCACCACGTCCAGCGCTCCAGCGGGATCCTGTCGGCGGCCGCGGAGAAGATGTCCTCGCCGGAGGAGGACTCCCCGGCCGACAAGGAACTGGTCCGCCGCATCGAGCTGCAGGCGAACTGCTTCGGCGCGCTCGCCGTCGCGGCGGCCGCCGGCCGCGGGTCCATCAGCACCTCGCTGGCCAAAGCCGCGCTCGACGACTACGGCAACACCGACGACAGCGACACCCACGGCACCCGGCGCAACCAGCTGAAGTGGGCGAAGGCCGGGTTCTCCGGGAAGACGACGGCGTCGTGCAACACCTGGGCGGCGCCCGCTTCGGAGGTCGCGTGACCGACGACGTGATGGCCGAGATCAACATCGGCCTCCAGCTGCACATCTCCGGTGACCGGGCCGGTGCCCGCGAGAAGTTCGCGGCGCTGTGGGAGCGGATCGGCGAGGACGGCGATCCGCTGCACCGGTGCGCGCTCGCGCACTACATGGCCGACGTCTGCGACGATCCGGCCGACGAACTCGCTTGGGATCTCCGCGCGCTCGCGGCGGCCGATTCCCTGACCGACGAACGCGCCAAGGAGTATCACGCGACCCTGGCCGTCCGCGGGTTCTACCCGTCGCTGCACCTCAACCTCGCCGAGGATTACCGCAAACTGGGTGATCACGGGGCCGCGAAGGCCCAGTGGGAGCTCGGGCGGGGGACCCTCGGCGCGCTCGGCGACGACGCCTACGGCACCGGGATCATCGAGGCGTACGACGCGCTCGCGACCAGGCTCGGCATCGAACCGGACTCTCCGGACTTTCGCGCACGGCGGTGAGGCCATAACCTGGAGTGACTCAGGTCACCCATCCGGGAGGAGCGCGTATGCGGATTTCCGATCTGTTGCGGAACAAGGGGGCGGCCGTCGCGACCGTCTCGCCGGGGACGAACGTCACCGAACTGCTCGAGAGACTCGCGGAGCACAACGTCGGGGCGCTCGTGGTCGTCGATGACGACGGCGGGATCGTCGGGATCGTCTCCGAACGGGACGTGGTGCGCCGGCTCAACGAGCGCGGACCCCAGCTGCTCGACGGATCGGTGGCCGCGATCATGACGAAGCTGGTCGCCAGCTGTACCCCCGAGGACTCGGTGGATCAGCTGTCGGTCCTGATGACCGAACGCCGGATCCGGCACGTCCCGGTCCTGGTGGACGGCAAGCTCGCGGGGATCGTGAGCATCGGTGACGTCGTGAAGACGCGGATGGAACAGCTGGAGAAGAGCCAGGAACAGCTCGAGGCGTACATCTCGCAAGGCTGAGCCGGAGGGCCGTTCCCGGGCAGCCGTCCGGGAACGGCCCTTTCGCGTACCCGGCTAACCGATGGCGCGGTCGAGGGTGAGCGCGGCGTCGATGAGCCCGAGGTGGGTGAACGCCTGCGGGAAGTTGCCGAGCTGCTCCCCCGTCGGGCCGATCTCCTCGGCGTACAGGCCGACGTGGTTGGCGTAGGTCAGCATCTTCTCGAACACCAGCCGCGCCTTCTCCGGATACCCGGCACGGGCGAGGGCGGTGACATAGCCGAACGTGCACAGCGAGAACGTCCCCTCGTCGCCGCGCAGGCCGTCGGGGGAGGCACTCGGGTCGTAGCGGTAGACGAGGCTGTCGGTGACCAGGTCCTTCTCGATGCCGGCCAAGGTCGCCAGCCAGCTCGGGTCGTGCGGGGTGACGAAACCGACGTCGGCCATGCGAAGGAGCGACGCGTCCAGGGAGCTGGAACCGTAGCGCTGGACGAAGGCCTGCTTGAGCGGATTCCAGCCGTGTTCCCAGATCTGGTCGTACACGCGATCCCGTTCGCCGCGCCAGGAGTCGAGCGCGCAGGGCTGGCCGTGCGCCGTCGCGAGGCGGATGCCGCGATCGAAGGCGACCCAGCTCATGAGCCTGCCGTAGGTGAAGTCGGCCTTGCCCTCCCGTGTCTCCCAGATTCCCTCTTCCGGCTGATCCCAGTTCGCCGCCAGCCAATCGAGCAGGCCAGCCAGCGCTTTCCAGCCGTCGTGCCCGATCTCGGCGCCCCGCCGATCGGCCTGGTACACGGTGTCGAGCAGTTCGCCGTAGACGTCGAGCTGGAGCTGACCGGCCGCGGAGTTGCCGATCCGGACCGGCACCGAGCCCCGGTACCCGGTCCAGTGCGCGAGCGATTCCTCCAGGAGATCCGGTGAGCCGTCGACGCGATACATGATCTTCAGCCTGCCGTCGCCGCGCAGGTGGCGTTCCCGGAGCCAGCCGGCGAAAGCGACCGCTTCGTCGGTGAAACCCAAGGCCAGCAAGGAAGAGACCGCCAGCGACGCGTCCCGCACCCAGGTGTAGCGGTAGTCCCAGTTCCGTTCGCCGCCGATCTGCTCCGGCAGGCTCGTGGTCGGCGCGGCGACCATCGCGCCGGTCGGGGCGTAGGTCAGCAGCTTGAGGGTGATCGCGGACCGGTCGACCATCTCGCGCCAGCGTCCTCGATACGTCGACTGGTTCAGCCAGTCGCGCCAGAAGCCGACGGTGTCTTCGAAGGCTTTCTCGATCTCGGAGACCCGGGTCGCGCGGGGTTCCCCGCCGTCCGATTCGAGCACGAAACCGCGGACCTGCCCGGTCTCCAGGGTGACCGAGCCGTAGACGCCGCCTTCGATGACGTGGGCGTGGGCCAGCCGCGGATCCCCCGGTTCCCGGACCGCGTGCAGGGTCAGGGCGAACTGCCCGCTGTCGAAGAGAACGCCGTCCGCGGTGACGGTGGTGGTGTGCGGCCGCCGCGCGTAGTCGAAGCGCGGGACGACGTCCACGGCGAACTCGACGCGCCCGCGCACGCAGCGGATCATCCGGACCAGCCGGTGGCCCTGGGCGGCGTGTGGCCCGGTCGCCGGGCGCATGAAGTCGATGACCTCGCCGGTGCCCAGCCTGGTCATGAACCGCGTGATCAGGACGGCGGTGCCGGGGAAATAGAACTGGCGCGACGTGTACGGCTCGCCGACGGGCCGGATCCGGCAGTGCCCGCCGCCGGGATCCAGGAGCGCGCCGAACACGCTCGGGGAATCGAAGCGGGGACAGCAGAACCAGTCGATCGCGCCGCCGGTGCTCACCAGCGCGGCGGTCTGCAGGTCGCCGATCAGCCCGTGGTCGGCGATCGGTGCTTGATGGTGGGGCACGCGAAACTCCTTGCCGGAAGGGGTTTTTCGACCAGCCTGACCCGACGGCGGGGAGCGGGCGTCACCCCGGCCGGATGAGTTCCCGGCCGCACTGACGCTCATCCGTCCGAGGTGATGTGCGCACCCCCGCCGCCGCTGTGCGATGGCCACCGTCAGATCACCCATTTCAGAAGGGACGGTGAGCCGTGGACACGTTGACCATCTGGTTGTTCCGCTCGGCAGACGGCGCGGACGGCGCGGCGGAGACGGTGAAGGGCTTGGCGAAGAACCAGCTCATCTCGGTACACGACGCCGCGACGGTGTCGTGGCCGGCGGGAGCGTCCAAGCCGAAACTCCGCCAGTTGCGCAACCTGGCGGGCCGTGGCGCGCTGAGCGGCGCGTTCTGGGGACTGCTCTTCGGCCTGATCTTCCTCGTGCCGCTGCTCGGTGCGGCCCTCGGCGCCGCGGCGGGCGCTTTCGGCGGGTTGACGTCGGACTACGGCATCGACGACGACCTGATCAAGCGGGTCAGGGGAGAGGTCACCGAAGGCACGTCGGCCTTGTTCCTGCTCAGTTCGGGCGCGGTCGTCGACAAGGTGCGGGACGCCTTCACCGGCGAAAACGCGCCGGAGCTGATCTTCACGAATCTGAGCGCCGAACAGGAGCAGGCCTTGCGCGAGAGCTTCTCGATGGAACTGGAACAGCAGACCGCCGAGGCTCCGGGAACGGGGCGGAAATGAGCGCGCAGTGGGGTGCCGAAGCCGATCTCGCCGACTCCCGGCAGGGAGAGCACCGTCCTGCCTGGGCGGGATGGATCGTCTTCGCCAGCGTGGTCATGCTCATCCTCGGCGTCTTCGACGTCATCGCCGGGATCGTGGCCCTGTTCCAGGGCGGCTACTACATCTCGGGCCCGGAATACGCCCTCGTCCTGGACGTGACCGGATGGGCGTGGGCCCATGTGGTGGGCGGCGCGCTGGTGGCGGTCTCCGGCGGCTTCCTCCTCACGGGCGCCATCTGGGCGCGGGTGGTCGCGGTGCTCTTCGCGGCCGGGAACGCGGTGACCCACCTGGTGTTCCTCTCGGCGCATCCGGTGTGGTCGATGATCGTGATCGTCCTGTGCGTGACGGTCATCTGGGCGGTCCTCGTCCACGGTGACGAACTACCGGATCGTGGGTTGTGGTGACGGGACAGCCCACCTCTCGAACACCACGAGCGCTCGCCGTCCTGCTCGGGGCGGCGGCGATCGTGGTCGGTGTCGCGGGGGTCAAAGCGGTCGCCTGGCTGGCGGCGCCGACCTTGCTGGCGCTGGTCATCGTGATCACGCTCAGTCCCGCGCACGGCAGGCTGCGGCGCCTCGGTTTCCCCCGCTGGGTGGCGACGGCGGCGCTCGTGGTGTTCGTCTACGGGATCCTCATCTCCTTCTGTGTCGCGATGATCGTGTCGGTGGCGCAACTCGCGGCGCTCCTGCCGCGCTACGCCGACCGGATCACCGCCCTGTACGCCGAAATCGCCGGTGTACTGGCGAAATTCGGTGCCGGGCCCGCCCAGTTGCGTGACCTCGTCACGTCACTCGATCCCGGCAAGCTCGTCTCCTACGCCGGCGCCCTGCTCGCCGATCTGACCGGTGTCACCACGAGCCTGGTCTTCCTGCTGGGGCTGTTGCTGTTCCTCAGCGCGGAAACGGCGGACATCGACGGCCGCATCGCCGGGATCGCGGGTGAGCGGGCGCGGACGGCGGAGGCGCTGCGCGACTTCGGCCGCCGCGTCCGGGTGTACTTGGTGGTGACCACGGTCTTCGGCCTCGTGGTCGCCGCGCTGGACGTCCTCGCGCTGGTGGTGCTGGGCGTCCCGCTCGCGCTGCTGTGGGGGCTGCTTTCCTTCGTCACCAACTACATCCCGACGATCGGCTTCCTGCTCGGCCTCGCTCCGCCCGCCACGCTCGCGCTCCTCGACGGCGGCCTGCCGGTGATGCTGGCGGTGGTGGCGGTCTACGTCGTGCTCAACTTCGTGCTGCAATCGCTGATCCAGCCGAGGTACGTCGGCAACGCCGTCGGGCTGTCGGCCACGGCGACGTTCGTCGCGCTGGTGTTCTGGGCCTGGGTGCTCGGACCGCTCGGGACGCTGCTTTCGGTACCGGCGACCTTGCTCGTGCTGGCCGTCCTCGTCGACGACCCCGGCCGCAGCTGGGTCACGGCGCTGGTCGGTTCGTCCCGGCGGGGACCGGAGCGCGGTCAGGACAGGATGAGCACGACGAAGAAGAGGCACGCCACGATGTTCAGCAACCAGCCGTGGTCGTTCGTCCAGTCGCGGACGGCGGGCATGACCCGCGCCGCGCGCCGCCGGAAGAGGAGGTAGGCCAGGAGCGGCAGGGCGGCGATCAGCGTGGTGGCCGAGAGGAACGGGACCGCCGCGCCGAAACCCGCCCCGCCGCGGCCGAGGTCGAGACCGACGGCGCACATCACGACGATGTCCGACGGAAAGAACGCGATGAGCAGGAATCCGGTACGGAATCCTCGGCGCGGACCCGCCGACATGAGCGATCCCAGCCATTTCGGCGGTTCCGCGGTTTTACGGTGCGCCCAGTTCCGGATCGCGATGCCCAGCAGGAGCGCCACCAGCCCGAATTGGACGATCGCGTAGAGGGAACCGTCCGAATCGGAGACGAGGGGATCGGGCGGGAGAAGCCCCGCCAGCCAGGTGGTGAGCGCGGTCCCCGCCGTCGCGGCGGTGGCGACCCCCGCCACGAACGCGAGCGAGGTCGGGACAGCGCGTTTCGTCGTGATCAAGATCAGCGCGGACACGAACTGCGGTCCGGCCATCATGGTGATCGCGAGCGGGAGCACTGTGAGTGAGCCGTCCGTCATTTCCGAGACTCCCGTCCGAGGCTGTTCGACAGCGAATCGCGTTGCCCGCCACCGGTGTCCCGACGGCGACGGGCAACGCTCGCGCGGCGGTCTACCGCCAGAGCCCGGGACTTCGTGATCCGCGATTTCCAGAATGCGCCGCCGCGACACCGACTTCTTCCTTCGTGGCGGGTGAAAACGCGTGCCGGGTTTCGTCACCCACGGCGAGAAATCCTTTGTTTCAAACACTCTTCGCTACGAGTGTCACCCCGACTCACCCGCCAGGGAGGAGGTGACCGCCGCGCGGGGTGAGCAAGATCGGTTCCCTCACTCGTCTGGGGAATCGAAGGGAGACAATCGGTGAGCACTGAGCCGCGTCGTCGGTCCAGAGCCAAACTCGTCCTTACCGCACTGACTTTCGTGCTGGTCCTTTCGGCGCAACCGGGGGAAAGCGGGGGATCGGGAAAGGCGGATGTCGTCCTTTCCGGTCTCGCCTTCGCCATCGGCGGGACTTCCCGCGTGTTCGCGTTCGTCTGGCATGTCCTTTCCAGCGCGGCGATGTCATGCGCCGGCCGGTGACCCGCGTCGAAGGCACCTCGACCCACGGCGGGGAACCCGTCGTGGTGCCGTCGCCGAAACTCGCCCCGCCGCCGCCCGCTTCCGACGTTCTCGAACGGGACCGTCTCCTCGACGCCCTCGATCAGGCCACCTCCGGCGAAGTCCCCAGCGTCACGCTGCTCAACGCGCCGGCGGGGTCCGGCAAGACCGTGCTGCTCGGCAGCTGGTTCCGGCGGCGGGCGCGGCAGCACGCGACCGGTGAACATCGGGCCTGGATCTCCTTGGACACCAACGACAACAAGGTGTACACCCTGTGGTCGTCGATCCTCCGCGCGTTGTACCGGAGCGCCGGGGACGGCTCGATCCCGGAGACGATGCTCCCTAGGGACGCTTCCGCGCACGAGTGTGTCGGCGCGTTCATCGACGCGTGCGCCCGGCTTCCGTGCCCGGTGATTTTGGTGCTGGACAACGCACACGAATTGTCCGCACCGGACGCGGTGAGGAACGTGAACCTGCTGTTGCGCTATCTGCCGCCGGGAGTGCGGGTCGTCATCGCGACCCGGTTCCCGCCCCCGCTGATCCTGCCCCGGATCCGGCTCGAAGGGAGGTTACGGGAGATCACCGCGCACCAGCTGAACTTCACCGAGGAGGAGACCGGGAAGCTGCTCGCCGGGCAGAACCTCGCGCTGACACAGGCGGATCTGGACGAGATCTCCACCCGCACGGAGGGCTGGGCGGCGGGGCTGCGGTTCCTCACCCTCGCGCTGGCCGCCACGCCGGACACCGGTGCGGCGATCCGGGCCTTCACCGGTGAAGACCGGCTGCTGGCCGAATACCTGGGCGGGGAGATCGTCGGCCCGCAGCCCGCGCACGTCCGCGAGTTCCTGCTGAGCACGTCGGTGTGCCCCGACATCAGCGACGAACTGGCCACCCGCCTGACCGGGCAGGAGAACTCCGGGCAGATCCTGTACACGCTCACCCGCACCAACGCGCTGGTCACCCGGCACGGCCCTCGTTACCGTTGCCACCCGCTGCTGCGCGGCTACCTGCGCGCGGAGCTGAACCGGCGTCACCCCAGGGCCCACCGCAGGCTCCACCGGTCGGCGGCCGAATGGTTCACCGACTCCGGCGACGTGCTCGCGGCGTTGGAGCACGGTATCGCCGCGCAGGACGACGAGCTGATCACGCGGTACATCCAGCGGTTCGGGCTGCGGACCGTCCTCGACGGACACGGGGCCCGGTTGCACATGCTGCTCGGCGCGATGCCGGAGCACATCCTGGCCCGGCCGCAGGTGGCGCTCATCGCCGCCGTCGCCGCGCTCGACGTCCACGACCTCGTCGCGGCGGACCGGTACCTCGGCAGGGGCGACAATCCCGCCCAGTCGCTGCGTTCCGGGCGGCTGCGCGCGCTGAACGCCGTGGCCGTCCTCTACCGGGCGAGGTACGGCGGGCACCTGGACAAGGCGCTCGCGGAACTCCGGGCCACGAGCGCGGGTGACACCGGCGACGTCGACCTCGACCTGCTGGCGCTGGCCACCCAGGGGACCGCGTCCTTGTGGCTGGGCGACCTCCCGGGCGCCACCGGTGACCTGGAACGCGCGCTGCGGACGGCCACGCTGGAGCGGCGTGACGCCGTCCGGCTGCATTGCGAGATCCACCTCGCGGGGATCGCCCGGGTCCAGGGCGACCTCGCCGGGCTGGCCGTGCACACCAGCGCCGCCCTCGAACTGGCCCGGTCCCGCGGCTGGACCGAGACTTCGCGGACCGCGTTCCTGTACGCCGTGCTCGGGATGGCGGCCTACCAGCGGCTGGACCAGGAGAGCGCCCGCCGGTTTTCCGCGCTGGCGACCAGGCTCTCGCCCGCGGTCGTGGACCCGGGGGTGGAGATGCTGACGGTGACCCTCAGCGCCGCCGTCGAATTCGGTCTCGCGGCCGATCCGCACGCCGTCGTCGAAACACTGCGGGGGCACCGGAAACGGCTCGCGGCCGAACCGGTCGCACCCTGGCTCGTCGCCTGCACGGCTCCGATCGAGCAGCGACTCGCCCTGCGCGTCGGGGAACCCACCTGGGCGATGGACGTGACCGAACGGCATCGGCACCTGCTCGCGCCCTACGCGGAGCACGCGCTGCTGAGCACCCTCGTGCATCTGCATCGCGGCAGGACCGGTGCCGCGCGCCGCCGACTGCAGCCGGTCATCGAGCGGCAGACCAGACCGCTGGTGGCGCACACCCTGATCGAGAGCTGGCTCCTCGAAGCGGTCCTCGCCGATCAGGCCGGTGAACAGAACCAGGCGCACAACGCCGTCGGCCGCGCGCTCGACCTCGCGGCACCCCAGCAGGCGCTGCGGCCGTTCCACGACGCGGGCAGGCACGTCCGGGAACTCCTGGTGAGCGGGGCCGGGAGGTTCGGGCGCACGGAAGAGTTCGCGAGCACCGTTCTGCAGTCCTTGCCCGCCCACCCCGGGGGCCCGGTCGATCCGCTCACCTCTCGCGAGCTCGAACTCCTCACCGAGCTGCCGTCGATGCGCACCACCGAGCAGATCGCCGATTCGCTCTTCGTGTCGGTGAACACGGTCAAGACCCACCTTCGCGGCATCTACCGGAAGCTCGGCGTCAACCACCGCCGGGACGCCGTCGTCGCCGCACGACGGCGTGGCCTGTTGTAGGTTCCGCCGCCCGACAGCGTCGTCGGGCCTTCCCGGCTACTCGCGCCACCCCGACAGCTCGACACCCTTGGCGACGTCCACCCGGTACCCGAGCGTCACGACACCCTTCGCACCCGGAGCGAGCGTCAGCCGCCAGGTGATCTCGCCCAGCTCGGTCCGCTCCACCGGATCCGGGACGGCGCGCACGTCGCGAACCGTGATCGCCTCGTCGCGAGAGACCGGCGCCTGGTCCAGCACGGTCACGACGGCTTCGCGCGGGCTGTGGTTGACGATCGTCGTGGTGTAGGCGGCCTCCCGCTTGCGAACACCGGACAAGGTCGCCTTGCTCGCCGTGCGGTGCGAGAGTTCCCGGTCGACCCGGATCCGGTCGTCCACGCCGAGGGCGAGTTCGAGCTCCTCACCCGGCGCCCAGACTTCGAGCCGTGTGGTGCCGACGAACTCCGTCTCGTGGAACACGGACGCCTTACCCGGCCGCAGCGTGTGCTCCGACGTGTTGACCACGGTCGCCCGCAGGAAGGCCTCCGGTGACCGCGCCGGGGCGGTGATGTAGCCCAGTTTGGCGGTCAGTTCGAGCTGTGCCAGCGTCGTGCGGTGGCCCTGTGCTCCCGAAGGCACCGCCACCGGGCGTCCCGGCCGGTAGGTGACCGCGGTGGCGCCCTCCTCGGCGGACGCGGTGCGCACCGCCATCGCCGGGGCGGGTGCCGCCAGGTTCCGGAAACCCGCCGCTTCCGGCATCCCGCCGCCCGCCGGTGACGCGCTGCCGTACGCGGCCCGCGCCATCACCGGTTCGACCGGGCGCACACGGTCGAGGAACCACGGATCGAGTTCCGGTACCTCCACGGTGTTCGCCGGACGCGCGGTCGAGAGCGCCAGCTCGCATTCGGGCCAGTCTTCGCCGGTGTGCTGGGTGATCCGCCCGTACCAGGTCACTGAGACGTCCTCGCCGCGGACACGCACGTCGTAGCCGGGCTCCCAGCTCGCGTTCGCGACCACATAGGACAGTTCGAGCCCGATTTCCGCGCGGTCCTCCTGGCTTTCCAGTTCGACCGTGACCGTCGCGCTGTCCACTTCGGACTGGCCTTGTCTGGCCTGGATCTCCCGGTCCAGCGCGCCGAGGTCGTCGCGGAGCGCGGCCAGCCGGATGCCGAGTTCGCGGCGTTTGCCCAGCGCCTCGGCCAGTTGCGTGCCGAGCGCGTCGGTGACTTCCGCGACCCGGGGCGGTTCCGCCGTGCCCGCCGCGAGCGCCTTCGCGAAACTGCCGCCACTCCGCTTCGCCACGCCTGTCAGCAGGTCGACCTTCGCGCTCTCCGCGGCGACGGCGTCGGCGACCTCGTCGACCATCGCCTGGTCGGCCCGCCGCCGCTCGGTCAGCGCGCGCAGGGAAGCGTCCGCGGGCGCGGGGTGGCGCTCGACGGCGACGTCGACCCCGGCGATGACCGCCGGACCGGACCCGGTGACACGGACCGAATCGCTGTCCAGATTCCACGGCAGCCCGGCGAAGCTGAACCGCGTCTCGTTGTCAAGGCGTGCCGACGCCCGTCTCGTTATCCGGGCATGGTGGGGGTAGACGGTGACGGCGACGATCGGTGCTTCCACGGTGCTCGGCATGCCCCCGACGTTAGTCTCTTGACACCCGTTCAGGGGGCCGGAAACCTCAGCTGCGTCTTGCCCACCCGCCCTTGGGGGTCACGTGAGAGTCGCCAGGCTCGCCGCCCTGTTCACCGCCGTCTTGGTTCTACCGGCGACGGCTTTGCCCGCCCAAGCCGACGCGCCACCAACGCCGGTCTTCAAGGACGGTCAGGCGCAACCGGTGTTCAACCCGGCGGACGTCATCCGGGAGAACGTCTGGGTCACCGCGCCGGTCGACAGCGACGGCGACGGCAAGGACGACCTCGTGCACGCCGAGGTGGTGCGGCCCCGCGCGACCCAGCAGGGGATGAAGGTCCCGGTCGTCTACCAGGCCAGCCCGTACTACGCGGGCGGCAACGACGTCGCGAACCACAACGTCGACGTCGAGCTGTACGTGCCCGGCGCCAAGCGCGCCCCCGCGGGCCCGCGGATCGCGACCAGCACCGTCGGCCCGAACGCGGCGCCGATCAGCTGGCGCTACCAGGACTACTTCACCGCCCGCGGCTTCGCCGTGGTGTACGGGGAGTCGCTCGGCAGCGGGCAGTCCACCGGCTGCCCGAGCACCGGCGACGTCAACGAGACCATCGGCGCGAAGTCCATTGTGGACTGGCTGAACGGCAGGGCGACGGCGCGTGACGCGTCGGGCAAGGCCGCCGTCGCGGACTGGAGCACCGGCAAGACCGGCATGACGGGCGTTTCCTACAACGGGACGCTGCCCAATGCGGTGGCCAGCACCGGCGTCGAGGGGCTGGAGACGATCGTCCCGATCGCGGCGATCTCCAGCTGGTACGACTACTACCGCAACGACGGCGCCGTCGTCGCGGCCGGCGGTTACCAGGGCGAGGACGCGGACGTGCTCGCCGACTACGTCTACACGCGCCAGGATCGCGCCGTCTGCCGTCCGCTGATCGACGGCATCGCGGTCGACCAGGACCGGGTGAGCGGCGACTACAGCCCCTTCTGGGACGTGCGGAACTACCGCAACGACGTGCGCAAGGTGCGGGCCTCGGTGCTCGTGGTGCACGGCCTCAACGACTGGAACGTCAAGACCGACCAGGGCACCCGCTGGTACGAGGCGCTCAAGCAGCACGGCGTCGAGCACAAGATCTGGCTGCACCAGTCCGGCCACGCCGACCCGTACAGCCTCCGCCGCGACGTCTGGCTCGCCACGCTCAACAAGTGGATGTCGCACTACCTCTACGACCTGGACAACGGCATCGAGCGCGAGCCGAAGGCCACCATCCAGCGCGAGGACAATTCGTGGGTGGACGAGGCCGAGTGGCCGCTGCCCGGCACCCAGGACGTGAAGCTCTACCCGTGGCCCGGTGGCTCCTCGAAGGGCAAGCTCGACACGGGCAACGCCGTTCCGGGCAAGCCCGCCGTCGAGAAGCTGGCCGACGACGCGAGCAAGACCGTCGAACAGCTCGCCAACGCTGCCTCGTCGGGTAACCGGCTGCTGTACTCGACCACCGCGGCGAAGCAGCCCGTACGCCTTTCCGGTACCGCGAAGGCCGGACTGTCGGTGTCCTTCGACAAGCCCGCCGCGAACGTGACGGCGGTGCTCGTCGACCGCGCCCCGAACGGCACGGCCAAGGTGATCAGCCGCGGCTGGACCGATCCGCAGAACCGTCGCGACCCCGCCCGCACCGACCCGATCACCCCCGGTGAGAAGTACCAGATCGAGGTCGAGCTGGTGGCGAAGGACTACCTGCTCGCGACCGGGCACAAGATCGAGTTCCTGCTGGCCTCCAGCGATCACGACTACACGCTCCGGCCGAAGGCGGGAGCGGGGATCTCGCTCGAGCTGAACCGCACCACCGTGGTGCTGCCGGTGGCGGGCGGGAAGCCCGCGCTGCGCGCCGCCTTCGGCTGAGTCCCGGCCGGTCCGCCCCCGAATGCCACGTCCACCCGGACGTGGCATTCGGCGTTTCCGGGTGGAAAACGCCGACCCGACCTCGGGCTTGTATGGAAAATGTATTTCCTCCGGCTTTGCTTCGCCGCGTCCGGCTTCCCCACCAGATGGAGGTCTCCATGTCCAGGTTGCGCCGCTTCGCAGCGCTCGCCGCGGCCGCCGTTCTCCCCGCGCTCGGCCTGACGCTGGCCGGTACGGCGCAGGCGTCGGCCGCCCCGAACTTCCAGGTCCCGTTCAAGTGCGGGGTGACGGTCACGGCCGCGACGTTCAGCGGGCACAGCCCGGCGAACTCGGTCGACTTCCAGAAGTCGGGGATCACCGGGATGCCGGTGCTGGCCTCGGCGGGCGGCAAGATCACCCGGGTCGCCAACGAAGGCAGCACGAGCTACGGGCGCTGGGTCGAGATCGACCACGGTGGCGGCTGGACCACCCGCTACGCCCACCTGTCGACCCAGTCGGTCTCGGTCGGCCAGTCGGTCAGCCTCGGCAAGCAGATCGGCACGGCCGGGGCGACCGGCGGCGTGACCGGTCCTCACCTGCACTTCGAAGAGCGGCTCAACGGAACGGCGCAGAAGGCGAAGCTGAACGGGGTCGCGGTGCCGTACTACGGCCACACGAACTTCACCAGCAAGAACTCGTGCGGCGGCAACCCGTACGAGGCCACCGAGGTGTGCGGCAGCGGCTTCTCCGTGGTCGACTCGCAGGCGCTCGCCGGCGGTTCCGGCACGGCGTACCTGCTCTACAACGCTTCGACCAAGGCCAACTGCGCGACCACGCTGAAGGCGGTTTCGCTCGGCACCGCGTCGCCGGTGTCGGCGTTCCTCGAAGTCCAGGGTTCGGCGCGCACCACCGATTCCGGCAGCTTCACCTACTACGCCGGACCGGTGAAGAAGACGGCCGCTTCGACCTGCGTCAAGTGGGGCGGCTCGGTCGGGACGAACGCCTACGAGAGCCCGTTCGAACACTGCGGCTGATCCCGAGGAGCCGGGCACGGTAGACCACCCCACCGACAGGATCGGCGCCCCGGACCGGTCCCGGCGGCGGTTGTCCACAACGGTCCCGGCCGTCCACAGATCTGTCCTGCCCCCACCCAGCGGCCCATTCCCGCCGCAGGGTGGGGGCATGACCACATCCACCCCGACCGGCAGGACCAAGGTCGACCTGAAGGATCCGGCGGACCTGCTCGCCGCGATCCCGTACATCCTCGGGTTCCACCCCGAGAACTCCGTCGTCGTCTTCGGGCAGCGAGGACCGGACCGCAAGCAGCAGGGCCTCACCCTGCGCGTGGACCTCCCGCCACCCGGCCTGGAGAAAGACCAGGCGCTCGACCTCGCGGCGCGGCTCGCCGCGACCGCGCACACCGGCGCCACGGTGGCCGTCGTCGGCGGAGGCGCCCCGAACCCGGCCGGGCGGCCGCCTCGCCGCCGCTTCGTCCGGCGCCTGGAATCCTCGCTCGCCGAGTACGACATCCCTTTGCTGCACTCGCTCTGGGTGCCGTCCTTCACCGCGGGCGTCAGATGGGCGTGCTACCGCGAGAAGACCTGTGGCGGCATCCTCCCCGACCCCCGCGAGTCGGTGATCGCCGCGGTCGCCATCGGCGACGGCCGCGTCATCCGCGAGAGCAGGGAGGAGCTGGAGCGCCTCTTCGAAGCCGGTCCGGCGGAGACGCTCGCGCGGCGTGCCGATCTCCTGAACCGGCTGGCCGACCCGCCGTGGGGCGGCGACGCCGTCGTCGAAGGGGGGCTCGCCGAGGTCAACGCGGCCCTCGCCCGGTACCAGCGGGGTGACCTGACGCTCACCGACGATCAGGCCGTCCGGCTGGCCTGGGCGCTTTCCCTGGTCGAGGTCCGGGGCGCCTGCCTGCTCACCGCGGCTCCCGCCGACTCGCCTTTGGCACGGGTCGCGGAAGATCTCTGGCTCCGTCTCGCCAGGGAGCTACCGGAGCCGGAATCCGCCGAAGCGCTGTGCCTGAAAGCGCACGCCGCCTACGCCCGCGGCGATCTCGCCTCCGCCGGGATAGCACTGGCGAGGGCCTGCGAAGTCGATCCGGACCACAACCTGGCCAGGCTGCTGACCGCCGCGTTGGACACGATGCTGGCGCCGTCCGAAGTGGCCGGAATCGTCCTTCGACAGCGAGAGGAAGCGCCGCCCGCGCTCAGCCTCGAGCCGCTTGGCGGGACTGAGTGAACGCCCACGCGTCGGCCACGATGCCGTCGAGGTCGGTGCGCTCGGGCTTCCAGCCGAGTTCGCCGTTCGCCCGCTCGCTGGAGGCCACCAGCACCGACGGGTCGCCCGCCCGGCGCGGCGCGACCGCGGCGGGGATCTCGTGACCGGTGGTGCGGCGGCACGCCTCGATCACCTCGAGCACGGAGAAACCGGTGCCGCTGCCGAGGTTGTAGACGCGGTGCTCGCCGTCCACCGCGTGGCGCAGGGCCAGCTGGTGCGCGTCGGCGAGGTCGACGACGTGGATGTAGTCGCGGATGGCGGTGCCGTCCGCGGTCGGGTAGTCGTCACCGAAGATCTGGATCCGCTCGCGGTCCCCGGTGGCGACCTGGAGGACGAGGGGGATCAGGTGGGTTTCGGTGGTGTGCCGCTCGCCGAAGGTGCCGTAGGCGCCCGCGACGTTGAAGTAGCGCAGGCTGACGGCGGCGATGCCGTGGGCCCGCGAGAACGACGTGATCGCGTGGTCGATGGCCAGCTTCGTCGCGCCGTAGGTGTTCGTCGGCTGCGTCGGCGCCGTCTCCGGGATGGGAGAGGACTCGGGCTCGCCGTAGGTGGCCGCGGTGGAGGAGAACACCAGCCGCTTCGTGCCGTGGTCGCGCATCGCCTCGAGCAGGCGAAGCGAGGTCAGGACGTTGCCCTCCCAGTACTTCGCCGGATCCGTCATCGACTCGCCGACCAGCGACTTGGCGGCGAAGTGGAGGACACCGTCGAAGCCGTCGCCGAGAAGGCGCCGCGCGACCTCGGCGGCGTCGCCCTCGACGAAGGTGGCGTCCGGGTGCACCGCGTCGGCGTGCCCGGTGGAGAGGTCGTCGACCACGGTGACGTCGTGCCCGGCCTCGATGAGGCGGGCCGCGCAAACGCTGCCCACATAACCGGCTCCGCCCGTCACCATCAGCTTCAGGGTCTTGGTCGGTTCGTCGGTCACGTTCGCGCCTTTCTGCTGCGGATGCGGTGGGTGCTCAGTCTCCTCGCCCCCGGGCACCTGCCGCGCCCGGGGGTGGGGGTCGAGAGGCTTCTCTTGATCAACGGAGGATCGGGGACGTTGAGTGTCCCCGATCCTCCGTTGATCAAGACCCGAGACCGGCCCGACCCCTCGACGATGTAGGAATCAGGACACTCAACGTCCCGATTCCTTCATCGTCACCCCGGCGCGCGCTGAGCCGCCAGCTCTACCCACTAAAGCGTGTCGCGGCCCGCGCCACGCGAAGGCACCGCGGTGAACAGCCTGGGGTGGCGCAGATCCGCCGCCTCGTACGCGGCCTTCACCGCCCGCCCCACGGTGTCCACATCGGACTCGCGGACCAGGGCGATGGCCGAACCGCCGAAGCCGCCGCCGGTCATCCGCGCGCCGAGCGCCCCGGCTTCGCGGGCCGAATCGACGGCGAGGTCGAGTTCACGGGTGGAGATCCGGTAGTCGTCGCGCATGCTGACATGCGAGGCGTCCAGCAGCGGGCCGATCTCGGTGATCCGGCCGGCACGCAGCAGATCCACGGTGTCGAGGACCCGCTGGTTCTCCGTCACGACGTGGCGCACCAGCGGCACCAGGTCCTCCGGAAGCTTGGCGAGCGCGGCGTCCAGCCCGTCGACGCCGATGTCCCTCAGCGCCTTCACTTCGAGCAGTTCCGCGGCGCGTTCGCAGCCCCGGCGGCGTTCGCCGTAGCCGCCCTCGGCGTGCGAGTGTTTCGTGCGGCTGTCCATGATCAGGATCCGGACGCCGGATTCCTCCAGCGGGAACGGCACCTGCTCCATCTCGCCGGACCGGACGTCGAGGAACAGCACGTTCGATTCCGTGCAGCACAAGGAAGCCGTCTGGTCGAGCAGACCGGTCGGCGCACCGACGAAGTCGTTCTCCGAACGCTGCACCCAGCGCGCCACCTCGTGCAGGGCGGGCGAACCCGCGCCGGTCCCCGGAGTGCGGCCCGCCAGCCCCAGGAGGGCGAGCGCGACGGCGCATTCGAGAGCGTGGGAGGAGGACAGGCCCGCCCCCGAGGGCACGTCCCCCGCGATCGCCACGTCCGCGCCGGCGCCGAGCCCCTGGTCACGCAGCACCCAGGCGACCCCCGCCGGGTACGCGGCCCACCCGTCGACCGAGCCGGGCCGCAGGTCGGCGATGGTGAGCGGGCCGGATTCCTGGACCCGGCCGTCCGAGCCGAGGGTGGCCACCGTCAGCGCGCCGTCCTCGCGCGGGGACGCCGCCGCGGCGAGCCGGTGCGGGAGGGCGAACGGCAGCACGAAACCGTCGTTGTAGTCGGTGTGCTCACCGATCAGGTTCACCCGGCCGGGTGCGGACCAGACGCCCGCCGGAGCCCGGCCGTGCAGGGTCCGGAAGGTCCCCGCAGCGTCGGACGCGGCGCTCACCTGGCCTGCGCCAGCACGGCGTGCAGCGCCGAGACCGGCACCTGGGCGGTGTTGTTCCCGCCGGTGACCTCGATGGTCCCGCCGGGCGCCGTCTTGCCGACCTTGACCCGGCTGCCGGGCACGATGCCGACCGACTTGAGCTCCGTCATCAGCGTCTCGTCGAGCTGCACGTGTTCGGCGATCCGGCGGATCTCGACTTCGCCGCCACCCATGCGGGCGAACTCGTCGAGCCGCACCAGGTCGGCTTCGGCCGGCGGGGCGGGATCGCCGTCGCCGAGCTTGTCCAGTCCCGGGATCGGGTTGCCGTAGGGCGACGTGGTGGGGTGGTCGAGCAGCTTGACCAGCTTGCGCTCGACGGCCTCGCTCATCACGTGTTCCCAGCGGCAGGCCTCGTTGTGGACGTGTTCCCACTCCAGCCCGATCACATCGACCAGGAGGCGCTCGGCGAGCCGGTGCTTGCGCATGACCGCGATGGCCAGCTCGCGGCCGTGTTCCGTCAGTTGCAGGTGCCTGTCGTCCGCGACCACGACCAGCCCGTCGCGTTCCATCCTGGCGACGGTCTGGCTCACGGTCGGGCCGCTCTGCTGCAGCCGCTCCGCGATCCGGGCCCGCAGCGGGACGACACCCTCTTCTTCGAGTTCGTAAATCGTACGCAAGTACATCTCTGTGGTGTCGATGAGATCGTTCACGCTGTCCCCTTCGTCCGCGTTGCTCATCGTAGTCGCTGGCACTGACAGCGACGCACGCGTGGGGACAACAAGCTCCGAGGCGGGAAAAGTCCCCCAAGCTGGGCGTGGAGCCGCGAGGCACGGGAAGATGGGCCCATGCGCCCCATGATCACCACCAGCGAACTCGCCGCGCAGCTCTCCGGGCCGGAATCGGCACGCTCCGTAGTCCTCGATGTCCGCTGGCGGCTCGCGGGCCCGCCGGGCGCCGATTCCTATCGTGAGGCACATCTCCCGGGCGCGGCGTACGTCGACCTCGACACGGCGCTCGCGGGGGAGCCGGGCGACGGCGGCCGTCACCCGCTGCCCGAGCCGGAGACTCTGCAGCGGCATCTGCGGGCGGCCGGGATCCGCGCCGGTCACCCGGTCGTGGTGTACGACGACTCCGACGGTTCGGTCGCGGCGCGGGCGTGGTGGCTGCTGCGCTGGGCCGGGCACACCGAGGTCGCCGTGCTGGACGGCGGATTCGCCGCCTGGGCCGAGGAAGAGCGCCCGCTCACCGGCGAGATCCCCTCGCCCGAGGAGGGCGACATCGTGGTGAAGCCCGGCGGCATGCCGGTGCTGGACGCGGCCGGGGCCGCCACGCTGGCCAGGGAAGGGCTGCTCTTCGACGCCCGCGCCAAGCCGAGGTACGCGGGGGAGACCGAGCCGATCGACCCGCGCGCCGGGCACATCCCCGGCGCGGTCAACGCGCCCTTCTCCGGGCATCTCGCGGAGGACGGCCGCTGGCGTGACGCCTCGGAACTGGCCGAGCGGTTCGAAGGACTCGGCGTGGATCCGGAAACCCCGGTCGGTGTCTACTGTGGATCGGGCGTCACCGCCTCGTCCGTCGTCCTCGCGCTCGAGGTCGCCGGTCACCCGGAGCCCGCGGCGTTGTACGCGGGTTCGTGGTCGCACTGGTCCCGCGATCCGGAGCGCCCGGTGGCCACCGGGGACCTGCCCGGCTGACCCGCGCGGCGGCCGGGGACGGGGCATGAGCCGCTTCCGGGCACTAGAGTCCGTGCCATGCGAGCACCGGCCGTCGTATGGGACTCCTCGCTGCTGGGTTACGACCTCGGCGGCGAGCATCCGTTCAATCCGGTGCGGCTCGAACTGACGATCCGGCTCGCCACCGAACTCGGCGTGCTCGACGGGGTCGAGCTGCTCGTCCCCGGGCCCGCGGGTGAGGACGAGCTGCGCCGCGTCCACATCGGCGAGTACATCGAGGCCGTCCGGCAGGCACCGATGACCGGTGCCGATTTCGCGCACGGGCTCGGCACCGAGGACAACCCGGTGTTCACCGGGATGCACGAGGCTTCGGCCCTCGTGGTCGGCTCGACGTTGCTGGCCGCGCGCAAGATCGCCGAGGGCGAGGCGACCAGGGCGGTGAACATCGCCGGCGGGCTGCACCACGCGATGCCGGACAGGGCGTCGGGCTTCTGCGTCTACAACGACTGCTCGGTGGCGATCTCGTGGCTGCTGGACCACGGTTTCGATCGCGTCGCGTACGTCGACACCGACGTCCACCACGGCGACGGCGTGCAGGCGGCGTTCTACGACGATCCCCGGGTGCTGACCGTTTCCCTGCACCAGCACCCGTTCACGTTGTGGCCGGGCACCGGCTACTCGGCGGAGATCGGCAAGGGCGGCGCCGAGGGCACCGCGGTCAACCTCCCGCTGCCGCCCGGCACCCGCGACGGCGGCTGGCTGCGGGCGTTCGACGCGGTGGTGCCGTCACTGCTGGAGCAGTTCCGGCCGCAGATCCTCGTCACCCAATGCGGCGTCGATTCACACGAAGAAGACCCGCTGGCGGATCTCTCGCTCTCGGTGGACGGCCATCGCGCCATCTACCGGCGGCTGCGGGAACTGTCCGAAGCGCACGCGGGCGGCCGCTGGCTCGCCGTGGGCGGCGGTGGCTACCAGCTGATCCGGGTGGTGCCGCGGTCCTGGACCCATCTGCTCGCCACCGTGCTCGATCGCGACGTCGACCCGGCGACGGCGCTGCCGCCGAACTGGGTCGCGTCGATCTCCAGGGCGGCGCCGAACGCCGAGATCCCGCCCAGCATGTCCGACGACCGCGAAACCGCCTTCGTCCCGTGGGGAGACGGGGCGGACGAGCCGGTCGACATCGCCATCCGCGACACCCGCCGCGCGATCTTCCCGCTGCACGGTCTCGATCCGGACGATCCGAGGGACTGACATGACAAGTGAGGGCACCGGTAACCGCGACCCCTTCGACTTCCCGCGCGAATGGGAGGCCGACGTCCTGCTCTCCGACGGCGGCACGGTGCACCTGCGCCCGGTGATCCCCAGCGACGCCGACGGGCTCGTCGCCTTCCACGGCCGGTTGTCCGAACGCACCCGGTACTTCCGGTACTTCGGCGCCTATCCGCGGATCCCGCAGCGCGACCTCCAACGGTTCTCCGTCGTCGACCACCACGACAGGGTCGCCTTCGTCGCGTTGCTGGGCGACGACATCGTGGCGGTCGGCCGCTACGAACGGCTCGAACACGGGCCGTCGGCCGAGGTCGCGTTCGTCGTCGACGACGCCCACCAGGGCCGCGGGCTCGGGTCGATCCTGCTGGAGCACCTGGCCGCGGCCGCTTCGGAATCCGGGCTCCGCCGCTTCGTCGCCGAGGTGCTCGCCGAGAACGCGGCGATGGTCCGCGTGTTCCGCGACGCGGGCTACCAGGTCAGCCGCGAGATCGAAGAAGGCGTGCTGCACCTGGAGTTCGACATCGACCCGACCGAGGAATCCCTCGCCGTCGCCCGCTCCCGGGAACAGGCCGCCGAGGCCCGCAGCGTGCACAACCTGCTGCACCCGAAATCGGTCGCGGTGATCGGCGCGTCCACCGATCCGACGAAGATCGGCTACGTCGCCCTCACGAACCTGCTGAGCGCCGACTTCGCGGGCACCGTCTACCCGGTCAACCCGGAGCACAAGTCCGTCCGCGGCGTCCACGCCTATCCGTCCGTCGTGGACATCCCCGAAGACGTCGACCTCGCGCTGGTCGCCGTCCCCGCCGAGGCCGTCGAGTCCGTTTTGGACGGTGCGCTGGCCAAGGGGGTCAAGACCCTTCTGATCGTCTCGGGCGGGTTCGCCGAGGCCGGGCCGCACGGGCTGCACGCCGAACTGAGGCTGGTCGGGGAGGCCAGGGCGCACGGCATGCGCGTGGTCGGCCCGAACGCGCTGGGCGTGCTCAACACCGACTCCGCGGTCCGGCTCAACGCCACCCTGGCGCCCCGGCTGCCCGCCCGCGGCCGCACCGGGTTCTTCTGCCAGTCCGGCGCGCTGGGCACCGCGATCCTCGCCGACGCCGAAGCGCGCGGTCTCGGCCTTTCGACGTTCGTTTCGGCGGGGAACCGGGCCGACGTCTCCGGCAACGACCTGCTCCAGTACTGGGAGACCGATCCGGCGACCGATCTCGTCCTGCTGTACCTGGAATCGTTCGGCAACCCGCGCAAGTTCGCCCGGCTCGCCCGGCGGCTGGCGCGGACGAAGCCGGTGGTGGCGGTGAAATCCGGCAGGCACGCCGTCCGCCCGCAACTCGCCGCGACCTCGGCGGAGGTCGACGAGTCCAGTGTCCAGGCGCTGTTCGAGCAGGCGGGCGTCGTCCGCGTCGACACGCTCGCGCAACTCTTCGACACCGCGCTGGTCTTCGCCCATCAGCCGTTGCCGGCCGGGCCGCGGATCGCCATCGTGGGCAACTCCAGCGCCATCGGGCTGCTCGCCGCCGACACCGCGCGGGCGCAAGGCCTCCGGCTGGCCTCGGATCCGGTCGACGTCGGGCCGCAGGCGGGTCCGGAGGAGTTCGCCGCGGCCGTGCGCGAAGCACTCAACTCACCGGAGACCGACGCGCTCGTCGTGGTCTTCGTGCCCCCGCTCGCCATCCCGGGGACCGCCTACGCCCGCGCGTTGCGGGAGGCCGTCGTCGAGATGGACAAGGACAAGCCGATCGTGTCGACCTTCCTGGCCGTCGAGGGCGTGCCGGACGAACTGGCCGTGCTGTCCGAGGACGGCGTGCCGACGCGGGGTTCGGTCCCGTCGTACCCCAGTCCCGAACGCGCGGTGAACGCGCTCGCGCGGGTCGTGCGCTACGCGGCCTGGCGGCAGCGGCCGCAAGGCAATCTGGTGCGGCCCGCGGGACTGCACGCCGAGCAGGCTCAGGCGATCGTCAACGAACTCCTGACGGGCGAGGACGGCAAGACGACCCTGCTTTCCGACGACGACGTGGTCCGGCTCCTGGGCTGCTACGGCATCGACGTCGTCCCTTTCCGGGTCGTGACTTCCGCGGACGAAGCGGTGAAGGAGGCCGAGGACCTGGGATTCCCGGTCACCCTCAAGGCCGTCGACGAGCGGCTGCGCGGCAGGCCGGACCTCGCCGGGGTGCGGCTCGATCTGTCCTCTGTGGACGGAGTGCGCCGGGCGTACCTCGATCTGCGGGAGATCTCCGGCGACGACGACGTCTACGTCCAGCGGATGGCGCCCAAGGGCATCTCGTGCGTGATCGGGCTGCAGGACGACCCGTCGTTCGGCACGCTCGTGTCGTTCGGTCTTTCCGGGCTGGTCAGCACACTGCTGGGCGACCGCGCCTACCGCGCAGTCCCGCTCACCGACGTCGACGCCGCCACGTTGCTGCGCGAGCCGCGGACGTCGCCGCTGCTCACCGGGTACCGCGGCGACGAGCCGGCGGATCTGGCCGCGCTCCAGGACATCGTGCTGCGCGTCGCGGCGCTCGCCGAGGACAACCCCGAGGTCCGCTCGATGACCCTCGACCCGATCCTGGCCTCACCGGACGGCGCCTTCGTCGCCAACGCCCGGATCGTGCTGGGCCCGCCGCCGTCCCGCCCCGACACCGGGCCGCGGCGGCTGCGGCCGATCAACGCCCTTACTTGAGCCCGGGGAGCACTGTCCCGCGAACGGCGCCGATCAGGAATCCCAATCCTGGGGCGAGCGCGCGGCGAAATCCGCGTCGTGGCCGGTGAACTCCGCGATGTCGCCCCGGATCGTGTTGTGGAACGCGGCGACCCGCCCGTCCTGGACGACCATCGTCTGCACCGCGCGTTGCTCCCCGGCGAGGGGGCCCGCCGGGATGGACATCACCGTTTCGGTGTGCACGAGGTCGAGCCCGCCGCCGAGCGGGCGGCTCGACACCTGGCGGAGCTCCAGCCTGCTGCCCCGGTAGATGGTGTCGAAGATCTTCTGGCTTTCGCGGGCGATCGTCGCGCGGCCGCGCTGGATGCGGCCGACGACGTCGACGAAGTCCACGTCCTCGGCGAAGTTCGCGGCCCACGCCTCACCGTCACCGGTGTTCCAGGCGCGTTCCAGCGAAGTGATGATCTCCTCGGTGGTCATCGCTGTCCTCCCTTTGCAACGTCTGTCCCCTGTTTAGCAGGAAGCGGACCGTGGTGTCGCTGCTCCGGTGACCCAGGTTCCTGCCGAAGAACGCGCTCAGTTCGGCTCGCTGGGCCGCGACGCTCCGCGCCGGGTCGATGGTGCCGATGAACGCGGCCGGGGCGTTGCCCAGCTGCGGCAACAAGGTCTGGTAGTCGGTGAAGCTGAAGTGCTCGCCGTCCGGCAGGCGCGTTTCGCGGGTCCAGCCGCGCTGGTTGCGCTGGAACTCCTGCCAGGACGCGTCCGAGGCGGCGCTGTGATTGCCTGCGCTCATCAGCAGGAACGGCCGGTCCAGACCCTCATCGGCGACACGGCCGAAGATCCGCTGCGACTGCGAGTGGGCCATGCTGCCGTCGAGGTCCGCCCCGGCGACGATGCGCCTGTCGGTCACCATCGTCTCGCCAGCGGTGAACCCGCCCGCGGAGTGGCCGAACATGCCGGCCCGGTTCAGGTGGAGCGAGTCGAGGACGAACCGCGTGTCCTGGACGCGGGTCTCGATAACCCTCTTCGACACCTCGATGCTCGAAGGCGGCAGGGCCTTCTTCTCGACGCGGCCACCGGGGAACTCGACCGCTTCCGCTTCGTGGGTGTGGTCGATCGCCACGACGACGTAACCCTCGCTCGCGAGCTGCTCCTGCAGAGTGGTGCCGTGCGACCGGGACAAGGTGCCGCCGGGCGAATACAGCACGACAGGCCGCTTGCCACCCAGTGCCGGCGCCCCGAGCCGCGAATGGGTGGGGAAGCGGTAGTCGATCAGGCTCGCGTCCATGCCCAGTTTGGCGGCGTCGCCTTCGGCCACCACCTTCGCGACTCCTGGTGCCATGTAAGGCGCTTTCGGTTTCCCGCTCCGCAAGGCCGGGTACCGCACGGTGACCATGAGTTCCCGCGTGACGCCGGGAACCCACGGGTCCTGGCGGGAGTGGTCGACCAGATGGAGATCGGTGCTGCCGACCGCGTAAGGCCCGGTCGGCGCGGTCAGGCTCAAGCGGACGGGCGCCGCCGACGCGGACGGCGTGATGAGGACGGCGGGCAGTGCGAGCGCGGTGGCGAGGACGCCGATCCGGCGCAGTGTTCGTGTCATGGCACCGAACTTAGGGAGCGCGCCGGCGCCGGGGCATCAGGAAGATCACCGGTCCCGACCCTGGGATCCCACCCATCCCGGGTGGATCAGGGGCGGGGGTAGCGGACTTCCCATGCCTCGGCGACACCTTCGGCCGCGAGCTCCCGCTTGAGTATCTTGTGCGTCGCCGTCCGCGGCAGTTCCTCGACCACCCGCACGAACCGGGGCCGCTGCTTCGGCCCGAGATCGCCTTGTGCCACCACGAAAGCGGCGAACTCGCCCGCGTCGACCGGCGCCCGGCAGACCAGTGCGGCCATCACCTGGTCGCCCACCCGCGGATCCGGCACGCCGTACACGGCCGCCTCCCGGACCGCCGGATGCCGGAGGAGCGCGCGTTCGATCGGGGCGGTGCCGAGGTTCTCGCCGTCGACGCGGAGCCAGTCGCCGAGCCGCCCGGCGAAGTAGCAGTAGCCGTCCGCGTCGAGATAGGCCAGGTCGCCGGTGTGGTACATCCCGTCGCGCATCCGCTCGGCCTCGGCGGCCGGATCGCCGTAGTACCCGGCGAAGAAGCCCGCTCCGCCGGTGTTGACCAGTTCGCCGACCGCCTCGGCGGCGTTGAGCAGCTTCCCGGCCGCGTCGAATTCCGCCGGGGGACGGGGTTTCCCGGTCTCCGGATCGAGGACGGCGACACCGTCGAGCAGGCGGCCGAGTGAACCGGCCGGGGTGGTGGCGTCCCGGCCGAAGTTCACGCCGCCCTCGGTCGAACCGAACGCGTCGACCACGTGGCAGTCGAACCGCTTGCCGAAAGCGGCGAGGTCGGCTTCCGTGCCTTCGTTGCCGTACACCAGTTTCAGTGGGTTGTCGGCATCGTCGTCCCGCTCGGGTGTGGCGACCACATAGGACAGTGGCTTGCCGACGTAGTTGGCGTAGGTCGCGCCGAACTCCCGGACGTCCGGCAGGAAACCGGAGGCGGAGAACCGGCGCCGCAACGCGATCCCCGCGCCCGCGGCGAGCCCGACCGACCAGCCCGCCATGATGGCGTTGGAGTGGAACATCGGCATCGACACGTACACCGTGTCCCGTGTGGACAGACCGAACCGGCCGGCCAGCATCTCGCCGGGGTACGCGATCTTGCCGTGCGTGCACCGGACGGCCTTCGGGTCGCCGCTGGTTCCCGAGGTGAAGATCAGCATGAGCAGGTCTTCGGGCTTCGCCGCCACGGGAACGACAGCCTCCCGCAGCGGTTCGAGCTCGCTCAACGGCAGCACCGGGACAGCCGTCTCGGACAGCAGCGGAAGGTACTTCTCCTCCGCGAACACCAGTTCGCAATCGGCCAGCGCGACGTCGCGGGCCAGCGCCGCGCCCCGGCGCGTCGGGTTCAGGCCGACCAGCACGTGTCCTGACAACGCCGCGCCGCCGAGCAGGAACGAGAACTCGGGGACGTTGTCCGCCAGCAGCCCGAAATGCCCGCCGGGACGGAGCATCCGGGCGAGCGCGGCCGCGTGACCGGCGCAGGCCCGGACGTGTTCGGCCCAGGACCAGCGCCGGTCTTCGAACAGCAGCCCGGTCGACGGGTCTTCTGCCCGGGCGAGCAGGAGTTCCGTGACCGTGGGCGTCATGCCGGGTCCGCGGCCAGGAGATCGCCGAGGCCCCGCGTCTGCGCGGTCGCCCCGCCGAAGGTGAACTCGAGCCGCTTCGCCGCGACGAAGTACCGGTGCAGCGTGTGGTCGACGTCGATGCCGACCCCGCCGTGGATGTGCACGGCGGTGTGCGCGACACGGTGACCGGCCTCGGCCGCCCAGAACTTCGCCGTCGCGACCTCTTCGGCCGCCGGAAGTCCTTCGCTCAGCCGCCAGGCTGCCTGCCACAACGTCAGCCGGACGGCTTCGACATCGACGTAGGCGTCGGCGAGCCGCTGCCGCACCGCCTGGAAGCTCCCGATGAGGTGGCCGAACTGCTTGCGTTCCCGCGCGTACGCCGCGGTCATTTCCAGCGCCCGTTCGACGACGCCGAGCTGCTGCGCGCAGACCCCGATCGTCCCGCGCAGCCGCAGCCATTCGCCGACGTCGCCCAGCGAGACCGCGGACTTCGCCCCGGACAGTTCGACCAGCGCCGCGTCGGCGTGGTCGACGGTCCGTTGCGGCGAGACGGTCACCGAGTCCCGGTCGAGCAGGAACACCTGACGGCCGCCGTCGAGGGCGGCTTCGACGAGGAAGCCGTGTGCGAAAGCGCCCGAAGGCACCGCGGTCTGCGCGCCGGTCAGCCGCCAGCCGTCGCCGTCGGCCTCGGCGGTGAAGCCGCAGGGCACGCCGTAGTCCGGCAGCGCCACCGCGAGAACGTGGTCGCCGCGCAGCACCGGGACCACCCAGCGCTCGGCGAGCCTGCCGTCCCCGAATTCGGCGACCGCGGCCGCGCCCATCACGACCGAAGTCAGGTAGGGCACCGGCGCGACCGCGCGGCCGATCTCGGCCAGGACGGAACACTGTTCCAGCAGCCCGAACCCGCCACCGCCCACCGACTGCGGCAGGGCGGCGTCGACCACTCCCGCCTGGGCCAGAGCGGTCCATAGTGGAGCGTCGAAGCCGCCGGAACCGTGCGGCCCCAGCACATCGGGGGTGACCTTGTCCGTGAGGATCCGGCGCGTGAGCGACGCGAGATCCTGTTGCGCTTCGGTGAGCGTGAAGTCCATCTGTGCCTCCTAGCGCGTGATGGGCAGGCCGAGGGCGGTCGCGGCGATCATGTCCCGCTGGATCTCGTTGGCGCCGCCGCCGAAGGTGAGGATCAGCGACGACCGGTGCAGCCGTTCGACCCGGCCGCGCAGCAGCGCGCCGGGGGAGCCCTCGCGGACCACGGCGCCCGCGCCGAGGATCTCCATCATCAGCCGGTAGGCCTCGGTCGCGAACTCCGTGCCGAACACCTTGGTCGCCGAAGCCTCGGCGGGGCCGAGATCGCTGCTCGCGGCCGCCCAGGCGATCCGCCAGTTCCGCAGTTTCAGGTACTCCGCGTGGGTGTGGATCCGCGCCAGGTGCAGTCGCACCCACGGCGCGTCGATGACGCGGGAGCCGTCGGGCAGTTTGGTCGTCTGCGCCCAGGTCCGCACTTCACGCAACGAGGTCTGGATCGGGGCGGCCGAGGTCAGCGCGACCCGTTCGTGGTTGAGCTGGTTCGTGATGAGCGGCCAGCCCTCGTTCTCGCCCGCGACCCGGGAGGTCACCGGTACGCGTACGTCGTCGTAGTAGGTCGCGCTCGTGCCCGGTCCGGCGACCGTGCGCACCTTCGTCCAGGAGAAGCCGGGCGCGGACGTCGGCACGATCAGCATGCTCAAGCCCTTGTGCCTGCGGGCGTCCGGGTCGGTGCGGGCGGCCAGCCAGATGTAGTCGGCGTACTCGATCAGGCTCGTCCACATCTTCTGGCCGTTGATCACGTAGTCGTCGCCGTCGCGGACCGCGCGGGTGCGCAGCGCCGCCAGGTCGGTCCCCGCGCCGGGCTCGGAGTAGCCGATCGCGAAATGCAGTTCGCCGGCGGCGATCTTCGGCAGGTAGAACGCCTTCTGCTCTTCGGTGCCGTAGCGCATGATGGTCGGCCCGACGGTGTTCACCGTGAGGAACGGGACGGGCACCCCGGCGGCGGCCGCCTCGTCGGTGAAGATGAGCTGGTCGAGCATCGGCCGGTCCTGCCCGCCGTACTCGCGGGGCCAGCCGATCGCGAGCCAGCCCGAGCTGCCGAGCTCGCGCACGATTTCCTTGTACACCACACTGTCGCCGTACTCGCCGCCGTCGCCGGACAGGGCTTCACGGCGTTCGGGGGTCATCAGTCCGGCGAAGTACTCCCGCAGTTCCCCGGCCAGTGCGCGCTGTTCCGGCGTGTAGTCGATCCGCATCCGTCACCTCTGCCGTCGGTGCTCGTTACTGGTGCCATGGCCGCCCGCGGCGGTAGGGTAGAACCTGTTCTAGTTGTACCAGTGTGGCGGCGAGGAGGGAATATGGAGATCGACGTCGATCGCTCGCTCTGCGAGGCGAACGCGATCTGTGTCGGCTTCGCGCCCGAGGTCTTCGATCTCGACGACGAGGAGGAGCTGGTCTTCGCGTCCGGCGAAGTTCCGGCAAATCAAGTAGAACGTGTTACTCAAGCTGTGGCGAGCTGTCCGAAGAATGCGCTGCTCATACGTGGTTAGCACCGTTTATTTAGGTCTTGCACGGAGCAAGAACAGATTCTAGTGTGTGCGGAGAGGCAAGGAGGCCCGGAGTGAGTTTGGACGGCAAGACGGCCATCGTGACCGGCGCCGGCGCGGGACTCGGCCGGGCCGAGGCGCTGGCGCTGGCCGCGGCGGGTGCCTCGGTGGTGGTCAACGACGTCTCGACGGCCGCGCAGGTGGTGGCCGACGAGATCGAGGCCGAGGGCGGCAAGGCCGTCGCGGTCACCGGCGACGTGTCGGAGTCCTCGACCGCGGACGCGCTGCTCACCGCCGCCGTCGACCATTTCGGCGGACTCCACGTCCTGGTCAACAACGCGGGCGTCCTGCGCGACCGGATGCTGTTCTCGATGTCCGACGAGGAATGGGACACCGTGCTCGGCGTGCACCTGCGCGGGCACTTCCTGCTTTCCCGCAACGCGGGGGCGTACTGGCGTGACAAGTCCAAAGTGGACGGAGCTCCGGTGTACGGCAGGGTGGTCAACACCGCGTCGGAGTCCTTCCTGCTCGGTGCCCCCGGCCAGCCGAACTACGGCGCGGCCAAGGCGGGCATCGCCGCGCTCACCGTCTCCACCGCGCGCGGCCTCTCCCGCTACGGCGTCCGCGCCAACGCGATCTGCCCGCGCGCCCGCACCGCGATGACCGAAGGGGTCTTCGGGGCCGACGCGCCGGAAGGGGTCGACCCGCTTTCGGTCGACCACGTGGCGCCGTTCGTGTCCTTCCTCTGCTCGCCCGAGTCCGACCGGGTCAACGGCCAGGTGTTCCTCGTCTACGGCGGGATGGTCGCGCTCATGCGGCCGCCGTCGGTGGAGCAGCGGTTCGACACCGTCAACGGCACCTGGACCACCGAAGAACTCGCCACGAGCGTGGGCGGCTACTTCGCCGACCGAGACCCGGAACGCATGTTCTCCGCGTCCGAAATCATGTCGCTGCCGTGAATCAGAGGAGATGACGATGGGCAGGCTCGACGGCAAGGTGGCCCTGATCACCGGCGGTGCCCGTGGCCAGGGTGAGGCGGCCGCGCGGCTGTTCGTCGCCGAGGGCGCGCGGGTGGTGATCGCCGACATCAACGACCTCGACGGCAAAAAACTCGCCGCGGATCTCGGCGAGGCCGCCGTCTACCAGCATCTCGACGTCGGCGACGAGGCCGAGTGGGACGCCGCGATCGAGCGCACGGTCTCCGAGTTCGGTCCGCCGACGGTGCTGGTCAACAACGCGGGCATCCTGCATTTCTCGGAACTCGGGAAGACCACGCTGGCCGACTACGAACGCGTCATCCGGGTCAATCAGATCGGGGCGTTTCTCGGGATGCGTTCGGTCGTTGAACCGATGACCGGGGCCGGAGGCGGCTCCATCGTCAACGTGTCCTCTGTGGAAGGACTCGCCGGGATGCCGTTCCTCGTCGCCTACACCGCGAGCAAGTTCGCGATCCGCGGGATGACCAAGGTCGCGGCGCTCGAACTCGGCGCGAAGAACATCCGGGTCAATTCGGTCCATCCCGGCGCGATCGACACGCCGATGGTCGCCGCGGCGGCGGGCGGGCAGAAGATCGACATGTCGTGGGTCGGCAAGAAGGTCGCCTTGGGCCGCGTCGGGCAGCCGGAAGACATCGCGAAACTCGTGTTGTTCCTGGCCAGTGACGAAAGTTCGTACAGCACGGGCTCGGAATTCGTCGCCGACGGCGGCGCGACGGCGACGCACGCACTCAAGTTCTAGCGCGGAGGTGCCGAGAGCAAAGTGAACACCGCTGACGCACTGGGGCGTTGACAGGTGGAGTAAGACTCGGGGCAGGCTACTGGGAGGTTCTGTGGGAGCGTCGGTGTCCGTCCCGGGTATGGGTGCGCTCACACAGGTCGGCAGGCTCGCGACCTTGTCGTGGGAGGTCCTGCGCGCGATCTTCAAACGCCCGTTCCAGTTCCGCGAATGGATCCAGCAGTGCTGGTTCTTCGCCAGCGTCACCATCCTGCCGACGGCCCTGGTGGCGATCCCGTTCGGCGCGGTCATCGCGCTGCAACTCGGATCGCTGACGCAGCAGATCGGCGCGCAGTCGTTCACCGGCGCGGCGAGCGCGCTCGCGATCGTGCAGCAGGCCAGCCCGCTCATCACCGCGCTGCTGGTGGCGGGCGCGGGCGGCAGCGCGGTCTGCGCCGACATCGGCGCCCGCAAGATCCGCGAAGAGATCGACGCGATGGAGGTGCTCGGGGTCAACCCGATCCAGCGCCTGATCGTGCCCCGCGTCCTGGCCGCGATCGTGGTTTCGGTGCTGCTGAACGGTTTGGTCAGTGTCGTCGGGGTGCTCGGCGGCTACTTCTTCAACGTCGTCATGCAGGGCGGCACCCCGGGCGCGTACCTCGCCAGCTTCAACGCGCTCGCGCAGGTGCCGGACCTGTGGATCAGCGAGATCAAGGCGCTGCTCTACGGCTTCGTCGCCGGGGTGGTCGCGGCCTTCCGCGGGCTGAACCCGGCGGGCGGGCCGAAGGGCGTCGGCGACGCGGTGAACCAGGCCGTGGTCATCACCTTCCTGCTGCTGTTCCTGATCAACGTCGTGCTGACGGCGATCTACCTGCGGATCGTGCCGCCGAAGGCGATGTGACATGGCAGCCGAACCCGCTGTTTCGGACCGGACCCTGGAGATCATCGCGCGTCCCGGCGCGATGCTGGAGGGCTTCGGGGGGCAACTGTCCTTCTACTTCCGTGCGCTGGCATGGACGCCGCGCACGATCCGGCGCTACGGCCGTGAGGTCTTCCGCCTGCTGACCGAAGTCAGCTTCGGCACCGGCGCGCTCGCGGTGATCGGCGGGACGCTCGGCGTGATGATCGGGATGACGCTGTTCACCGGTCTCATCGTCGGCCTGCAGGGCTATTCGGCGCTGAACCAGCTCGGCACCGCCGCGCTGACCGGCTTCATCTCGGCCTACTTCAACACCCGCGAGGTCGCGCCGCTTTCGGCCGGGCTCGCGCTTTCGGCCACCGTCGGCTGCGGCTTCACCGCGCAACTCGGCGCGATGCGGATCTCCGAGGAGATCGACGCGCTCGAGGTGATGGGCGTGCCGAGCATGCCCTACCTCGTGACGACACGGGTGATCGCCGGCGTCACCGCGGTCATCCCGCTCTACGCCGTCGGCCTGCTCTCGTCCTATCTCGCCTCGCGGCAGATCACCATCTGGCTCTACGGCCAGTCCGCGGGCACCTACGACCACTACTTCACGCTGTTCCTGCCGCCCGAGGACGTCCTGTGGTCGTTCCTCAAGGTGATCATCTTCAGCGTGCTCGTCATCCTGTCCCATTGCTACTACGGCTACACCGCCAGCGGTGGGCCCGCCGGGGTCGGGGTCGCGGTCGGCCGCGCGGTGCGGACGGCGATCGTGCTGATCTCGGTGCTCGACTTCTTCCTGAGCCTCGCGATCTGGGGCGCCACGACGACGGTGAGGATTTCCGGGTGAACAGGGGGACACTGCTGCAGCGGCTCCGGCACCAGGTGCTCGGGCTGATCTTCCTCGTGGTGGTCGTGCTGTTCTTCGTCACCACCATCGCCTTCTACCAGAAGGCCTTCACCACGGTGACCCTGGTGAAACTGGAGACCGACCGCATCGGCAACCAGATGCGCGAGGGCGCGGACGTCAAGGTACGCGGGATGGTCGTCGGCGAGGTGCGGACGATCCGGGCCCACGGCGATCGCGCGACGATGGACCTGGCGCTGCAGCCGGACAAGACGTCGGTCATCCCGTCGAACGTGTCCGCGCGGCTGCTGCCGAAGACGTTGTTCGGTGAGCGGTATGTCGCTTTGCAGATTCCGGAAAGGCCGGAGCGGCACATCGGCGAGGGCGACGTCATCCCGCAGGACCGCAGCAGCAGCGCGATCGAGCTGGAAACCGTGCTCGGCAACGTGATGCCGCTGCTGCAGGCCGTCCAGCCGGAGAAGATGGCCAGTACGCTCAACGCCGTCGCGTCCGCTTTGGACGGTCAGGGCAAGCAGCTCGGCTCGACGCTGGCGGGGCTTTCGGACTATCTCGGGAAGGTGAACCCGTCGCTGCCCGATCTCAAGGCCGACATCACCGGACTGGCCGATGCCGCCGAGATCTACGACAAGGCCGCGCCGGATCTGCTGGCCGCGCTGTCGGATCTGACCACCACGAGCAAGACCCTGGTCGAGAGCCAGCGCGGTCTCGCCGACGTCTACTCGACGGTGACCGCGGCGTCGCTCGACCTGACGAGCTTCCTGAAGGTGAACCAGGACAACCTGATCCGCCTCACCACCAGCCTCCAGCCCACTTTGGACGTCCTCGCGAAGTACGCGCCGGAGTACCCCTGCCTGCTCAAGCAGCTGGCCGGATCGGTGCCCCGCGCGGAACTCGCGTTCGGCAAGGGCACCGCGCATCCCGAGGTCAGCCGGGTGACGATCGAGTTCACGCCGAGCCGCGGCAAGTACCTGCCCGGCGTCGACGAGCCGAAGTACAACGACAAACGCGGCCCCCGCTGCTATCCGGAGGTCCCGCCGCCGGGACGCTGGCCGCAGTACCCGCCGGACGGCGCGATCGACGACGGGTCCTCGAAACCCGCGCCGCCACGTGATCCCGACGGCACCCTGCCTTCCGGTGGGAGCGCGGGCGGTTCGGTGGTGAACACGCCGGACGAGCAACGGCTGATCGACCTGCTCGTGTCGCCGGCGATGGGGACGACGCCGGACCGGGTGCCGAACTGGGGCAGCCTGCTGGTGGGGCCGCTGTACCGGGGCGCGGAGGTGGAACTGCGATGAGGACCACGTCAGCCAGGAGCGGGCTGAAGGGGCCCTTCGCCGCATGCGACGCGGTGAAGGGAGCTTTCACCGCGTGTGATGCGGGGAAAGCGTCCTTCAGGCCCCGGGCCGTACGAGGCGGGAGGGCGGTCAGGTGAGGTCCTTCGTGCCGGATCTGATCAAGATCCTCGTCTTCGCCGTGGTCACCGTGCTGCTCACCGCGATCCTCGGCGCCACCATCGCGAACACCAACTTCGGCGAGACCTCGGGCTACACGGCCAAGTTCACCGACGCGTCCGGGCTCAAGGAGGGCGACGACGTCCGCATCGTCGGCGTGAAGGTCGGACAGGTCGGCGCGATCGAAGTCGAGGAGGGCGAGAAGAACTTCGCCCAGGTCCACTTCGACGTCCAGACCACGCACCGGCTGCCCGCCTCGGTGACCGCGACCATCAAGTACCGCAACCTGGTCGGGCAGCGGTACCTCTCGCTCGGCACGGACATCGGGGACGAGAAGTCGTTGCCGCGCGGCGGGATCATCCCGCCCGAGCGCACCAAACCGGCGCTGAACCTGACCGTGCTCTTCAACGGGTTCAAACCGCTCTTCCGCGCGCTGAACCCCGAGGACGTCAACAAGCTCTCCTACGAGATCATCCAGGTCTTCCAGGGCGAGGGCGGCACGATCACCAGCCTGCTCGCGCACACCGCGTCGGTCACGTCGGCCATCGCGGGCAAGGACAAGATCATCGGTGACGTCATCGCGAACCTCAACACGGTGCTCGGCACGGTCGAGAAGCGCTCGCCGCAGCTGGGCGAGCTGATCGACCAGACCCAGCGGCTGGTCACCGGGCTCGCCGAGCAGCGGCAGCCGATCGGAGAGGCGGTCACGGCGCTGGGCGACCTCACCGTCGCCACGACGGGCCTGCTCGCCGACGCCCGGCCCGCGCTCAAGGACGACGTCGTCCAGCTCGGGGCCCTGTCGCAGAACCTCGGCGACTCCGAACAGCTGCTCGACCATCTGCTGCAGGTGCTGCCGGGCAACCTGCAGAAGTTCACCAGGACGCTGAGCTACGGCAGCTGGTTCAACTACTACCTGTGCGGGATCTCCGGCAGCATCGGCATCAAGTCGCTCAACATCGAACTGCCGATCACGCCGCTGCCCGGCACGCAGCGACCGGAGAGGTGCGGGCCGTGAAGCCGCTGAAGCAACGCAACCAGGCCGCGGTCGGGGCGGTGACGCTCATCCTGATCGTGCTGATCACGGCGACGACGTACTTCTCCGACCGGATCCCGTTGTTCGGCAGCGGGACGACGTACGCGGCGTATTTCGGCGAATCGGCCGGATTGGCGCCGGACAACGAGGTCCAGATCGCCGGGGTCAAGGTCGGCCAGGTCAGCTCGGTGGAACTGGCGGGCAAGAAGGTGCTGGTGAAGTTCCGGGTCAAGGACGCCAGAGTCGGCGACGCGACCTCGGCGTCGATCGAGATCAAGACGCTGCTGGGTGAGAAGTTCCTCGCGCTGGCGCCGAAGGGCAAGGCGAGCCAGGATCCGAACGCCACCATCGGGCTCGACCGCACGCGGACGCCGTTCGAACTGCAGGACGCGTTCCAGCAGCTCTCGGGCACGGTCGGCGAGATCGACACCGCGCAGCTGGCGTCGAGTTTCACCGTCCTGTCCGACGCGCTCAAGGACAGCCCGCAATACCTGAAGGACGCGCTGGGCGGGCTTTCCTCCCTGTCCAAGACGGTTTCCTCGCGCGACGGTGACTTGAAGACGTTGCTGGCCAACACGAGCAAGGTGTCCAAGACGCTGTCCGATCGCAACGCCCAGCTGAAGCGGATCCTCGACGACGGCAACCTCCTGCTCGCCGAACTGCAGAACCGGAAGGACGCGATCAGTACGTTGCTCAAGGGCACGCAACAGGTTTCCGCCCAGCTGTCCGGTCTCGTCGCCGACAACCGGCAGCAGTTGAAGCCGACGCTGGAGAAACTCGGGAAGGTCACCGACATCCTGCAGCGCAACCAGGACAACCTCAGCCGCAGCCTCGCGCTGATGGCGCCGTTCGCGCGCGTCGGCGCCAACGCGACCGGCAACGGGCGCTGGTTCGAAGGCTACCTGTGCGGGCTGCTGCCGCCGACGATCATCGCGGGCGCGTTCCAGGTCAACCCGGAGGGCTGCACCCCGCCGATCGCGGCGCCGAACCAGGGGGTGGGCGGACGATGACCATCCACACCCGCACCGGGCGCACCGTCTACACCTGGGTCGCGTTCGCCTGTGTCCTCGTGCTGATCGTGACAGCCGGTCTGTGGCTGGTGTTCAAGGAGCCCGGCGGGACCAGGATCAGCGCCTACTTCGGGAAGACCGTCGGGCTCTACGCGGGATCGTCGGTCCGGGTGCTCGGGGTGAAGGTCGGCGAGATCACCGGCGTGACGCCGCAGGGCGAAGCGGTCCGGGTCGACATGCGGATCGACGACGGCACCCCGATCCCGGCCGACGCGGGAGCCGTCGTCGTCTCGCCGAGCCTGGTGAGCGACCGGTACGTCCAGCTGACCCCGGCGTACGAGAGCGGCCCCGAAATGGCCGCGGACACGGTGATCGCCAAGGAGAAGACGGCGACACCGGCCGAACTCGACGACCTCTACACGAGCCTCGACAAACTCTCGACGAGCCTGGGACCCAACGGCGCCAACAAGAACGGCGCGCTGTCCGACGTGCTCGACACCGCCGCGGCGAACCTCGACGGCAACGGGAAGAACCTCAACACGACGGTGACGAGGCTGTCCGAACTGGCCAAGACGCTGGACGGGTCCAAGGGCGATCTGTTCACCACTGTGCAGAACTTGAACTCCTTCACCGGCGCGCTCGCCGACAGCGACAAACAGCTCAACGAGTTCTACCGCCGGGCCGCCGACGTGAGCGGGTTCCTGGCCGCGGACTCCGCCGACGTCGGCGCCGCGCTGAGCTCACTGGCGACGGCGATGGGCGACGTCGAGAAGTTCGTCGCGGAGAACAAGGACCTGCTCTCGTCCAATGTGGACAAACTGGCCGGGCTGACGAAGGTGCTCGTGGACCAGCGGGCCTCGCTCGCCGAGGTGATCGACATCGCGCCGACCGGGGCGACCAACTTCATCAACTCCTACGACGCGGCGTCCGGCACGATCGCGGTGCGGGACAACCTGAACGAACTGACGCATCCGCCGATCCTGACCGTCTGCCGCCTGATCAGCGCGAGCACGCCCAAGCCGATCCCGGACGCGCTGGGCGGTATCTGCAAGCAGCTCGCGCCGATCCTCGACGGCACCCTGAAACTCCCGTCCGTCCCGCAGGTCTTGGCCTCGCTGCAGAGCGGTGAACTGCCGCCGCTGCCGCTCCCGCTGATCGACGTCATGAGCAAGGGGCTCCCGAAATGAGGCGGCAGCGGCAGAAGATCGCGGGGGTGATGGCGGGCGTCCTGGTGCTGGCCGGCTGCAGCGACGGCGGTTTCTCTGGGCTGTACAACACCCCGCTGCCGGGTGGCGCCGACCTCGGTGACCATCCGTACCGGCTCTCCGCGCAGTTCTCCGACGTGCTCGACCTCGTTCCGCAGGCGAGCGTGAAGGTCAACGACGTCCCGGTCGGCAGGGTCGAGAAGATCGACCTCGCGCCGGACACCCGCTCGGCGTGGGTGAGCATGGTCGTCAACGGCGACATCGCGCTCCCCGCGAACGCGCGTGCCGAGCTCCGGCAGTCGAGCCTGCTGGGGGAGAAGTTCGTCGACCTGCACGCCCCCGAAAAGCCGGAAGGAGCGCTCGCCGAGGGCGCGAAGATCCCACTGGACCGCACGAACCGCAACCCCGAGGTCGAAGAGGTCCTCGGCGCGCTTTCCCTGCTGCTCAACGGTGGCGGGGTCGAGCAGATCCAGAAGATCAGCCACGAGCTGAACGAGGCGCTCACCGGGAACGAGGCCGAGGTCCGCGCGCTGCTGTCCCAAGTGGACACGCTGGCCACCGAACTCGACGGGCACAAGGGCGAGATCCTGCGGGCCATCGACGGCCTCGACAAGCTGTCCAAAACCCTGGTCGGCCAGACGCAGAACCTCACGAACGCACTCGACAACCTCTCGCCGGGGCTCAAGGTCGTGACCGAGCAACGGGATCAGCTCGTCGGCATGCTCCAGTCGCTGAACACACTGTCCGGGGTCGCGACCGACACGATCAACGCCAGCAAGGACTCGCTGGTGGCGAATCTCCGCGCGTTGCAGCCGACGTTGAAGAAGCTCTCCGAGGCGGGCCAGGACCTGCCGACCGCGCTGCGGATCCTGCTCACGTATCCGTTCCCGGACTACGCGGGCAACGTGATCAAGGGCGACTACGCGAACGTGGAAGCCAAGATCGACCTGAACCTGGACACGTTCCTGGAGAACATGAACAACTCGTCGCAGCCGATCATCCAGCTGCCGGGGAGCCAGGGCACCGGCACTCCCGGCGCGATCCCGTTCAACAACGGCGCCGCGCCGCCCGTGCTGCCGCTGCCCACCGGCGATCTGCCGCAAGCTCCCCGGACGCCGCAAGGGGACGTGCTGGGCGGCGTCCTCGGCGGGCTCCTCGGGCCGATCCTGGGAGGTGGCCGGTGATCACGCGCAAGACCAAGATCCAGCTCGCGGTGTTCGTCGTCATCGCGGTGGTGTCGGTCGTCTACGCGGGCGGCAAGTACGCCGGGCTGGACCGGCTGTTCGGCACCCGCGGCTATCTCGTCACCGCGCAGCTCGTGGACTCCGGCGGGATCTTCGTCAACGCCGAGGTCTCCTATCGCGGCGTCGCGGTCGGCAAGGTCGCCTCGATGACGCTCACCGAGCACGGCATCGACCTCGGCCTCGACATCGATTCGGGGGCCCCGAAGATCCCCGCGGACACGAAGGCCGCGGTCGCGAACCGGTCGGCGGTGGGGGAGCAGTACGTCGATCTGCTTCCCATGCACGAAAACGGGCCGTACCTCGCGCAGGGGTCGGTCATCAAGCGGGACAAGACGTCGATCCCGCTCGCGCCGGACACCGTGCTGTCCAATTTGGACAAACTGGTGTCGAGCGTGAAGCCCGAATCGCTCAAGACCGTCGTCGACGAGACCTACGAGGCGTTCGCCGACGCCGGCCCGGATCTGCGGCAACTGCTGGACAGCACCGGTTCCCTCACCGCGACGGCGACGCAATACCTGCCCGACACCCAGGGCCTGCTGGCCAACTCGCGGACGGTGCTGGACACCCAGCGGCGCCAGCGCGACAACATCACGAAGTTCTCCAGCGGGCTCAAGACGATCGCCGCGCAGCTGAAGACGTCCGACCCGGATCTGCGGCGCGTGATCGACGAAGCGCCCAAACTGAGCCGCCAGATCAGCGACGTGCTGGCGGTTTCGGGGACCGACCTCGGGGTGCTGTTCGCGAACACGCTCACCACCGCCCAGATCACCTCCGCCCGCACCGACGCGATCGAGGAACTCCTCGTCGCGTATCCGATCATCTCGGCGTTCTCGCGGTCGACGTCGCCGGACGGCACGGGGCACCTCGGCGTCGTGTTCAACTTCTTCGACCCGGTCTCGTGCACGAAGGGCTACGAGGGCACGAAACAGCGTCCTGCCAACGACACCACCGAAGCGCCGGTGAACACCCAGGCGTACTGCGCCGAGCCGCCGGGGAGCCCGACAGGCGTGCGAGGCTCGCAGAACGCGCCCTATGCCGGGAAGCCGCCCGCGGTACCGGAGCGGCCGAAGCAGACCCCTCAGGCGGCGGAATCCGCGCAGCTGCCCGGCGTGCTGAGCCTGCTCAGCGGGTCCGGTCCGGGCGGGCTGGGCGCGCTGCTGGGCGGCAAGTGATGCTCACCCGCGCACTGACCGTCGTCGCCGCGCTGGCGGTCCTCGCGGCCGCCTGGTTCGGCTGGTCGTGGTGGAGCGCCGCGGGGGACGACGGCCTGGCCCGCGGCCGGGAACGGGAGGCCGTCCTCGCCGCCGCGTCGGGCCAGCTGGAAGTGCTCAACACGATCGACTACCGCACGGGCGCCCAGGACGTCGACCGCTGGCTCGGCGTCACCACCGGACGGCTCGGCAAGGACCTCACCGGCGACCGGCAGACCCAGATCGACCGGGCGAACACCGGCAAGACCGTCGCGACCGCGAAGCTCAAGCAGGCCGCGGTCACCGAACTCGACGCCGTCGCCGGGACGGCGCGGCTGATGGCGGTGCTGGACGTGAAGGTCAGCACCGGCGGCGGATCGGCCGCGCCCAAGGTGAGCAGGCTGACCGTGGACTACCAGCGCGTCGAAGACGGCTGGAAGGTCAGCGCGGTACAGGCGGCGGGTTCATGACCGGGCGTACGCAGCGGATCCTCGTCGCGATCATCGTGCTGGCCGTCGGCTGCGCGGTGTGGTTCGGCTTCCAGGCGTCCTCGCTCGGTTCGGACGGCAACGCGGCGCTGGTGGACCAGGCCGCCACGGCCGAGGTCGCGGACCAGGTCGGCGCCGGGGTGAAGGCCGTTTTCTCCTACGACTACAGCAACCTCGTGCGGACCGAGCGGGCCGCCGCCGACGTGCTGACCGGCGAGGCGACCGGGCAGTACCGGGACCAGTTCGCTTCGGCACGCAAGCGGGCCGAAGAACAGAAGCTGGTGCGCACGACGACGGTTCGTTCGCTCGGTGTCCGGTCCTTGCGCGGCGACCAGGCGGAAGTGCTGTTGTTCCTCGACCAGCAGACGATCGCCGCGGGCGGGGGCGCTCCGCAGTCGTCGGTCTCCCAGCTTTCGGTCACCGCTGTCCGGATCGACGGCCGGTGGAAGATCTCACAGCTGACCGCGCTGTGATCACGAGATCCGCTTCATGTTCGCGCTGGTGATGGCACCGTTGGAAACGGTGTAAGAACCGGAAAAAGTGCGTAGCGAACCATCGGTCTGCCGGGCCGAAAGATCGACGTACACGGTGTTGCCGCTCACGCTCGTCACGGTGAGAGCGGCCCACGAAGTCGTCGCGTATCCCTTGGCGTAGGAGGCGAGAGTGCCGCCTTTGGCCAGCTTTTGCCCGCCGAGACTCCACGCGGTGGAGAAATCACCCCGGTTGATCGCGTCGTAGTAGGCGATCACCGTCTGTGCCACCGGAATCGCGGGCGCGGGTGCGGGTGCGGGATAGATCGTCCGTGTCGTCGGTGGCGCGGCATAAACCGTCTGTGGCGGGGCCGCGACCACCGGTGGCTGTACCACGATCGTGCTCGTGGGAGCGGCCAGTGCGACGACGGGAGTCGCCGTGCCCTGATTCGGTGTCGCGCACGCGGCCAGTCCGCCCGCGGCCATTATCGTCAAAGCCGCCCAGTTCTTCGCTCTCATTGCCAGGCCCCTCGTTTCTCGTCTTTTCGTTCGTATTACCCGAGAATGCGAGAAAAGCGCCCGGCTCACTAGAGGACTTGTCCCTGTTACCGATATCGGAAAACGCGCCGGAACCGTTATCGGATCTTGTGCGGGCCGTCGTTGGGCGACCCTCGTCTCACGCCGGACGCCGCCGGGTTTAGCGTTAGGCATGACCACTGCACCTGTCGATGTCGAGAGCGCCCGCCGCGACTACGCGGCCCTCGTCGACCGTGGCCTCTCCCTGGACATCACCCGCGGCAAGCCGTCCCCCCGCCAGCTGGACCTCGCCGACGGACTGCTCGCCCTCCCCGGAGATGTGCGCAAGGCCGAGGACGGCACGGACGTCCGCAACTACGGCGGCCTCAAGGGCCTGCCCGAGCTTCGCCGCATCTTCGCCGGGCCGCTGCAGGTCCCGGCCGAGCAGCTGCTGGCCGCGGGCAACTCCAGCCTGGAGCTCATGCACGACTCGATCGTGCAGGCCTTCCTCAGCAAGCTCCCGGGCGCCGAGCGCCGCTGGGCCGACGAGGCGAGCGTCAAGTTCCTGTGCCCGGTCCCGGGTTACGACCGCCACTTCGCGCTGGCCGAGCGCTTCGGCATCGAGCTGGTCCAGGTGCCGCTCACCGAGACCGGCCCGGACATGGACGTCGTCGAGCGCCTCGTCGCCGAGGACGCCGCGGTCAAGGGCATCTGGTGCGTGCCGAAGTACAGCAACCCGACCGGCGTCACCTACAGCGACGACACCGTGCGCCGGCTGGCCGCGATGACCACGGCCGCCCCGGACTTCCGGATCTTCTGGGACAACGCCTACGCCGTGCACCACCTCACCGACGTCGAGGTGCCGCTGGCGGACCTGTTCGCGCTGGCCGCGGAAGCGGGCAACGCCGACCGCGTGTTCGTCTTCGGTTCCACCTCGAAGGTGACCTACGCCGGTGGCGGCGTCGGCTTCTTCGGCGCCTCCGAGGCCAACCTGGCCTGGTGGACCGGCCTCATCGGCAAGCGGACCATCGGCCCGGACAAGGTCAACCAGCTCCGGCACGCGCAGTTCCTGCGTGACGAGGACGGCGTCCGCGAGCACATGCGCAAGCACGCCGGGCTCATCGGGCCGAAGTTCGCGGCCGTCGACGAGATCCTCACCAAGGAGCTGGGCGAATCGGGCCTCGCGTCCTGGACCAAGCCGACCGGCGGGTACTTCATCTCGCTGACCGTGCCGTCCGGGACCGCCAAGGAGGTCGTGCGGCTGGCCAAGGAGGCGGGCATCGCCCTGACCCCGGCCGGTGCGACGCACCCGTACGGCGACGACCCCGAAGACGCCGTCATCCGCATCGCCCCGACGTACCCTGAGCTGGCCGAAGTCGAAGAGGCGATCCGCGGCCTCGCGGTCTGCGTTCGCCTTGCCGCGGCTACGAAGAAATAATTCCGAGATCTTTTCCAATCCGGGTCACGGGTGGTTCCGAACGTCCGAGTGGGTGGGTGTGCACCGCAAAGACGAGAGGAACCACTCGTGTTCGGAAAGCCCTTCGTTCGTACCCTGATTTCGCGCAGCGCCGAGAACCGCACGGATCGCCGCCGGTTCTTGAAGGCCGCAGGCGCGGCGGGGCTCGGTGTCGTCGGCGCGACCTACCTCGGGGTACAGGCCACGTCGTCCGCTTCGGCCACGGGTGACGCCGCTGCCGCCGCGGGCGCCCCCAGCGACGCGGCCGTGCTCAACTTCGCGCTCAACCTCGAGTACCTCGAAGCCGAGTTCTACTCCTTCGCCGTTTACGGCAAAGGACTGCCGGACGACATCACCGGCGGCGTCGGCACCCAGGGCGGGGTGCGCGGCGGCAAGAAGGTGATGTTCCACGACAAGGCGCTGCACCAGTTCGCGAAGGAGATCGCGGGCGACGAGGTCGCGCACGTCAAGTTCCTGCGCGGCGCCCTGGGCGAGGCCGCCGTCTCCCGCCCGGAGATCGACCTCAAGGACAGCTTCACCGCCGCGGCGCGGGCGGCCGGGCTGATCAGCGAGTACCAGCAGTTCGACCCGTTCGCCAACGAGAAGAACTTCCTGCTCGCGGCGTTCCTGTTCGAGGACGTCGGCGTGACGGCGTACAAGGGCGCCGCCCCGCTGATCACCAACAAGACCTTCCTGGACGCGGCCGCCGGCATCCTGGCCGCCGAGGCGTACCACGCCGCCACCATCCGGACGTCGCTGTTCGACCGGGACCTCGGCGACGCGGCGGCCAAGATCTCCAACGCCCGCGACGCCCTCGACGGTCCCGGTGACGCCGACCAGGGCATCGTGCTCGGCAACCAGGCCAACATCGTGCCCGCCGACAACAACGGCATCTGCTTCGGCCGGAGCGCCGACAGGGTGCTGAACGTCGTCTACCTGAACCCGGGCCCGGTGAAGGAGGGCGGGTTCTTCCCCAAGGGAGTGAACGGCGACATCGTGGCCAGCGGCGGCGCGTGACCCCTCTGTCGTGTCGCCGTTTCCCGGTACCGTCGGGTGACGGCGACACGAGGAGGGGGGTTGCGGTGAAGGCTGTGATCATCGGTGGCGGTATCTCCGGCACGGTGACCGCGATGGCGTTGCGGCGGGCCGGAATCGACGCGAGCGTCCACGAGGCGTTCCAGTCCGGCGGCGAGGACGCGGGCGCGTTCCTGACGCTCATGCACAACGGCATGGACGCCCTGCGCGCGATCGGTGCCGACGGACCGGTGATCGAGAACTCCTTCGCCGCGGCCGGTCTGGAACTCGTCACGCCGGACGGGCGGACCGTCGAGCGGCGTTCCTTCGACGTCGACGGTCTCGCCGGACCCCGGACGCTGACCCGCGCGGCGCTCTACCGGGCGCTGCAAGAGGAAGCCATCTCGCGCGGGATCACGTTCGAGCGCGGGAAGAGGCTTGTTTCGGCCACGCCCGGTGTCGCTCGCTTCGAGGACGGGACCGCGGCCGAGGGCGACATCCTGATCGGCGCCGACGGCCTGCGGTCGGTCGTCCGGAACCTCATCGACCCGTCGTGCCCGCCACCGCGCTCGACCGGCCTCGACGTCGTCTACGGCTACACGACCGATACGAGTGTCCCGCAGGCGCCGTCGCTCTATCGGATGATCCAGAGCCTGCACGCTTTCTTCGGCTACACCAGTGCTCCCGACGGTTCGACGTACTGGTTCGCCCGGCTTCCCACGGCCGAAGGAGTGCGAACCGGTCTGTCGGCCGCTGAATGGCGCTCGACGGCCTTCGCCGCTTTCGACGGGGAACCGTTGCCCGCCGCGGAAATCATCCAGTCGACGGGGGACGACGTCTTCGGCGGTCACTCTTACGACGTGCCTTCGACGCCGGTGTGGTCCAACGCGTCGATGGTGCTCGTGGGGGACGCGGCGCACGCGGCCTCGCCCGCCGCGGGGCAGGGCGCGTCGATGGCGCTAGAAGACAGTGTCGTGCTGGCGCAGTGCTTGCGGGATCTTCCTGACGTGCCAACGGCTTTCGCCGCTTACGAGCGGCTGCGGCGGGCGCGGGTGGAGAAGCTGGTGGCGGGTAGCGCGGCGGTGTCGTCGGGGACGACGCCCGACCGGGACCGGAACTGGCTCTATCAGCACCACATCGAGTGGGACGCGAAGATCCCGGCCGAGTGAGCGACCGACCTCGTGAGTGGTAAGGACGGTTGGAATCGTCCTTACCACTCACGAGTCAGCTGGCCTACTTCTTGTACAGCGCTTCGATGTCGGTCGCGTAGTTCTTGTTCACGATGTTGCGCTTCAGCTTCAGGCTCGGCGTGATCTCGCCACCGGCCTCGGTGAAGTCCTTCGAGAGGATCGTGAACTTCTTGATCGCCTCGGCCTGCGAAACCGCGCTGTTGGCCTGATCGACGGCCTGCTGGACCTCGGCGCGCAGTTCGGCGTCACCGGCCAGATCCGACACCGTGGCGTCGGAAGGCTTGCCGTGCTGCGACTTCCACGACGGGAAGTACTCCTCGTCGATGGTGATCAGCGCGCCGATGAACGGCCGCTGGTCGCCGACCACCATCGCCTGGCTGATCAGCGGGCTGGACTTGATGGTGTCCTCGAGGCCGGACGGGGCGACGTTCTTGCCGCCCGCCGTCACGATGATCTCCTTCTTGCGCCCGGTGATCTTGAGGAATCCGTCGCGGTCCAGTTCGCCGATGTCGCCGGTGTGGAACCAGCCGTCCTCCAGCGCTTCCGCGGTCGCTTCGGCGTTGTTGAAGTAGCCGCTGAACACGACGTCGCCCTTGAGCAGGATCTCGCCGTCGTCGGCGATCCGCACCGAGGTCCCGGCGACCGGCCGTCCCACGGTGCCGACGCGGAACCCGTCCTGGGTGCCGACGCAGGCCGCGGCGGAGGTCTCGGTCAGGCCGTAGCCTTCGAACACCGGGACGCCGATGCCGCGGAAGAAGTGCGCCAGCCGCACGCCGAGCGGGGCACCGCCGGACACCGCGGCGACGCACCGGCCGCCCAGCGCCGCGCGCAGCTTGCTGAAGACGAGCTTGTCGAACAGCGCGTGCTTGACCTTGAGGCCCAGCCCGGCGCCGCCGGTGTCCTGAGCCTGGCTGTAGGCGACAGCGGTGGCTTCGGCGGCGTCGAAGATCTTGCCCTTGCCGTCACCGTGGGCCTTCTGCTTCGCGCCGTTGTAGACCTTCTCGAACACGCGCGGCACCGCGACGACGAACGTCGGCCGGAAGGTGCCGAGGTCGGCGACGAGGTTCTTGACGTCCGAGGTGTGCCCGAGGGTCACGCGCGCGCTGAGCGCCGTCACCGCGATGGCGCGGGCCAGGACGTGCGCGAGCGGCAGGAACACCAGCAGCGAGTTGCCCTGCTCCATCAGCTGCGGGAACGCGGCGATGTCGGCGCGGATCTCGGCCAGGAGGTTCCGGTGGGTCAGCTCGACGCCCTTGGGGCGGCCGGTGGTGCCCGACGTGTACACGATCGTGGCCAGATCGCCCGCCTTCACCGTGCGGCGGCGCTCGTGCAGGTCGTCGTCGCTCAGCTCGGCGCCCTGGGCGGTGAGGTCGTCGACGGCCGGCTTGGCGGCCTCGATCTGCCAGGTGTGCTCCAGCGTGTCGAGGCGCCCCTTGACGGATTCCAGCGTCGCGAGGTGTTCGTCGGTCTCGACGAACACGCCCTTCGCCGCCGAGTCCGAAAGGATCCAGTGGACCTGCTCGGCCGAAGAGGTGTCGTAGATCGGGACGGTGACCGCGCCGGCGGCCCAGATCGCGAAGTCGATCAGGGTCCATTCGTAGCGGGTCTTGGACATGAGCCCGATCCGGTCGCCCGGTGCGATGCCCGCCTGTGCCATTCCCTTGGCCACGGCGAGAACCTGGGCGGCGAAGTCCTTGGCGGTGACGTCCAACCAGGTTCCGTCGACCTGGCGGCGGAAACTCACGACATCGGAGAACCGCTCGGCGTTCGCCCAGACGACGTCCGCGAGGTTCTCGTCGTCGGTCACCGGATTGGCGGCGGGGGCGCTGTATTCGCGCACGAGGAACCTCCGTGTTCGCGTGCAAGTGGTGTGACCGGTGTTACCCGCCAGTCAACTTAGCGTGCCGTGCACCTTAAGACCATGCTGACGAATCGGCCATACCGAGGGCATGACATTCTGCCGCGTGTGAACCAGGCGCCGCCAGCTCTCGACATCGTTGACGAGACCTTTCTCGTGGTCCCGCCCTCCACCGTCGCCGCCGCCTTCGCCGATCCGCGATCTTGGTCACGTTACTGGCCGGACCTCGTTCTCGAGGTCTACACCGACCGCGGGGACGAAGGATTGCGCTGGACGGTGCGCGGTGCCTTGATCGGTACCATGGAAGTCTGGCTCGAGCCGGTGCTCGACGGCACTTTGCTGCACTACTTCCTGCGTGCCACTCCCGCCGGTCCGGACGGGGAGCCGCGCGCGCTGGAACCCCGGGACCTGCGGCGGGAGTTCGATCGCAGGGCCCGTGCCGCCAAGGCGATCGCGCTCGGGCTCAAGGAAGTCCTGGAGGACGGGCGCGAGCCTGGAGTAGGGCCACGCGCCGACTAGGCACGGGCGAACACAGGGGAGAGCATGCGGGTTCACGTGGTGTCGGACGTGCACGGCAACGCCGACGCGCTCAAACGCGCGGGGGACGGCGCCGACGCGCTGATCGTGCTGGGCGACCTGCTGGACTTCGTCGACTACCGCGAGCACGACAAAGGGATCATGGGCGCCCTGTTCGGCGCCGAGAAGGTCGGCGAGTTCGCGCGGCTGCGGCGTGAGGGCACTCGTGATGAGACCGTTGCCTTCTCGCGATCCTTGTGGGCCACTTTGGCCGATCCGGCGGCCGCCGTCGGCGAAGCGATCCTCGATCAGTACGCCGTTCTGTTCGGCGCCCTCACCGCGCCGACGTACGCGACCCCCGGCAACGTCGACGACCCGTCACTGTGGCCCGAGTTCGCCGGCGACGGCATCCAGGTCCTCGACGGCGAGGTCGCCGAGTTCGGCGGGCTGCGCTTCGGGTTCATCGGCGGCGCGCTGCTCCCGCCGAACGTGGTCCCGCGCCGCAACGGCTTCTGGCGGCCGTATCTGCGCACCCGCGAGGAGTACGACACCGCGGTCGGCGCGCTCGAGAACGTCGACGTCCTGTGCACCCACATCCCGCCCGCCATCCCGGAACTGACCTACGACGTGATCGCGCGGCGGTCCGAGATCGGGTCGGCGGCCCTGGTGGACCTCATCCGCGAGCAGCGGCCGCGCTGGTCGGTGTTCGGGCACGTCCACCAGCCGCTGGCCTCGCGGACGAGGCTCGGCAGGACCGAATGCCGTAACGTCGGTCACTTCAAAGAGACGGCACAGCCGTACGTGCTGCGCTGGTGACCCTCGGCTGCGGCTAGAGTTCGGGGCATGGCCGAGCAGTCCACGCAATCCATCGAGGTCGACGCCGAGCCCGAGCGGGTCATGGCCGTCATCGCCGACTTTCCCGCGTACCCGGAATGGGCCAAGGCCGTCCGGGAGACCGAGGTGCTCGGCGAGGACGACAAGGGCCGCGCCAAGCAGGTGAAACTCACCCTCGACGCCGGACCGATCAAGGACGTCTACACCCTCGAGTACGACTGGGACGCTGACGGCCAGGGCGTCAGCTGGCACCTGGTCAAGGGGCAGATGCAGAAGGCCCAGAACGGCCGCTACGCGCTCGAAGCGCTGGGCGCCGGCCGCACCAAGGTGACGTATACGCTGTCCGTCGAGCTGGCGCTGCCGATGATCGGGCTGCTGCGCCGCAAGGCCGAGAAGATGGTCATGGACACCGCGCTCAAGGAGCTCAAGAAGCGCGCCGAAGCATCCTGAGTTCGAAGGGTAGGCATGCGGATCCTGCTTTTCACCGGCAAGGGGGGTGTCGGCAAGACCACGCTGGCCGCGGCCACGGCGGCGGCACTCGCCGGGCGGGGCAGGAAGACGCTCGTCGTCTCGACCGACCCCGCGCACTCCCTCGCTGACGCCTTCGGCCGCGCGCTCGGCGCGGAACCGTCCGAAGTGGACGAGCTTTTACACGCCGCCCAGATCGACACCCGCGGTCTCGTCGACAGCACCTGGCGCGAACTCCGGCAGGAACTGCAGACGGCGCTCGCGGGGGCGGGTCTCGACTCGCTCGACGCTGAAGAGCTCACTGTCGTTCCCGGTGTCGACGAACTCCTCGCCCTCACCGAGGTCCAGCGTCTCGCCGAGCACGGTCCCTGGGAGACGGTCGTCGTCGACTGCGGGCCGACCGCGGAAACACTGCGCCTGCTGGCTTTGCCCGAGGCCGTCTCGGGTTATCTGACGCGGATGTTCAAACCGGGCGCGCGGCGGACGGCGACCGCGGTACGGCGCCTCGGCGCGCACCTGGAGTCGCTGCGCACCCTGCTCACCGATCCGGCCACGACCACCGTGCGGCTCGTGCTGACACCGGAACGCGTCGTCGTCGCGGAGGCCCGCCGCACGCTCAGTTCCCTGGCCCTGCGCGGGATCCTGGTCGACGGCCTGATCGTCAACCGGCTGATGCCCGCGCCCGGGTTCTGGCGCGGTGCCGCGGCCTCGTGGATGCGGACGCGGCGAACGCAGCAGAACGCCGTCCTCGCCGAACTCGCCGACGCCGGCTTCGGACCCGGACAGGTGAAGCCCGTCGAGCACCGCGCCGTCGAGCCGGTGGGGCTCGAGGCGCTGCAGGAAATCGCGTACGAGCTGTATCAAGGCCTGGACCCCTTGGCCGGAAACGAAAAGGGTGTCACCCCGCTCCTGCAGGTGTCCGAATCGGACGGTGGCTACCGGCTGCGGATCGCCGTGCCGTTGCACCGGGAATCCGAAGTGGACCTGGCCAGAGTGGACGATGATCTCGCCGTCACCGTGGACGGTTTCCGGCGGCTGATCGCGCTGCCGGAGATGTTGCGCCCGTGCCGGATCACCGGTGCGGAATCCGACGCGCACGGCCTGGTCGTGAGCCTGGCCGGGAACCGGGGACCCGGGTGAGCGAGAACGACGGACGAACACGGACAGACGGCCTGAAACTGGCCGAAGAGATCCGGCTGCTGGTCGAACTGGTCGTCGAGCACGCCGCGCCGTGGCTGGAAGGCCTGATCTCCGCCGGGCACGGCTGCTCGGAACACGAGACCGACGGCGGCTGGTGCCCGCTCTGCGCGGTCGTCGGGATCTTCCGCGGTGAGCGGCCCGAGTTCGTGGCACACCTGATGGAACAGGCCGCGCAGCTCGTCGCGTTGCTGCGGGCGGTGCTCGCGGACCGCTGGGAGCCCGAGGGCGGGGTCCACATGCCGGGGTTCCAGCCTGCGCGGAAGGAGCCCGCGCGGGAAGATGCGCCGGTGGGAGCTTCGCGGGTCCAGCACATCACGGTGACCAGGCGCGACGCTTGGCAGCCGGACCGGGAGAACTGAGTTGCTGACGGTAGGGGTGGACGTCGGGGGCACGAGTGTGCGCGCCGGCGTGGTGGACGAGCACGGCTCGCTGATGGACACCGCCAGGGTGGGTACCCCCGGCGAGGAGAACGCGCTCGAAGACGCCATCGCGGGGGTCATCGAAGACCTCCGCAACCGGCACGACGTCTCCGGTGTCGGGCTCGCGGTCGCCGGGTTCGTCGCCAACGACCGGCGGACGGTGATGTTCGCGCCGCATCTGTCCTGGCGGGCCGCGCCGGTCGCGGAGCGGATCGAGAAGCGCGTCGGCCTTCCCGTCACCCTCGAGCACGACGTGAACGCCGCCGCGATCGGCGAGTACCGCTTCGGCGCCGCGCGAGGAGCCCATGTCGCCGCGCTGATCGCGCTCGGTACCGGGATCGGCGCGGGCCTGCTGCTCGACGGCAAGATCTACCGGGGCGCGTACGGTGTCGCGCCGGAACTCGGGCACCTGACCGTCGTCCCCGGCGGGCGGGCCTGCCCGTGCGGGAAGTACGGCTGCTGGGAGCGGTACTGCAGCGGGACGGCCTTGGCCGCGACGGCGGTGGAACTGCTCGCGCGGCACCCGGGGCGCTCGACCGTGCTGGCGCGCGAGACCAGGGGAGACCCCGGCTCGGTCACCGGGCGGCGGGTCGCCGGTGCCGCCCGCGACGGCGACCCGATCGCCCAGCGCGCGATGACCGAACTGGCGAAGTGGCTGGCCGAGGGACTGGCGCTGGTCGCCGACGTCTTCGATCCCGAGATCATCGTGATCGGCGGCGGGGTGTCCGAATCGGCGCCGCTGTTCCTCGACGAGGCGCGCGAGCACTACGCGGGCAAGATCACCGGCGCCGGGCACCGGCCGCTGGCCCGGATCCGCGCGGCCCAGCACGGGGACGACACCGCCATCGTCGGCGCCGCGGCCCTCGCCGTCGACGCGGCGAAGGCTCCCGGCGCCGAGGTCGGTGTGACAGGCTGAAGCCGTGACCCGTCAAGACGGCAACGGCTTCGTGAAGTGCGACTTCGGGCATCTTCACTGGGGCCTGAACGGCGCCGCCGGGTTACTGCTGTCCGATCCCGCGCGCGGTGTGCTGCTGCAACGCCGGGCCTGGTGGGTGCATCACGGGCGCACGTGGGCGTTGCCAGGGGGAGCGGTCGAGGCGGGGGAGAGCCCGCGTGAGGCCGCCACCCGTGAGGCGCACGAAGAGGCCGACATCCCGCCCGCCCGGGTCCGTCCGCTGGCGGCTTCGCTCGTCGACCACGGGAATTGGCGCTACACCACGATCCTGGCCGCGCCGATCGGCACGCTTTCGGCCAGGGTGAAGAACGCGGAGAGCGCGGAACTGCGGTGGGTCCGCGCGGGCGAGGTCGCGGACTTCCGCCTGCACCGGGACTTCGCGACGGCGTGGCCGGGATTGAGGGAACACTTGGATCGCAGGCTGGTGCTGGTGGTCGACGGCGCGAACGTCGTCGGATCGCGGCCGGACGGCTGGTGGCGCGACCGGCGCGGTGCCGCGGAACGGTTGCGCGACAAGCTCGCGACCCTGGCCGGGACCGGGTTCGCCGATCCGGCGCTCCCCGGCGGCGGCGAGTGGTCCTGGTGGCCGAAGGTCGTGCTGGTCGTCGAGGGCAAGGCACGGGGAGTCGAAGCGGTGCCCGGTGTCGAGGTCGTCGACGCCGAGACGGACGGGGACTCCCAGATCGTCGCCGTCGCCCGGTCCGCTCGCGCCGAAGGACCGGAAGACCACGTCATCGTCGTGACCGCCGATCGGGAACTGCGTTCCCGCGTCGAGGCCCTGGGCGCCTCCACCCTCGGCCCCGGCACCCTCTTGGCGCACCTCGGCTAGGGGCGCGCGATCTTTCCGTCCCGCATCTCCGCGATGAGCGAGGCGACGACGGCGCGCAGGCTGCCGTTGTACTGCTTCGCCACCGCGCGCTGACGCAGGTAGCTGGGCCCGTAGCGCAGGATCGTCTCCACCGACCGCAGCTCGTCGGCGCAGTCCAGGCGCCGGGCCACCGGTTCGAGCCGGTTCAACAGGTCGAAGGTGTCTTCGGTGACGGGCCGCTCGTTGCCCGCGGCGTCGAGGATGACGATCGCGTCGACGCCGTAGCGCGCCGCGCGCCACTTGTTCTCCTGGACGTGCCACGGCGGCAGGGTCGGCAGGATCTCGCCGTCGTCCAGGCGCGCGCTGAAGTCGTCGACCAGGCATTGGGTCAGCGCCGAGATCGCGCCGACCTCCTCCAGCGTGGGCAGCCCGTCGCACACGCGCATCTCGATCGTCCCGAAATGCGGGGCGGGCCGGATGTCCCAGCGGATCTCGGAGAAGTGGTCGATCACGCCCGTGGTGAACATGTCGTCGACGTAGCTCTCCAGCTCGGTCCACTTCCGGAACTGGAACGGCAGCCCCGCCGTCGGCAACTGCTGGAACATCAGCGCGCGGTTCGACGCGTATCCGGTGTCCTCCGCGCCCCAGTACGGCGAGGACGCCGAAAGCGCTTGCAGGTGCGGCGCGTAGTTCAGCAGCGCGTCCAGGATCGGCAGGGCCTTGTCGCGGTGGTCGAGACCGACGTGCACGTGGACGCCGTAGATCAGCATCTGCCGTCCCCACCACTGGGTCCGGTCGATGAGCTTGGCGTATCGCTCCTTGTCGGTGACCTTCTGCTGGTACCACGTCGAGAACGGATGTGAACCGGCCGAGAACAGCTCCACGCCCAGCGGATCGAGCACCGAATGCACGACGTCCAGCGACTCGTTCAGATCCGCTTTGACCTCGGCGATCGTGTCGCAGATGCCGCTGATCACCTCGATGGTGTTGAGCAGCAGCTCCTGTTTGATCTTCGGATGCTCCTCCTCGCCGTCGGGACGGACGGCGTCGAGCACCTGTTCCGCGACCGACGAGAGTTCACCGGTCCGCCGGTCGACGAGGGCGAGTTCCCATTCCGCGCCGACCGTCGACCGGCGCGAGGGAGTGAAGTCGATCTTCATGTTCGGAATTGTCCGGCAGTTCAGACCTGCGCGCCGTTGTGCGGATCCGCGCCGGGGGGCGGCCCCTGGCGGACCCGCAGCAGGAGGAGCGCGATCGCGGTCGCGAGGGCGAGGATGCCGAGCGGCGTGCCGAGGCGCGTGCCCATGCCGATCAGGGTGGGCGCGATCAGGAGCAGGAGCCCGAGCAAGAAGAACAGCAGGACGATGAACGCGCCCTTGCGCGGCCGCGGCAGGGGAGGCGGCTCGGGCGGCACGAAGTGGCCCTCGTCGTCGCTCGAGCCGGCGGGGTCGCCCTCGAAGAGGGTCTTGTCCCAGCTGGTGCCGCCACCTCGCCAGCCCGGTTCGGGCTCGGCTTCCGAGGTCTCGGGCCGGGGTGTCTTCTCCGAGGACCTTTCAGCCTTCTCAGGCTTCTCGGCCGTCTCGGATTTCTCGGCCTTTTCGGTGGCCTTCCCGGCGGGCTTCTCGAGTTCGCCCTCGGGGAACAGCCCGACGCCCTCCGCGCGGAGGTCGGCCACGATCTCGGCGAACGTCGCGTCGACGTCCTCCGGCCCGTCCTTGCCCCTGCTCATCCGGCGTCCACCTGTCCCGCCCGGCGCACGGACCGGGCGAAGTCCACCGTACGCGTGAAGATCAGGCCTGCGTCGTGGTCTTGGGTCGCGACGTGGAAGCTGTTTTCCAGCACCACCTCGGTGACGTCCCCGCTGCCGATCCCGTCGAGGATGATCCGCGAGTTCTCCGGCTCCACCACATGGTCGACGGCCGAGTGGAGCAGCAGCACGGGCTGCGTGACCTTGGCCAGGTCCGGCCGTACGACGGCCCACAGCTTCGCCAGGCTCGCGGCCGCGCGGACCGGGGTGCGGGGGTAGGCCAATTCGGTCTCGCCCGGCTTCGCGATGTCGTTCGCGATCGCCTTCACCGACGGCACCATGTTCGCCAGCAGCGGAAGCAGCTTCGTGTCCAGCCCGCGGCGCATGATCGAGGGGTTCACGAGCACGATCCCGGCGATCCGGTCGCCGAACTCCTCGGCCAGCCGCAGGGTCAGCGTCCCGCCCATCGACAACCCGGCGACGAACACCGAGTCACAGGTCGACAGGAGTGCCAGCAGTTCTTCACGGACCGCGCCGTACCAGTCTTCCCATCCTGTCCGGTTCATGTCCTGCCACCTGGTCCCGTGACCGGGGAGCAGCGGGCAGCGCACCGTGTACCCGGCCTCGGCCAGATGATCGCCCCAGGCCCGCATACTCGCGGGGGTGCCGGTGAATCCGTGGCACAGCAGGAAACCTGCTTCGGTCGAACCGGTGTGAGCGAACGGTTCCGCGCCGGCGAGGACGGCCATGCGATCGCCTTCCGTGAGAGCTGGGTAGGTCTACTATGTTCGCACGAGCGGAGCGGCTTGTGGGCCCCCGGCCGTCGCCGGAATCGAGCCGGATCGGGTGTGAGATCCGTCGCTGGGTGCGGGTAACCGGGTGGACTTCGTTGTGCCGCGGGTGCGCGATTCGTAGTCTTGACCATCGGGCGCGGGGGTTGAGCTGCAAGGAGGAGTTTTCGCAGTGCTGTACTGGCTCATGAAACACGTGTTTATCGGGCCACTGCTCAAGGCGCTGTGGCCCACCAAGGTGGTCGGTGCGGAGAACATCCCCGACGACGGTGGCGTGATCCTCGCGGGCAACCATCTGGCGGTGGCGGACTCCTTCTTCATGCCGCTGCGGGTCAAGCGCAAGGTGACCTTCCCGGCCAAATCGGAGTACTTCACCGAGAAGGGCCTCAAGGGCCTGCTGAAGAAGTGGTTCTTCACCGGCGTCGGCCAGTTCCCGATCGACCGCTCCGGCGGCAACGCGGCGCAGGCCGCGCTCGACACCGCGACCCGGCTGGTCCGCGAAGGGCATCTGCTCGGCATCTACCCCGAGGGCACCCGCTCCCCGGACGGACGGCTGTACAAGGGCAAGACCGGCGTCGCGCGGATCGCGCTCGACTCCGGCGGCCTCGTGGTCCCGGTGGCCATGGTCGGCACCGACAAGGTGAACCCGATCGGCTCGAAGATGTGGTGGCCGCGCCGCCTCGAGATCCGGTTCGGCAAGCCGCTCGACTTCTCGCGCTACGAGGGCCTCGCCGGCGACCGCTTCATCGAGCGGTCCATCACCGACGAGATCATGTACGCGCTCATGGAGCTCTCCGGCCAGGAATACGTCGACATCTACGCCGCCAAGGCGAAGGAACTGCTCGCCGCCGAAGAGGCGGGGATCCGGCCGAAGGTGCCCGCGCAGCCGTCCGCCAAGGACGTCGCCCGCATCCCGGACACCAAGGTCGGCTGAGCGCCCACTAGGGTTCTCCGGTGCGCTTTTTCTACGACACCGAATTCATTGAGGACGGCGTGACGATCGACCTGGTGTCGATCGGTGTCGTGGACGAAAGAGGCCGCGAGTTCTACGCGGTCTCGACCGATTTCGACCCCGGCAAAGCGGGCCCCTGGGTCCGCGACAACGTGCTCCCGAAACTCCCGTCGCCCGCCGACCCGGCGTGGCGCAGCCGCGAGAAGATCCGTACGGACCTGCTCGAGTTCTTCGGCAAGCCGCCCGGCGGGATCGAACTGTGGGCCTGGTTCGCCGCCTACGACCACGTCGCCCTGGCGCAGCTGTGGGGGCCGATGCCCGCGCTGCCGCGCCAGCTGCCGCGATTCACGCGTGACCTGCGGCAACGCTGGGAGGACGCGGGCAAGCCGAAGCTCCCGGCGGCTCCGGACGACCAGCACGACGCGCTGGCGGACGCGCGGCACAACTTCCAGCGGTGGGGAACCATCGAGTCCTACTGGCAGCGTTGATCTGTCGCGCGCGCTATGAAAGGCCCGTTACTTGCAAATTTTGCAAGTAACGGGCCTTTCATAGCGCACCTGACCCAGCACTCACCGCCGCGCGTCGACGGCCTCGGCCAGCGAGTCCAGCAGCTCGGCCGTCGTGTCCCAGCCCAGGCAGGCGTCCGTGATCGACTGCCCGTAGGCCAGCGACGAAGCCGAGCCCAGCTTCAGGTCCTGCCGCCCGGCCACCAGGAAGCTTTCCAGCATCAGGCCCGCGATGCCCCGCTCACCGCCACTGATCCGCCCGGCGAGTTCGCGGACGACCGAGGCCTGGCGCACGTGGTCCTTCGCGCTGTTGCCGTGGCTCGCGTCGATGATCACGCGCTCCGGCAGCCCCGACTTCGCCAGCCGAGCCAGCGTGTCGGCCACGGTCGCGGCGTCGTAGTTCGGGCCGGCGGAGCTGCCGCGCAGGATGACGTGACAGTCCTCGTTCCCCGCGGTGGTGATCAGCGCGGCGAGCCCGTCGGGGTTGATCCCGGCGAACACGTGGCTCGCGCCGGCCGCGCGGGTGGCGTCGACGGCGACCTGGACGTCGCCCTCGGTCGAGTTCTTGATCCCCACGGGCATCGACAGCGCGCTGCACAGCTGCCGGTGCACCTGGCTCGCCGCGGTCCGCGCGCCGATGGAACCCCAGGTCACGGTGTCGGAGATGAACTGCGGGGTGATCGGGTCGAGGAATTCGCAGCCGACCGGCAGGCCGAGCGCGGAGATGTCGAGCAGCAGTTTGCGCGCCATCCGGAGGCCCTGGTTGACCTCGTAGGTGCCGTCGAGGCCGGGGTCGTTGATCAGGCCCTTCCAGCCGAGCGTGGTCCGCGGCTTCTCGAAGTAGACGCGCATGACGATGTGCAGGTCGCGGCGGTGTTCTTCGGCTTTGGCGGCGAGGCGGCGGGCGTAGTCGAGCGCGGCGTCCGCGTCGTGCACCGAGCAGGGCCCGACGACGACGAGGAGCCGGTCGTCCCGGCCGTCGAGGATGTCGACGGCCGAGGCCCGCCCGGCTAGGACGGTATCGGCGGTTTCCGCGGTCATCGGATGCTCGTGCCGCAGCATCGCGGGCGACAGCAGCGGGTTGATGGCCGCCGTGCGGTGCCCGTCGAGGGCGATCAGGGTGTCAGCGGAGGGAGACATCGCGGGTCTGGTTCCTTTCGAAAGGGATACCGACCCGCGGAAACTTGCCGAGCCGGTGTGATTCCGGCTCGGGGTGGAAGTCAGCGCAGGTTCACGCCGCCGTGCCCACCCGGGGCCGGCTTCGTAAACCAGAAATAGCGCTGCACGACGCCAAGCTAGCACATCCCGTGACGTGTACCGATTCCCGAGGTGGTCCGCCCTGCACCGATCCAGAGAACTGCCGCTACCCTGGCGTCGGGACATGTGACTGTCATCTCTACGGAACACAAGACGGAGGCTTCTGATGCGTGTCGGTGTGCTGACCGGCGGTGGCGACTGCCCGGGACTCAACGCGGTGATCCGCGCTGTGGTGCGCAAGGGCATCGAGGTGCACGGCTGGGACCTCGTCGGGTTCCGCAACGGCTGGAACGGTCCCCTCACCGGGGACAGCCGCCCGCTCGGCCTGAACGACGTCGAGGACATCCTCACCCGCGGCGGCACGATCCTGCGCTCCTCGCGGACCAACCCGTACAAGGTCGACGGCGGCGTGGACAAGATCAAGGCCGTCCTCGCCGAGCAGCAGGTCGACGCGCTGATCGCGATCGGCGGCGAGGACACCCTCGGCGTCGCGAAGCGGCTCACGGACGACGGCATCGGCGTCGTCGGGGTGCCCAAGACGATCGACAACGACCTCGGCGCCACGGACTACACCTTCGGCTTCGACACGGCGGTCTCGATCGCCACCGAGGCCATCGACCGGCTGCACACCACGGCCGAGTCGCACCACCGCGCCCTGGTCGTCGAGGTCATGGGGCGGCACGCGGGCTGGATCGCGCTGCACTCCGGCCTCGCCGGCGGCGCGAGCGTGATCCTGGTGCCGGAGCGGCACTTCAACGTCGACCAGGTCGTTTCGTGGGTCGAGCGCCGCTTCGAGAAGGAGTTCGCGCCGATCATCGTCGTCGCCGAGGGCGCGCTGCCCGAAGGCGGCGAGGAGAAGCTGCTCACCGGCGAAAAGGACGCCTTCGGGCACGTCCGGCTCGGCGGGATCGGCACCTGGCTGGCCGACGAGATCGCCGCCCGCACCGGCAAGGAGTCCCGCGCGGTCGTGCTCGGGCACGTCCAGCGCGGCGGCACCCCGACGGCGTACGACCGCGTGCTCGCCACCCGGTTCGGCCTCAACGCCGTCGACGCCGTGGCCGACGGTGACTTCGGCGTGATGGTCGCGCTGCGCGGCACGGACATCGTCCGCGTCAAGCTCTCCGAAGCGACCGCCGAACTGAAGACCGTCCCGGCCGAGCGGTACGAAGAGGCCGAGGTCTTCTTCGGCTGAGCTGTGTTACAGGAGAAGGCCCCTTACTTTGTGCTGAGCTCGGGTAAGGGGCCTTCACTTTCCTTGCGGCCCCGCCCTCGCGGCGAGTTGAATCGGCCACCCGGGGGATCTGGGTGGAAGGGCGGGGGTTCTCATGACCGGAGCGGGATCCAGCAGGCGCGAGTTCCTGAAATGGCTGGCCGCGAGCGGGACCGGAGTGGCGCTCGCCGGGCTGCTGCCCGGCATGGCCGCGGCGGCCGAGGGCGAGATCGTCGTCATCAGCCGGGTCACGCTGATCGACGGCACGGGTTCGGCCCCCCGGCGTGACGTCTCGGTCGTCCTCGTCGGCGAGCGGATCGCCTGGGTCGGCGGCTCGGAGCAGCTCCCGGAAACCGGTGCCGCGCGGGTGATCGACGGCCGCGGCAAGTACCTCATCCCGGGACTGTGGGACATGCACACCCACGGCGCGGACCTCGAAGAGATCGTCCCGCCGCTGCACCTGGTCCACGGCGTCACGGGCGCCCGCGAGATGTGGGGTTACGCGGAGAACCGCGCGTCCCGGGACAAGATCGAACGCGGTGAGCTGCTGGGCCCGCGCATGGTGCTGGGCAGCGGGATCGTCGACGGACCGGTCACGCTCCTGAGCCCGCCGGTGCTCCAGGTGTCGACCGATGCCGAGGCGCGGGCGGCCGTCCGCGCGGAGGCGGCGGCGGGCGCCGAGTTCGTCAAGGTCTACTCCTATCTTGGTCCCGAGGCGCTGCGCGCGGTCGCGGACGAGACCCGGGACCTGGGGCTGCGGTTCTCCGGGCACTGGCCGTACAAGGTGTCCCACTTCGAGGCGAGCGATCTCGGCCAGCACAGTTTCGAGCACTTCTTCGGGGTCTCCATCCACTGCTCCTCCCGGCGCGACGAGATCCTCGCCCGGTTGAGCGCGTTGCCTTACGACCCGGCGGCGCCGCGTGCCTTCTTCAACGTGGCACGGCAACTGGAGTTCGAGTCGGTCTCCGCGTACAGCCCCCACACGGCGTGGAACTACTTCAACCGGTTGCGGCGCAACGGCACCTGGCATTCGCCGACGCTGACCATCAACCGGGTCGTCACCCAGCCCGCCGAAACCCACAAACAGGACGCGCGGCTGAAGTACCTGCCCGCCGACATCCGCGAGAGCTGGGCCGTGGGCATCGAGCGGTTCGCGCCGAAGACCCCGGCGGACATCGCCCTGCAGGAGCGGTACTACCAGGAGACGCTGCGGCTGGTCGGGGTCGCGCACGACGCGGGCGTCGGGATCATCGGCGGCACCGACTGTCTCAACCCGTACACCTTCCCCGGCAGCGGGCTGCACGAAGAACTCGGTTTCCTGGTCGAGGCCGGGCTTTCGCCGGTGCAGGCGCTGAAGACCGTCACGGGTGACGCGGCGAAGTTCCTCGGTAGGGAGCGGACCTCGGGCACCGTCGCGGCGGGGAAGGAGGCGGATCTCGTGCTGCTGGACGCGAACCCGGCCGCCGACATCCGCAACGTCGCGAAGATCGACCTGGTGATCACGCGCGGTCGCGTCCTCGACAAGACGGCGCGACGCCGGATGCTCGACGCCGTCGAGGTCGCCGCGAACCGGCCGGTCACGAGCGCCCGGCTCCACTCCCTGGCCCGCCGGGGCTGCTGTTGCTGATCAACCGAGCTTTTCGGCGAGTTCGATGATGATCCCGTCGGGTCCGCGCAGGTAGCAGAGCCGGAAGCTGTTCTCGTAGTTCACGACCTCGCCCACGAGTTCGGCGCCGTGCGGCCGCACGCGGTCGAGGACGGCCTCGACGTCGTCGACCTGGAAGGCGAGGTGGCGCAGGCCCAGCGTGTTGGCCGGGGCGTGCGAGTCACCGGCGTGGGACTCGGGCGTGAGGTACTGGATGAGTTCGAGGCACCCCTGATCGCCGGGGACCCGCACCATCGCGACCTCCGATTTGGCCTTGTCGACGGCGGTGATGCGGTCCGCGAGCTCGCTCTCCATCGTCATCTTGCCCTGGAGTTCGAGTCCGAAATCGACGAAGAACGCGACGGCGGCCGTGAGGTCGCTGACGATGACGCCGACGTGGTCCATCCGCTGGATGCTCATGCTGATCTCCTCGCTGTGGGTGCTTCCGGCCCAGGGACGACGCCACTTCACCGTTCTCGACATCCTTCCCGCGAAACGCGGGGTCAGATGAGCGCGAGGGTGTCCAAAAGCGACACGGCGCGGGCGATGTCCTCGGTGAGCGGCCGGTCCTCGACGCTCGGGTCGAGCACGGCCGCGGCGGCCTCGTAGGCGTCCCGCGCGGGCAGGGCGACGAGCTCGGCCTTCCGCATCCGCAGCGCGCGGACGGCCGCGACCAGTTCGCACGCCAGCACCTGCCGGTACGCCGTCCCCGCCGCGGTCGCCGCCCGCGCGGCCTGGGTGGAGAAGCTCGCGTGGTCCTCGATCCCGCGTGAGACGACGGCGGTGCCCAGCGTCGCCGGGAGCGCGGCCTGCCGCAGTTCGGTGAGCGCGTCGTGCGCGACGTACTCCAGGATCATCACGCCCGAACTGCCCGACGGCCCGGCCGCGAGGAACGGCCGCAGCCCGGTGAACTCCGGCTCCACCAGATCGCCCAGCCGGGCCACCGACAGCTCGGCGACCTGGTGGATGGTCGCGCGCACCTGGTCGAGCGCGGTCGAGACGTACGCGGTGTGGAAGTGCGCGTGGTGGTACGCGTCCTGGTGCACCGTCGAGATCATGGGGTTCTCGGTGCTGGCGTTGATCTCCACCGCGAGCACGTCGCGCAGGTAGTGGATCGCGTCCAGCGCCGGGCCCTGCACCTGCGGGAACGCGCGGAGCCCGAACGGGTCCTGGATCCGCCGCCCCGGTTTGGGCGTGCCCTCCATCCCGAGCAGCCGCCGCATCTCCGCCGCGCACGCCACCTGCCCTGCGTGCGGACGAGCTTCGTGCACCGGAGTCGCGTACGCCTCCGGGTTCCCGTCGAGCGCGATGTAGGTCAGCGCCGCGACGACGTGACTCGCCCGCGTCAGCGTGTCGAGCCGCATGGCCGCGAGAGTCGCTTCGGCGAGTGTCGCGGCGTTGCTGCTCATGAACGCCAGCGCGTCACCCGCCTGCACCGGAACCGGTGGCACGCCGCCCGCCAGCCACGGCCGTTCGCCGGTGAGGGCGAGCGCGGTCTCCGCGAGCGGGGCGAGGTCGCCGGTGCCGATCGCGCCGAGCCGGTGCACCAGCGGCAGCGAACCGGTCCGCACCGCGGCGGCGAGAGCCCCGATCAGTTCGGGGCTGAGCCCGGCGCGGCCCGCCAGCAGCTGGTTGAGCCGGATCAGCATCATCGCCCTGGTCTGGCCGGGGGACATGACGTCGCCGCTGCCCCCGGCGTGACTGCGCAGCAGCCGCAGTCCGTGATCCGGCGATTCGCCCTCGCCGACCGGGTCCTCCTTGTTGGCGCCGACACCGGTGGTGCGGCCGTAGACGATCCGGCGCGTGCTCAGCTCCTCGGCGAGTTTCCACGCGCTCTCGGCGCCGCGCAGCGCGGCGATCGAAACGTCAATGTTCAGCGGTCCCTCGGTGCCCGCGGCGGTCACGACGTCCGCGCAGCGCAGGGTCCGGCCGTCGACCCGGATCACGGCGGCCTCCTTTCACGACCGCCCCACTATGGGCCATCAGTCCGCGGGCGGCTGCCAGGGCGGGCGGTTGCCCCAGTCCCACTTCGGCATCGGCTCGGGGACGGTGACCTCGCGGCCGGGCTGGGAGAACATCACCGCGAGCCTGCTGCCCCACTCGACATACGCGGCGAACGCGGAGCGGAACTCGGGATCGGCCGGGAGCCCGGCCTCGTCGGCGGCGTCGAAGAGCAGGTTCACCCAGCGGCGGCGCTGCTCTTCGGTGATGCCCTTGCCGAGATGGCGCCCGACCATGTGCCGGTGCCCGCCGTGTTCGCCGCTGTAGGTCTCCGGGCCGCCGAACACCTCGGCGAGCCAGATCGCGACGTGCTCGGGGTGGCCGGGGTCCATGTCGCGGAAGACCGGCTCCAGCAACGGGTCTTTCAGGACGTGGCCGTAGAAGATGTCGGTCAGCCGTCGCAGGGCGTCCAGCCCGCCCGCCCAGTCGTACAACGTCGGCGTCTCGGTCACGTAAGGTCCTCCCAGTGCGGTGATCCCCCGGTCAGGCAAGGCAACACCACCGTCCATCCGGCGGCAACCGCTTACTTTTCGGTGCGTGCCAACGGGAGCGGTTACGCCCCGCACTCGAAGCGCTCTACGACTGGGGAACGCGGCGGGCGGCCGACCGGGGCGTCACGTTCGAGCCGTTACCTGTTCACTGACTGTCCTCACCGGCCGGTGGCACCGGCCGGCTGATTGGCCGTTCTCCGCGGCTCGGCGAGGCTCCCGGAAGTCCGCATCATGCAGGCAACGCGCCGTTCGTGACATATTCCCGTCAGGGAATGTTCGAAAATGTCCATCCGAAAGTCTTGGTCTGAACCATTGACGAGGTGGTCTAGTCCACTTAACTTGTGCGTGTCCCGCCGCAGTCCTCTCGTCACCGCTGGTGACCGTGAAGGGAGAACGCATGTCCCGTTTGAGCAGGCTCACCGCGATCGTGGGCGCCGCCGCCGTCGCGCTGGGCGCGCTGGCCGTCGCCGCGCCGGCGCAGCAGGCCACGGCCGCACCGGAAGCGCAGGACGCTTCGGTCGGCAAGGTACTCGGGTACTTCGCCGAATGGGGCGTCTACCAGCGGAACTATCACGTGAAGAACATCGACACGTCGGGTTCGGCGAGCAAGCTGACCCATATCAACTACTCGTTCGGCAACGTGACCGGCGGTGGCTGCGCCCTCGGTGACGCCGAAGCGGCGACCAGCAAGTTCTACGACGCGGCCTCCAGTGTGGACGGTGTCTCGGATACCTGGGACAACGGCGCGCTGCGCGGGAACTTCAACCAGCTCAAGAAGCTGAAGGCCAAGTACCCGAACCTCAAGGTGCTGTGGTCCTTCGGCGGCTGGACCTGGTCCGGTGGCTTCGGTGAGGCGGCGAAGAACCCCGCCAAGTTCGCCGAGTCCTGCTACAACCTGGTCAACGACCCGCGCTGGGCCGGTGTCTTCGACGGCATCGACATCGACTGGGAGTATCCGAACGCCTGCGGACTCTCGTGTGACACCAGCGGCCCGGCCGCGATCAAGGATCTGGCGCAGGCGCTGCGGGCGAAGTTCGGCTCGAAGCTGGTCACCGCCGCGATCACCGCGGACGGCACCGACGGCGGCAAGATCGACGCCGCGGACTACGGCGGCGCCGCGCAGTACTTCGACTGGTACAACGTCATGACCTACGACTACTTCGGCGCCTGGGCCGCGCAGGGCCCGACGGCCCCGCACTCGCCGCTGAACGACTACGCGGGCATCCCGACCGCCGGCTTCCACTCCGACGCCGCGATCCAGAAGCTCAAGAGCAAGGGCGTCCCGGCGGCCAAGCTGTTGCTGGGCATCGGGTTCTACGGCCGCGGCTGGACCGGCGTCACGCAGGACGCCCCCGGCGGCACCGCGACCGGCCCGGCGGCGGGGACCGAGCCGGGCATCCAGGACTACAAGGTCCTGAAGAACACCTGCCCGGCCACCGGCACCGTCGCGGGCACCGCCTACGCCAAGTGCGGCAGCGATTGGTGGAGCTACGACACCCCGGCGACCATCGGCGGGAAGGTCACCTACGCCAAGAACCAGGGGCTCGGCGGCGCCTTCTTCTGGGAGTTGTCCGGTGACACCGCCGACGGCGAGCTGATCACCGCTCTGGCCAAGTAAGGCCGAAGTACATGAAGGCTCCCTTCCTTGCGCCTAGGTACAGGAAGGGGGCCTTCATGTACTCGCCGGTGCGGGGGAATACCGTCTCCGCATGGGTTTCGAGGGTTTCGGTGAGTACGCCATCGACTTCTACGACGGCCTCGAGGCCGACAACTCCAAGTCCTACTGGGACGCGAACCTCGCCACCTACAAGGCCGACGTCCGCGCGCCGATGGAGGCGCTGCTCGCGGAACTGGTCCCGGAGTTCGGCGACGGTTTCGGCACGGGGAAGGTCTTCCGCCCGTACCGCGACGTCCGGTTCGCCAAGGACAAGACGCCGTACAAGACCCACTGCGGCGCGGTGATCGAGCAGGGCCGCGGCGGTGGCGCGTACTACGTCGAGGTCGGCCCGGCCGGGCTGCGCGTCGGCGGCGGCTGCTTCCACTTCGAGTCCGATCAGCTCGCCCGGTTCCGCAAGGCCGTCGACACCGAACTGCGGGGCGGCGAGCTGGCCAAGATCCTCGCGAAGCTGGAGAAAGCGGGCTGGGAGATCAAGGGCGACAGGCTCAAGTCGAAGCCGCGCGGGTTCGCGGAGGACCATCCCCGCATCGACCTGCTGAAGTATCGCTCCGTGTACGCCGTCCGGGGCTGGGAGCCGGACGACGTCCTGCACGAACCCGGCACGCTCGACCGGGTGCGGAAGGCGTGGCGGCAGGTCCGGGCCTTCAACGAGTGGGCGCGGGACCGTGTCGGGCCGAGCGAGAAGCCGCGCCGATAACCGTCGAACCTCGTTCGACGGTTACGGCGAGCCCTGGTGAACTGACACTTTTCTTGAACTTTCGGTATCGGTAAAGACGTAGCTCCGATGAGGGACTACGCTGTGCGAACGTGAGCCGACGCGCGAAGATCGTTTGTACCCTTGGCCCCGCGACCGCTACGCCGGAGAAGATGCGGCAACTCGTCGACGCCGGGATGGACGTCGCGAGGATGAACTTCAGCCACGGGACACACGGCGACCACAAGCAGGTCTACGACCTCATCCGCACAGCCGCCGCCGAATCCGGCCGCGCGGTGGGCATCCTCGCCGACCTCCAGGGGCCGAAGATCCGTCTCGGCACCTTCGCGGGCGGGCCGGTCGAGTGGCACAACGGCGACATCGTGCGGATCACCGTCGAGGACGTCGCGGGCACCCATGACCGTGTCTCGACCACCTACAAGGGACTCGCCGACGACGCGAAGCCCGGCGACCGTCTCCTCGTGGACGACGGCAAGGTCGGCCTCGTGGTCAAGGACGTCGAGGGCCCGGACGTCGTGTGCGAGGTCACCGAAGGCGGCCCCGTCAGCAACAACAAGGGCGTCTCCCTGCCGGGTATGGACGTTTCCGTGCCGGCGCTGTCCGAAAAGGACATCGAGGACCTCGAGTTCGCGCTCGAACTCGGCGTGGACTTCATCGCGCTGTCGTTCGTCCGCTCGCCCGCCGACATCGACCTGGTCCACCAGGTGATGGACCGCGTGGGCAAGGGCCGCCTCCCGGTGGTCGCGAAGATCGAGAAGCCCGAAGCGGTCTACAACCTCGAAGCCATCGTGCTCGCCTTCGACGCGGTGATGATCGCCCGCGGAGACCTGGGCGTGGAACTCCCGCTGGAGCAGGTCCCGCTGGTGCAGAAGCGCACCATCCAGATCGCCCGCGAGAACGCGAAGCCGGTCATCGTCGCGACGCAGATGCTCGAGTCGATGATCAACAGCTCCCGCCCGACCCGCGCGGAGGCCTCGGACGTCGCCAACGCGGTGCTCGACGGCGCGGACGCCCTCATGCTCTCGGGCGAGACCAGCGTCGGCCGCTACGCCATCGACGTGGTCAAGACCATGGGCCGGATCATCGAAGCCGTCGAGACCGACTCCCCGGTCGTGCCGCCGCTGTCGCACGTCCCGCGTACCAAGCGCGGCGTCATCTCCTACGCGGCCCGTGACATCGGCGAGCGGCTGAACGCCAAGGCACTGGTCGCCTTCACCCAGTCCGGCGACACCGTCCGGCGGCTCGCGCGGTTGCACACGCGGCTGCCGCTGCTGGCCTTCACGCCGGAGGAGAGCGTCCGCAGCCAGCTCGCGATGACCTGGGGCACCACGACGCGGATCGTGCCGAAGGTCGACTCCACCGACCAGATGATCCAGCAGGTCGACCACGCGATGCTCGAAATGGGCAAGTACGCCAAGGGCGACCTGGTGGTCATCGTCGCGGGCTCCCCGCCGGGAACCGTCGGCTCGACCAACCTCATCCGGGTGCACCGCCTCGGCGAAGACGACCACGCCTGACGGCGGTCACCTCGCCTGCCCCACACACGTGCCATGAAAGGCCCGTTACTTGCAAAATTTGCAAGTAACGGGCCTTTCATGGCACGCGCGGGCACCCAAAGCGTCCCGAAGGTGGCCTTCGCGACAAACGTCCCGCCTCGCAGGGGCCCGAAGCACCCTTACGGCCTAAGGTTCGGTACATGACTGAGATGGCCAGGGAGGCCGCGGCCGGCTTCGACAGCACCGGCGGCGTCGGCGGTCAGCCGGTACTCGACAGGCTGGTCGCGCTGCTGGACTTGGAGAAGATCGAAGAGAACATCTTCCGCGGCGTCTCACCGGCGCATTCGCCGGTGCGGGTGTTCGGCGGGCAGGTCGCGGGGCAGGCGCTCGTCGCCGCCGGCCGCACCGTGCCCGAGGAGCGGAAGGTCCACTCGCTGCACGCGTACTTCATCCGCGGCGGTGACCCGAGCGTCCCGATCGTCTACGAGGTCGACCGTATCCGCGACGGCCGCTCGTTCACCACCCGCCGCGTCGTCGGCATCCAGCACGGCAAGGCGATCTTCTCCCTGTCCGCTTCGTTCCAGAAGGACGAGGGCGGCATCGAGCACTCCGAGGGCATGCCGGACGTCCCGGACCCCGAGTCGCTGCCGACGCTGCAGGAGCGGGCCGAGGGCTACTTCGACGGCTTCCGCGACCGGCCGCGCCCGATCGACCTGCGGTACGTCAACGACCCGCCGTGGGTGACCCGCGAGTCGGGGGAGCGCCCCGCCAGGAACCAGGTCTGGATGCGGGCCGACGGCAAGCTTCCGGACCAGCAGTTGCTGCACGTCTGCGTCCTCACCTACGCCTCCGACATGACGCTCCTGGACTCGGTCCTCGCGCGCCACGGCGTCTACTGGGACCTCGACAAGGTGATCGGCGCGAGCCTCGACCACGCGCTCTGGTTCCACCGCCCGTTCCGGGCCGACGAGTGGTTCCTCTACGACAGCGCGTCCCCGACCGCGTCGGGTGCCCGCGGTCTGGCCACGGGACGGTTCTTCGCCGCGGACGGAACGCACATCGCCACCGTTGTGCAGGAAGGCCTTCTCCGGGTGGTGTGAACGGTGACGTTCCGCATCGAAGAGGCGCCTTGTCCACCCTTTAGAGGGAATGGCGAAATGCATTAACATCTGGAGCCAGAGCATTACGCAATGGTCGCGGGGATAAAGGGAGGGCCGGAACCGATCGGGGGACGGCTCCGGCCCTGCACCGGGGGTGAATCCGGCTTCGACGGGTATCCTTCCGGAAACCCATCGGTGCAGCTCGCGGCCCCGCGCCCGTGCCGCGAGCGGATCCGCCGTCACCGATGAAGGTGGGCGTACCGCGTTGCACAACGCACAACCTACAACGGCAATCTGCAAATTGCAGGATGAAAATCCGGACGTGTCGGGAAATGGTCGGGTGACCATCTCACCGAATGTGTCTCGGGCTGGTTAGATGTGCTTCGAGCGAGGGTTCCTGAACACTGTTCTCCTCGCCGCGTCGTGATCGGTTTTGCCGGACAGCCTGTGGAGGTGCCGTGATGACGAGGGGTCAGGGACCCACCGTGCGCCGCCGGAGACTGGCGAGCGAACTGAGGCGGTTGCGCGAGGCGGCCGACCTCACCATCGACGAAGTGAGCGAGAAGCTCGAATGCTCGGCGTCGAAGGTCAGCCGGATCGAGACCGGCCACGTCGGCGTCACCCCGCGCGACGCGCGCGACATGCTCGAGCTCTACGGCATCGCCGGCGACGAGCAGGAAGCGCTCGTCCAGCTGGCCAGGGAAGCCCGCAAACGCGGCTGGTGGCACGCGTACAACGAGGTGTTCACCGGCACCTTCGTCGGCCTGGAGGCGGACGCGAGTTCGCTGCGGGCGTTCCAAGCGCTGCTGGTGCCGGGCCTCTTGCAGACGGAGCGGTACGCCAGGGCCGTGATCAGGGCGATGCGGCCCGACGCAGAGGAAGCCGAGATCAGGCGCAGGGTGGCCGCGAGGATGGCGCGCCAGGAGCTGCTGACCGATCCTTCGCCCCCGGAGTACTGGGCCGTGATGGACGAGGCGGTCCTGCATCGCACGGTCGACGGGCCCGAGGTGATGGCGGAACAGCTGTACCGGATGGTCACGATGGCCGCGAAGGCGAACGTGACCATCCAGATCGTGCCGTTCGGCGCGGGTGCCCACCCCGGGATGGAGGGTCCGTTCCTCGTCATGGGCTTCCCCGAACTGGCCGACACCGACGTGGTCTACGTCGACAGCACCTCCACGGGCCTCTACCTGGAGGAACCACCGGACGTCCGGCGATACGCGTTGATGTTCGACCATCTGCGTGCCGCCGCGTTGAAGCCGGACGACTCGGTCGAGGTGATCGCCGAGGCCGCCGGAAGGTTCGCCGAACAGGCGGCCTTGCCGGAGAAAACCGGAAACTAGTAAGGAGTGGGGAGCATGACGCCCAACGATGATCTTTCCCAGGCCCAGTGGCGCAAGAGCAGCCACAGCGGGGGCGGCAACGACTGCGTCGAGGTCGCCTTCACCGGTTCCGGTGCCGCGCTGAGGGACTCCAAGGACCCCGAGGGAGGTGCCTTCCGCCTCTCGCCGCACGCTTGGCGGGGGCTGCTCGGCGCCGTGCGCCCGAGTGGCCCGGCACACGACTAGAGACCGGGAAATTCGACCCCTTACGCCTCCCGAGCAGGGGATGGGCAGGAGTAAGGGGTCGAATCACGTCCGGGTGTAGGCGATCACCCGATGCCGCGAGGCACCCCTCAGGACGAATCTCATCACTACCGAACAAGTGGATGAGTTCCTAAGGGGAAACAGTGATGAACACGAACGACGCCCTGCTCACCGGAGTACTGGCCGAGGTCGAGTACCGCAGGGAAGAGCTGCAGCGGGCAGGCCGCAGCGTGTGGGTCGACAAGGCCCGCCGGGCGGGCAAGAGGATCCGCGCGCACCGCGCCGAGGTCCAGGTGCCCGCCCAGCAGCGCCGCGAGACCGGGCAGATGCCCGCTCGCAGCGGCGAGATCACCCGGTAGAGGTCGAGTGCGATGAAGCTCTCGACCGAAACCCAGGCGAAGTTGTCGGCCCGGTAGGCAAGAATGCACCTCGTGCCCCGTCTTGGCTCCGGAATCCCGATCGTCGCCCGCACTCAGGAGATGCGGCAGCTCCGCGCCGCCTTCGCCCGTGCAGAACGGGCAGAGGCGGGCGCGGTGCTGCTCTCCGGAGACGCCGGCGTCGGCAAGACCCGTCTCCTGACCGCGCTCGGCGAGTACGCCGCCGGCGCGGGCGCCCTGGTGCTCACCGGGCGCTGTATCGACGTTCATGAGGGCGGTCTTCCCTATCTTCCGTTCGCCGAGGCCCTGGCGCCGCTGGCGACGACGTCCGACCCCGCGGTCACCGCCGCGGTCCGTGCCCGGCCGGCGCTGGGCAGGCTGCTCCCGCAGATGCAGCAGGCGGAGGACTTCCCCGCCATCGAAGACGGTCAGCTCACCGCGAGCGAACGGGTGTCGACGCAACGGCTCCGGCCCGAACAGGACCTCGGCCAGCTCCAGCTGTTCGACGCGGTACTGGGGGTGCTGACCGTCATCGCGCAGCGCCGGCCGGTGGTGATCCTGCTGGAGGACCTGCACTGGGCCGACGGCTCCACCCGGAACCTGCTGTCCTTCCTGATGACGAGGCTGCGCACCCAGCGGTTGCTGGTGGTGGCGAGCTATCGCGAGGAGGACGTCCACCGGCGGCATCCGCTGCGGGGGCTGCTGTCCGAGGTGGTGCGGCTGGGCGCGGTCGAGCGCGTCGAGGTCAAGCCGTTCGGCGCCGAGGACGCGCGCGCGTTCGTCGAGGCACTGGCCGACGAGCCGATCGGCCAGGACATGATCGCCGACATCGTCTCCCGGTCCGAGGGCAATCCGTTCTTCGTCGAAGAACTGCTCGCCTCCGCGAAGGACTGCCGTGACCTCCCCGCCGGGCTGGCCGAAGTGCTCCTCGCCCGGGTGGAACAGCTTTCCCAGATCACCCGCCGGGTGCTGCGCGTGGTCTCGGTCGCCAAGGACGCCGTGGCGCACGCCGCGCTCGCCGAGATCTCCGGGCTGGACGAGCTCGAACTCGACGAGGCACTGCGCGAGGCGGTGCAGCATCACGTACTGGTGATCGAGAACGGCTTCTACACCTTCCGTCACGCGTTGCTGCAGGAAGCGGTGTACGGCGACCTGCTGCCGGGGGAGCGGGTGCGCATGCACGCGGCCTACGCGTCGCGGATCCGCACCAGGACGCAGGGCCGGGGCCAGGACGCGCGGCTCGCGCACCACAGCCTGGAGAGCAAGGACTTCGTCGGCGCGTTGGCGGCGTTGCTGCGTGCGATAGTCGAGGCCGAGAAGCTCGGCGCACCCGGTTCCGCGCTCCGTCACGTCGAGCAGGCACTCTCCATCTGGGACGCCGTCCCGGAGCAGGACCGCCCCGCTGACATCGACGAGCTCAACCTGCTCCACGAGGCCTCGTACTTCGCGAGCACGTCCGGCGAACCGGAACGCGCCGTCGCGTATTCGCGCTCCGCGACAGAGGCGCTTACGCCGGAGACGGATCCCGAGCGGTCCGCCAAGGTCTGGCGGCGGCACGCGGAGGCGCTGCTTTCGGTCGACGGCACGCTCGACGAGGTCGTCGCGGCGATCGACAAGGCATGGAGCCTGGTCGAACACACCGAGGCGAGTTCCGCGCGGGCCTGGGTGCTCGCCACCAGGGCGGGGATCCTGCGGCTGATGGACAGGTTCGACGAGGCGCTGCAGTGCGCGCTGGCCGCGGTCGCCGACGCCAGGGCCATCGGTGCCGGCGGGGCGGAAGCGGCCGCGCTGGTCTCGCTCGGCACGCTGGCCGATTCGGCGGGAGACGTCGAGGAGGCGCGAGAGCGGCTGCGCCAGGCCGAGCGGAAGGCGAGGGATTCCGGCGCGCTCAACGGCGAACTGCGGGCGCTGCACTTCCTCGGGCTGAGCTACGACGACAGGGCGGAGATCCCTTCCGCGCTGAAGTACTACGCCAAGGGCATCCAACGCGCCAAGGAAACCGGGCTGACCTGGAGTTCGTTCGGGATCGAGCTGCGGACCAAGCACCTCACGCTGCGCTACATCAGCGGGGACTGGCCGGAAGACGACGACGCAGGCCGCGCGGGCCGCGGCGTTTCGAGCGTCGTCGCCGGGCGGTTCCTGGGGATCTGGGCGCAGTTCGTCGTCGGACGGGGCCGGTTCGCGGACGCGGACAAGATCTTGCCCAGTCTGCACCGGCACTGGAGCGCGGACTACTCGATAGCGCTCGCGTCGGCGGACGCCGCCATCCAGCTCGCGACCTGGCGCGGGGACAACGCGGGTGCGGTGCGGCAGGCGCACGAGCTGATCGACTGGCTCGAAGAGGTCGAACCCGCGGTGCTCGGGGGGATCCGGATCAGCGTGCACGGCCTCGCGGCCGCCGTCGCGCAGGCCGCCGAAGCCCGGGTCCGCGGGGATCAGGCGACCGTGGACACCGCGGTGGAGTCGGGCGAGAAGATGCTCGCCCACGGACGCCGGTGTGCCGAACACGGCATCCCGCGTTCGGTGTCGCTCGGCCCGGAGGCGCTGGCGTGGCTCGCCCGGCTCGAGGCGCTGGGCAGTTGTCTGCGCGGCGCGGGAGACCCGGCGCTGTGGGCGAAGGCGGTCGAGGCGTTCGGGTACGGCGCGGTGTACGAGCAGGCCATGTGCCGTCTGCAGCACGCGAAGTCCCTGCTGGCGTCCGACGGTGACACCGCGCTCGCCGCGTCGGAGCTGCTGGCCGCGCACGCGGTGGCCGACAAGCTGGGTGCCTGCCCGCTGCGCGAAGCCGTCCAGGACCTGAGTCACCGGGCGCGCGTCGAGCTTCCCGGGGCGCCCGCGGCCCCGCGCCGTGACGTCGTCGATCCCCTCACCGACCGGGAGCGGGACGTACTGGAGCGTGTCGCGCTCGGCCGGACCAACCGGCAGGTCGGCGAGGAGCTGTACATCAGCGAGAAGACGGTGAGCGTCCACCTCTCGCGCGTGATGGCGAAACTCGGCGCGAGCCGCCGGGCCGAGGCCGTCGCGATCGCTTACGACCGGGGCCTGCTGGCCGCCCCGACGACGTCCTCCTGACCCGCGTTTCGTCCTCTGGGTTGCGGTCCTTGCACGCGCAACTACCGCAACCAGAGGACGAAACGCGCAGGGGTCAGCGGCGCGGGAGGCGGCGAAGCGCCTTGAGGCTCGTGCTCAGGACCCGCGCCCACAGCTTCGGCGGGATTCCGCGACCGGGGCGCAGCGGCATCCCGCGCTGCACCGCGATCGCCTGGGCTTCGGTGTACTTGAGCAGGCCTTCGGCGCCGTTGCGCCGTCCGACGCCGGACTCCTTCATCCCGCCCATCGGCAGTCCCACGGTCCCGAAGGTCGCCGCGAAGCCTTCGTTGACGTTGACGGTCCCGGCCTTCAGCCGCGCCGCGACCTCCCAGCCCGCCCGGCCGTTGCGCGACCACACGCTCGCGTTCAGCCCGAACCGCGTGTCGTTGGCGCGCTCGATCGCCTCGGTGACGTCGGTGTAGCCGTAGATCGACACGACCGGCCCGAAGGTCTCTTCGGCGAACAGCTTGACGTCCTCGGTGACGTCGGTGAGGACGGTCGGCTCGTAGAACAGCGGGCCGAGGTCCGGCCGGGCCTTGCCACCGGTGAGCACCGTCGCGCCCTTGGAGCGGGCGTCCTCGACGTGCGCCGACACCGTCGCCAGCTGGTCTTCCGAGGTCAGCGACCCCATCTGCGCCTGGTAGTCGAGCGCGCCACCGAGCCGCACCGCGGCGGTCTTCGCGACGAAGGCCCGAGTGAACTCCTCGCGGATGGACTCGTGGACGTAGATCCGCTCGACCGAAACGCACAGCTGGCCCGCGGAGGAGAAGCACGCGGTCACCGCGCCCGTGGCGGTCTTGGCGATGTCGGCGTCGGGCAGCACGATCATCGGGTTCTTGCCGCCGAGCTCCAGCGAATAGCTCGTCAGCCGTTCCGCCACCTTCGCGGCGAGGCTCTTGCCCGTCGGCGTGGAGCCGGTGAAGCACAGGTAGTCCGACTCTTCGACCAGCGCGTCGCCGATCCGCGAGCCGCGGCCGAGCACGATCTGCCAGACGCCGGCGGGCAGCCCGGCCTCCTCGGCGATTTCCTGCAGCCACAGCGCCGAGAGCGCGGTCTGGTTGTCCGGCTTCTGCACGACGGCGTTGCCCGCCGCGAGCGCGGGCAGGACGTCCATCGCGGTGAGGGCGAGGGGGTAGTTCCACGGCGAGATGATCCCGACGACGCCCTTGGGGTGCCGGATCTCGCCGACCTTCGTCAACACCGGGATCAGCCCGGCGGCGCGGCGCGGCGAAAGGAACTTCGCGCTGTGCTTGCCGTAGTAGGCGGCCACGAGCGCGGTGGCGCTGACCTCGTCGAAGGCGTCCATCCTGGCCTTGCCCGCCTCGATCTGCACGAGGTCGAGCGCCTCTTCCTGACGCTTCAGGACCAGGTCGTGCAGGCGGATCAGGATGCGCTGGCGGTCTTCGACCGGCCGCTCGGCCCACGAGCGCTGCGCCTCCCGCGCCTGGTCGAACACGGCGCGGACGTCGGCGTCGGTGGCCTGGGGAAGGGTCGCGATCGGTTGCCCGGTGAACGGGGCGCGCATCTGGACCGGTGCGGAGTCCTTTCCGCCCACGACCCGCTGCACGAGCCGTTCCGCCCTGGCCGCGGCCGGGGCGCCGGAAACGCCGCCGATGGTGGCCGGACCTTCGGTGTGGTGGCCCGCGCTCGCCGGTGTCGTGCTCGTCATGCCGTCTCCGTTCCATGCCGCGTGGAGCCGGGAGCGCCACGCAGAGCCCAGGTGTTACCGACGAGTACAGCATACTGCCGGTATGGAGACTGTCCAGCTGACGTGAATAAGTTTCACATATTGCCGGGCTGAGGCGGGTTGTCGGGAGACGGGCGCAGGATGTCCTGCTGCTGCAACGCGGAGCCCGAAGGCGGTGTCGGGGGCGACGGAGGCTCGTAGGCCTGCGGCGGAGGTTGCTGCGGATACTGCTGCGGCGGGACTCCGGGCGCGTAAGGCGCGTAGCCGACCGGATAAGGGGACTGACGGGGTGACGCGGGTTCACGGCGGTTGGCCACGACCGCCAGCCCGATGGTGAGCAACGCCACGAGCCCGCCCGCGAGCAGGATCCAGAATCCGCTCCCGGTTCCATAGCGCGAGACGAAGCGGCCGGTGTCCTGCCCGAAACTCAAGCTCGCCGAGATATCCATGCCGAACATCCAGACCCCGATCGCCGTCCCGGCCCCGCCGGCGATCAGCAGTGTTCTCGCCGTCGTCGCGCCGGGCGAACCCGAATTCCGGCGGTACGACGCGAAGCCCACCGCGGCCCCGGCGAACAGCGTCAGCGCGGCGGCCGACAGCGGGATGCCGTACCGGGCGACATGGGTCTTGTCGTAGAACTCCTTCTCCTCGGCCGACGGCTCGATGTCGAAGGTCCGCGTCCAGCCGGTCTCGGCGAATTTCGACACCGTCTTGCCGTCGGAGAGCTGTTCGTACGTCGACTGCGGCAGAAAGGTCCCGATCAGCACCAGAAGGCCGGCGAAAACCCCCATCATCGCGGCGAACAACCGGGGGAGCCGCACGTCGGACGGTGGTCGTGGCGCGGCGGCGGGAGCTTGGACGGGCTGCATTGCGCTGAACGGGCCAGTCGGTTGGTACGGCTGCTGCTGCGGCGCGCTCATGGTCGGCTCCTCCGCCGGTTCTGTTGTCCAGCAAGGAATTCCACCACGGATCGGGCTGCGAGATAAGTGTCACCTGTGCTCTGGTCAAGCCTGTTCGCGCGTGCTACGCGGGAAGCTTGGACCAGGCGACGTTCGCCATTTCCCTGGCGATGTCGCACGCTTTTGGCGCCTGTACGGCGAGAAGAGCGTGCTCGACCTGGTTCCGGTTCGCGTCCGGGCCGCCGATGTGGCCGGTCAGCACCGTGCAGCCTCCACTGACCTCCTGGACGAAGGAGCGGCGCCCGCCCAGCGTCTCCTCGGGAGCGCTCGCCGTGGCTTTCGGACTCGGGCCGAGGCCGAATTCCAGCCGGGCGAACCGTTCCGCGTTCTGTTCGCCCCAAAGACACTGGTGCCGCGACAGATCGCCCTTCCCGGAGACCGCGCCGCCCAGTCGCGCGGAGACCTCGCTGTCGGACAACAAGGCGGAGCAGGCGTCCAGCCGGGCCAGCGACCGGGCCCGGTAGTCGAGATGTGCCGGCTGCTTGCCCGCCGCGAGCGATCGGGCGACGCTTTCCTCGATTTTCGTCACCAGGGTGAGCAAGTCCGGCCCGGCGGCCGCTTCGAAGAACGTGCCGATACGCAGGGACGAATCGTCGGCGAAGATCAGATGGAGCAGAGGCTGGCCCTGGAGGTCCGAGCGGACCATCCGCAGTCCGCGGGGGAGTGACGGTTCGCCGACCGGGGTGGCGCCGGAGAGGCGCTCCCGAGCCCGGTCGTCCGGGAACCCGAAGCTGATCAGGGCGGCCGACCCGGCGATCTCGGTCCGGAACGAGCACGCGCCCATGCTGAGCGTCGGTTCGGCGAGCAGCGGAGACGTCTTCTCGATCTCGGGGAAGTCGAGGATGTCGCAGAAGTTCACGGTCGTGGGGTCGCCGAGTGCTTCGCGCAGCGTCAAAGGCCCCGCGGGCGGAGCGGGTGGTGGCTCGGCCGCGCACCCGGCGAGTACGAGCGCCGCGGCGGCCAGCGCCGCCATCGTTTTGAGAGCCCCCATGGCCGGAGCCTACTCGGCCGCGTCCTCGTACAACATCACCGCGACGCGCTTCCATTCGTCGAGCAATTGCCGCCGCCGCTTCGGATCGCCACCGAGTTCGGCGTCCAGCGCCAGGCCGCGGGTGAGGTTCACGGTCAGCCAGAACAGGATCTCCGCGCGTTCCTTCGGCAGGTCCCCGGCGACCGCGGTGATGTGCTCCAGCGTCGAGCGGCCCAGCGCCCGGTCGACCGGGCGGATCGCCTCGCGGAGTTCGGGATCGGTCCGCGCCGCGACCCACAGTTCCGTGGCGGCCGTGGACAGCGTGCCCGAATAGCCCTCCCACAGCAGGTCGATCGCCGCCGCGACGCCCGAGGCGCCACCGGGGAGCGTCGAGAGCGACGCCGCGAGCCGTCCGCGCAGCTTCTCCGTCAGATGCTCGACGGCGGCCGCCATCAGCTCGGCCTTCGCGGAGAAGTGGTGCTGCACGGCGCCCTTCGAGACCCCGGCGCGGGCGCAGATCTCCTGGACCGAGGTGCGCGCGTACCCGAGGTCGACCAGGCAGTCGATGGTCGCGTCGAGCAGGGCGGTGCGGGTCTGCTCCCGCCGTTCGGCCTGCGTCCGGTGGGTCCTGCCCAGTGCGGTCATCGAACCGGTACCCCCTTTACGTGCAGCTCGGTACGGATGTACATTCCGCTTGGAACTTACATCCTAAGCGTCATGTTTTCCAGGTCCTGATCAGGAGGCGTTGGCCGTGCCCTTGCAGATCCAGAAGAGTTCGTGGAGCACGACGGAGCTCGAAGACCTCCGGGACCTCGCCCGGACGTTCTGCCAGAAGGAACTCGTGCCGAACCAGGAGCGCTGGGCGGCCGAGAAGAAGGTCGACCGCGAGCTGTGGACGAAGGCGGGCGAGGTCGGCCTGCTGGCACTGTCCATCCCGGAGGAGTACGGCGGTGGCGGCGGCACGTTCGCCCACGAGGCCGTGCTCTACGAAGAGCAGGCCCGGTCCGGCGACAGCGCCTGGGGCGTCACCGTCCACAATGGAATCGTCGCGCACTACATCCTCGAGTACGCGGGCGAAGAGCAGAAGAAGGCGTGGCTGCCGAAGTTCGCCTCCGGCGAGATGGTCGGCGCGGTCGCGATGACCGAACCCGGCACGGGTTCGGATCTGCAGAGCATCAAGACCCGCGCGGTGCGCGACGGCGACCACTACGTGATCAACGGCGCGAAGACCTTCATCACCAACGGTTTCCACGCCGACCTCGTCGTCGTCGCGGTGAAGACCGATCCGGACGCGGGCGCGCAGGGTGTCTCGCTGATCGCCGTCGAGACCGACACGCCGGGCTTCAGCCGCGGCCGCGTCCTCGACAAGATCGGGCTCAAGGGGCAGGACACCGCGGAGCTCTCCTTCGACGACGTCCGGGTGCCCGCCGCCAACCTCCTCGGTGGACAGGAAGGCCTCGGCTTCATCCAGCTGATGCAGCAGCTTCCGCAGGAACGGCTGATCATCGCCGTCACCGCGGTGGCCGGGATGGAGGCCGCGATCGACCAGACCATCGCCTACACCAAGGACCGCCAGGCGTTCGGCCGCCCGATCTACAACTTCCAGAACACGAAGTTCAAGCTCGCCGAGGCCGCCACCGAGGCCGCCGTGTCCCGCGCGTACCTCGACCAGTGCATCGAGCGGCACCTGCGCAAGGAACTCGACGTGCAGGGCGCGGCGATGGCGAAACTGTGGACCACCGAACGGGTCAACAAGGTCGTCGACGACTGCCTGCAGCTCTTCGGCGGCTACGGCTACATGTCCGAGTACCCGATCGCGCGCGCGTGGGCCGACATCCGGATCTCCCGGATCTTCGGCGGCACCAGCGAGATCATGAAGGAAATCATCTCCCGTACTCTCTGAAAACGTTGCCGTACAAGGAAAGGACGTGGCGATGAAGGCTGGGCCGCTGAGCGGGCTCAAGGTCGTCGAACTGGCCGGGCTCGCCCCGGCGCCGTTCGCCTGCACCATCCTCGCCGATCTCGGCGCGGAGGTGGTCCGGATCGACCGGGCGACCCCGGGCAACGACGTCATCGGCTTCCCGAACGATCCGCTCGCCCGGGGCAGGCGGTCGATCGGGATCAACACCAAGACCCCCGAGGGGGTCGAGCTGGTGCTGAAACTCGCCGACGACGCCGACGTGCTCATCGAGGGTTTCCGTCCCGGTGTCGCCGAGCGGATGGGCATCGGGCCGGAGCAGGTCCACGCCCGCAACCCGCGGCTGGTCTACGGCCGGATGACCGGCTACGGCCAGGACGGCCCGCTGGCGACCGTCGCCGGGCACGACATCAACTACATCGGCATCTCCGGCGCGCTCGAACCGATCGGGCACGCCGGGCAGCGGCCGGTGGTGCCGCTCAACCTCGTCGGTGACTTCGGCGGCGGTGGTCTCCTGCTCGCGATGGGCGTGCTGGCGGCGTTGTTCGAACGCCAGACCTCCGGCAAGGGCCAGGTGGTCGACGCGTCCATGGTGGACGGCGCCGCGTTGCTGACCACCAGCCTGCACGGGCTGCTGGACTCCGGGCTCTGGCCCGGCGGGCGCGGCGAGAACATGCTCGACGGCGGCGCGCCGTTCTACGACACCTACGAGACCGCCGACGGCAAGTACGTCGCCATCGGCGCGATCGAGATGCGGTTCTGGGGCGACCTGGTGAAGGTGCTCGGCCTCGATCCCGAGGAGACGCCGGTCCACGTCGACAAGAACGAGTGGCCGAAGCTGCGCAAGATCGTCGCCGAGGCGGTCGCGAAGCACACTCGCGACGAGCTGGTGGCGAAAGCCGAAGGCACCGACGCGTGCTTGACGGCGGTGCTTTCGCCCCGTGAAGCACCGTCGCATCCGCACAACGTCGCGCGCGGGACGTTCGTCGACGTCGGCGGCATGCTGCAGCCCGCACCCGCGCCGAGGTTCGACCGCACGCCGTCCGCGACGCCGGAACCGCCGCGGCCCAAGGGCGGCGACACCGCCGACGTCCTCGCGGAGCTCGGTGTGGACGCCGACGGGATCGAGCGGCTCAAGGCCGCGGGCACGATCGTCTAGCCGCGTTCCGGGTCGGGGCCCAGGTCCGATCGCACCATCGAATAGAGGATGTGGTCGCGCCAGGCCCCGTCCCGGAACGCGTAGCCGCGCAGCACGCCTTCCTTGGTGAAGCCCGCCTTCGTCAGGGAACGCTGCTCCGCGACGTTGCCGGCCTCCGTCGACGCCTCGACGCGGTTCATCTGCGTGTGCGCGAAGAGGTAGCGGACCAGCAGCCGCTGGGCCTCGGTCCCGTGGCCGTGGCCGCGCGCCTCGGGGATGAGCACCAGCCCGGCGTTCCAGCAGAACGACGTCGACCCGCTCCTGGTCTTGTGCCAGGAGACGAAGCCGAGCCGCTGCCCGGCGAGCTCGATCATCAGCATCCCGTTGTCCGCCGCGAGCATGCCGGTCTCGGTCCAGCGGCGGCGCAGGAAATGCGGGTCGTGCCAGCCATGCCATTCGAACGAGCCCGCGGCCTGGGGATCGTTCGTCAGGCTCTCGAGCATCGGCAGGTCGGCTTCGGATACCGGTCTGAGCGCTACTCCGGTTTCGGTCATTTGACAGAGACTAGGACCGCGGGGTGCCGAAATCGCCGTGACGCCCCGCGCCGTCACTGAACCGGCTCGCGCCCTTCACCGCCTCTTCGGCGAGCCCGCCGCCGATCAGCGCGTTCGAGAACTCGGCGCGCATCGCCTCTTCTTCGGTGAGCCCGTACTGGCCGTACGCGGATTTGCGATCCGCGCGCAGACAGGCTTGCGGGAACGCGGCCAGCTCACGCGCGAGTGCTTGCGCGGCCGAAAGCGCTTCGCCGTCGGGGACGACCCGGTTCGCCAGCCCGATCGCGAGCGCCTCGTCCGCCTCGACCGGGCGGCCGGTGAGGATCAGGTCCATCGCCCGCGAGTGCCCGATCAGCCGGGGGAGCCGCACCGTGCCCCCGTCGATCAGCGGAACACCCCAGCGGCGGCAGAAGACCCCGAAGACGGCCGTGCTGTCGGCGACCCTCAGATCGCACCACAGCGCCAGTTCCAGGCCACCCGCGACGGCGTGCCCGCGGACCGCGGCGATCACCGGCTTCGACAGCGTCATCCGCGACGGCCCCATCGGCCCGTCACCCACCGGGCCGAGCGAGTTGGTGCGGTCGGTGCCGACGGCCTTCAGATCGGCTCCGGCGCAGAACGCGTCACCCGAACCGGTGAGGACGGCGACCGCGGCCTCCTCGTCGGCGTCGAATGCCCGGAACGCTTCCGCCAGCGCGGCCGCGGTCGGCCCGTCCACCGCGTTGCGGGCGTCGGGCCGGTTCAGCGTGACCGTCGTCACCGGTCCTTCCCGGTGGACGAGAACGTTTTCGCTCATCATTCGCTCCTCGGGGGAAACCGGGTGGGCATCAAGGCCCGAATCTCCTTAAAGTGGTGACAAAGTCCGCAGTGCGCGCGGAGTCATCGTCTGGACACTACGGTGTGATGGGATGGAGCCATGTCGCCCGGCTTGAAGAAATTCGTTGTGATCGCCGTCGTCGCGCTCGTGCTCTTCTTTCTGATCAGCAGGCCGACCCAATCCGCCGACGCCGTCCACACCGCGCTCGGCTGGCTCCGGTCCGGTGCCGAAGCCATCGTGACGTTCGTCCGGAGCCTCTTCTCCTGACCCCGTCGTGACCTCACCGGTGTCCCTGGCGACGCCGGTGATCACCGTGCGCGTCCACCAGCAGTTATCACTCAGCGTCACCCGTCTCGCATTTCGGTCGGGCGACTCGACCATCCGGGTGGATTGCCCCCGAAAACCCGCTGGTCGACGAATTCGTGCCCCAGAAGCTCTGGCGGAAAAGACCTCCGCGCCCCTACGGTGCTCACATTGCGTGATCGGTTGGTCCTCCAGGCGCCGGAGCCGGCCTCCTGGGCGAAGGGTTTCCGCAGGTGCAAGCCTCAGGGCAGCGGAACTTTCAGCCGGGCAAGTAAGTCAGGACTTGTCAGTCGGGGAATCATGAGGAGGCAGGGATGACCGGAGATCCCGGAGTCGATGCGTTGATCCGGCAGTGGGCCGCCGAGCGTGAGCAGACCCCCGAGGAGCAGGAGACCGACCGGATCGCGTCCGCGTGGCTCGCCGACGCTCCCCGTCAAGCTCCCGGTATCCCCGGCCAGCGTCAGCAGTCCGGCCAGGCGCGCTGGGCGCCGGTCGAGGCCGCGGACCCCGGCTACGTCGACGCGATGCGCAGCCGTCTTCCCGAGGTCCCGCGGGACCTGCTCGTCGCGGCCGCCGGCTGGTGGCAGATGGTCGGCGGCGTCGCCGAGGCCGAAGCCTGGTGGGACGCCGGCATCAGCCCGCTCGACCAGCGTGCGTTGGACTACCGCGCGGCCGGGCTCGCCCCGTCCGACCTGAGCCGCCGTCTCGGCCCGATGACCGTCTTGCAGCACCTTCGCCGCGGCAGCGCCCCGGCCTGGTGCGTGGCACGGCTGGCGAGGCAGCAGAAGTCCGCCTGATGAGAACTTCTCGCACGCGCGGGTGAACCGGCGTGGCAGGGGCGATCTCGGCAACCGCGTAACGCTAACCTGCGCGGGCTCGTTGTTCGAGCATCGGTCGTGATCGCCGCCCACGCTGGAGGACTCGCTTCGTGCGCACCACCCCGGAAAACGACGAGCTCGTCGCCGACCCGGCCAAGCCCGCTCCGCCACGCCGCGGGGTGGGCGCCGCCGTCTTCGGCAGGCTGGTCATCGTGCTGGCCGTACTGGGTCTCGCCGGGGGTGGGATCTGGCTGGTGACCAAGGCGTCCGCCCCGGTCGCGAGCCCCACGACGATGGAGATCCCCGCCCTTCAGGTCAAGGCGGCGGACGTCAAACCGGGCACGGTCGTGCCGGTCAACGCCACCCCCGCCGGCGGCGCGGCCCAGCAGACCTCGCCGCAGCAGGTACAGCCGAAACCGGGCAAGGATCCCCTGGCGGCCTGGACCGAGCGGGCCGCGCAGGCCACCGGCATCCCGGCCAGGGCGCTGCTCGCCTACGGCAACGCAGAACTGGCGATGCGCCAGATGCAGCCGAACTGCAAGATCTCGTGGGCCACCCTCGCGGGCATCGGCCGGATCGAGTCGAACCACGGCCAGTACGGCGGCGCCGTCCTCGGCCAGGACGGACGGCCCTCGAAGCCGATCATCGGCGTCCCGCTCGACGGCTCGCCCGGCGTCAAGGCGATCGGCGACACCGACGGTGGCCAGTTCGACGGCGACGCGGCCGTCGACCGCGCGGTCGGCCCGATGCAGTTCATCCCCAGCACCTGGCGCCGGTACGCCGCCGACGGCAACCGCGACGGCGTCGGCGACCCGCAGCAGATCGACGACGCGACGCTGGCGGCGGCGCGCTACCTGTGCGTGAACAACCGGGACATGTCGGCCGCCTCGGGGTGGTGGGAGGGGATCCTGTCGTACAACAACTCGACCGAGTACGCGCAGAAGGTCTTCGGGCTGGCGGACGACTACGCGAAGGCCGTCCAGACCGCTAAGTGACGCTCGGCGGTTCCTCCCTCTCTCGTGTGTGTGCCATGAAAGGCCCGTTGCTTGCAAAATTTGCAAGTAACGGGCCTTTCATGGCGTCGGCGCAGGGGGTCGTGAGTGGCGATTCGGGTTAGAACCCGAATCGCCACTCACGACCAACCCGACCGACCACTCACGAGCGGCAGACCCGGTCCGCGGGAAGCTCTCCGCTCAGCAGGTAGTCCCGCGCCGCCGCGTCGACGCACTTGTCGCCCTTCAGGAACACGGCGTGCCGGAACGCCCCTTCCACCGTCACCAGCCGCGAACCGCCGAGCGCCCGGTGCAGCGCGAGTTGCCCGGCGTACGGCGTCGCGGGGTCGCCGGTCGAGCCGAGGAGCAGGGCCGGCGAGGTGTTGTGGATCCGGGTGGCGGGTTCGGCGGGAGCCACGGGCCAGAACGCGCACGGCGTGATGTTGCGGGCCAGCGGCCCGAACAGCGGCTCGGCCGCCCGGTGTTCCTGGATGTCCCGGTAGTACGTCGCCGGGTCGCGGGAGGCCGCTCGATCCGCGCAGATGACCGGCGTCCCCGCCCGGTCGGTCGCGGAGCCGGAGCCGGTCGTCAGGCCGTCGAGGAGCGCGGCGAGTCCTTCCGAAGGAGTGACGGGACGGCCTGCCGCGGCGTCGCGGAGTGTCCGTACGGTCGCGGCGAACTCGGCCTGTGAAGCGGGACGGTCGTCGTAGAGGTTCGCGAAGAACAGATACGGCACCATGTGACCGTCCACTGTGTACTTCCCGATCTCGAACGGCCGTCGCTCGGCCGACCGGGCGACGTCCCGCACGGTCGTCACCACCTCGTCCGCGGTCTCCCCCAGGCCTTGCCCCACGGCGCTCTTCGCCCAGTTCCGCAACGCGGCGTCGAGCGCCGGGGCGGTCGGGCGGAGCAGGCCCGGACCGTACGCCTCGGGATCCACCGACGAATCGAGCACGAACCGATCGGCCCTGGAACCGAACATCTGGAGATAGACCGCGCCGAGATAGGTCCCGTACGACGCGCCGAGGTAGGAGATCTTCCGTTCGCCGAGCGCGGCGCGCACGACGTCCATGTCCCTGGCGGTGTTGCGGGTCGAGGCGGCCCGCAACAACTCGTGGTCGTTGCCCGAGCAGCCGCGCGCCAGGTCCTTCGCGAGCGCCACGCTCTCGCGGAACGTCCTGAGGTCCGGCCCGGCCGACCGCGCGAACGTGTCGGTCGTCCAGGTGCACCTCAGCGGCGAACTGCGCCCGACGAACCGGGGGTCCATGCCGACGAGGTCGTAGCGGGCCGCGATCTCCGGCATGAGCGGCCCGGCCAGGACCAGTTCCATGGCCGGGCCTCCCGGACCGCCCGGATTGAGCATCAGCGTGCCGAGCCGGTGCGCGGGATCGGTGGCCTTCACCCTGGCCAGCGCGACGGTGAGCTTGCGCCCCCGCGGACGGCGATGGTCCACCGGCACGGCGATGTCCCCGCACTGCGCGCCCGCCTTGTCCAGCTCCGCGCCGAGGACGTCACCGGGGCCGGTCGTGCAGCCGTGCCAGGTGATCGAAGGGACCGCGACGGCGGGCACCGACGGCAGCAACGCCCCGGCGACGAGCAGTGCCACCACGATGGCTGTTTTCCTGAGCAACCCGAACTCCCTGATATCCAACGAAATTCCCGATATCAGGCTAGAAGCGCTACACCCGCGAAGGCGTCCGTCCCGGGGCGGAGACGTCTAGCCCGCTGGGGGGCTTTTTCGGGGTTTTGCGGCGCTCCAGCACCCAGTCGGTGAGCACCAGCAGGAGCAACGGGCTGAGCCAGGCCCCGATGCTCATCGCGCTGTACCGCATGAGCACTTCGCTGCCGCCGAAGGTCGTGCCGATCTCCGGTGTCAGCACGATCGTGGCCACGACGTTGATCACGCGGCTCAGCACGATCGACATCGCGAGCGCGAAACTGCGGGACATCCACCGTCGATGCTCGCCGAAGCGACGCTGCCTGGCCATCCGGATCCCGATGACCGTGACCGCGATCCACAGCACCGAGCCCACCAGGTTGGCCACCCGCACGGACGGGCCGACGCTGGTGTGCCAGCCGATGTACAGGCCGACGAACCCGGCGGGGAGCGCACCGGCGAAGACGTAGATCCGGCCGGTGATCCGGTGCCCGCGCCGGTAGCGGGCGCGGAACGCGGGCCAGATCTGGAAGCAGGCGGTCACCATCGCGACCGTGCCGAAAAGGACGTGCGCGACGAGCAGCGGGTAGTAGAGGCCGTTCCCCGGCGGCGCTTCCAGCCGCGACTCGGCCGGGTCGAAGGTCAGGTACGGCGGCACCGAAAAGGCCAGGAAAGCCGCCGCCACCAGCATCAGCGGCACGATCCAGGGGCGCCGCCACCAGCGGGGCGCGTTCGACGAGGTCATGGTGGTCCGTTCGGGAGAAGACGATCAGAAACTATGTACACCATACACATGAACGTACGTCATACAGAGTTTTAGGATGGTCATCGACGACACCGACGGGATGGCTGATGGCGACACGTGACAACAAGGGCCCGGATCTCCAGCGCAGCCTCGCGCTGCTGTGGGCGGGGCGGACTCCCGGCAGGCGCGGGCCGCGGGCCCAGCTCACCGTGGAGCGGATCGCGCTGGCCGCGATCCAGGTCGCGGACGCCGACGGCCTGGACGCGCTCTCCATGCAGCGGGTCGCCACCGAACTCGGTTACTCGACGATGTCGCTCTACAACCACATCCCCGGCAAGGACCTGCTGCTGGAAGTGATGGCCGACGTCGCGGCCGCGAAACCGCCCGAACTCGACAGCGCGAAGGACTACCGCGACGCTGTCCGGCAGTGGGCAAGCGCGCTCTGGTCCGCTTTCAGGACCCATCCCTGGCTGCTGCGCGTCCCACTCGACCACTCGCCGATCGGCCCCAACCAGCTCGCCTGGCTGGACCGCCTGCTCCGGCCCCTGCTCGAAGCCGGACTCGCTCCCCGCGAGGCGCGGGCCGCGGCCCTGCACCTGACCGCCGTCGTCCGCGGCACCGCGCAGATCGGCCTGGACATGAACAGCGCGCACAAGACCGACGGCGGGCGGCCGCGCACGGAAACCGAGCTGGCGCGGGCGTTGTCCGAGCTCATCGACCCGGAGGGCTACCCCGCGCTGGCGGCCGTCCACGCGGCCGAGGCCAGTGTCGCGTCAGGACCCGAGCAGACCGGCGAGGGAACACTGCCCGCCGAGATCGGCTTCGGCGTGGACCGGTTCCTGGACGGCATCGACGCCTGGGTGGCGAAGTCGTGAGAAAACCAACGTCCCGGACCGGAGCGAGACGCTCCGGCCCGGGACGACCCCCGGTTCAGGTTCCGGCTCAGCGGTCGCGTTCCTTGGCGAACAAGGACTTCGACCACAGGTAGCCGACGATCGACAACACCGCGCACCAGCCGACAGCGAGCCAAGCGCTGCCACCGATCGGGGTGCCGAGCAGCAGTCCCCGGAGCGTCTCGATGACCGGCGTGAACGGCTGGTACTCGGCGAACCAGCGCAGCCAGGCGGGCATCGAGTCGGTGGGCACGAAACCGCTGCCGAGGAAGGGAAGCAGCATGAACACCATCGGGGTGTTGCTCGCCGTCTCGACGCTCTTGGCGGCCAGCCCCAGCGCCACCGACAGCCAGGTGAGCGCGATGGTCAGCAGCAACAGCACCCCGACCGCCGCGAACCATTCGCCGACGCCCGCCGTCGGCGAGAAACCGACGAGCAGCGCGACCCCGAACACGACGGCGAGCGCGAACGCGGTCTGGATGAACGCGCCGACGACGTGACCGGTCAGCACCGACGCCTTGCTGATCGCCATGGTGCGGAACCGGGCGATGATGCCCTCGGCCATGTCCGTCGCCACCGAGATGGCGGTGCCGAGGGCGGCGCTGCACACGGTGATGAGCAGGATGGCGGGCGTGACGTAGCCGACGTATTCGGCGCGGCCGCCCCCGCCGCCGAGGCCGTTGCCGAGGGTGCCGCCGAAGACGTAGACGAACAGCAGCAGGAACACGATCGGCTGGCCGACCAGCATGATGGTGAGCGACGGATACCGTTGCATATGTCTGATGTTGCGGCGCAGCATCGTCGACGAGTCGCGCATCGAGAGGGTCAGGCTGGTCATCGGGCCAACTCCTTGGTCGCTTCGGTCCGGTGACCGGTGAGGCTGAGGAAGACGTCGTCGAGATCCGGGGTGTGCACGGTGAGGCTGTCGACAGCGACGGCTTCGGCGTCGAGCCGGTCCAGCACCGCGCGGAGAGCGGCGACGGTGCCATCGGTCGGCACGCGCAGCGCCAGGCCCTCTTCGTCCGAAGTGGACACTTGCAGCGCGCGGGTCGCGTCGCGCAGCGAGCCCGCGTCGGGGAACTTCAGCTGCATGTGCCCGCCGGGCACGCGCCGCTTCAGTTCGTCGGGCGTGCCCAGTGCGACGACCCGGCCACCGTCGAGGACGGCGACGCGATCGGCGAGCTGATCGGCCTCCTCCAGGTACTGGGTGGTGAGGAAGATCGTCACGCCGTCGGCGACGAGGTCGCGGATGATCTGCCACATCGTGCGGCGGCTGCGCGGGTCGAGACCGGTGGTCGGCTCGTCGAGGAAGATGACCTGGGGATCACCGATCAGGGTCATCGCCAGGTCGAGCTTGCGGCGCATGCCGCCCGAGAAGGTGGCCGGGGTCTTCTTCGCGGCGTCGCTCAGTTCGAACCGTTCCAGCAGTTCGGCGGCACGCTTGCGGCCCGCACGGCGCGGCAGATGGTGAAGATCCGCCATGAGGAACAGGTTTTCCTCGCCGGTGAGCAGATTGTCGACCGCGGAGAACTGGCCGGTGAGGCCGATGGAGGCGCGGACGCCGTCCGGATCGGTGGCCAGGTCGGCTCCGGCGATGGTGGCGCCCCCGGCGTCGGGACTGACCAAAGTGGACAGGATGTTGACCGTGGTGGTCTTGCCCGCGCCGTTGGGGCCGAGCAACGAGAAGACGGTGCCGGTCGGGACGTGCAGGTCGACTCCGTCCAGGACGACCTTGTCACCGTAGGACTTGCGCAGTCCGGTCGCGGAGATGGCCGGGTGTTTCATGTGGATTCCCCTGGTGTGTAAAGGACCCGGAGGGTCAGGAACGGTGAACGAGGATGTCGCCGACGGACGTTCCGGCGTGGACTTCGAGCTTGTCGGTCGTGGCGTCGGGCGCGCCGGCGGCGGCCATGTCGTTGACGACGCGGCCGAAGCGGGTGTTCACGTCGAGCCAGGCCGCGCTGCCCTCGCGGATGCCGACCTCGATGTCCCCCATCGACGTGTCGAGGTCGAGCTTGCCCCTGGCGGCGTCGAGCACGCGGACCGAACCGTTGGCGGTCTTGGCTTCGACGTCGCCCTCGGCCCGCTCGACGGTGATGTCGCCGTTGGCCGAGCGGAGGCGGATCGAGTCGCCCGCCGCCCCGATCGTGGTGGTGCCGTTGGAGTTCTTCACCACCGCGGTGCCCGCGATCTCGCCGACGTGCACCCGGCCGGAGCTCGTGCTGATGTCGGCGTTGCCGTCGACGTGCTCGACGACGATGTTCCCGGACGCGGAGTGCACTTTCAGCTCACCGGTCCGGTCGAGCCGGATGTGCCCGGTCCCGGACTTGTAGCGGCAGGAACCGAGCCGCCCGGTCGCGGTGAGGTCGCCGAGACCAGTGCTCCCTTGCACCCGGGAGCCGGCGGGCAGCTCGATGGTCACGTCGATCGACCTGGTCTTGTTGGAGAAGTCGAGCAGGCGCATCTTCGGTGCGCGGACGGTCAGGATGCCGCCGGAGAATTCGACGACGGTCCGCTTCGCGGCGTCGACGTCGGAGTCGTTGTTCTCGTCCACCGGAGTGACTTCGACGACCGTTTCCGGGCGGTCGCCGGCGACGATGCGGACGTAGCCGACGACCGGCTCGAGGTCCGCGAGAATGGGTTCCGGGGTGGCGAAAGAAGGCATGGTTGTCCCCTCAAAGGTGGTGTGATCGGTGTTTGTGCTGGTCGGACGGGGTCTAGCTGACCCAGCCGGTGTAGCGCTGCGCGGCGCGGTGGCCACTGGTCGCCGAGGTGGGCGGGGCGGGCGGTTCCGACGGCCTCAGCGCGGCTGACGCGGCCCGCACGAGCCACGCGTTGACCGAACGGCCTTGTGCGGCCGCCGCTTCTTCGACGCGCGCCTTGAGCGGTTCCGGCAGCCGGAAGTTGATCCGCGCCGTGGCCCCCTCTTCCTCCGGCAGCGGCGGAGGCGGGGGCATCGGCGGCTCCGGTACCGATGCCGCGACAGCGACGGCAGGTTCGGCTGCCGGAAGCGTGACGGCGAAGCTGGCTTCACCGGCCCGCAGCCGGACCTCGACCGAGCCGGGTGCGAGATCCCGGGTGATCTCGTCCGACGCGGCGGACAACGCGTCCAGCAGCGCGAGACGGATGGCCGACGCGAGCGGCGCGGTCAAGCGTTCGGCGAGGGCGCTCGCCTCCGCTCCGCCTGCCTCGGCGGCGACGGCGAGTTCCCGGCGAACGGTGTCCACAAAGGGCGTCAAGTCCATGGCACCATCATGGCACCGCGATGGCACCAGTGCAAGAACAACTTGGCGCCAAGTGGCGCCACAATGGCGTCTATGCAGGTCGGGGGCCTAAAATTGCTGAAGGGGGCACTCTGGCCGTGCTCTGTGGCCGACGCGCTGCACCGGGTCAGGCAGCGAAGCCGGTACTCCCGGACAGCGGCGGATACGCACGTGCCCATTCGGCCAGGTTCCGCTGGCGGGGCAACCAGGACCCGGCCGAATACGTTGCCGCACCCCTGAGGCGAGGCGAGGATTGCCTTGAGCCACAAGAAAAAGGGAGCGACCCACCGTCAAGTGTGGGGGTCACCGAGGCGGGTCGCTTCCCGAACTCCACGGTACAAGAACTCCGCCCGCTCAGAGGGGCAAGGCTTTCTGTACCGGCGGCTCTTGACAAATCAGGATCCACAGTGGACACGGGCGTCCACGGCAGAAGAGGAACGCATGCGAGCAGTTCGGGTGAGCGTCTGCGCCCTGGACCCCATCACGACGGCCGGGATGGCCGACCTCCTCGGGACACGGGCGTCCGTGAGGGTGGTCGACGACCCGGCGCGGGACGGGATCGAGGTCGTCGTCGCCGCTTTCGAAAGGCTTTCGGCCGACGCGGTCACCGCGTTGCGTGAAGTCGCCCTCGAACTCGGCAAGCCGATCGTGCTGGTGACCGACCGGATCGAGGAAGGCGGTCTCGCGGTCGCGGTGGAGTGCCGGGTGGCCGCCATCCTGCCGAGGTCGGCGGCGACCGACTCACGGGTGGCCGACAGTGTCCGGCGTGCCGCTTCGGGTACCCCGAGCCCGCCGTCCACCCTGCTCGACAGGCTGACCGCACACGCCGAGCGGCTGCACCGGGAGACGCTCACGCCGGGCGAGCCCCCCGGGTCGGCGCTCTCCTCGCGTGAGATCGACGTCCTGCGCCTGATGGCCGACGGGCTCGACACCCAGGAGATCGCCACCGAACTGTCCTATTCGGAGCGGACGGTGAAGAACATCATCTACGCCGTCACCGACCGGCTCCGGCTGCGGAACCGGTCGCACGCGGTGGCGTACGCGATCCGGGAAGGCGTCATCTGAAGATGCCTGTCAGATAAGGCCTTCGCGAAGCGCGTAGGCCACGACGTGCGTGCGGTTCCGTAGACCGAACCGGCTCAGCAGGCCGTGGAGGATGTTCTTCACGGTCCGGTCGGAGTAGGCCACCCGCCGGGCGATCTCGCCGGTGTCGAATCCTTCCGCGAGCAGCCGGAGCACCTCGGTCTCACGGGGCGAAAGCCCGCTGAGCGTGAGTTCGCGCGGCTCGAGGACTTCCTTGTGCAGTCGCGAAATCCCCCGCAGCAGGCTGCCGAGCTGGTCGGCGGGCAGATCGCCCCGGCCGGCGTGGGCGTCCGCGACCGCGCGCAGCAGCCGCCCGGGCGTCGCCTCGGAGCGCGCGACGACGACGGCGAGCCCGCGTTCCACCGCGGCCCACAGTTCGGCCTGATTGGGCTTGTCGGCGACGAGCACCAGCCGCGCGGGCCCGGCCGGGATCCGGTGCGGCTCGTTCCCCGCGACCGCGACGAGGACGTCGGCCGCGGCCGGATCGTCCCGCAAGGTGATGCCGGGGCCCGCGCCGAGCGCGCTGCGCAGGCCCGCCAGGACGAGCGGGTCGCCGGCGTGCACGGCGACCCGGATCTCCCGGCGCTCCTCGGCCCGGACGACCGGCCGCACGGGCGTCGTCATGATCGTGGACATGCTTCCAGGTAACCGGCCGCCGGGAAGGGCGGACAAGCAGAAGAAGGGGGCAGCTTTTCGCCACCGCAAGCCTGCCGGTTGAATGGACCGCGGTGAAACCGGTGGAAGCGAGTGAGAAGCGGTCGGTGTTCGGAAAGCTCCTGCTCGAACACCGGCGGGCCGCGGGCTGGACACAGGAGCGGCTGGCCGAGGCCTCGGGACTGAGCGTCCGCGCCCTGCGCGAGCTGGAACACGGCCGCGCGCGGGCCGCCCAGCAGCGCTCGTCGGAAGTGCTCGCGGACGCGCTCGGCCTGACCGGCGGTGACCGGGAGTTCTTCCTGACCGTCGCGAAACAGGGCAGGCGCCGCAACCCGGCACTGGCCGCCCAGGTCGCGGCGACCTGCTCACTGCCCGCTCCCCTCGCGGATCTCTCCGGCCGGGAAAGCGAACTGGACCAGCTGTCCGCGAAGGTCGCCGAGGGTGGCGGCGTGGTCGCGATCGTCGGGCAGGCCGGGGTCGGGAAGACCGCGCTCGCGGTGACGGCGGCGGACCGGTGGCGCGGGGACTTCCCGGACGGGAGCTACGCCGTCGACCTGCGCGGGATGGACGAAGAACCGTTGAGCGCCCGGGCCGCGCTCGACCGGCTGCTGCGCGCGCTGGACGTCGCGCCGGGGCACGTGCCCGCCTCCGAAGCCGAACGGTCGGCGTTGCTGCGGATGCTGCTCGACGGCCGGAAGGTCCTGCTGCTGCTCGACAACGCCGCCGACGAGGCGCAGGTCCGGCCGCTGCTGGTCACCGGGCCCGGCTGTCTCACCCTGATCACCTGCCGCCGCACGCTCGCCGGGCTCGAAGGCGCGCGCTGGCTGGGGCTCGAGCCGCTTTCGGACGGCGGCGCGACCGGCCTGCTCACCAAGATCATCGGCGAGGAGCGCGTGCGCGCGGAGCCCGCCGCGGCACGGGAACTCGTCGAGCTGTGCGGTCATCTGCCGCTCGCGGTCCGGATCGCGGGCAACCGGCTCGCCACCCGGCCGCAGTGGTCCCTCGCCCAGCTGGCCGACCGGCTGCGCGACGAGAGCACCCGCCTGCGCGCGCTCGCGGCGGGCGATCTGCAGCTGCGATCGGCGTTCGACCTGTCCTATCGCGCGGTTTCGACCGGGGCGCGACAGCTGTTCCGGCGGCTGGCGACCGTTCCCGGCGCGGACTTCGGTCCCGAACTCGCGGCCGTCGTGTCCGGCGCGACCGACGCCGACGTCCGTGACCACCTCGACGAACTCGTCGACGCCAGCCTCCTGCAGACCACGGCCGAGCCGGAACGCCACCAGTTCCACGATCTGATCCGCCTGTTCGCCGAAGAACGGTTCGAGGCGGAGGAGGACCCGTCCGCGCGGGACACCGTGCTCGCCCACCTGCTCGACAAGGCGGCCGAAGCGGCCCGGTTGTTCTACCCGAAAGCACCGGAGACCGGGCGGTTCGGCTCACGGGACGAGAGCGCCCGCTGGCTGGACGTCGAAGGCGGGAACTGGGTCGCCGCGCAGCGGGTGGCGGCGCGGAAGGGCTGGCACCGGGAGGTCGGCGATCTCGCCGTCGCGCTGCACTGGTACTCCGACGGACGGAGTGCCCAGCGGCCGTGGCTGGAGATCTTCTCGCTCGGCGCGGCCGCGGCGAGCGAGCTGGGCAACGCCAGGGACGAGGCGAAGCTGCTCAACTTCGTCGGCTGGGCCTGCAGTGTCTGTCTCGACGACGAAGAAGGCGCCGTGGCGGCACATCGCCGCGCGCTGGACATCGCCACCCGGGTCGGCGACCGCACCGAGCAGACCTGGGCGTCCATCTATCTCGGCCAGGTGCTGCGGTACATCGGCGAGACCGCGGAAGCGTTCGAATACGCGAAACGCGGGTACGAATCGGCGGACGAACTGCCGTTCTGGGACGGGCAAAGCTCGGCCCGGAACGTCTACGGGCACTCGCTGCGCGCGGCCGGGCGGTACTCCGAAGCGCTCGCCGTTTTCCGTGCCGTCCTCGCCGACGCCGAACGGCTGGCGGCCGACACCTACCCCGGACTCCACCGGATGCTGAAGGCACTGTGCCTGCGCGCCATCGGCGACGTGCTCGGGGATCTCGCCGAATGGCGGGAAGCGGCGGGCTACTACCGCACCAGCCGATGGCTCTCGTGGGAAGGCGGATTCGCCGCGATGGAGGCGATCTGCGCGCTCCGCGAGGGGCGTGCCTGGCGGGAAGCGGGCGCCTTCGAGGAGGCCAGGGAGTGCCTCACCCTGGCCGTCGAGCTCTCCCCCGGGCCGTCGTTCAAGGCCCGGAGGGAACAGGCGCTGGCCGAACTGGCGCTTCTGCCGGACGCCTAGCCGACCACGGCGCGGCTTCCTCCAGTTGCGAGGCCAGCCGGATGAGGACGTCTTCGCGATCCTGGGCCGCGACGAGCTGGACGCCGATCGGCAGGCCGTCGGCGTTCCAGTGCAGGGGCAAGGAGATCGCGGGCTGGCCGGTGATGTTGAACGGCGCCGTGAACGCCGCGCCCGTGGCGATACCGGCGGCCAGTTCCTCGGGCGACTTCGCGTCCGGGGCCAGTTCGCCGAGTGCGGCGGGCGGCGCGGGCGACGTCGGGGTGAGGAGGACGTCCAGTTCGTCCTCCCAGAGCGCCGCCACCCCGCGAGCCCATCGCTGCGACGAGAGCGACGCGGCGATCCACTGCACGGCGGTGACCGACCGGCCCGCTTTGGCGAGCATCGCGTTCATCGGCTCCAGGTCGGACGAAGACAGCCGCTCACCGAGCCGCTCCGACCAGGCATCGAGTTCCCAGGTGACCACGGCCGCGAGCAGGGCGGGCATGGTGTCGAACATCCCGGGCGCGTCCAAGGCGGCCGCCGCGCTGGGAGCGACCTGATGGCCGAGGGATTCGAGCAGCCGCGCGGTCCGTTCGACCGCGCCGACGCAGTCGGCGTGCGCGGTTTCGCAGGTGCCCGGCGCGGTGATCCGGTACCCGATCCGCAGCCGTCCGGGATCCGCGCCGACCTCCGTCCGATATGGACGGTCGGGTGGCGGCGCGGAGTAAGGGTCACCCGGCGCGGCCCCCGCCGTGACGTCGAGGACCGCCGCCGTGTCCCGGACCGATCGGGTGAGGACGTGTTCGTGGGTGACCTGGCCCCAGTACTCGCCGAAGTCCGGCCCGAGGCTGGTCCGCGCGCGGCTCGGTTTCAGCCCGACCAGCCCGCAGGCGGCCGCGGGGATCCGGAGCGAACCCGCCATGTCGTTGCCGTGGGCGACGGGGACCATGCCCGCGGCCACCGCGGCGGCCGAACCGCCGCTCGACCCGCCCGGCGACCGCGCCGGGTCCCACGGATTCCTTGTCGCGCCATGGAGAAGCGGTTCGGTGGTGATGCTCGTCGCCAGTTCCGGCGTGTTCGTCCGGCCGCAGAACAGGAAACCCGCGGCCCGCAGGCGCGCGGCGAGGTACGAGTCCGACTGCGCGCGCCAATCCCGCTCCCACAGGGCGCGCATGCCGCCGTGCACCGGATCGCCCGCGGTGTGGCAGAGGAAATCCTTCAGCAGCATCGGCACGCCGCGGAACGGTCCCGGCCCTCGCGCCGTCACCGCCTCACGCCGCGCCTGCTCGAAGCGCGTACTGACCACGGCGTTGAGTTCACCGTCGAGCTTTTCGATCCGCGCGATCGCCGCGTCGAGCAGTTCCAGCGGTGACACCTGTCCCGTGCGGACCAGTTCCGCCTGAGCCGTCGCGTCCAGCCAGGTGAAGTCATCGCCAGCCATCCGGCACGTCCTCCTCCGCACATGAGATCAAGGAGTCCATTGTCGATCAGCGGCGACCGGGCACCCGGTGATTCCGGCGGATCAGAGCGGTTCGTGCAACCGATCATGCCCCTTCGATTCCTCATCGGCCGTAGCTGCAACTAAGCTGCGGGCTCGACGGAGCGGGAGGGCCGATGACGGACGCGGACGGGCAGAGCCCGCGGGAGCGCTACCGCGACCAGGTGCGCGCGGAGATCAAGCAGCGCGCGTGGGAGCAGATCGCCGCCGCCGGGGTCCCCGCGCTGTCGCTCAACGCGATCGCCAAACAGGTGGGCATGAGCGGCCCGGCACTCTATCGGTACTTCGCCAGCCGCGACGACCTCATCACCGCGCTCATCCGCGACGCCTACCGGAGCCTCGCCGACACCGTCCGGGCGGCGTTCGACTCCGGAGCCGACCTTGCCGGGCTCGCCGTCACCATCCGGGACTGGGCCCGGAGCGACCCGCAGCGCTACTTCCTCATCTACGGCACACCCGTCCCCGGCTACCACGCGCCCGACGACACCACCGCCATCTCGCGAGAGGTCATGGCGGTCCTGCTCGAAGCGTGCCGCGCGATCACCGTGGACAAGCCGGACACCCCGTTCGACAAGCACCTGGAAGGTCACCGCGACTGGGCGGGCGACGACCCGGCCACGTCCGCGACCCTGCACCGCGCGCTCGCCTTCTGGACCCGCCTGCACGGCGTGCTCTCGCTCGAACTCGCCGGCCACTTCACCGGCATGAAGTTCGATCCCGACCTGCTGATCGCGGACGAACTGGACGACCTCACGACGCGGTGACCGGCTTTCGCCGAGACCGATCACGTTCGCACTGAACCTTTCACGGCCTTCGGGCGTCTTGCCCTGTGACGCTGCTGCCATCCGTGGGAAGCGTGGCTTCCGCGGTTGACATGCAACGTTGTAACGTTATAACTTCTAAGCAAAGTAAGAACTACTCACCAGCGGATCGGCCGCCTTTCGCCACCCGACGGCCGACAGCCGTTCCGCTTGCCCGTTTCCGGGTTTCCGACGCTTCGGATGGGGACTTCGATCATGAATCGCGGAGGGAAGAGCACCAGGGGGACCGATCGCGTCAGAGTCGCCGTGCACGCCCCGGATCTCCTGGCCGGGCTCGGCACGACGAGCATTCTCGGCGCCGACGAGCGACTGAACGTACTGCCCGACACCGACTTCGGCCGGGCCGAGGTGATCGTGACGGTCGGGGATTCGATCGGCGACGGGGTTTTCACGTTCCTGCGTCAGGTCCGTGCCGCGTCGTCACTCATGTCACCGCCGAGGTGCGTGATCGTCACGGACCATTTCCCGGTCCAGGTCCTGATGACGGCGATCGAATGCGGAATGGCCGCACTGCTGCCGCGGCGCGACCTCGACAGCGAGCATCTGGTGCGGACGATCCTGGCGGTCAGCCAGGGCGCCGCCGCCCTGCCGCCCCGCTTACAGGGCAGCCTGCTCTCCCAGCTCGAACGAATACAGGAAGACCTGCTGGTGCCCAACGGTCTCGCGCTGTCCGGTCTGTCCGATCGGGAGCGTGAAGTCCTCCGGCTGCTGGCCGACGGCCATGGCACGGAAGAGATCGCGGCCAAACTCGCCTACTCGGAGAGCACGGTGAAGAACGTCCTCCATCGGGTGATGGCGCGGTACGGGCTCCACAACCGCACGCACGCTGTCGCCTTCGCGCTGCGCACCGGCTCGATCTGAGGCGGGCCTCGTGAGCGGTAAGGACGGTTAGAACCGTCCTTACCACTCACGAGGCCCCGGTCGTCAGCTCCCGGACACGACGGCCGGCTTCAGCACCTCCTCGCACCACTGCCGGAAGGTCGTCGGCGTGGTGGCCTCCGGCGTCCGCGGCTCGGCGTTGTCGAGGCCCACTTCCTTGGCCGCCATCATTTCGACCATGCCCTGCGCGATCGCCTCGGACTGCCCGTGTTCGAGCTGCGTCGCGCGGAAGTCCTCCATGGGGACCCGCTGGTACCGGACCGGCCGCCCGAGGACGTCGGACATGATCTCCGCGAGGTCGTTCTGGGACAGGTCCTCCGGGCCGAGTACCGGGACGTCGGCCACGCCGTGCCACGACGGGTCGAGCAGCAGCTCGGCGGCGGTCGCGGCGATGTCGCGGATGGCGCAGGTCGGCGCCTTGCGATCGCCCGAAACCGGTCCGAAGAAGACGCCGTCCTTCCCGATCGGCCCGGCCTGCCACAGCAGGTTGTCCATGAACGAGGGCATCGTCAGCGCCCGGTAGCTCACGCCCGTTCCGGTGATCAGGGCGTCCATGGCGTGCGAGGCCGACACGTGCCCGGCGTTCTTCGTGACGCCACGGCCGAGAGCCGAGACACCGACCACCCGGGCGACGCCCTGCTTTTCGAAGGCTTCGCAGGCTGGCCGAGTGAAGTCCACGAAGGTGGCTTCGAGGCTCTCGGCGCGAGGATCCGCGGCTACCAGCCAGAAAACGGTGTCGGCACCGGCGAATGCCTCGTTGACGACGCCGGGGTCGCCGTGTGAGCCCTTGACGATCTCGACGCGCTCGCGGACGCCATCGGCGAGGCGGGCGGGATCACGGACGATCACGCGGACCGGCTCACCGCTTTCGAGGAGGGTGCCGAGCACCCGGCTGCCGATCTGCCCGGTCGGCGTGGTGACGACGATCATGAAGACTCCGTGGTGCTAGGGGATTTTCGACATCCCCAGTTAAGGCGCGAAGACCGCCGAACCGAAGGACCGGCCCGGTCGCCATTGATACCCTGGGGATATGAGTGATCTGGAGACGCGGCAGCTCAGGTACTTCGTGGCGGTCGCGGAGGAGCTCCATTTCGGACGGGCGGCCGAGCGGCTCGCGATGGCGCAACCGCCGCTGTCCAGGGCGATCCGGGATCTGGAGCGACGGCTGGACGTCCGGCTGTTCGAACGCACCACCCGCCAGGTCACGCTGACGAACGCGGGCGAGGTGCTCCTGCGGGACGCCAGGACCGCGCTCGAGGCGGTCGCCGCGGCGGACCGGCGGGCGAGGCAGGCGGGCCGCCCCGATCCCCGGTTGCGGCTGGCGCTGAAGGCCGACCACGACGCCGGGTGCCTGCCGAAGATCATCGAGGCCTACGAGGCCGAGGAAGGCGCGCCGCCGATCGAACTGATCCTCGGCGGCCGGGGCGAGCAGCCGCGGCAGCTCCGCGACGGGCGGGCGGACGTGGCGCTCGTCCCCAGCCCGTTCGACGCGCGCCGCCTGGACTTCGAGCCGTTGCTGACCGAACCCCGGCTGGTCGCGCTGGCGGCGAACGACCCGCTGGCGGCCAGGTCACGGCTGACCCTCGCGGATCTGGCCGGCCGGATTCTGCCCGACGGCGCCCCCGCCGACGAGGGCCCCTCGACCGGTCCTCCCGCCTCCGTGGTGCCCCACGGTCCCGTCTCGGATCTGACGCAGATCCTCAAACTGGTCGAACTGGGCAGCATCGTCTGCTTCATGGCCGTTTCGGTGGCGGATCGCTACCGCAGGCCGGGCATCGCGTACCTGGCCGTCGACGATCTGGAGCCCACGACCCTCACGGTGATGTGGCCGCAGGACTCCCGTTCACCGGCCGTCGCCGCCTTCGTCCGCGCGGCCACCACGGTGGTGTCGACGACCTTCGCGCTCGGTCACCGGAGCTGAACGCGGCTCAGCACCCGGTCCACGACGTCGGGAAGCGGCTGATCGTCCGGGCCTTCCAGCCACAGCACGTTCCCGGTCCTCAGCGTGGCGAGGAACGTCGCCGCCGTGAGCCGGGCCAACTCCTGGTCGAGGCCGTGCCCCCTGGCGAGCAGCACCGCGATCAGGTCGCGTTCGAGGGCGATCTGGTCGCCCGCCTGCCGCGCGAGCAGTGACGGGTGCCGTCGCAGCAGCCGCAGCTGCGCCACCCATTCACGGTCCGGCACCGGGTGCGCCCGGTACAGCTCCCGGCACGCCGCGCGCAGCGCTGGCCACGGTTTCTCACCCGGCGGCCTGCCTTCGACCAGCGACACCAGCAGCCCGGTCCGCTCCCGGTCGGCGTGCAGGATCGCGTCTTCCTTGTTCGCGAAGTAGTTCGAGAACGTCCGCCGGGACACCCCCACCGCGTCGGCGATGTCCTCGACGGTCACCCCGTCGAGACCGTGCTCCATCGCCAGGCGCAGGGCGGCCTCGTGCAGCGAGTGCCGCGTCGCCGCTTTCTTGCGGGTGCGGAGCGTGTCGAGGGTGTCCACCAGGACAGCGTAGCGAGGGGAATAAAGTTCCCACTGTGCAAGTTTGCACAGTGGGCAATAATTGCCCCGAACGCTCGAAGGGACGCCATGAAGACCGATGGAACGACGGTGGCGGCGCCGTCCGGCGCGATGGGGCACCGTCAGGTGCTCGAGTCGCTGTCCGGGCTGCTGCTCGCGCTGCTCGTGGCGATGATCAGCTCGACGGTCGTGTCGACCGCCCTGCCGTTGATCATCGGCTCGCTGAACGGCACGCAGACGCAGTACACGTGGGTGGTCACGGCCACCCTCCTGGCGGCGACGGCCACCACCCCGATCTGGGGCAAACTCGCCGACCTGTTCAACAAGAAGACGCTGGTGCAGATCGCGATCGTGATCTTCGTGATCGGCTCGATGATCAGCGGGTTCAGCCAGAACACCGGCCAGCTGATCGCCGCCCGCGCGTTCCAGGGCATCGGCGTCGGCGGCCTGCAGGCACTGGTCCAGGTCGTGATCGCGGCGATCATCCCGCCGCGTGAACGCGGCCGCTACAACGGCTACCTCGGCGCGGTCATGGCGGTCGCCACGGTCGGCGGACCGCTCCTCGGCGGCCTGATCGTGGACGTGCCGTGGCTGGGCTGGCGCTGGTGCTTCTTCGTCGGCGTCCCGATCGCGGTGCTCGCGTTCGCCGTCCTGCAGCGGACCCTGAAGCTGGAAACCGTGCGCCGCGAGAACGTGCGCGTCGACTACCTCGGCGCCGCTCTCATCGCCGCGGGCGTGAGTGTCCTGCTGATCTGGGTCTCGTTCGTCGGCAACACCTTCGACTGGCTTTCGTGGCAGACGGCCCTCATGGTGGGCGGCGGTGTCGTACTCCTCGCGCTCGCGCTGATGGTGGAACGGAAGGTCAGCGAACCCGTCGTCCCGCTGCACATCATCACCCAGCGCACCCCCGCGCTGGCGATCGTCGCGAGCCTGGCGGTCGGCATGGCGATGTTCGGCGGCGCGGTGTTCCTCGGCCAGTACTTCCAGGTCGGCCGCGGCTACTCCCCCACCGAAGCCGGTCTGCTGACCATCCCGCTGATGGCGGGCGTGCTCGTGTCCTCGACCGTGTCCGGGCGCCTGATCAGCCGCACCGGGCGGATCAAGCCGTACATCGTGGCGGGCACGATCACCCTGGTGATCGGGTTCCTCGGGCTGGGCACCGTCGACCACGCCTCGCCGCTGTGGCTGGTCGGCGTCGCGATGGCGATCGTCGGCATCGGGGTCGGTATGACGATGCAGAACCTCGTCCTCGCCGTGCAGAACACCGTGCCGTTGCGGGATCTCGGCGCGGCGAGCGCCTCGGTCACGTTCTTCCGGTCGCTCGGCGGCACCATCGGGGTCTCGGTACTGGGCGCGGTCCTCGCGAACCGGGTCACCGCCGACCTGTCCACCGCGCTGCACGTGCCTGCGGGGCAGGCATCGACGGGAAGCGTCAGCGCGCTGAACCTCAAGGCGCTGCCGCCGGAGGTCCAGACGATCGTGCACACCGTGTACGGCGACGCGACCGCGCACATCTTCCTGATCTCCGCGGCGGTCGGCGTCGTGGGCGTGATCGCGGCGCTGCTGCTCAAGCCGCTCACCCTGCGCACCACCATCGACCTGGAGTCGAAGTCGGACTCCCCGGCGTCCGACCCGGTCGCGGGATGAGCACGCCCGGGGCTTTCGAGTCCACTGTGGAGCGTTTCGGCCCGCCCCGGAGGACTTCGGGGCGGGCCATCCTGGCCGGGGTCGACGGCTCCGACACGGCGATGCGGGCGGCCGCCTTCGCCTTCGGCATGGCCCGGCGCGAGGGCGGCAGGCTGCTCGTCGCCTTCGTCGTCAGCCGCACGGTGCTGACGAACCTCGGACCGGCTGTCGCGGCGACGGTGGAGCACGACACGACACTGCAGTTGTACGCCGAACTCCGCGAACAGATCCGCGAGGCCGCCGAAGAGCTGGAAGTGCCGGTCAGCTTCCTGAAGACCTACGGCGATCCGTACACCGCGCTCCGCGACACGGCCGACCGCGGCCAGGTCGACATGGTGGTGGTCGGCGCCTCACAGAAGGCGGGCCACCGGTTCGCGGGCTCCGTCGCGACGAAGCTCATCAAGACCGGGCACTGGCCGGTGCTCGTGGTCCCGTGAAGGCCGGCCGCCCAGGAACGAAACGGCGCCGACCACCACGACGACGAGCGCGCACCCCGCCAGCTGCAGCGGGGTCGGCCACTGGCCGAGCAGGGCGGCCCCGAAGAGGATCGCGGCGGCGGGTTGCAGCATGAGCACGGCGGACCCGCCGCTCGCCGGGAGCGCGGACAACGCCTTGCTGATCAGCAGCCAGCCGATCACCTGCCCGGTCAGGGCCAGCACGAGCAGCCACAGCAACGCCGAAGGCGGCGGCGTCACGTCGAGGTTTCCCGCCACCAGCCCCGAAAGGCCGCCCACACTCGCGGAGGCCGCGGTCGCCGTGGCGAGCATCGTCGTCCGGCCGCCGCACTCGGTACCGGCGCGGCGCAGCAAGACGAGGTAACCGGCGTAGGCCACACCCGCCAGCAGCGCCATGACTGTGCCGTACCAGGGATCGCTGCCCGCGGCGCCGCCGTCCGCCAGTCCCCCGGCCAGTGCCGTGCCCGTCAGCATCAGCGGGATCGACAGCCAGAACAGCCGCGACGGCCGCTCGCCGAACCACAGCATCCCGGCCAGGGGAACGAGGACGACCTGGACGTTGACCAGCGCCGTCGCGACGCCGGCGCCGACGGAGAGGATCGCCTCGCTCCACAGCACCATGTCGATCCCGAGCAGGACACCGGCCAGCACGTGCCGTCGCCGCGCCGCCGGGGTGGGCCGGTGTCCCCGCTCTCGCGAGCGTGCCAGGAGCACGAGGATCGGCAACGCCAGCAGGCAACGGAAGAACGTCGCCGTCGTCGAACTCGCGCCGGACAGCGCGACGAGCGGGGCGGACAGGGCGATCGCGAGGGCACCGAGTACTCCTTGTGCGCGCGGATCGGCGAGAACTCTCTGGCGTGGCATGGATTCGATTCGACCGTACGACGCCGGGGAGGACCAGCGAGATCCTCTTACCGCGAGGGTTAAGCTCGGCTAATGAGTGGCGATCTGTCCAATGTGGAGCGGCTGCGGATGCTGCACGCGGTGTGGCGGCGGGGTTCACTCGCCGCGGCGGCCGAACTGCTGCACGTGACACCGTCGGCGATCTCCCAGCAGCTGACCAAACTGGAGCGGGAGGCGGGCACCCGGCTGCTCGTCCGGCACGGGCGCGGCGTCCGGCTCACCCCGGCGGGATTGCTGCTCGCGCAACGCTCGGACCGGGTCCTCGCCGAACTCCGGGCCGCCCGCGCCGATCTGGACTCGCTCACCGGCGAGATGACCGGCGTCGTCGAGATCGGCGCCATCCCCTCCGGGGTGCACACGTTCATCACGCCCGCGCTCACCGGCCTCGCCGTCCGCCATCCCGGTATCGAGGCCCGGCTGCACGAGGTCGAACCGGAGGTGGCCCTGCCCGCGCTCGCCGACGGCGTGTTCGACGTCGTGGTCGTCGAGAGCTGGGAGAACCTGCCGCTCACCCGGCCGCCGGACACGCGCTGGACCGTCCTGCGCGACGACTCGGCGATGATCGTGCTCCCGGCCGGGCATCCCCTGGCGGGCGCGGACTCGATTCCCGCCGAAGACCTCGCGGACGAGATCTGGGTCGCCTGGGCGCGCCCGACCCTGGCGAACACCTGGCTCCGCCAGACCTTGCGCGAGCGCGGCATCGAGCCGACGGTGCGGCACACGGTCAGCGGTTTCGGCACCCAGTTCGCCGTCGTCGCCGGGCTCGGCGCGGTCACGCTGGTGCCGAGCATGGCCACCACGATCGCGCCGCCGACCGTGGTGTGCACCGAACTCGAACCCGCGCTGCACCGGCAGCTCTACGCCGTGCAGCCCCAGGGCGAGACGCGGCCGGCCGTCGCCGAATGCGTCACGGCTCTGGTCGACGCGGCCCGCGCCTGGGGCGGCTGAGGATCAGCCGCGACCGCAGAGGGCGTGGTCGATCACGGGATCCAGCGGATTCCCTTCCGGCAGTTCGGCACCGGGGTTGTAGGGCGTGAGGGTGTTGAGCGACACCATCACGCTGCGCTTGCCGTCCTCGGTCACGCCGTTGCCCGTCAGGTAGCCGGGCAGCGCGCCGCCGTGGCCCCAGTAGTCACCGCAAGAGCCGGTCAGCTTCATGAGCCCCAGCCCGTACGCGCCGAGCCCCGGCGCGGGCACGGTCTTCTTCATTTCGGCCAGCAACGCGGGTTCGAGCACCTCGCCGCCCAGCAGCGCCCGGAGGAACTTGTTGCCGTCCTCGGTGGTGCTGTTGATCGAACCGTCCGCTCCCCCGCCCGCCGACGGATTCATCAGCGTCACGTCCACCCGCCGTCCGAGCCGCGGCGGGTTCGAGCCCTCCTCGACGAACCGGTCGTAGCCACGGGCGTGCGGGGCGGGAAGGAACGGCGAGGTGTAGGGATGCGAGGTTTCCCGCAGGTCCAGCGGCCGGATGAGCCGGTCGGTGATCTCCTTCCGCCAATCCCTCCCGGTCACCTTCTCGGTCACCATCCCGGCGAGCACGTAGTTGGTGTTGGAGTACCCCCAGCTCGACCCGGGCGCGAACTCCGGCGGCTTGCCGACGGCGAGCTTCACCGCCTCGGAAGCGCTGAGCTTGTCGAACCGATGACGCAGGAAGCCTTCTTCGGTGAAGAGATCGAGCTCCGCCAGGTAGTCGTGCAGACCGCTGGTGTGCTGGAGCAGTTGCCGGACGGTGATGGCGCGGCCGTCGTTGCCGTTCCCGCTCACCACACCGGGCAGCCACCGATCGACTTTGTCCTCCAAGGAAAGCCGTCCCTCGCCGACGAGCTGCAGCATCGTCGCGGACAGGAACGTCTTGCTGAAACTGGCGATCCGGAAGTGCGCGTTCCACGGAACCGGCGTCTTGGCCCGCAGATCGCCATGGCCACTGCGCACCTTGACGCTGCCCTTGGCCGTGCTCACTTCCACCAGGGCACCCGGAGAACCGCCCGCCACGAGAGCGTCGGCGTCACGCTGCAGAGTCCGCTGCAACGGGTCTTTCGCTTGCGGCGTCGCGGACGCGACCGCCGGGGAAACGAGCGTAGCCGCGCAAAGTGCGGCGATCACCACTGAAGTTCGTTTCATATCGGTAAAACTACGAAGCATCGCCGCACCCGGCATCGGCTGTGAGGACGATGCCGCCTACCACCACGGTACTAACCCGGGGCAGGGTCGTCTCAGGGTTCAGCCGGAGACCAGGTCCATCCGGAGGAATTCGGTGACACGGAGCAACTTCGGCGGACGGCTCACCCCGGCGGGGAGCTCGTCCGCCCCGACGAGCCTCGGAGCGGCGAGTTCCACCTCCCGCCCGTCGATCCGCAGCCGTGCTCCCCGTGCCGCCATGGCGTTGCGCACCCAGTCCGAATCCGCGCCGTACACCAGGATGAACAGATAGCCGCCGTCGACCGGATGCGCGTCGAGCGGCGTGCGGTAGGTCTTTCCCGAGGTACGGCCGACGTGGATCAGCACCGGGTACTTCCCTCCGGCGATCGCGCGCGGGTTGAAGACCCGGTTGTTGACGCGTCCCCACCATCTCGGCAACGGCATCGGACTCTCCTTTCGATTGCCTTACGCCCGTAAGGTTGGCTTACACCTGTAAGGTTGTCAATGTGCCGCCTCGCCGATCGCTCACCAGGGAACGCGTACTGCGAGCCGCGATCGAGGTCGCGGACAGTGGCGGCGTGGAAGCGATGACGATGCGGCGGGTGGCGCAGCACTTGGGCGTGGAGGCCATGTCCCTGTACCACCACGTGCCGAACAAGGACGCGATCCTCGACGGCGTCATCGACACGGTCTTCGCGGCGATCGCACTGCCCGATGCCGGAAACGACGACTGGCGCGAGGCGATCCGCGCACGCGCTTCGTCCGCCCGCGAAGTTCTGTCACGGCACAGCTGGGCTCTGGGTCTCATGGACTCCCGCCGCAATCCCGGGAAAGCGACGCTACGCCACCACGACGCCGTCCTGGGGGTTTTGCGGCGAGCGGGATTCACGCTCCCGATGGCCGTGCACGCCGTCTCGCTCATCGACAGCTACATCGGGGGCTTCGTTCTCCAGGAGTCGAACCTGCCGGTGAGCGGCGACGTCGATCAGGTGGCGGGCGACCTTCTCGAACAGCTGCCGCCGGACGAGTTCCCTTATCTCACCGAGGTGGTAGTCGAGCACTCCCGGCGGCCGGAGTACGACCACACGGGCGAGTTCGCCTACGGTCTGGATCTCATCCTGGAAGGCCTCGAAGCTCGCCGGAAGTGACCGAGAGGGTCATGCCTGCCGGCGCCACGAGGGCCAGGCGCGCCACTGGTGGCAGCGGCACCTGTTCCGGCGCGGCCCGGAAAGCCTGGATCACCAGCGCCGCGAACCGCCGGGACGCCGCGACCTGCGCGGCGGGCGAAACGGCCTGGATCCCGTTGTTGGCCATGAGCATGAGGATCAGGTCGTCGAGGACGAAGTCGGGCCGCAGGTTCCCGGCGTCCTTGGCCCGGCCTGCCAGTTCGGCGATCGCCTTGAGCGCGTAGTCGCGGTCCGTGGTGAAGTCGATCGCCTTGGGGAAGGCCGAAACGAAGGCCGCGGTGAAACCCCTGTCGCGCGCGTGCAGCTCGCAGATCTTCTCGATCACGGAACAGAAGCCGTGCCACGGATCCGGGTCGGCGAGCCCTTCGTCGACGACGAGGTGACACAAGCGCATCTGGTCGGAGAAGGCCTCCGTCGCCAGGATCTCCTTGGTCGGGAAATGGCGATACAGCGTGGCGGGGCCGACATCGGCACGGCGTGCGACCTCCCGCAACGGCACGTTCAGCCCTTCGGTGGCGAACAGCGCGCGAGCCGCTTCGAGGATGCGGTCGCGGTTGTCCAGGGCGTCGGAGCGCGGGATCCGAGGCAAACGACTGGTCACCACTCTCACTTTAGCGAAAACGGACGGGGGCGTCCGTTACCTTTCCGCCTGACCGAAGACGAAGGACGAGGAGACGAAATGCGAGCAGTCGAGATCCGGGCGTTCGGCGGCCCCGAAGGCCTGGCGGTCATCGACCTCCCCACCCCGGTTCCCGCCGCGGGAGAAGTGCTGATCAGTGTCGAAGCGATCGGCGTCGGCGGCGTCGACACCGTGATCCGGAGCGGGGCTCTCTCCGGATTCGGCTTCCGGGAAGGGCATGTACCCGGCAACGAGGTGGCCGGGACCGTCACCTCGGCGGGCGACGGCGTCGACCCGTCCTGGATCGGGCGGCGCGTCTGGGCGTTCACCGGCGAGGGCGGCGGCTACGTCGAGCACGCGGCCGTCCCCGTCGAGCGGATCGTGCCTCTCCCCGCGAATCTCGCCACCACCGACGCGGTCGCCCTCGGGACTTCCGGCGTGGTGGCCCATTTCGCGCTCGCCCGCGCGCGGTTCGCCCCCGGCGAGGCGGTGCTGGTGCGCGGGGCGGCGGGCAGCATCGGGATCATGACGGTGCAGCTCGCGGCGGCCGGGGGCGCGAGCGCCGTGGCGGTCACGACGTCGTCGGCCGAACGCGGCGAGCGTCTGCGCGAACTGGGCGCGACCCACGTCCTCGGCCGTTCCGGCGACGGGGACGGCCCCGCGGGGTACGACGTCATCATCGACATCGTGTCCGGTGTGGACATGCCTTCCTTCTTCGACCGGCTCGAACCGAACGGCCGCATGGTGGCGGTCGGCGTCGTCGCGGGCATGCCGCCCGCGGACTTCGGCACCAAGCTCATCGCGGCGTTCCGGAAGTCCCTGTCGTTCTCCGCCCTCAGCGCCGACACGGTGCCCCGTTCCGATCAGCGGGCGGTGGGAGCGGCCCAGTTCGACGCCGCGGCCCGCGGTGAACTGCGCCCGGTGGTGCACGAGCTGCTGCCGCTGGAGAAAGCCGTTCTGGCGCACCGGAAGATGGACGACGGCGAAGTGTTCGGCAGGATCGTGCTGACGCCGTAGCCCGTCCTTTGTGGAGTGCGGTCTCCGGATCCGATGAGGACACCCGCGTCACCCGGTCAGTGCAATTTTCGCCACCGCAAGCGTTCTTCGCACTAGGCTGCGCACTCGTGCCCGATCCGACACCCGAGGGACCCGGCTTCACGGCGGTCGACCTGCGTCCGCTCTCCGCCGGAGAGGGCACCGGCGCCTACTGCGTGAACGACGCCGGGATGATCGTGGGCGAGTCGGGGGCGCGGCCGGTGTCCTGGGACGGCGACGGACGTCCGTCGCCGTTGCCGATCCTCGACGGCTTTTCCGGCGGCCGCGCCGTCAGCGCCAACACCGCGGGCCTCGTCGCCGGCGCGCTCTACACCGGCGAGAACCTCCGGCCCGCGTGCTGGGAACCCGGCGGCCGGGTCCGGGTGCTCGAACTCCCCTCCGGCATGGTCTCCGGCACGGCGTGCCGGGTGAACGAACGCGGATCGATCCTGGGGAACGCGATGCGGCCGGGTTACCGGTGGCGGGCGCTGCGGTGGGAACCCGGCGGTGAGGCGGTGGAACTCGGCACCCTTCCCGGCGGCGGTGACACCCAGGCCCACGACCTGAACGGACTGGACGAAGTCGTCGGATCGGCCAAGGACGGCACGGGCGCCCGGACCGCGGTGCGCTGGACCCCGTCGGGCAAGATCGGGAAACTGCCGCCGCCCCGCCGCGCGACCGCCTGCGGCATCACCGATTCCGGCGCCATCCTCGGCGACGGGGTGGTGTGGAACCGCGACGGCGGCACCGTCCTGCTGACCGGAGAACCGGAGTTCACCGCGGGACAGGTCGTCCGGATCGCCGGGCCAGGCGTCGCGATCGGCTGGGGCGTGACACCGGACCGGCGCGGCACCTGCGCGCGCTGGGATCGCGACGGACGGCCCACCGTGCTCCGGCCCCTGCCCTCGGACGTCGCCAGCACGTGCTTCGACCTCGACGACGCGGGAACGGTCGTCGGCGAGTCCGTGAGCCAGGGAACGGTGCGGCCCGTCCGCTGGGACGCCGACGCGACACCCATCCCGCTCCCGTCGCCCCGCGAGCTCACGGCGATCGTGGCCCAGCACATCAACGCGGTGGGCGCCGTCATCATCGGCTACGGCTTCGCCGCGGACAGCTCCACTTATCGCGGGATCGCCTGGCGCCGCTCGTGAACCGGCGGCTCGTCAGGCCGTCGCGAGATCGATCGCCCGCCGCATCGCGTCGTCGAGTGGAATCCCCTCGCGCACGGCGGTTTGCCCGGCGGCGAAGACGGCACCGGTGACGGCGCCGACGATCGCCGCGGCGTCGATCTCGTCCAGCTCGCCGTCGCAGGCCCGGCGCAGCGCGGCCGAAAGCCGCTGCTGAGCGTCGAATGCCCGCTGCAGCATCGTCGCGCGCAACGACGGCACCGACGTGATCAGGTCCAACCGGATCCGCTCCGGCTCGGCCGCCGGGTCGCGGATCCCGGTCCCCGCCTCGGCTAGCATCCGGTGCATCGCGCGCCGCAGAAGTCCCGCCGCCGTCTCGCCCGGCTCGCGCGCCGCGAGCACGTCCAACCCGGCACGCAGGATGTGCTCGCCGTCGTCGGTGAGGAGGAGGTCCTCCTTCGTCGCGAAGTGGTTGAAGAACGTCGCGGTGGACACCTCGGCGGCCGCGGCGATCTCGGCGGTGGTCGTCCGGTCGTAGCCCTGCTGCTCGAAGAGCCGGTACGCCGTCTCGATCAACGCCTTCCTGGTGCGCCACTTCTTCCGTTCCCGCAAGCCCACCGGTTCGGTCATGGGCCCAGCATACTGGAGCCGAGCCAAACTTAGAGCTACTCTAATCTTAGAGTTAGTCTAACGAATGGAGGCGGCATGACGCTCGACGCGTTCCTCGACCGGTTGAAGTACCGCGAACCTGTCCGGCCGGATCTGGCGACGCTGCGGAACCTGCACCGGGCGTGGCGGCTGCGGATCCCCTACGAGAACCTCGACATCCAACTCGGCAGGCCGATCCTGCTCACCCCGGACGCACTGCTCGACAAGTTCACGCGTCGCGGCCGCGGCGGGCTCTGCTACGAAATGAACGGCGCACTCGCCCTCCTGCTCCGGGCAGCCGGATTCACCGTGACGATCGTGGAAGCCGCGGTACAGCGCGCGACCCGCGGCGACGGTCAATGGGGCAACCACATCGCCCTGCTGATCGACGTCGACGGCGAGCGCTGGCTCGCCGACACCGGCATCGGGGACGCGTTCCTCGAGCCGCTACCGCTACGGGAAGGCACGCACCGGCAAGGAGAACTGCCCTACCGGATGGAACGTCTCGACACCGGCACCTGGCGAGTGCACCATCATCCGAACGGCACGATCGCCTCCTGCGATTTCCGCACCGCGCCCCGCGAACTCGCCGAATTCGCCGACCGGGCCCTGACCAGGGACCCGGCCTCCCCGTTCGCCAGAGTGCTTGTGGCGCAACACCATCGCGACGGTCACGAACTGGCCCTCCGCGCGCGGACGGTCACGCGCGACGGCACCGATCGCCGCACACTGTCCACCCTGGACGAATTCGCGGGGGCACTGACGGAATTCCGCATCCCGCTGGAGGACATCGGGACCGGTGAACTGGCCGCACTCTGGGACAGGACGGAGGGGCAGCACGAAGCCTGGCTGGCCATTCAGGCCGACGCCGCGCGGAGGTGAGCGACGCCCCGCCTTAACCTGGCGCGATGGACCACAGCGAGTTGATCGAGTACGTGCGCGCGCAGCGGACAGGTGTCGTGTCGACGCTCGGCCCCGGCGGCGCGCCCCAAGCCGCCTATCTCCCGCTCGCGGTGACCGATCGCGGCGAGCTCGTGTTCGACGCGAAACCGGACTCCCGCAAGGTCGCGAACCTGCGCCGCGACGGGCGGATCGCGATCGTCATCGGCGGCACGGACGGCACGACACTGCAATGCGAAGGTGTCGCCGACGCTCCGGCCGGAAAGGAACTCGAGCGCTGCGAGGCCGCCTATCTCGCGACGTTCCCGGAGTTCGCGGACTCGATCGGCGGCGGGGGCGTGGTCGTCCTGCGCGTCGCGCTCCACTGGGCGAGGTACGGCGATTTCCGTGCTGAGACACCGGAAATGCGGGAGGTCGAGCTTCCGCGGTCCGGCTGAAGTGAGGCGCCGGTACAGGTGGTCGTGAGTGGCGTTTCGGGATCGAGGTGAAGGGCAAAGGTGGCGTGTTCGGGCGGCGTCTACGTGTGTTTGAGGGGCGATCACGTGTGATGGGAGACGGATCTCGCGTGATCGGACGGCGATCACCGTGGGTGCAGACACAACGCCACCTTTGACTTACCCCTCAATAACCCGAATTGCCACTCACGACCCAGCGCATTCCGTCACGCGGACGCGGGCTCATTCCCGCCGGAATCACCCTTCAGTGGCGTTTGTTCGGTTTCATTGTTGCTTAAAATTACGAACACCTGTTCGATAGGTTTGCGGTATTCTTGTGGGGTGTCCGAGACCTTCCTTCCCGAGTTGCCGCAGGAGTTGTGGCGCGCCGGCAAGCTGGAGCTTGCCCATGGCGTGCAGCAGTTTCTGCAGGTGATGCGGGTGGCCTCCGCGGGGTTGGGCCAGTATTTGGCGGAGATTGATTCTCGTGGCGCGAAAGACTTGTACGGTTATGGGACGACGGTGGCGTGGTTCGCCGATGTCGCCGGACTGAGCCAGGGCGAAGCTCGGCCGTATGTGAATCGCGCTATCGATCTGAACCCCACGTGTGGCTTGGATGGCACGGAGATTCCGGCCTTCGCACCGGCGACCGCTGTTGCGGCGGCGGAGGGGGCGATCGGCGAGGAACGGATCAAGCAGATCGTGGAGATCCTGCGGAAGATCCCGGCTGGGGTGTCGGTGGAGGATCGGGAGCACGCGGAGACAACCCTCGCCGATCTCGCCCGGAAGGCGGGACCGCAGCAGGTGTCGGATCTCGGGGACCAGCTGCTGGGCTGGCTGGACCCGGACGGCAAGGAACCGAAGGATCCCGAACCCGCCCAGCCCCGCCGCGAGCTGACCCTGGAGCGCCGCAAAGACGGCTACTGGAAACTGAACGGCCTGCTGGATGACGAGGCCGGTGCCCGGACCGCCGCCGCCCTCGAGGCTCACGCCGCACCCCGTCCGATCGACGAGTTCGGCCAGGCGGATCTGCGGACCAAGGCCGAGCGTCAGGGTGACGCCTGGGTCGACCTCGTGGATCTCGCGGTTGCGTGCCCGGATCAACCTGGGACGAGCGGCTACCGGACGTTGATTCATGTGACGATCAGTCTCGACGAGTTGAAGTCGGGCCTGGGTACGGCGTGTGTGGACTTCGTCGGAACCATGACCGCCCGCGAAGCACGCATGGCCGCCTGCGACTGCCTCATGCTCCCCGTCGTGCTCAACGCCGCCGGTGAGCCCCTCGACGTAGGACGACTGAGACGATTCGTCACCCCCGGACAACGCCGCGCCTTGAACATCCGTGACGGAGGCTGCGCGTTCCCCGGCTGTCATCGCAAGCCGAAGAACTGCCACGCCCACCACATCCACCACTGGGCAGACGGAGGCCCCACCGACCTCCGCAACCTCGTCCTACTGTGCGGCTTCCACCACCGCCTGATCCACCACGGCGACTGGCAAGTCCACATGGCGGCCGACGGGCTACCGGAATTCATCCCACCCCAATATCTGGACCCGCTACGACGATCCCGGCGCAACACCCGTGTGTGACCCGAGGAGCCCGCCAGCCACACCGGCGACGGGCCCCTCGCCATGCCCACAGGTCGAAAGAGCAGTCCTAGCCACGACCATGTCCGCCGACCCGGTCCAGCACCGCGCGCGTGTACCCGGCGGTGTCCGCGGTCCCGCCGAGATCGGCGGTGCTGACGCCGTCGGCCAGCACGCCGAAAGCGGCGGCCAGCAGTTCCTCGCTCGCCTCGGGATGACCCAGGTGGTCGAGCATCATGGCCGCGGACCACAAGGCGCCCAGCGGGTTGGCCTTGCCCTGCCCGGCGATGTCGGGAGCGGAACCGTGCACCGGCTCGAACATCGACGGGAATTCCCGCTCGGGATTGAGGTTCGCCGCCGGGGCGACGCCGATGCTCCCGGCCACGGCGGCGGCCAGGTCGCTGAGGATGTCACCGAAGAGGTTGGAGCCGACGATCACATCGAACCGCTCCGGCGCCAGTACGAGTTTCGCGGCGAGCGCGTCGATGTGTTCCTTGGCGCTGCGCACATCGTGGTGCCGCGCCGCCACTTCTTCGACCAGTTCGTCCCAGAACGGCATCGTGTGGACGATTCCGTTGCTCTTCGTCGCCGAGGTCACGTGCTTCCGGCGGCTCGCGGCCAGCGTGTAGGCGTACTCGACGACGCGGGTGACTCCCTTGCGGGTGAACACCGCCTCCTGCACGGCCAGTTCGTCTTCGGTACCCCGGCCGAGCCGCCCGCCGATCTCGGAATACTCGCCCTCGACGTTCTCCCGCACCACGACGAGGTCGACGTCCCCGGCGCCCGCGGCGCGCAGCGGGCTGGGCACGCCGGCGAGCACTTTGACCGGCCGCAGGTTGACGTACTGCCGGAAGCCTCGCCGGATGGGGATCAGCAGCCCCCACAGCGACACGTGGTCAGGCACGCCCGGCCAGCCGACCGCGCCCAGCAGGACGGCGTCGTGCCGCCGGATCCGGTCGAGGCCGTCCGACGGCATCATCGCGCCCTCGGCGAGGTAGCGCTCGCATGACCAGTCGAAGGAGTCGCAGGTGAATTCGATCCCGTGGCGTTTGCCGACGGCGGCGAGCACCGCCTGGGCCGGGGGCAGTACTTCGGTGCCGATGCCGTCGCCGGGGATGAGCGCGATGCGGTAGCTGGTCATGGGTCCAGTGGACGCCGGGCCTTGCCGCCGCGTCCAAGACCCAGTTCTTGCCGCGGTGAAAGGCTGCGCCTATCAACCGGCTTCCGCCAGAAGCGGTCATACCCGGGTCGGAGGCTTTCGATCCCGCGGTCTGATTCGCCGATCGCGGTGGCGGGAAAGCATTGTCGCCATGATTGAGATCAGGGAACTGACCAAACGCTATGGCCCGACGCTCGCCGTGGACCACCTCTCCTTCCGGGTCGAACCCGGTTGTGTGACCGGCTTTCTCGGTCCCAACGGCGCGGGCAAGTCCACCACGATGCGAGCCGTTCTCGGCCTGGACATCCCGACCTCCGGCGACGCGGTGATCAACGGCCGGCACTACGCCGACATCGATCGCCCCCTTCATCACGTGGGCGCGCTGCTCGACGCCGGCGCCGTCCACGGCGGGCGCGGCGCCTTCGACCACCTGTACTGCCTCGCCCGCAGCAACGGAATCCGGAAGGCGCGGGTGCACACGGTGCTGGACCGGGTCGGTCTCACCGGTGTGGCCGGAAAGAGGATCGGCGGCTTCTCACTCGGCATGAAGCAGCGGCTCGGAATCGCCGCGGCCCTGCTCGGCGATCCCGGGATCTTCCTGTTCGACGAGCCGATCAACGGTCTCGACCCGGAGGGCATCCGCTGGATCCGCGACCTCATGCGGTCGCTGGCGGCCGAAGGCAGGACCGTGCTCGTCTCCAGCCATCTCATGAGTGAAATGGAGCTGACCGCGGACCACATCGTGGTTGTCGGGCGGGGCAGGCTGATCGCGGAGACGTCGATCGCCGAACTCGCCGAGCGGTTCAAACGCGACGTGCTGGTACGCACGCCGGACGACGCCGAACTGGCCCGCCTGCTGCGGTCGGCGGGCGCCACCGTCACCCGGCAGTCCGACGGAAGCCTTGCCGCACAAGGCCTCGACGCGGTGGTCATCGGCGACATCGCGGTGCGGAGCCGAATCGCGGTGCACGAGCTCACGCCGCGGAGCGACTCGCTCGAGGACGCCTACCTCAAGCTCACCAACGACAGCCTCGAATACCGTGCCGAAAGGACAGCACCGTGATCGACGTCATCGCTTCGGAAGCCGTCAAGGCGAGATCGGTCCGCTCGACGCACATCCTGCTGGGCTTCTCGTTCGCGGCCATTCTCGTCGGCGGCCTGATGGCCCTGATCTCCGCAGACGCCTGGGACGCCGCCACTCCCGACGAGCGCGCCCACTTCGGCGGTCTCGGCGACGGAACGTCCGTCCTGACCGTGGTGCAGCTGTGCCTGATGACGTTCGGCATCCTCACCACCACGTCCGAATACTCCACCGGGATGATCCGCACCACCCTGGTCGCCGTCCCGGCGCGGAAGAAACTCTTGCTGGCCAAGGTTCCCGTCGTCGCGGCGATCACGCTGATCGCGGGCGAGGTGATCGCGGTGGCGACGTTCTTCCTGAGCAGGCTGCTGATCGGCGACCGGCCGATCGGGTCACTGACCACAGTGGACACCGGGCTCCCGGTGGTACTGGCCGAGGGCCTGCTCATGATGGTCATCGCCGTCATCGCGCTCGGCCTCGCCACGCTGATCAGATCCACCGCCGGCACACTGGTCACGATGGCGGTGCTGCTCTTCGCGTTGCCGATGCTGCCGCGAATGCTGCTGTCCGCGCCGTGGGACGACCGGATCGCCTCGGTGCTGCCTTCGGAACTGGCGGGCCAGCTCAGCGGCGCGGCGGTGGAAACCGCTCTGTCCCCGGTGGGCGCGCTCCTCGCGATGGCCGGGTGGGCGACAGCGGCGACCTGCCTCGGGCTGGCCGCGATCGGCAGACGAGACGCTTGATGCCTACCCTCGTCCGGACTCCAGCTGACCGTGGAAGGCCGCCGCCGCGGGACTCAACCGCCCCGGCCGGGACACCAGAGACACCTCCAGGGAATCGGCGCAGTCCAGTGCCCGCACAGCGGCGCCCGCCGATTTCGCCAGTGCGCGCCAGGAGTCGCTGACCACCGCGATGCCCACCCCGGCGAGAACGAGGGGCAGGACGGCCTCCCGATGTTCCACCTCGACCACGAACCGGCTGCCGGTGGCCTCACGGAGCACGGCGTCGGCCACGCGCCGCATGCCCGTGCCCTGCTGGCCGACGATGAGCGCGGCTCCGACGAGATCGGCGGGCCGGACCGGATCGGCCGGGGGCAGTGCCGCTTCGTCGCGGCCCAGCACGGCGAAACGCTGGGTCTCCAGGCGCACCGCCTCCAAGCCGGGCAGCGCGGGCGCCGTCGGCGAGGCCGCCACCACGCCGAGTTCGGCGTCGCCGGTCGTGAGCATCTTCGCCACGTCGCCGGGGGTGCTCGCCGCGCGGACGGAGATCAGCACGAACGGGTTGACGGCGGCGAAGGCGGCGATCAGGTCCGTGAGCGGGCTGACCGACTGCGACGGCATCGAGGCGATGACCAGTTCCCCGCCGAGCAGGCCGTCCACCGCCTCCACCGTGGCCCTGGCGAGGTCCAGCCCGCGCATGACCTCCCGTGCGGGCGCCACGAGGGCGTGTCCCGCGGCGGTCAGCACCAGCCGGCGGCCGGTCCGGTGGAACAGCAGGCTTCCCAGGTCCCGCTCGAGCGTGCGCAGGGCTTGGGAGACCGAGGGCTGGGCGACGTAGAGCAGCTCAGCGGCCCGGTGGACGCTCCCGGCGTCGACGACGGCCAGGAAGTACTTCAACTGACGAGCATCCACTCCGGAACCCCTCGTGGTCGATAGCCGGGACCTATCACCTTGCCAGCAACCCGGTCTTGGACCGGCGACCCACCGGCGGGGCTTACTGAGTCGCTACGAGGGACGGCACCGGCGCCGTCCCGCCTCGAGTCCGAGGAGGGCACCGTGTCCGATGCCTGGCTCCTTGCCCACACCGGCATCGCCATCGTGGGCATCGTCGTGATGATCACCTGGCTGAAGACACCGCCGATCTTCGGCCTGCTGATCGGCGCCACCTACCTGGGACTGGCCACGGGCCTCGGAGCGAGCGGCACGACCGAAGCGCTCGCCGCCGGATTCGGTGACGTGATGGCCGAGATCGGCATGCTCATCACCTTCGGCGTCGTCATCGGCTCGCTGCTCACCGCCACGAACACCCTGCATCGTGTCCTGGAACGGCTGCTGGGCGTCTTCGGGGAGAAGCGCGTGCCGATGGTGTTCGCCGTTTCGCTGTCGACGGTGTTCACCTCGATCTATTCCGACGTCGTCCTGGTGCTCACCGCGCCACTGGCCCGCCGTCTCGGCACCCGGCTGGGCCCGCGGGGCGTCGCGCTCATGGGCGGCGCGCTGACCGCGGGGATCGAGGTCGGCCTGGTTTTCGTCGTCCCCGGGGTCGCCGCACTCGCCGTCGCGGGCCTGCTCAAGGTGCCGCTCGGTGAGATGTTCCTGTTCGGACTGGCCGTCGGCCTCCCCACCGCCGTGCTGACCACGCTGATCTTCACCGTGCTGCTGCGGAGGGTGCTGCGCTGGAATCCGGCCGCGGACGAGCTGGAGCGCGATGACGACGAGGGTGTCGCCGAGGCCGCGAGTTCCCCGGCGTCCACGACCGTCCGGCAACTGCCCCTGTCGCTGGCCGTCTCCCCGGTGCTGCTGACGCTGTCGCTGATCGCCCTCGGCGCGCTCGCCGCCGCGTTCCGCTTCCCGCTGGGACCCGTCTCGCTGCTGAGCGAGCCGGTGATCGCCATGGCGATCGGCGCCGGCCTCGCGCATCTGCTGGCCCGGCGAGTCCTCGCCCGCCACGAGGTCAACGCGGCCGTGGGCAAGGCGCTCGCGCTGGCCGGACCCATTCTCGTGCTGTCCGGGCTCTCTGGCTCGGTCGCCGAGGTGATCGGCAAGTCGGGCCTGCGCGACGTGCTCGCCGGCTCGTTCGGCACCGGTTTCCTGCCGCCCTTGGCGCTCGTCTGGCTGATCGCCGCCGTCCTGCACATCGCGATGGGGTCCATCTCGATCTCGGCGATCACCGCGGCGGGCATCCTCGCGCCGATCGCGGGCTCGCTCGGGGTCCCGGTGGTGCTGGTCGCCCTCGCCGCCTGCTCGGGCGCGCTGTTCCTTCCGCACGTCAGCAGCAACTTCTTCTGGATGTTCCAGTCGCTGCTCGGGCTGAGCACCCGGGGCACGTTCAAGACCCACACCGTCGCCATGTCACTGGCCTCGGTGATCTCACTCCCGATCGTGCTGGCGTTCGGCCTCGTGGTCTGACGGCGAAGTCACTCGCGCCAGCGGTTGTTGAGGAAGGCGTCGTCCTCGTCGTCCACCGGAGCCGGACGACGAGGAGCGCGCCGAGGGGTGTCCCGCCCCACGCGGGCGGGCGGCTCCGAGGTGAACGGAGCCGCGGGGTCCTCGAAGGCAGGGGCGCCGTCGAACGCCGACGAGTTCCCGGGCTCCGCGTGCGACCGGTCGGTGCTCCAACCGGACTTCGTCTTGCGCTCCCCCAGCTCACGCCGGTGCTCGACGTAGCGCTGGGCGGTCTGGACCTGCTTGGTCATGAACTCCTGCGAGCTCGCCTTGATCTCGTCGGCCTTCTTGTCCCGCAGGGCCCGGCGCTCCGACTGCTCGCGGACCAGACCGTCCAGGGTCGCCTTCATCCCGGCGGTGTCATCGGCGCTCATCTGTTTCTCTCCTGCCTCGGCTTACCGCCTGCGGGTGACCGGCTGATCCTCATCGTCCAGCAGCGAACCGGTGATCCGGCCGGTGGGTTCGTTGATCTGGTCGAACACCTCGCCCTCGATCCGGTACGCCCGGTTGGACCGTTCCTGGTCACCGCCGCCTCCCTGGCCGCCACCACCCATGCCGCCCATCGGCGGCATCGCGCCGCCGCCGAACGACTGGCCGGTCGATCCGCTCACCGGAGCGGACGGGGCGCCCGCGGGCACGGGTTGCGGCTGATGCGCCCCGCCGCCGGTGTGCACGCCTTCGGTCAACGACGACGGCTGCCCGCTCACGGGGGTCGCGGTTTCGAACGGGGCCGCGATCCCCGCGCCGCCGCCACCGGCGTGGCCGCCGCCTCCTCCGCCGCCGCCGTGGCTGCCACCGCCACCGCCGTCGAGGTCACCGGCGCGGATACCGTCGGGGACGGTTCCCCCGCCACCCTGGTGCGGGGTGAGCGGCGCACGGTGCTCGGGCTGCGTCGTCCCGGTGAGGGGCTTGGCCTCGGATGAGGGCTTGTGCGTGTCCGAGGGGTCCTTGTCCTCGCCGAGGGTGTACGTGGTCGGTTTCCCGGTGCCGTCGTCGACGGTGACGACCGTCGGCCCGGACGGGCCGTCGGGACGTTCGGCGGTGATCTTCACATCGCCGTCCTGGATGTGGATCTTGCCGTCCGCCCCGGGGCGGTGGATGTCGTCCTTCTTGCCGTCGCCATCGGGAGCGTCGCCCAGCTTGGACTCGTCGCCGGTCCAGTCGAGCTTGAAGTCCTTGGCAGGCCCCGAACCGTCGCCGACCTTGATCTCCATCTCGCCGTCTTTGTCCGGCTCGGTCATCTCGAAGGTCTTGTCGCCCTGCTTGACCTTGAGGGTTTCGCGTTCGCCGTCTTCGGCCTTCTCGCCGTCCTTGGTCTTGTCGCCGTCCTCACCGGTCTTGTCACCGGTCAGCTTGTCGCCGTCCCCGCCCGGCATGTCGTCGCCGAGCTTGTCCAGCGCTTCGGATGCCTTCTTCTTCGCGTCCTCGGCGGCCTTCTCGGCGGCTTCCTTGGAATCGGTTTCGCCCGTACCGCCAGGAGCGTCACCGAGTTTGTCGAGCGCTTCGGAAGCCTGCTTCTTCGCTTCTTCGGTCGCCTTCTCGGCCGCTGCCTTGGCTTCGGACGCGGGATCCGTGCCGCCGCCACCGCCGCCACCGCCCGTACCGGAACCACCCGGACCGGATCCGCCGGAACCGCCGAGATCCGCGCCGGTGGGACCGTCGCCCAGCTTGCCCAGGGCCTCGGAAGCCTGCTTCTTCGCGTTCTCGGCCGCCGCTGCGGCCTGCTTCTTGGCCTCTTCGGCCGCGGCCCGCTGCTCGTCGCCGGAATTCGGCGGCGGAGCGGAACCCGAGGGGGACGTCTCGTCCTTGCCTTCCGGACCGCCACCGGAGCCACCGCTGGAACCGCCACCCGGCGATCCGCCGCCGGCTCCGCTGTCGGGGATCTTCACGTCCGGGATCGGCGGAGGCTTGGGCGGGTCCGCCGGGCCGTTGCCGCCACCCGAACCGGAACCGCCGGTGCCCGAGCCGCCACCCGTGCCGCCGCCCGAACCCTCCGGGCCACCGCCGGGTCCACCCCCGGAACCACCTTCGGGGATCTTCACATCCGGAACGGGCGGCGGCTTCTGGCCCGATGAGCCGGTGCCGTCGCCGGAGCCGCCACCAGGACCGCCGCCGGGGCCTCCGCTGCCGGAACCGCCCTTGCCATCGCCGGAACCGCCGGTGAAGTCCGGTCCGCCGTTACCCTGGCCGCCGGGTCCGCCACCCGTGCCACCGCCGGGACCGCCCGCGCCGCCCTTGCCGTCGGCGCCCGCGCCTTCGAACTCGTTCTTGACCTTGCCCATCACCTTGTCGAGTTCGTCATAGGCCTGGTTGACGAAATCCTTGGTTTCCTTGCAGTTCTTCTCGAAGCCCAGGTAGATGGCGGTCCACATCTCCGGGATGAACTGCCTCTGGATCCACTGCTTGGCGAGGTTCTGGCCCGCCTTCTTGAACTCGTCGTCGTCGCAGCAGCCGTCGTTGTTCAACTGCTGCACGAGGTTGGAGCCGAAGTTGGCGTCCATCCAGCCCGCGATCGCGCCGAGGTCTTCCTTGCCGCTCTTCTCGCCGGCGGCGATGGCGACGACCTTCTGCGCCATCGCGAAGTCGGCCTTGCCGACCACCTCTTTGTAACCCTTGACGACCTGGTCGGCCTTCTCCTTGCAGAGCTTGAACACCGTGGTGGTGGTGTGCAGCGTCGCTTCGCCGGCGGTGTTCAGCGTCTGGGCGAGTTTCTTGGCCTTGGGATGGATCTTCTCGTTGTAGTTCTCCGACGAAGCGTCCGCGGCCTTTCCGGTCCAGGTCCCGTACAGGGTGTTCAGCTGGGATCCGGTGTCGTCGATGGCCTTCTCGACGGTCTTCGAGCCCGTTTTGAAGTGCGCGGCGTCGTCGACGAAGTTCTTGAAGTTGATGCCGCGCTGCTCGTCGAACGGCTTCTTGATGTCCTTCTCGAAGTCGAGCGCGCGGCTGGTCCCCCGGCAGTCCTCCGGGAGCTTCGCCAGCAGTGAACCGAAGGTCTGGAAGACCTTGAGCGCGGGTACGGCGGCGTCGAAGATCTCGTCCGACGTCTTGGTCCCGCCGCCTTCCGGCGTGGGTTCCTTTGTGCCGTCCAGCTTCTTGTCGCCGTCGTTGACGGCCTTCGTTTCTTCCTTCTGGGTGAAGCTGGCCTGATCGCCTGCCGCCTTCGCGCCACCGTAGATCTTTTTGGTGTCGCCGTCGTACGGCATGAACGGAAGGGCGTTGAAGGTCTGCGCGTACTTTTCGGCTTCCTTGCGCTTCTGCTTGATCTCTTCCGGCTCCTCGACCCCGCCCCACGGGGGCGGCGCCGGATGCGTCTTGATCCACGAGCCGATGAGCGCCGTCTTGTTACCGGGCGGCACGCTCGGGTCGTCGAGGACGGCCTTGACTTCGGTCCAGGTGAGTTCGTCGGCCACTAGCGCGTCCCCGTCTTGGTGATCTTGTTCTTCGTCTCGTCCTCGTTGGCACCGTAAGTGGTGCCCGCGGTGCCGAGGTTCGTGCCGAACGAGCCGAGCGTTTTGCTGTAGCCCTGGACCGAGGCCCACAGCGCCGCCACGCCGTCGGTGTACTTCTTCGAGTGGTCGCCGTGAGCCTGGCCGAAGCCCGCCGCGTTCACCGGTGTGCTCGACAGATCAGGATTGTCTTCGAGCAACTGTTCCGTCAGCTTGCCGATGTCCTTCGATGCCGTTGAAAGCGCATCGGTCGCCGCGGTGAAGCCCCCGCTCATTCTTTTCAGCGCCTTTCGTCGGATCCGTCGGCTTTATCGCCGAGTGCCTCTGTGAGCACTTCGGCCACCGACCCGATGTCGGTGAACCGGTCGAGCTGGTCCAGATCAATCCTCACGTCGTGGTAGATCTCCAGCGCCGACAGGAGTTTTATCCGTCCCTTTGAGTCGATGCCCAGCTCTTCGAGCGGTGCGTCCGGCTCGATTTCGGCGGGATCAAGCCGAAAAGTCTCGCTGACGACCTTCACGACCTCCGCGCGGTGATCACCCACGGCGCCGACTATAACGCGCCTTGGCCGCCGCCCGCGCCACCTTGCCACTGGAAGTGCGCGGAAGGTCACCGGAGGGAACCAGACGTACCGATCGCAACGTCAGATCATGTTCACGTGACACCGCGCGTAATACCATCCGGGTGACTTCTTTGACATCGGCTTCGGCGTTCTTTGCCCATTCGGCTACCAACATCGCCCCTTCACCCATTTCGTCCGCCACCCCGAAAGCGGCGACGCGGTCGCGGCGGATCGCCGGATGCGCTTCACCCGCCACCGCTTCGATGTCCTGCGGGTGAAAGTTGCGGCCGTCGATGACGATGAGGTCTTTGAGCCTGCCGGTGATGTAGAGGTCGCCGCGGTGGACGACGCCGAGGTCGCCGGTGCGCAGCCAGCCGTCGTCGCCCTCGAGTTCCCCGCCGAACGCGGCGGCGTCGCCACGGCCCCAGTAACCGGCCGCGACGTTCGGGCCGTGGATCCAGATCTCCCCGGCCAAGCCGTCGGGCTGCGCGACACCGTCGCGGACGATCCGCACCCGCTGCCCGAGCGGACGGCCGACCGAGACGAGCTCCTGACCGTCCGGCACCTCGACCGCGCGCCCCTGCGCGAGGGCCTCCCTGTCGAACACCGCGCCCCGCGGTCCTTCCGCGCCCGCGCTCGCCACGTACACCGTGGCCTCGGCCAGACCGTAGGACGGACGGTGGGCTTCGGGCCGGAACCCGCGCGGGCCGAACACCTCCCGGAAGCGCGCGACCGTGCGCGGTTGGACCGGTTCGGCGCCGTTGAGCGCGATCCGCACGTCGGAAAGGTCCAGATCGTCCCCGGCGTCTTCCGCGGCGTCGGCGGCCAGGTCGAACGCGAAGTTCGGCGCGGCGGTGAACACGGCCGGGTGATCGGCGAGCTGACGCAGCCACCTCGCGGGCCGGTGCACGAACTCGGCGGGTGACATGAACACCGACCGCGCGCCCGCGAAGACCGGCAGGCAAAGAAGCTGGATCAAGCCCATGTCGTGGAAGAACGGGATCCAGCCCGCACAAGTGGTCCCCTCGTCGACCGCGTAGGCCTGACTCGCCTGCCAGCAGGCCGCGGTGACCGCCCGATGCGGGATCACGGCACCGGCGGGCTCCCGCGTCGACCCGGACGTGTACTGGAGGTAGGCGGGACCCTCGGGCGTGACCGGGAGCGGATCCGCGCCCGGCCCGGAAAGCTCGTCGACCACGAGAAGATGTTCGGGCGTCCCGGCTTCCCGCGTCTTCGCGGCGGCGGCCGACGACGTCAGCCAGACCCGGGCACCGCAGTCCTCCAGCACACCGGCGAGCCTGCCCCGCTGCGCGGGGCTGCCCGGCGCCATCAACGGCACGGCCACCAGCCCCGCGGCGAGTGCTCCGAAGAACGCGAGGGGGTAGTTCAGGTCTTGGCCGGTCAGCACGGCGACGCGATCACCCGGACGCGTGACCCGGCCCAGCTCCCCCGCGACTTCCCTGACCCGGGAGACGAACTCCGCCCAGGTGACCGTGGTGTCCACGCCCGCGCCGTGATCCTGATGCGTGAACAGCGGGCGCGGGTCGGTCTCGCGAGCGAACAACCGCTCGACGATCGAGGTGCGCAGCACCTGCTCCGGGACTTCCACCGGCGACGCGGTCATGTCCGGCAACTTACTGGAGCCGGTGATCATCCGCTTAGCGCCCCTGCGGGGGTACGCAGGGGCGCCGGGAACCGGGTCAGTTCACCGTCACGGTCGCGAGCGAGGCGTCCTGGCCGGGGGCGATGCCGCACGGCAGGTCGAACGTGCCGAGGTCCGTCGGCGTCCCGTCCGCGTGCCTCGGCGTGACCTTCCCGGTGAAGGCGCCGCCCACCGCGAAGGCGACCGAACCGGGCTTCTTCACGGTGAGCCCGGGGATCGGGCCGGTGATACTGAGTGCCAGCGGGCCGTCCTGCGGTACGGCGGTGACCGGGAAACCCAGGCCGTTGAGCGTGACACCGAGTTCAGTGCCGTTGTAGTCGACGTCGACGTTGGCCGACGCCGTTCCTTCGATCGTCGCCGCGCCGATCAGATTCAGCGCGGTGACGCTGTCCCCGTCGAGGGAAACGGCCACCGAAAAGCCGGTGACATCGATCGGAGAGCCCGCGGTCACCGCCTCGGGAAAGGTCGCTGTCACCTTCGCGGCGACAGGCTGCGCTCCGATGAGCGGCATTTCGCAGGTGAAAGTCAGGTCCTTGGTCACCGGTCCGGCGAGCGGCGCGGCGCTCGCCGAAACGGCGGGCAAGGTGACCGCTGCTCCGGCGAAGACGAGAACGGCGGCGATCCCGGCAAAAGGTCTTACGGACGAAACGCGCGTCATGGAAATCCTCCGGTCAGGAATTCTGGAAAAGGAATGACGAAATCCGGGAAAACGTTACGGCGGCCCGAACCGGTCAACAACACACCAACGTATTCGTATCGATTCAGGCGACCGGGATCCGATTGTTCTTGTCATTCGAGGACGATTCCCGGATCGTATTCTTGCCAGGCGGGTACGCCGCCCGGCTCCTCCCCTCTCGACGCCGCGTGCGCCGCTCGACGCACCGGACACGGCCACTCGTTACTCCGACCGGCCGTTCGCTTCGGCGAATTTCGGACAGAAGACCGGACATTTCTCGCCCTTCCGCAGTCCTCGGCCGCACACTCTGCGAGCAGTGTGTTTCTTTCCCCCGGCCCTGGAGGATCCCATGCGTCGAAGAATCGCCCTGGCACTCGGCGGAGCCGCCGTCCTGACCGCGAGCCTCACTTCCGCCGCCCTCGCCCCCGTCGCGCTGGCTTCCCCCGGACTGATCACCGCCATGCAGCGGGATCTGGGGCTCACCGCCGCACGAGCCGAAACCCGGCTCGCCCAGGAAATGACCGCCTCACGCGTGCTGCCCGCCGCCCAGCAGGCCGCCGGTGCGGCGTTCGGCGGCGCCTGGTTCGATCCGGCCCGCGGCAAACTCGTCGTCGGGGTGACCGACCCCGCAGCGGCTTCCGCCGTCCGGCGGGCCGGTGCCGAACCCGCCACCGCCGCCATCAGCGCGGCGAAACTCGACGCCGCGAAGGCCGAAATCGACTTGTCGGCCCAGAGCAGGCCCGCCCCCGCGGCGGTCAGCGGCTGGCGTGCCGACCCCCGCAGCGGCAGTGTCGTGGTCGCCGTCCGGCCAGGCGCGCACGGCCCTGACATCGATGACTTCCTGGCCAGGGCCAGGAAAGCCGGTCCGGTCACGGTGGTCACCGCGCCGAAGGCCGAACCGTTCGCGGCGGGCACCGTCGGCGGCGACCCGTACTACATCAACGGCAACACCCGCTGCTCGATCGGTTTCTCCGTCCACGGCGGATTCGTCAGCGCCGGCCACTGCGGCGGCAACGGCAGTCCGGTCGTCGGCTGGGACGGCTCGGCGATGGGCAACTTCGCCGGTTCTTCCTTCCCCGGCAACGACTACGCGTTCATCCGGATCGGCAACGGCTGGTGGACCGCGCCGGTCGTCCTCGGCTGGGGCACGGTGAGCGACGCACTCGTCCGGGGTTCGTGGGTCGCCCCCGTCGGCACCTCGGTGTGCCGGTCGGGCTCGACGACGCACTGGCACTGCGGCACCGTGCTGGGGCACAACGAGACCGTCAACTACTCCCAGGGCGCGGTCCACCAGATGACCCGCACCAACGTCTGCGCGGAGCCCGGCGACTCCGGCGGCTCCTTCATCACCGGCGACCAGGCGCAGGGCGTCACCTCCGGCGGCTGGGGCAACTGTGGCTCCGGCGGCGAAACCTGGTTCCAGCCGGTGAACGAGATCCTGCAGACCTACGGTTTGTCGCTCGTCACCGCGTGACCCCCTCGTGAGTGGTAAGGACGGTTAGAACCGTCCTTACCACTCACGAGTTCGGGACGTAGGCGGGAAGCGCGTCCAGGCTGTGGCGCACGGCCTCGGCACCATAAGCGAACATCTGCCGCTCGTAGTCACCGACAGCGCCGAGAAGGTCCTGTCGGCCCTCCGCGGCCTCGATCAGGCAGCGGCGCAGCAGATCGGCGTCGCACAGGGCGGCGTTCGCGCCGTTGCCGCCGGTCGGCGAGGTGGCGTGGATCGCGTCACCGAGCAGGGTGACCGGACCCGGCGCCCAGCGCTCGCGGGGATCGACCACACGGATGGACAGGAGGGTGCTGTTGTCCGGATCGGACTGCTCGACGAGCGCCCGGAGTTCCGGATGCCAACCGTCCATCCTGGACAGAGCGGCGTCTTGCGGGGTCGCGGCGCCGAGCGGACCGGTCGGCAGGATCATCGCCCAGCGCACGTAGTCACGGACATCGGGAAGGGTCACCTCGGGCGCCAGCCGCTCGGCCGCCTCCTTCGGCGGGGTGCGGAACCGCATCGCCCCGAGCAGCAGGCTCACCCCGTCCCCGGCGATCTTCGAGCCGAAAGCCCGCGAAAGTTCGGTTAAGCGTTCGGTCAGCGGCGTGCGGCCGATGACGAACCGGACACCGGTGTCGGTCGGGGTGATCCGCGGTGCCAGCGCCGCGCGGACGGCGGAGCCGACCCCGTCCGCCCCGACCAGCAGATCGGCGGTCACCGGGTCACCGTGCGCGAGGCGGGCGGAAACCTTGCCGCCGGGCAGTACGTCGTAGCCGGTCACCCCGGCACCGGTCCGCACCTGGAGCCCGGTCAGCAGCAGATGCCGGAGCACGTGCCGGTCGACCACGGTGCCGGTCCTGCCGGGGCCGAGCTCACCGATCTTGTTCAGGTGCCGGTCCAGGATCAGGCGCTCGCCGTAGGCGTCACCGACGATCGCGTCCAGCAGTGGATGCCAGCGCGGCGGCAGGCAGGCGCGCACCGCTTCGAACCCCGCCGGGTTCAGCACGAGCCGGTAGCCCTGGAACCGCGCGGTGATCGCCGGATCCCGCTCGTAGACCTCGGCCTCGATGCCGGCGCCGCGCAGACCCTGCGCCAGGCAGAGACCTCCCAGACCGGCTCCGGCAACTGAAACTCGCATCACACGCCTCCGAATCGAACTTAGTTCGCCGCTAACGAACTAAGTTCTACGCGGCGAACTAAGTTCGCGTCAAGCTAGAGTGACCGGCATGCCCTCCGACCCCCGGCAACGCCGAGCAGCTCGTCACGCCCAGCCCACCGGGGATTCCGCGACGTCGCCGCCGCGCAAGAAGCCCATCACGGTCGACCGGATCACCGACGCCGCATTGCAGGTCGTCGCCACCGAGGGCTACGACGCCCTGACCATCCGCCGGGTCGCCGCGGTGCTCGGCGCCGGGCCGTCGTCGCTGTACGCGCACATCGTCAACAAGGACGACATCGACGATCTGCTCGTCGGCCGGCTCTATGCCGGGGTCGTGCTCCCCGAACCGGATCCGGCGCGGTGGCGACAGCAGATCCGCGACGTCTACACGCAGATCCGCGACCAGTACCTGAAGTACCCCGGTGTCTCCCGTGCCGCGCTGGGCACGGTCCCCACCAACCTTCACACGCTGCAGGTACGCGAAGGGCTCCTGACGATCCTGCTCGCCGGGGGCATCGAACCGCAGACCGCCGCCTGGGCACTCGACGCCCTTTCCCTCTACGTCAGCGCCTACGCCTTGGAGCAGTCACTCGTCCAGCAACGGCGGAAAGACCCGGAGCAGGAGTGGGTTCTCAGCCGCGAGGAGCTGCTACGCCGGTTCGCGGCCCTGCCGGCCGACGCGTTTCCGCAGACCAGGCGCCACGCCGACGCGTTGACCTCCGGCACCGGGCACGACCGGTTCGACTTCACCCTCGGCCTGATCATGGACAACCTCACCCGGCCCTAGCGGGATGATCACCACTCGGCCAGCCGTGGCGTCAAAGCGTCCTCGAGTGCCTGCTGCCGCCTGGCCTCCGGGTTCCGGTACTCCTTGACCATGTCGTCGGTCGTCAGATATTCGTCAGGCCGGCCCGACGGGCCGGCGGTGGTGAGCAACGTGGTCGCCGGATACTCGATTTCGAAAGGGCCGTACGTCCCGCTCTTCTTCTCTCGGTAGAAGCGCGTGATCGCGAGTCCGTTGCTCACCGCCGCTTTCGCCCCGAGGTGCACGGTCAGCACTTGACCCGCTCCCGCCTGCCATCCCTGCTTCCACATCGGGGCCGCGAGGACCGGGACGAGAAGGTGGGTGACCCCGGCAGCGACGAGGTGCAGGCGCCGCGCCGGGCGGGTGAAGTCCTCGCACACCTGGACGGCGAACCGCCCCGCGCGGGAGTCGAGCACGGTGATCAGGGAATCGTGGGAGATGCGTTCGTCGCGTTTGACCCCGCCGAGTTCGACCTCGTACTCCTTCTGTTTCCCCACCGTGAAGCAGAATCCCGACATCTTGTCCTGGGTGAGCATCGGCTCGACCCAGCCGTTGCGATGGACGAGGACGGCGCGGTTCGGCGGACGACTGCTGGCCGGATGAGGTCCTACACCGATCACCGGACCGGTTCCCAGCAGGAGCCAGGTGAGCGAGCTCCCTTCGGGCCGCGGCGTGGCCCGGAGCAGCTCGCGCCATCGTTCGAGGAGGCTGTCGTCCAGGCAACCCTCCGGAAGGATCGCCAATACCGCCCCGCTCTTGTCGAGAACGTTCAGCGCCCTCGCGATCCGGTCGTCGAGTCGCGTGCTGACGGGCCCGACGGTGTAGAACCCACCGTCGGGATGATCGGGCTCCCAGCGCAAGTCGGCCGGGTCGGCCAGCAGGGGCAGCTGCGCGATCCTGAGCAGGCCGCGCCCGTCCGGCCGCGGCAGGTCGCGAACGGCGGGGACCCGGGAAATCTGCAGATTGGCGCTGACATAAGGCGGGATCCGCAACAACTGGAGGAAATCGTCGAGATCCTCCGCGTCCTCGTTCGGACGGCAGGGGGAAGTACGGCGGGGCAGCAGGATGCCCCCGGTCTGGTCGTTGAGCCTGCCGTTCATCTCCAGCCGCACCTGAAGGTAGTCGAGTGCCCGGAAACCCAGGTAGGACGTGTCGGCGTTGGCGTCGAGGAGCGCGAGGTCGAGACCGAGCAGAATGCCGAAACTCGTCGGATCGTCCGGGGAGTCGGAGATCCACTCCGCGGAAAGGAAGCCCGTCGCCCGCACCTCGTTTCGCACGGCTTCCTTGACGGCCTGGACGCTGTCGCGCACCGACCACTCGCTGAGCGTGTCCCCGTGCACTTTCTTGAGCTCGTCGTAGAGGTTGACGAACTCGTCGGCAGGATCCATACTTAACACTTCCTTGATTCTGGAGGTGGAGAGCCCATGCCCTCGACTGCGACAGCCGTACCGGACACGACACCGGCGAGCCTGAGGCCCACCGCCGAGGGGGTATCCCGAGGCTTCGAGGCCTGGGCGACGAAGCTGAAAGAAGAGACCGGTGAGGGAAAGGTGCTCGGCGACCACGCGGCGGTCGACCGCTGGGCGGCCGCGGTGGGCAGATGGCTGGTCGACGCCGCCCTGCTCGCGGACATTCCGTCACTGAGCTCGGCGTTGCGTGCCTTCCAGAACGCGGGGATGCGACTGCAACCGGGCGGCCACACCATGCGACTCGAGGCCGTCGTCATGGGATTGGCCGAGGTGGCACAAGCCGCGCTCGACCGGGCGGAGCAGGCGGCGCTGGCCGACACCCTGGACCCGAAGTCCTGGGCGGCCAAGATGCTCGTGCTGGTGCACCGCGAACCGCACATCACCAGTTCTGACGTCTGCGATCGGCTCAAGGTCCACGAAGCGCAGATCAGCCGCAGCGGAAAGATGCTCCTGGAGCGCGGCCTGGTCGTCAAAACCCGGCTCGGCCGGTCGAAGGGCTGGTACGCCACTCCCCGGGGCGAAGCCGTGGCCGAACAGCTCGCGGAGCGAGGAGACGAATAGTCGCGCTCCGACGACCCCGATCGCCGTTCCCCGCCGTTGTCGCGAATGGCGATTTTCATCCCACCCTCCGGCCGCCGTTCCTGAACTAGTCGCCGGCAGGCCGTGAATGGTTACGCGCAGCAATACCCGTGAGACGCGATTTGACGCTTCCTTTGAGAGGAAGTTCGAAAGTGTGGGATGCGAAGTCCGCGCACCATTCTCTTCCCGCTCAACAGTCGACCTCACTGCGACGTTCGAGGAAAACGGTGTCGTGCCAGACATCGCCACGCCGGGCGATGCGTTCGCGGATGCCCACGGTGCGGTAACCGGCGCTGCGATACAGGGCGATGCTCGCGCGGTCATCGGTGAAGACGGAGGTTTGCAACGTCCGGATCCCGGCGGCGTCGGCTTCGGTGACCTGTTTGTGGATCAGAGCCTTTCCGACGCCGCGACCGCGGTGGCTTTCGACGACATGGACGATGGTCTCGGCGACACCTCGATGACGAGCACGCGACGAAATCGGGGCCGCGACGGCCCAGCCGACGACTTCACCATCGCTTTCCGCGACCCATTGGTGATCCGGCAATCCTTGAACGTCGAATTCGGCGGCGACATCTTCACCGGAAATCCGTCGTAACGTCTCCGCGTCGTCGTCGATCATCGGGCGCACGGTGACGTCGTCAGGCACGTTGTCCGGGCAGCAGGGCCGAGGGGCGAGCAGACCCATGACGGCGTCGGCCGCGTGCGGGAGACCGCTGCAGCAGGCCTGGTTGATCGTGACGACGGTCGCGGTGCCCTCCTTGCGCAGGTGCAGGAAACCGACCTCGGCCAGCTTCCGGACATGATGCGAGCACGTCGACTGGCTGGTCCCAAGGATCTCGGTCAGGGCTCCGACGGTCAGGCCGCGGGGCGAGGTCGCGACCGCGTGCAGCAGTTTCACCCGCATCGGCTCGGCCAGGCAGGCGAACCATCCGGCGTAGGTCGCGGCTTCCTGTTCGGGCAGGAGGCCGACTAGGGGAACGGGCACCACCGAGGTCATGGCACACAGTATCGACCAGAATCGATGGTTGCGTCAATCGATGGCCATCGATACAGTCCCCGCATCGACTCAATCGAGCGTGATCGATGAAAGGGGCATGGGGATGAACGAGCTTCCTGTCGTAGTGATCGGAGCGGGCCCGGTGGGACTGGCGGCGGCCGCCGAGCTGGTGGAACGGGGTCTTGAGCCACTCGTACTGGAGCGCGGCCCGCGAGCGGGCGCGGCGGTGGCGGCGTGGAATCACGTCCGGCTGTTCTCCCCTTGGTCCGAGCTCGTCGCTCCGGCGGCCGGGCGGCTGCTGGAGAAGACCGGCTGGACGAGGCCCGATTCCGAGGCTTGTCCGACGGGTTCGGACTGGGCCGGGTCGTATCTGCGGCCGCTGGCGGAAGCGCTGTCTGACCGGGTGCGGTTCGGCGCCGAGGTGACCGGCGTGGCACGCCGCGGCCGGGACCGGGTGGTGGACAGCGGCCGGGACGACGAGCCGTTCACCGTGCACGTCCGCTCCGCCGACGGTTCGGAGGAGCGGATCGCGGCGCGGGCGGTGATCGACGCGTCGGGGACCTGGACGACCCCGAATCCCCTTGGCGGGGAAGGACTTCCAGCCGCCGGAGAGCGAACCGCGGCGGACCGGATCGGCTACCGGGTCCCGGATCTGGGCGACGAGACCGTGCGGGCGCGCTACGCGGGCAAGCACGTGGTGGTCGCGGGCAGCGGGCATTCGGCGCTGACCGCGCTGGTCGCGTTGTCCGGCCTGGCGAAGGACTCGGCGAGTACGCGGATCAGCTGGGTGCTGCGCCGCGGTTCGGTCGGCGACACCTTCGGCGGCGGCGACGCCGACCAGCTTCCCGCCCGGGGCGCTCTCGGCCTGCGCGCGCGGGCCGCGGTGGACGCGGGACTGATCACGGTCGTGACCGGGTTCCGCACCGAGGCTGTCGAACGCGACGGCGACGGGCGGCTGTCGCTGCTCTCCTCCGCCGGGCAGCGGCTCGGCCAGGTCGACGAAGTGGTGACCCTGTCCGGGTTCCGCCCCGATCTGACCTGGCTCTCGGAGATCCGGCTGGAACTGGACCCGACCCTGCAGGCGCCGGTCGCGCTCGCGCCGCTGATCGATCCGAACGTGCACTCGTGCGGAACCGTGTACCCGCACGGCGCCAAGGAACTCGCCCACCCGGAGAAGGACTTCTACCTCGCGGGCATGAAGAGTTACGGCCGGGCGCCGACCTTCCTCGCCATGACCGGCTACGAACAGGTGCGCAGCATCGCCGCCGAGCTCGCCGGTGACCACGAAGCCGCCGCCCGCGTGGAGCTCCGGATGGCCGAAACCGGAGTCTGTGGTGGCGCCGGCCTGTTCGACGAGCCGGACGACGCACCGGCCGCCGGAGGCTGTTGCGCGGCACCGGAGCCGGTGGCCCTCTCGCTCGGGGTCACGAGCCGCTGACAGGCCAGCGTTTCCGCAGCCACAGGCTGACGTAGACCAGGCCGACCAGCACCGGTACTTCGATCAGCGGGCCGACGACACCGGCGAGAGCCTGCCCGGAGGTCACGCCGAAGACGCCGATCGCGACGGCGATCGCGAGTTCGAAGTTGTTGCCCGCAGCGGTGAACGCCAGTGTCGTCGTTCGCTCGTAGGACAGGCCCGAAGCCTTGCCCAGCGAGTAGCCGCCGACCCACATGACCGCGAAGTACACCAGCAGCGGCAGCGCGATCCGGGCGACGTCGAGCGGCCGCGAGGTGATGTTCTCGCCTTGCAGCGCGAAAAGGATCACGATGGTGAACAGCAGGCCGTACAGCGCGACCGGACCGATCTTGGGCAGGAACGTGCTCTCGTACCACTCGCGGCCCTTGGCCCGCTCCCCGGCGCGGCGGGAGAGGTAGCCGGCGGCGAGCGGGATACCGAGAAAGATGATCACGCTCAGCGCTATCTCCCACGGTGAGAAGTCCAGCGTCGTCGTGTCCAGACCCAGCCAACCGGGCAGCAGGTCGAGGTAGAACCAGCCGAGCACACCGAACATGATCACCTGGAAGACCGAGTTCAGCGCGACCAGCACCGCCGCGGCCTCGCGGTCACCGCAGGCGAGGTCGTTCCAGATGATCACCATCGCGATACAGCGGGCCAGCCCGACGATGATCAGCCCGGTCCGGTACTCGGGAAGGTCCGGCAGCATCAGCCAGGCGAGCGCGAACATCAGCGCCGGACCGAGAATCCAGTTGAGCACCAAGGAAAGCACCATGGTGCGCCGGTCACGGGTGACGGTGTGCAGCCTGTCGTAGCGGACCTTCGCGAGGACCGGGTACATCATCAGCAGCAGACCGAGCGCGATCGGCAGCGACACCTGCCCGATCTTCACCGCGTCCAGCACCCCTTGCAGTCCGGGGATCACGCCGCCCAGCACCAGTCCGGCCACCATGGCGGCGACGATCCACACCGGCAGATAACGGTCGAGAAAGGACAGTTTGCGCACGACATCGGCGGTTTGGGTCACGCGGGATCCTTGGGGGTGTCGAGGATTTCGGTGACCAGGCGGCGGACGCGGCGGTCGATCTCGTCGCGGATCGGGCGGACGGCGTCCACTCCCCGACCCGCCGGGTCTTCGAGCGGCCAGTCGAGGTAACGCTTGCCGGGGAACACGGGGCAGGTGTCACCGCAGCCCATGGTGATCACCACGTCGGAGGCTTCGACGTCCTCTGTGGACAGTTTGACCGGAATCTCGGCGGTGATGTCCAAGCCCCACTCCGCGAGCGCGGCCGCGGCGGCGGGGTTCACCGCCTCGGCGGGTTCGGACCCCGCGGACCGGACGGCGATCCGGCCGAGCGAGTAGTGCCGCACCAGCGCGGCGGCCAGCTGGGACCTCCCGGCGTTGTGCACGCAGACGAACAGCACTTCGGGCGTGCGGGTCATACCATCTCCTCGAGACTGGATCGAAGTTCGCCGATGCAACCTAGGAGACTGGATCGAGATTTGTCAATCCAGCGGGTATGGTGGGATGCCAGGTGTGAAGGGAGGGTCGTGACGAGCGAGAAACTGACCCTGCTGATGGCCGCCCCCGCGGCGGTCGTCGATCCCGGTGACGCCGAGACGGCCGCGAAGCTGTTCAAGGCGTTGTCGGATCCCGTGCGGATCCGGCTGCTGTCGCTGGTGCGGCACTCCCCCGGTGGCGAGGCGTGTTTCTGCGACCTGGCCGAAGAATTCGACATGCCCCAGCCCTCGCTCAGTCATCACCTGCGCGTGCTGGTCTCCGCCGGCATCCTCGTGCGGGAACGACGCGGAACCTGGAGCTGGTACACCGTCGTCCCCGAACCGCTCGAAACCCTGGGAACCCTGCTCCGCGCGGGCGGCCCGCTCGCCGACCGGCCCGCCCGCCTCACCGACGCGGGGTGCTGAACAACCGGTCCAGCGCCGACGGCCACCCCAGACGTCGCGAAAGCCACTTTCGCGACGTCTGATGTCCCGAAAGTGGCTTTCGCGACACCGCCACCGGCCCCGTATTTCCCCATCCGTCGGGAAGAGTTCCCCTACCTGCCGGGAAAGATCCGAACCTAGCCTTTGGGCACCGGTCGGCCATCTCGGCAACGCTCGCTGTCCCTCCCATGGACTGGGCCCGCGCCGGTGCGTTTCGTGAACCACCGCGGGTATCGGACAAATGGAGGTGGCTGTGTGACTGACCAAGGAATCGGCGTACCGGCGATCGGCGCGGCGCCGGTCGGCCGATGCGGCCGTGGCCAGGCCGAGCGTTCGATGACGGGCACGGCGGCATGACCGGCGACACGAGGACCGGCGTCTTCGCGGTGCTGCGGTCCACCCCCGCCCCGGTCAGGTATCTGCTCGGCGGCATGCTGGTCAACCAGCTGGGCGCGTTCGTCCAGACGTTCTTGATCCTGTATCTGACCTTCCGGGGCACCTCGGTCGGCTTCGCCGGGGTCTGCCTCGCCGCGTACAGCGTGGGGGCGATCTTCGGCGCCATGCTCGGTGGCGAGCTGACCCACCGGTTCGGCGGCCGCGCGACGATCGTGACGGTGATGACGTGCGCGGCACCGCTCGTCGCGTCGATCCCGCTGGTCTCGGGCACGCCTCCGCTACTGCTCGCGGTGATCGCGTTGTCCGGGCTGTCGATCCAGGCCTACCGGCCGGCGGCGGCGGTGCTGCTCGCCGAGCTCATGCCGGAAGAGCACAAGGTCATGGGCTTCTCGATGATGCGCATCGCGCTGAACATGGGCGCGGCCGTGGCACCGCTGATCGCCGCCGTGGTCATCCAGGTGAACTGGGACCTGCTGTTCTGGCTGGACGGAGCGACCGCGGCGCTGTGGGCGCTGCTGGCGTTCGTGTTGCTGCCGAAGCAAACCGCGACCCGCCACGACGCCGAGCCCGGCGGCACACCGGTTCCGGCCCTGAGCGCTCGCGAGGTGTACGGGAAGCTGGTCCGGGACACCCGGTTCCTGTGTTACCTGGTGGCAGGCGTGTTCGGCATGATGATCTACGCCGGGTCGGTCGCGGTGCTGCCGTTGAACATCGTCGCCGCCGGCCATCCGGTCGGCCTGTACAGCACGGTCCTGGTGATCTCCTCGGTCGTGCTGATCACCTGTGAACTGAAGATCACCACCTACATCGTCCGGATCCCGAAGTACCTCGCCGGACTGTTCGGCAACCTGGTCAGCGCGGTGGCGTTCACCCTCTACGGGCTGATCGCGCAGCATCCGTTCTTCGTGGTCGCCGGCGCGCTGCTGGCGGTGTCCGGGCTGATGATCCACGGACCGAGCACGGCCGCCCATCCCGCCACGTTCCCGGTCGAGGTGAGAAGCCGGTACATCGCGACGAAGGAAACGCTGTCCGGCGTGGCCGCGACCTTGGGCCCGATCCTGGGGCTGTTCCTCTGGAGCGAGTTCGGCGGTCCGGCGTTCTGGGGCTTCTGCGCGGTGCTGTCCGTCATCGCCGGATCGATGCACATCTACGGCCTCAAACAGCCTCCCGTGCCGGAGCCTGTGGCCGAACCCGAGCCGGAAGTCGTGGGAGAGCGACCATGAACGAATCGAACGGCGTGCTGCTGGTCATCGGCAGCGGACTGAAGCTGTATCGCGAATACCTGGTCTCGTCCATCCACCGGTGCGCCCGCGCGGCCGGAATCGGCTTGGTGCTGCTGAACAATCTCAAACCCACCTGGCAGCACGCCTACTTCGACGAGATCGTCCACACCGACGTGTTCGACGCGGACGAGATGCTCGCCGCCGCCCGTGAGGTCGCCGGACGGCACCGGATCGTCGGCCTGATGTGCTGGGACGAGCCGGTCGTGCTCGCCGCGGGCGAACTCGCCGCCGAACTCGGGGTACCCGGGTTGAGCGTGGACGGCGTCCGCGGTTGCCGCGACAAGAACCGCACCCGCGCCGTGCTGACCGCCGAAGGACTGCTGCAACCGGGCTACGCCTTGACCACCGGCCTCGAAGAGGCACGTGCGGCGGCCGCCCGGATCGGATACCCGGTGGTGCTCAAACCGAGGGCGATGGGCGCGAGCATCGGCGTGGTGTACGCCGCCGACGAGTCCGAAGTGGACGCCGCGTTCGGTGTCGCGATGGGCGCGGCCACCGTCGACCAGAGCCGCTACGGCGGCGGCGCGATCGTGGAAGGTTACGTCTCCGGGCCGGAGATCAGCATCGACGCCGCCGTGTACAAGGGCGAGTACCTGCCGATGTTCGTGGCCCGTAAGGAAACCGGCGACCAGCCGTACTTCGAGGAGATCGGGCACGTCGTCGACGCCGGCGATCCGCTGCTGCACGACACCGTCCTGATGGACGTCCTGGCCAAGGCCCACCGCGCGCTCGGCGTGGAGGACGGCATCACCCATTCCGAAGTCCGGCTGACCGACCGCGGGCCGCTGATCATCGAGATCAACGGCCGCCTCGGCGGCGACCTGATCCCGTTCCTCGGCAGGACGGCCACCGGTCTCGACCCCGGCGAGATCCTGTTCGCCGTCGCGACCGGGCACCGGCCGGTCATCGCCCCCACCCGGGACGTGGTCGCCGGTATCCGGTTCGGCTACCCGGACCACGACTGCCTCGTCCACGGGGTCACCGTCCCGTCCGATCGGGAAACGGTGCCGGGCCTGGTCTTCGCGTCACCGATGATCGACCCGGGGACCACCCTGCGGCTGCCGCCCGGCGGCTACCTCGCCCGGCACTCGTTCGTGGTGTGCGAGGCCGAGGACCGTGAAACCTGTGCCCAGCGACTGGATACGGCTGCCGCCCTGGTGCGGGTCGACGCCGATCCGGTGGACCCACCAGAACCCGGTACCGCGTTCGAGATGCCCGCCGGGCTGCTCGACGTCGACGAACACGAGGGAGTTTCCGCATGACCATGACCGAGCCCGTCCGCACCGATGTGCCGCTGACCGGCGCGCAGATCCTCGCGAACGCGAAAGCGCTCGCGCCGATCCTGCGTGAGCGGGCCGCGGAGATCGAGAAGAACCGGAGCCTGCCCGCGGACGTGGTCGAGCTGCTGCGCGACTCCGGCGCGTTCCGGATCGGCTTCACCCGGGAATGGGGCGGCCCGCACATGACCTCGATGGAGCAGACCGAGGTGATCGAAGCCCTGTCCTGGGGCGACGCGTCCGTCGGCTGGTGCGCCAAGCTCGGCTCGGACATCGGCTTGCACGCCAACTTCCTCGACCAGGAGGAGGCGCGCCGGATGTTCACCAGCATCGACATGCACTCCGCGGGGGTGCTGCCGGTGACGGGGCACGCGGAGCGCGTTCCCGGCGGCTACCGGCTCACCGGCCGGTGGGGCTTCGGCAGCGGTTCGACCCACGCCGAATGGGTCGCCTCCGGCGCCATGGTGTTCGAGAACGGCGAGCCCTACGCCAGCCCGGACGGCAGCAACCCGCACGAGTCGCGCCTGTTCATGGTGCCGGGCGACCAGATCGAATCGGTCGACAACTGGTACACCCTCGGCCTGTGCGGTTCCGGCAGCAGTGACTACAAGATCACCGACGTGTTCGTCCCGGAGAACCACACCCTGACCTTCGACAACCCCAAGGTCCCCAACGGACCGCACGTGCAGCCGGACGTGATCCAGCGCAGCATGTGCGGGGTGCCGCTCGGCGTGGCGAGGGCCGCGCTGGACTACGTCCGCGGCCTCACCATGGAACGGGTCGACATGCTGAAAGGCTCGCCCTGGCGGATGAGCGGCGTCGCCTGGAAGGACAACGAGCACATCCAGATCACGCTGGCCGAATGCGAGGCCGACTACAGCACGACGCGCGCCGGGGTCTACCGGGCGCTGGAACGGCAGTGGGAGGTCACCGCCGACGGGATCGGCACGCTGGACGATCTCACCCCCGACGAGCGGGTCGCGCCGGCACTGACCGGCTGGCAGGCGTTCCAGATGTCCAAGCGGGTCGTGCAGCGGCTCTGCGATCTGCTCGGCACCGCGGCGATCAGGTCGGGCGACCCGATGAACCGGTGGCTCCGGGACTCGATGACGATGGCCATGCACCCGACCGCGAGGGACCGGGTCACCCAGACGGTCGGCGCGCACCTGGTCGGTGCCAAGCCTTCCATGCGGTTCATGCTCGGCATCGTGGACAAGCCCAAGACCGAGTCCGAGCTCGATGCGTGAGCGACCCATCCTGATCGTCGGGTTCGTGACGCCGGTGCTGATGGCACTCACCGGCGCCGAACCCGACGGTTCGGTCATCCTCGTCGAAGAGCCGGACGTGATCCGGAAACGGGATCTGCGCGCGAGACTGGACGGGTCCCCGCTGGTCCGTGAACTGATCGGCTGGGAATACGCCAGTCCCGGCACGGCCGACGAGTTCTACGCCACCCACCGCGACCTCGACCCGGTCGCGGTGGTGCCGCTGATCGAGTACGCCACCCCGTTCGCCGCCCGGCTCGCCGAACGCTACGGCCTGCCGGGCGCGAGCCTCGGCGCCGCGCAGATCCTGCGGGACAAAGCCTTGCTGCGCAAGGTCAGCGCGGCCGCCGGGCTGGCCAATCCGGAGTGCGCCACGGTGACCGGCCCGGCGGAAGTGCTGGCGTTCATGGCCGCCCATCCGGGCCCGGTGGTGCTCAAACCGGCGAACCGGCAGGCCGCGGTCGGCACGCAGATCGTCCGTGACCCGGCCGAAGCCGAGCAGGCCTGGACGAGCTGTGTCGAGCAGGACGAGGGCATCTTCGTACCCGACCGGCCGATGGAACTGTCCATGCTGGTCGAGCGGTACGTGCCCGGGCCCGAGTACAGCGTCGAGATGCTCGTCCGCGGTGGGCGGCGGCTGTTCGCCAACGTCACCGGCAAGCAGCTCTACCCCGGCCCGCGGCCGGTGGAGCTGGCGCATATCGTCCCGGCCGACATTCCCGGCGACCTCGCCGAGACACTGGCGGAGCAGACCGATCGCGTCGTCGCGGCCGTCGGGTTCGCCGACGGCATCCTGCACTGCGAGTGGATCGTCTCCGACGGTGTGCCGTATCTGGTGGAATGCGCGGGCCGGATCGCCGGGGACGGCATCATGGAGGTCATCGACCGCGCCTATTCGATGGAACTGCTGCGTTCGTACTTCATGATGATGCGCGGCGAGCCGCTGCCAGAGCTGCCTCGCCGCGCCACGGGCGGAGCCGCCGTCCGGTTCGTCCCGATGGAGCCGGGAGTGATCGACGCCGTGCTGGGACTCGAGGAGGCCCGTCAGGCGGAAGGCGTGTTCCTGGTGGACATCCAGGTCAAACCCGGCCACCGGTTCTCCGGGCTGCGCAGCTCGTGGGACCGGACGGGGCTGGTGATGGCCGTCGCGGACAGCCCGGCCGAAGCGTTGCGGCGCGCGGAGAAGGCCGCGGGCCTGATCCGCATCGAGGTTCGTCCGTAGCGTTGCTCTCACGCGTGAAGGCCCCCTTCCCTCAGCTGAGGGAAGGGGGCCTTCACGCGCTAGTCGCGCCTTCAGCGGCGCAGCCGCCGGACGGCGGCCGCGGCGACGGCCGAGAGAGCGGCCGCGGCCGAGTACTTCAGGATGCGATGCTGGCGGGTCGCCCGGTGCAGCGCCTTGGCATACGGGACCGTGGTGTTGGTGACCATCGCGTGCAGAGGCATCCAGCGGTGGCGGAGAACCTTCTCCAGCACGGTGTCGCAAGCGCGTTCCAGACGGACCGCCGGCGAGCGCACGGTGTCGCGGAGCTCGGCGAAGTTGCGGTGGGACATGGTCGCCAGGGCATCGGTGTTCGGCTTGCGGCGGGAGTAGTACCTCGTCAGCGCCGACGAGGTGCTGTTCGGATGATGGGCGAGGCTCTCCGTCAGCTCCAGCGCGTCCTCGAAGGCCGAGTTCATCCCCTGTGCCAGGAACGGATAGACGGCGTGGCAGGCGTCGCCGATCAGCACCACCTTGCCCTCGTAGGTCCACGGCGCGGTGCTGACGGTGACGAGGTTGAAGGTCGGTTGCCGCAGGAACGTCTCGCCGAGGTCGGGAACCAGCGACAGGACGTCGGGGAAGTACTCGCGGAACAACGATTCCACGTCCGAAGCCGTCCGCAGCGAGTCGAAGCCGTGCGTGCCGTGGAACGGGAGGACGCAGGAACAGGTGAAGGAGCCGTCGCGGTTGGGGTGGGCGAACATCATGATGTCGCCGCGGGGCCAGAGGTGGAAGACGTCGTCCGCCATGCGGTGGGAGCCGTCGGCCGCCGCCGGGATGTGGAGTTCGCGCCAGCCCCATTCGAGGTAGTTCTGCGAGAACTCCGCACGCTGCTCGTGGTGCATGAACCGGCGGACGGCCGAAAACGCGCCGTCCGCGCCCACCACGACATCCGGCTTCACCACGAGCGCCTGCCCGTTCGGGTCCACAAAGGACACCGAGGGCAGGTCGCGGTCCATCCCCGTGCAGCGCGTGTCGAACACGAATCGCACGCCGGGTACCCGGCTGGCTTCCTCCACCAGCAGCGCGCTCAGGTCCTGGCGCTGGATGGCCAGGATGCCGCCCTCGCCGTACGCCGAGAACCGCAGCCCGCCATCGGTGTTGTGCAGCATCCGGCCCTGCATCGGCACCACGAGCCGCCGCACTTCCTCCGACAGCCCGAGCCGGTCCAACGCCGCCAGGCCGCGCCGTGACAGCCCTAGATTCATCGACGTCACCGCGCTGGCTGTCTCGCGGGGGTCCGGACGACGGTCGTACACCGTGACCGTATGCCCTTGCCTGCCCAGCGAAAGCGCCAGGAAAGCGCCGGCCATGCCGGCGCCCACGATCGCGAACTCCACTATGCACTCCCCTTGTTCACGCACTGACCTCCATGACAGCGCCGAGGATTTCCCTGGCGACGAGCGGTGCGGTGCCGAACCCGGATCCGCCGCAGGCGGGACGGGACCACACCGACGGACGGATCCGGGTGAGAATCGGGCCACCGTCGACGGGATCGGCCGCATAGTGGCATTCCCGCACGGCCGCGACGGCGTAGTCCGCGGCGCCCGCGAGGATCGGCTCGGCGAGCAACCGGTCGGCCCACGGTTCGCGATCCGGTTCCGTGGTGGTCGCGACCTGACGGCACACCGCGTCCGAGCTGATCTTGAGCAGGGTGCCCTCTCCGGGCGGCAGCAGCCAGGCCGTGCGGCCGCCGCCGATCCGGCCGACTCCCGGGGCCGACGCCCACCATGCGGCCAGATCCCGCGGCGGGTGCAGGTAGATCATGGTCTGGCGGTACAACACGACGGGCTGCTCGACCAGCTCGGTGTTCCAGGGACCCGCCGCGACCAGCACGAGATCCGCGCCCACGGCGGTGCCGTCGGCCAGGGTCACCCGATGGTCGTCGATGCCGTCGACGGCGCAGTGCGGCCGCAACGTCACCGAAGGGTGCGCGGCGAGCCATTCGGCCGCCGCGCACAGGAACCGGTCCGCCAGCAGGACCCCGGCGCCCACGTCGTGCACCCCGCCGGTTCCGGCGGGGAATACCACGGGCGCAAGGGTTTCCGGCGAGACGGTGACCGCGGCGAGCCCGGCCAGCGCCGCGGTGTCGAGGGCCAGCTCGAGCTCGTCCGGGGTGCCCGCGGTGACCACGCCGACCGGGCGGAAGAGCGTGGTCCGCAGCAACGACTCCAGTTCCAGCCAACGGCGGCGGGCCTCGGCCATCCGCCGCGTGCCCTCGAGATCGTCCGGGCGCAGCACCCGCAAGGCCCGGTGCTGATCGGACGACGTAGAGGCGGGGTTCGGGACGGGGCCGCGATCGAGCACGGTGACGCGGTGACCCGCGAGCGCGCACTCGATCGCGGTCACCAATCCGGTCACCCCGGCACCGACGACGGCGACCGAAGCCATCAGCCGCCCGCCCCGGCGAGCCGGGGCAATCTCTTGGGGGTGATCGTGTCCGCGTCCACCTGTCCCGGCAACGTCGTGTCGGGCAGCGCGCCCGCGGCGAGATCGATCAGGATCGGGGCGGCACAACGCAGGAAGACGTCCACCTGATGGCAGAGGTCGCCCGCGGTCTCGGCGGTCACCGAGGCGGCCAGCCGGTCCAGCCGCCCGAGTTGCTCGGCGAGGGTCGACGCCACGGCCGTCACGCTGAACCGCGGGAGCTCGTACCCGTCGGCGAACCGCTCGATCATCCGCAGCGCCGTCCGCCTGGCGTCGGCGGAAACCGTCAGCGGACCGCGATCCACCCAGGCGTCGACCGCCGCCGCGACCCGGTTCCACGGCGCGGTCAGCCGGGTCTCGCTGACCCGGAGCAGGGCTTCGTGGGTGAAGTCGGTGCGCTGGTATTCGGGACTGGTGGCGCAGAGATGGAAGCGGATGAGATCGCGCGGTACCTCGGCGGCCAGCTCGCGGCCGGACACCACGTGCCCGCGGCTGGTGGAGAACTTCTCGTTGGCCAGCTCGTAGAACTCGTTGGTGATGTACTGCGCGGGCAGCACGTGACCGCCGAGCGCCGTGAGCATCGCCGTGCCCACGATCGCGAACGGATACGTCGCGTCGAGGCCGAGGAAGTACACCACGGTCGAACCGGAGTCCTCCTGCCACAGCTCGTCGTCGGCGGTGAGGACCGCGCCGCGTTTTTCGGCGGCGAGGGCGGTGGTGAACATGCTCCACGGCATGCCCTCCATATGCGGGTAGATCACCTGCCCCGGCACCTCGGGGAACGGCGCCGGGATACCCCACGACGTCGGCTGGGTGATCGGGAAGTCCGGCAGGGGCCCCGCGAGCGCGGACTCGATGAGCTGGGCCATGCCAGGACGCATCGGGGTCCGGGCGAAGTACGCCTCCAGGTCCGCGCGGTACCGCTCCACCGGGAAGACGAGGATGTCCGCCTCGCGGTACTCCAGCGGCTCCTCCGGGTGCAGCGTCGACCGCGGGCCGATCAGGTCGCCGGGCGCGACCGGGAGACCGCAGCTCTCGCAGATCCCGGCGTACCCGTCGGCCAGGCAGAACGGGCAGCCGCCGGTGACGTACGCGTCCATCAGGTACTCGCCGGTGCTCGGCAGGTACGGGAACCGGACCGTCCGCAGCTCCAGCTTGCCCGTGCTGTGCAGGCGGTCGTAGAAGTCCATGACCAGCTTGGTGAACCGGTCGCCGATACAGCCGAACCCGTCGACCTCGACGCCCATGGTGGTCAGGGTCTGCCGGACCTGCTCGGCGGAGCGCTCCCGCAGGTCCTCAGGCGCCACGCCGAGGCGAGCCGCGGCGGTGACGATGTAGTTCTGGGTGAAGTGCATGCCGGTGCCGTAGAGCGCTTCCGTGCCGGCCGCGCGGGCGTACCGGGTGCAGACGTCCGCGGCCAGGAACGGGCCGGCGAGATGGCCGAGGTGCAGGTCGCCGTTCGCCGTCGGTGCCGGCGAGATCACCACCAGCCGGTTCATCAGGCGGTCCTCGACTCGGCGGCGGCGCCCCGGCGGGCGAGCAGATCGCTGACGATGTCACGGGACCGGTGGGCCAGCACGCTGATCAGCGAGTCGGCGATACCGTGCGTGGCCTCGTTGATGCCCTGCAGATACACCGCGCCCCAGGCGGAATCGCCGAGATCGACCCGGTAGCAGCGGCTGACCGTGACCTCGGACAGGCCGACGCGGTCGGCCAGGTCGCGGACCATCGCGGGCATCCGCTGGTCGAAGCCGGTACCGAGGAGCACCAGGTCGCACTGCAGTGCCTCGACCTTGCCGCTGGTCCGGTCCCGCAGATCGAGGACGACCTCGTCGTCTTCGATCCTGGCGCCAACCACTTCGGTCAGGGTCCGCACCTCCGACCGCTGCTGGCCGATGCCGCGCTGCTGGTAGAGCGTGGTGTAGATGTGGTCGAGGAACGGCGGGGCCGCGCCGGCGTAGTTGGTCAGGCGCATCTCTTCCAGCACCTGCTGGCGGATCTCGGGCGGGCTGTCGTAGAAGCGGTCGACGAACGACGGGAAGAACAGCTCGTTGACGAACTTGCTGGTCTGGTAGTTCTGCGGGCCGATGGACCGCACGATCATGGTCCGGGTGCTGTTGGGCAGATTGTCGTGCAGGGCCATGAACATCTCGGCCGCGCTCTGGGCCCCGCCCACCACGACGGCGCGCAGCGGCGCGTCCGCGGGCAGCTCCGCGATCCGGCGCCGGTACTGGGCGCTGTGGATGAGGCGGTCGGGCGGCAGGTCGGCGAAGACGTCCGGCACGTGCGTGTCACGGCCGCCGCCCACGACCAGGTCGCGGCAGCGGATGGTGTCCCCGTCGGTGAGCGTGGCGACCCAGCCGGTGATCGAACCGTCGGCGCCACGCGCGGGCTCGATGCTCTGCACCTTCGCGTCGTACCGGATCCGGACCTGGTCCAGCGACTTCGCGACCCACTGCAGGTAGTCGGAGAACTCCCAGCGGAACGGGTGGAAGGTGCCGAGGTTGACGAACTCGTCGAGCCGCTTCTGGTCGTGCAGGAAGTTGAGGAACGAGAACTTGCTGCGCGGATTGCGCAGGGTCACCAGATCCTTGAGGAAGGAGACCTGACTGCGCGCCCACGGCATCAGCAAGTCGCGTTGCCACTTGATGTCCGGACTCTGCTCCAGCAGCAGCGTCTGCTCGGCCAGTTCCGGATTCCCGGACTCCTCGATGGCCACCGCGAGCGCCAGGTTCGCAGGCCCCGCACCGATCGCCAGCAAACCCACCTGTATTTCAGTCACAGATACACCCCGTTCGTCCAGAATAGGATGCCGACACTAAGCAGCGGCATTTCCCCGACGATAGGGATGACTTTCCCGAGGTCCGGGGAATCTCACCGGGGCCTCCTCGGGGTTTCCCGATGGCCGGGAAGATCTCCCCTTTCCCGGGGAAATGCGGGCGACTAGCCTCCGCGACGCTTTTCTCCGTTACCACGACGGCATAATTGCCGCCAGGCACCACGAGGCGATCTTACGGGCCAGGCCGTCCGCCTCTTCGTGCTCGCGATACGGTGAGGCACGGTGCCGTCACCAGGGCACGGACGAACGCGATCACCCTGTCTGCCGCTTCTTCCCTGTTGATCGGACGCCTCCCTCCGGCCGGAAAATTGATTGCGATCAATTGCCCATAACAGTCATATAGATCCGTTCGATACTTACTACATAGACTCCTCTCGCGGCCGGCAGCCCCATCCCCGCCACGGTCGAGCGCATCTTCATCGCAGTTCACTGAACGGAGCCGATCAGGCAGGCTCAGTAGCGGCAGGTAGGGGGAAAGATGAATCACCACGCCAGTATCGGCAACACCGCTCGTTTGTGGCCGGTCGAACATCAAGACCGGCGGCGCACCGCGAGCCTGTTGCCCAACCACACCATGTCCGAGGAGAGCAGCGGCCCCGCTTGGGTGACCGTTCTGCTCGCCGACAGCCAGCCGGCGATTCGCTACGGGGTCAGGTCCGCGCTCGAAGACGTCGGCGGCATCGCCGTCGTCGGTGAGGCGGCGACGGCGAACGCGACCATCTCGGAAACCTTCCGGCACCAGCCGGACGTGCTGGTCATCGATCCGCAGCTGGGCGAGTTCTCGACCGTCGACGTCATCAGCCGGGTGGCGCGGATCGCGCCGGAGACCAGGGTGCTGGTCCTGAGCTCGGCCGACGACGACTCCGCGATCAGGTCGGCGCTGCACGCCGGAGCGCGCGGATACCTGATCAAGAGCTCCGATCTGGACCAGGTCGTCCGCGGCGTGCAGGTCGTCGCGGCGGGCGAGGCGATCGTCGGGAAGGCGATCGCCTGCCGGTTCGGCGCGCTGATGCGGTCGGCGACCGGTCCGGACCCCTACCCGTTCCCACAGCTGACGACCAGGGAGCGGGAGGTACTCGACCGCATCGCCGCCGGCAAGGCGAACTCGGCCATCGCGCGCGAGCTCGCGCTCGCGCCGAAGACCATCAGCAATCGCGTTTCCGTCGTCTTCGGCAAACTCGGCGTAGCCGATCGCGCACAGGCGATAGTGCTGTCCCGGGACGCCGGTCTCGGCCGCGGCTGATTCACCGGCAATCGGGAATAGTTCCCCTGTTGCCGGGAAGCAGGCCAAATATAGCCTCGGTCAGCACCGAACGCCCGACATGAAAAGCACGCCGATCGGAGTGGGATGTGACTGACCAAGACCAAGCTGTCGTGGACATCCGCAGGCTGGAACACGAGAACCTGACGCGCGCCTACGGATTGGACATGAAGCTGCTTTATCCGTGGAACGGTATGACGGCACCGTTTCGAGGAGCTTGGTGCGTGCTGCGTCCTGGTGACGTATCGGTTGCCCACGCTCATCACGAGCACGAGATCTTCATCGGAATGACCGGAAGCGCCGAGGTGGTCACCGGCGAAAAGCGACACAAGTTCACCGCGGGTGACCTCGTATTCCTGAAACCGGAGATCGAACACTACCTCGTCAATGACAATGACGAGGACTTCGCCTACTACGCGATCTGGTGGGACCGCGCGATGTCCGACGAGTTCATCACCCACGAGATCGACCGGGCCGAGTCCCATGATTAATTACGACGGGCGGAAATTCCGCAAAGAAGGCGCCGAGGCTATCGCCGAATACCGCCAAGAGGGCGACGTCGTCTGGGCCGAGTTCGCCGGGGGTGAGGTGCGACGGGGAGCGATCACCGGCACCCGCCGGGAGAACGGGGCCCTCCATTTGGGGTACACGCTGGTGCTCGCCACCGGCGAGGTGATCTGCGGGCACACGGTGAACACGCCGGAGGTGGCCGAGGACGGTCATCTCCGGCTGCGTGAGGTGTGGGAACGCTACGGCCCGCACGCCGCCACCGGCGTCTCCTACCTCGACGAGGTGAGCTAGTGTCCCGCAGCCCAGACGACGCGGACTGGCGACTCCTCGACCGCACCGTGGCAGGCCGTGTCCGCCGCCCCGGGGAAACCGGGTTCGGCGAGGCCAGCACGCCGTTCAACAAGAGATTCGCCGGCATCACCCCCGCCGGTGTCGTGTCCGTGGAGAACACCGCGGACGTGCGAAAAGCCATCGAGTGGGCACGTGACGCCGGTGTCGACGTCGTCGCACGGTGCGGCGGGCACAGCTACGCGGGACATTCGGTCAACACCGGTCTCGTCATCGACCTCAGCGCGATGAACACCGTGTCCGCCAACGGATCGACCGGGCTCGTGACCGCCGCGGGCGGCGCGCGGATGGCGGACGTCTATGCCGCCATCCAGCCCCACGAAATGGCGTTCGCGCTGGGCAACGGCGCCACGGTCGGCATCGCGGGCCTCACCCTCGGGGGCGGCTGTGGTGCCACCTCGCGCGTACTCGGGCTCACCGCGGACGCGCTCGTGGCGACCACACTGGTGACCGCGGACGGGCAAGTGCTGCACTGCGACGCGAACGAGAACGCGGACCTCTTCTGGGCGTGCCGCGGCGGTGGCGGCGGCAACTTCGGCGTCAACGTGTCCTTCACCTTCCAGGCGAGGCCGGTGACCGACTGCGCCAGCTACCTGGTGCTGTGGGATCGCGCGGACGCGCCGAAGGTCGTGTCGGTCCTGCAAGAGATCGTGCGGCGGGCACCGGACGAGTTCGCGGCCAGAATCGGCGTCAGCACGGTCGGCGGGTCGAAGTCCGTGGTATCGGCCATCGGGCAGTATCTCGGTTCCGCCAAGGAGTTGCGGGAGATCCTCGACCCCGTCCTGTCCGTCGCCCAGCCGATCCGCATGGACATCGAGGACCGGACCTTCTGGCAGGCCAAGGACGATCTGCTGCACGAGACCGCCGAGGGCGCGTTCGCGGCGCGGACCAACATCGTCACCGAACCACTGCCCGACGAGGCGATCGCCACGATGCTCTCGTTCGTCGACCGCTGGCCCGGCAGCGGCAACCCGGACGGCGGTGGTGCGGCCCTGTTCTCCTGGGGCGGCGCGATCAACCGGGTGGGCGCGACGGACACCGCCTTCGCCCACCGGAACGCGATGTTCCTGCTGTCCATGGACACCTCGTGGGCCGAGAACGACGAGACCGCCGTGGTCGACGCCAACCTTCACTGGCTGACGGACCTGGCGGAGGCGTTGTCGCCGTACGTGTCCGACGGCGCTTTCCAGAACTTCATCGACCCGGATCTCGCGGACTGGCGCGACGCCTACTACGGCGTCAACTACCCGCGACTGAAGGACATCAAGAACCGGGTCGACCCTGACGGCGTCTTCACCTTCGCACAAAGCATCGGATCATGATCGGCGACAACAAGGTTCTCATCTGGACGGCGGCCGAGGTCGAAAGCGGCGCCCTGCCGGCGGAACATCTACCGTATGTCCGGGAAATCCTTTCCTGGGCGGGACGTTACCTGGTGTCCCCCCACCCGGAACTGGGCCGGAACGGCCCGGTATGCCCTTACACCCAGCCATCACTCCACAAAGGACTCTTCCATCTGGCCGCCCTGACCGCCACCAACGGCGAGACAGACGTCCACGACGCGATCGAGAGCCTGCGCTCGTGGCACGAGCGGCTGTCGGCCAGGATTTCGCCCACGGAACGGGAGTTGCTGACGATCCTCCTGGTGCTGCCGCAACTGGACTACCAGGACCCGACGGTGCTGGACGACCTGCAGCGCGAGGCGAAGGACAAGTTCGTCAACGACGGCCTGATGATCGGGCAGTTCCACCCGGTCTGCGACCAGCCCGGCCTGTGGAACGAGAAGTTCAAGGCGCTGCGCGCGCCGGTACCGTTGCTGGCCATCCGCAAACTGGTCGTCTTCGACCTGCCGTTCCTGATGGACAGCACGGTGCACGCCGAAAGCTACTTCCGGCGTTTCGCCCCGGACATCCCGCCCCGCATCCGCGACCAGCTGGTCAAGCGGCTGGCAGGCAACGAAAAATCCTTGCAGACGGCCTGAGCACTTCGGGAGAACACAGATGCGGCACTATCTCATGGTCAGACCGGCGTACTTCGATGTCGAGTACTCGATCAACCCGTGGATGGATCCCGGCAAACCCACCGACACCGAACTCGCGATCACCCAGTGGGAATGGCTGCGGGACCTCTACGTCGAACTGGGCCACCGGGTGGACCTGCTCGATCCGGTGCCGGGTCTGCCGGACATGGTGTACGCGGCGAACGGCGCCACGGTGGTGAACGGGCGAGCGCTGGTCGCGCGCTTCCACCACCGGCAACGCCGCCAGGAGTCCGAGTCCTACCTGAACTGGTTCACCGAAAACGGCTACCACGAGGTGCGGCAGGCGCGGTGGCACAACGAAGGGGAAGGCGACTTCCTGATCGCGGGCTCCCGGATCCTGGCGGGTTCGGGTTTCCGGTCCGACCCCCGGGCGCACGAAGAGAGCGCGGAGTTCTTCGGCGTACCGGTGGTGGGGCTGACCCTGACCGACCCGCGCTACTACCACCTCGACACCGCGCTGACCGTGCTGAACGACGACATGGTCATGTACTTCCCGGAGGCCTTTACCGAGGAAAGCCGGCGACGGATCGAAGAGCTGTACCCGGACGCCGTCATCGCGTCGGCCGCCGACGCGGCGGCGTTCGGCCTGAACGCGGTGTCCGACGGGCGGCACGTCATCCTGCCGCAGTCCGCCACGGGGCTGATCGCCCAGCTGCGGGAACGTGGTTTCGACCCGATCGGCGCCGATCTGTCGGAGCTGCTCAAGGGTGGCGGAAGCGTCAAATGCTGCACGCTGGAACTGCGTCACGCCTGAGGAGGCTGCCCGTCGGAGCGCTGCAGTCGTTCGATGGTCTCGTCGATCCAGTCGACCCAGGTCTGCGCCATCATCTCACCGGCGCGGCGGACCGAATCCCAGATCAGGGGATCGAGTTCGGTCCCTTCGGTGCGGGCGGCGGCCGCGGTGATCTCCTGGGGAAGCTCGTCGGCGAGCCTGTCGCGATCCTTGACGTGGAGATCGCGCATCACCCGGAGCTGGGTCACCGTGTCCTCCGTCGAGCGGGACCCGGAAAAGAAGAAGCGGACCAGGAACGGCACCCGGACCGGATCCCGTTCGGTGACCAGTTCGCCGAGCCAGTCGTCGAAGGCCCGCCGTCCGGCGTCGGTGGCCGAATACACCCGGCGGTCCGGCCTGCCCTGCTGTGGCTCCACTTCGGACACCGCGAGCCCGCTGTCCTCGAGCTGGCTCAGTGTCCGGTAGATCTGACTGAGCTGGGCGGGCCACACGAAGTTGATACTGGTGCGGATCGCGGTGGCCAGGTCGTAGCCGGTCATGGGTTGCCGCAGCAGAAAGCCCAGCAGGGCGAATCTGAGCATCGGGCTCCTTCCGGCGGCGACCGGAAGAGTATCAACCGGATCAGGCCCGGTCCGCGTGCCGGGCGAACCAGGCTTCGAGCAACTCGGTGACCCGCCGGGGTTCTTCGCGGTGGGGCCAATGCCTCGTGTCGAGCCAGTGCAGCTCGGACTCGTCGCACCGGGCGGCACTCGGTTCGGCGAGGAGTTTGCCGAGCGCACCGTCCCGGCGGCCCCAGATGATCTGGGTCGGCACCCGGACCGACAGGTCGGCGTCGGAAGGCGGCAGCGTCCGGAACAGCGCGCGGTACCAGAACAGTGGCCGCTGGATCGTGCCCGGATGGCGCCAGACGGCGCGGTGCCGGTCCACGTCGGCGTCACTCAGATTGGCGCCGCGTTTGAGCATCGCCGCGAGAACCGCGCCGCCGCGGGCACCGAGGACCGTCTCGGCGAGGCCGGGGATCTGGAACGCCAGCATGTACCAGCTCCGCAGCAGCTGGGAGGGCCGCCGGGTCAGCGTGCGGGCGAACACCTGCGGATGCGGACAGTTGACGATGGTCAGCGACCGGAGCAGATCGGGCCGTTCGATCGCCACCGCCCAGGCCACCGCCCCGCCCCAGTCGTGGCCGACCAGATGCACCGGCGCCGCCTTCTGGCGTTCGATGAGGAGCACGATGTCCTTGACCAGTTCGGGCATCCGGTAGTCGGCGACCGTGGCGGGCTTGGACGACAGGCCGTAACCGCGCTGATCCGGCGCGATCACCCGGTACCCCCGTTCGGCGAGCGCGGTCATCTGCGGCTCGAAAGTGAACCAAAGGTCGGGCCAGCCATGGAGGAACAACGCCGCCGGACCGGTTTCCGGACCGTCGGTCTCGACGTGGAGCAGGACGTCGTCGACGTCCACGAACTGCGGCTGGAACATGGGAGCTCCTCGCTCGGTTCAGGCGACTCCGAGTACGGCGGCGACGGTAGCGGACAACGTGCCCGGATCGCGGTCCCGCAAGGGCCGCAGCACCCGGCGGGCGATCCGCGGGGAGCCGAGCGAAGACACCGGCCGGTGGAGATTGAGCACCTCGTTGTACGCCGCCGCCACTTCGGGATCCAGCGCCGCCGCTCGTTCCAGCCGGTTGCGGTAACCCTCGCCGAACCGCGCCGTCCAGGGCGATCGGACACCTTCGGCGAGGCATCCGTGGCGGAGGTCCTCTCCGACGGCGAGGCGCCAGGCGTCGGCGGAGGTCGCGGCCATGGCCCGTGCGGCGCGGCGCTCGAACCCCGGCCGTGGCGCGCCGCCCTCGGCGGTGAGCACCCGGCCGAGCGCGGCCGCCGAGAGGGCGGCCACGCTCATTCCCTGGCCGTAGATCGGATTCGCCGCGCAGGCGGCGTCGCCGAGCGCGAGGACACCGGCCGGCATCTCGCGCATCCGGTCGTAATGGCGCCGGGTGTTGCTGCGGACGCGAAAGGTGCGGATCGGTCCGACGGGTGTCGACCTGCGGAGCGCTTCGGCCACCACCGGCGCTGTCAGCCGATCCGCGAAGGCGCGCAGTTCCGGCAATCCCGTGGGGACCGGCTCGCTCCGCCCGACCGAGCCGAACGAGATGTGCAGCCTGCCGTGTTCGACGCGCAGCACCACACCGCCGACCGGCGAGGCGGATTCCCCGCCGCCACCGAGGATGACCAGCCACTCGGGATCGAAGGAAGGGTCGGGCTCGGTGACCACGCTGACGTACCGGACGTCGGAATGGACGACCGACACCGGCGGAGGCCGGTACCCGATCCGTTCGAGCCACTCCGGCAGCCGGGACCCGCGGCCGGACGCATCGACGACCAGATCGGCGCCCAGGTCGTCGTCGGCCGTCCGGATCCCGGTGACGCGGCGGCGGGTCCGGTCGGTCAGCAGCCCGACGGCGAGCGCCCGGTCCCGGACCACGACGTTCGGCAAAGCCCGCACGCGCTCCCGGATCGCGTGTTCGAGCAGGATCCGGCTGGCGCCGAAACCACCGCTCCACCAGGCGGGGATCCGGATGGTCGTCCCGCCGCGGACCAGGAAGATCGACCGATCCCCCATCTCCGGATCGCCCGAGCCCGGGGTGAGCGCGCCGGCCTCGGCCAACTCCGCGGACAGGCCGGGGAACAGCCCGACCAGTACCCGGCGACCGGACCCCAGCAGACCGTGCGCGTGCCGCGACTGGGGAACGAACCGCCGATGGTCCGGCCGGTCCGGAAGCTCGTCACGTTCGACCACGACCACTTCGTCGTAGTGGCCGGACAGGACCCGGGCGGTCACGAGACCGGCGACGCCCGCACCGAGTACCACTGCTCGACCTCGACCAGCATAGGACATCATTCATATATAACTTGTTGAGTATGAGGCGTCAACCGCGAACGCGCGCCAGCGCCGCACGCGCGACGGCGTACAACAGGAGCGCGCCGGGGAATATGGCGACCAGCGACAGGAGGAAGGCCTTGAACCGCTGACCACCGACCGATTCGTCGGACTCGCCGCGGGCGACCCCGTCCACCACGGCGATGCAGGTGCTGCGATCCGGGTCGCAGATGTCCGGGTCGAGGTTGAAGGAGATCCCGAACCAGATCAGGGCCGCGCCCGCCGCCGCCCCGATGATCATTCCGAGAACCGCGAAGGTGGTCGCGACACGGTTCTTGCGGCCTAGCGAGCCGAGTGCGGCGGCCGCGCGAGTCCTGACCACCCCGCCGACGATCAGGGCGAGGAAGACCGTGCCGGGAACCGCCACGATGGTCCACAGCCAGTCCCCGATCGAAGCGGACACGGCCACCGCCGCCGGCGTCACCAGCATGACGCCCACCAGAACGCCGATCGCCAGGTCGTCTTTCCACGTCGTGCGCTTCTTCGGCACCCGATCTTCCCCCGTCATACCAACAGCCTCGGGGACTCGACGGCCGGACATGACCTGATTTGTACCTGCGGGCAAGGCATCCTCATCGAGGAATGAACGCTGCCCGCTGGTAGCATTCATCCGACGTTGAGTGATCGTCTGATTACCAGTGGGGTTTGCCGTGGGCCAGGACAAGGGAAATGTCGACCTTCCTTCGAACAGGATCGACACGACCGTGCCCAGCGTGGCGCGCGCCTATGACGCGGCCCTCGGCGGCAAGGACAATTACGAGGTCGACAGGCAGCTGCTCGCGCAGCTGAACCAGGCCGTGCCCGAGGTCAACATCATCGCGGTCAGCAACCGCGCCTTCCTGACCCGCGCGGTCCGCTTCCTCGCGGGCAAGGCCGGGATCGACCAGTTCCTCGACTGCGGCTCCGGCCTGCCCACCGCGGAGAACACCCACCAGGTCGCGCAGCGGATCAATCCCGACGCGCAGGTCGTGTACGTCGACAACGATCCCGTGGTGCTCGCGCACGGCCGCGCGCTGCTCGAAGAGAACGACAGGACCCGGCTCATCGGGGCCAACATCTTCGCACCCGACGAGGTCCTGAAGAACGACGTCGTCACCACCACGATCGACTTCGACCGCCCGCTGGCCCTGATGCACGTGGCCACGCTGCACCACCACAGCGCCGACGAAGGAATGCCGCCGGCCCAGGTGCTGCAGACCTACATCGACGCGATTCCCTCCGGGTCCTACGTGGTTTTCTCGCATTTCTTCGACCCGGAGAACGAGCACAGTCCCATCGCCCACCGGGTGCAGGCGATCCTGAACCAGAGCATCAGCCGCGGCTTCTTCCGGACTCGCACCGAGATCGAGGAAATGCTCGACGGCCTCGAACTCATGGACCCCGGCATCGTGGTCAACGACGCGTGGTGGCCCACCGGTCCCCGCACGGAACCGATGCCGGCGGCCGGAAACTGCATTGTCGCCGCCGTCGGGCGCAAGCCCTGAGCGGACCCGCTCAGGTGCGGATGATCCTCCGTTCCGTGGCGACGGCCACCGCACCGGCACGGCTGTCGACACCGAGTTTGTCGTAGATGTGGACCAGGTGCGTTTTCACCGTCGCTTCGGAAATGAACAAGCGCGCCGCGATCTGCCGATTGATCAAGCCTTCCGCCAGCAGCCCCACGATCTCGGTCTCCCGAGGGCTGAGTGCGGCTGTCGGTGCGCGCATATGCCCGAAGAGCCGGGCCGCGACCTGGGGCGCGAGCACGGTCTCGCCGCGCGCCGCCGCGTGGATGCCGCGGAAGAGGTCCTCGGGCGGTCCCGCCTTGAGCAGGTAGCCGGTGGCGCCGGCGGCGACCGCCCTGGTGATGTCCAGTTCGGCGTCGTACGTGGTGAGCACCAGCACCTTCGGGGCATCCGGGAGGGCGGTCAGGCGCTCGGTGGCGTTCACGCCGTCGGGACCGTCGCCGAGTTGCAGGTCCATCAGCACGACGTCGGGCTTCCGGTCCGCGGCGAACAGGACGGCCTCGTCGGCGCCGGTGCATTCGCCGATAACGTCGATGTCGGGTTCTCCGGCGAGCAGCGCGGCGATCCCCGCCCGCACCACCGGATGGTCGTCGACGACCAGCACCCGGACGGTCATCGGACCTCCCTGGTGGGCACGGTGACCGCGAGCGCGGTGCCCTCTCCCGGCGCGCTCTCGACGACCATCTCACCACCGAGTTCGGCGAGCCGCTCGCCGATCATCCGCAGACCGTGGCCCCGGTCGCCGCCCGCGCGCGCCGAGGCCGGATCGAAACCGACACCGTCGTCTCGGACGTCGAGAACGACCCTGTCGGCCAAGTAGGTCAGCGTGAGGGCGGCTTCGCTCGCCCCGGCGTGATCGCTCACGTTCGCCAGCGCGCTCTGAGCGATCCGAAGCAGACTCGCCTCCACCTCCGAGGACAACGGATACGGGGTCCCGCTCGTCTCGAAGCGCACCACGTGCATGGCGGCGAAACCGACCTGCTCGACCAGGTCCTCCAAGGTGGCCGCGAGATCGGCACTGTCGAGCCGCGGCGACCCCAAGCCCGAGACGAACCGGCGTGCCTCGGCAAGGTTGTCGCCCGCCGCGTCGACCGCGCGGGACACGTGTCCTTTGGCCAGCTCCAGATCCGTGTCCCACGATCTCTGCGCCGCCTGCAGCAGCATCCGCATGCTCGACAGCCCCTGGGCGAGGACGTCGTGGATCTCCCGCGCCAGCCGCTCCCGTTCCTGCACCATCCCGGCCAGGCGCTGGCTCTGCGCGAGCTCGACCCTGGCGCGGAGCAGATCCTTGACGAGGTCGCCCAGCTCCACCCGGTCGCGGTCGAGTTGCAGGAACGTCATCGTGGCCATCAGCGCGACGGCGATCGGCGCGAGCACGATGCTCGGATCGAACCCGCTCGCGATCCGCAGCTGGGCGAGGATGGTCGCGACGGTCAGCACCGCGACCACCACGACCACGGTCCGCGGGCGCAGCACCTGGAGACAGACGAAGAACAACGGCACGGCGCACCAGGCGAAGCTCGGCGCCGCCACCACCAGCGCGAGCCAGACGACGATCACCACGGTCAGCCAGACCTGGCGCAACCGGCCGAGCACGGACCAGCTCAGTACTCCCGCCGCGTACACCAGCGCGAGCGTGCCGGTGAGCACGAGGATCAGCGGAGTGGCCCCGCTCAGCCCGTGCCCCGCGACGAACCGCGCGACCGACGCGGCCAGCAACAGGAAGAACCCGGTGTGCATGGCGGCGTTCAGCCTGGTGGCCGCCCCGATATGCGACCTCATTCCGGTCCTCCCTCCGTCGCAGATGATCGTAGGCAGGAAGGGGGGTTCCGCCGCATCAATCGTTCGGTTGATGCCCGCACCGACCGGACGACGCCCGATCAAGCTCCACATTCCCGATTCGCCCACGTCCGCCGGGCAGGAGAGTCGTAGGAGTACGAAACACCCCACGGCAAAGGAAATCCGATGAACGCCAAGCTCCCCCGCACCCGCCTCGTCCTGGGTATGACGGCCGGTCTCGCGACCGTCGCACTCGCCACCGGTCTCGGCGCGGCACAGGCGCAGGACCGGAAGCCGCAGCCGCCCGCGCCGCAGGCCGTGGTGCAGACCAGCGTGCTCGGCGTCGACGCCGCCACCCGCGCCGCGCAGGCCGCGCTGGACGCCGCCGAGAAGGAGGGGCAGCGGGTCACCGTCGCCGTGCTGGACCGGTCCGGCGCGGTGCGCGTCCTGCTCAAGGGCGACGGCGCCGGACCGCAGACCGAGGAGTCCGCCAAGCGCAAGGCCTTCACCGCGGTCTCCTTCGGGCAGCCGACGTCCGCGCTGGCCAAGAACGCCCAGGGCGACGGGCCGACCATCCGTGACATCCCCGGGACCCTCTTCCTCGCCGGCGGAGTGCCGGTCGCCGCCAACGGCGGCCCGATCGCCGGGATCGGGGTCGGCGGCGCGCCCAGCGGCGACCTCGACGAGCGGTTCGCCACGGCGGGTTTGCGCGCCATCGGGGAACTCCGCTGATGATCGGCGGGCGGGCGATCACGGCGCTGCTCGCCGCCGCCGCGCTCGGTGCCTGCTCCGCGCAGGCGCCGAGCGCTCCACCACCCCCGCCCACCCAGTCCCAGCCACCCCGCCAAGGAGTCCCCGTGCAGCAACTCTTCGAAGCCGACGTGAACCTCGTCAGGCAGGCCGTCGAAGCGGGCGCCGACCTGGAGACACGGGACGATCGCGGCCGGACCCCGCTGCTCGTCGCCGTCACCGAGAACCGGGTCGAGGTCGCCGGCGTCCTCGTCGAGGCGGGCGCCGACCCGAACGCTCTCGACGGGCGGCATGACACGCCCTGGCTGGTCACCGGGGTCACCGGGAACGTGGCGATGGCGAAGCTGCTTCTCGGGAGCAAGCCGGATCTGACCATCACCAACCGGTTCGGCGGCGTCTCGCTGATCCCCGCCTCCGAACGCGGGCACGTCGAGTACGTGCGGCTGGTGGCGAACAGCGGGATCGACGTCGACCACGTCAACGACCTGGGCTGGACGGCGTTATTGGAGGCGGTCATCCTCGGCGACGGCGGGCCGCGCCACCAAGAGGTCGTCCGGGCGCTCGCCGCAGCCGGCGCGGACGTGAACCTCGCCGACAAGGATGGCGTCACTCCCCTCGCCCACGCCCGGGCCAAAGGCCAGACGACGGTCGCCCAGATCCTCAAGGAGGCGGCCGCGCGCTGATCCCGGCTATTTTCTGTTATGCCAATTGACACAAGTCGTCGTCGCTGGCTACGGTTTCAGCCGTGGATCAAGCACGAGGACGGGGCAGGCCGCGGAAAGACCCTGCGACGCTGGCCCGCTGGACACCTCCCGAGGGCTGGTCGCGACTGGTCGCCTGGATTTCACCGGAAGAGAAGAAGGCGCTGAAGCACGTGGCGGTCGAAGCCGACGTCCCCGTCGCGGAGCTGATACGTGCCCTCGCCGGCGGACTGGCCGCCGGCGCCATCTCGGCCGAGGAACTCATCGGGCACGTCGCGAAAGGGAAGACCGTCATGGAAAAGATCCCCACGCTTTTCGAGCGCGATGAGCGCTTCCACGTCATCGACAGACCCCGCGCCGAATGCGCGTGGGTGTTCGACGGCGCCGGGGTGGGCACCGAGAAACTGGACGGCACCAACATCCGGCTGACCGTGCGCTCGGGCCGGCTGGTCCGGGTCGAAAAGCGACGCAACCCGAGCAAGGAGCAGAAACAGCAAGGCATCGTGGACGGCTGGTACGTCGACACCGACAGCGAATCCGCCGACGACAAATGGATCCTCGCGGCGGCCGGGAATACCGACGTCACCGACTGGCCGGACGGGGAACATCCCAGCGAGGCACTCGGTCCCCGTATCCAAGGCAATCCCCTGGGACTCGAGGACCACCGGTGCATCCCCTTCAATTTCCAGGCACCGCCCCTGCCCGAGACACCGCGCAGCTACCACGAACTCCGGGATTTCCTCGCCACCCTGGACAGCCGGTTCTCCCCCGGGCACCCCGCCGAAGGCATCGTCTTCCACCACCCGGACGGGCGCCGGGCCAAGATCAAACGCAAGGACTTCCCTCGCGCGGGGAGTGCGCATTGAGAGGAAGGGCAAACGTGTCGGGTTCGCGGTCGGGCCGTGCCGGGGCGGATCTGGACTGGCCGAAGAGAGCCGACCACACTCCGACTGTCCATAGAGGACAGTTTCGGGGCGAGTAAATACCTGATTGAGCCCATATGCACGGTTTGCGACGGGGGTCGCGAGTGGCAATGCGGGTTGGGCGGACCGGTATTTGTTTACCTGCGCGCGACCAGGGCGAACGTGTGGTGCGGTAGTCGAGGGGGGTCGCTCCGGTCTCGGAGCTTGATCAACGGAGGATCGGGGACACTCAACGTCCCCGATCCTCCGTTGATCAAGACCGTGCCACCCCCGCATCCCCGCGGACGGCGGTCGAGCGGGGAGGATTTGAGACGTTGAACGTCTTAAATCTTCCCCACTCGCCTACATCGGCATCCAGAACCCTCTTTGCCACTCACAACCCCCGTCACGAAGCACGCAAGGCACCTAAACCGGGCAACTACACCGTGAAATGAGTCCCTTAAGGACAGTCGAGTCTTCCTCGGGTCTCCCTGGGGAGCCCCGAGGAAGACTCGAAGCCGCCCCTGGCTCAGTACCCATTCACTCGCACCCCGTTCGAGTGAGCGAGGGGTGTCACGACGAGCTTTATCTGCGCGCTCCCCAGGTCGACCTCGAAGGACGCCACCGCGTCGAGCGCGTACCCGTTGACCCGCCAGCAGTGGATGGCCGCGGCCCCCACCACCACGTCAGGGTGGTCGACCCGGACGCTGGGCCCATCCCGCCACTTCAGGTTGCAGCCTTCCGCGAAGGCGTACCCCACGAGCCCCACGCCGGGATAACGCGCGAAGATATTCGCCGCCCATTTATCACCGACCGTCGGGGCGACCGGATCCGCATGCACGATCACTTCGCTGTTTTCCCGCACCGATCGATCGATCTCGCCCTCCGTCGTGACCTGGAGATAATCCTCGCTGAGATCGGCGACACGCTCGGCGGCGATTCGCGGAAAACACTGGACGGCGACCATCGGGCCGCTTCCTGGATCGTAGACCTTCGCCAGCACCATCCAAGCCGTGAGCGGACGATCAGGTGGTACCTCGGGGTCGCCCACCGGGACTACGCGAGGTGCCCTTCGCGGAACGGGCCTCCCCGCGGCTCGCATGATGCCGTTTCGCAGAATCTCCCAGGAGCGGTCCTGTTCTTGGAACATCGCCGCGGCCACCGCGGTCACCTCGGCCGGATCGGGAGGAGCCAGGTTGCGCTCGATCTGCGGCAGCAGGTCCTGCCCGAGGTCGAGGTACGCGCTTTCGCCGCTGAGCAGCGCCGGCGGCGAAACAGGATCTAGCTCCGCTCGGCCGTCGGCGACCAACAGGTAAGGACGCCCGAGTGCGGCTCCGTAGTAGGTCACGGATCCGTGATCACCGAGCAGGATGTCCGCGGCGACTACGCCCGCCTCCCACGGCGTGTGCGGAGGAACGTACATCAATCCGCTGTCGCAGTAATCCTGCAAATAGAGTTTGACCTCACCCGCCGAGTGACCCGCCCACACGTTCGGATGCAGAATGACCAGCAGGCGGTATTCGTGGACGGGAAGCTGAGCGAGCAGCTTGGGAATCAGGTCTTCACGGGTGCCCAACGTCCCGTACCGTCCCCAAGTCGAGCTCACCACCACGAGTTTCTGAGTCTCGGTCACGTTCAGTTGCCGCCGGAAACGGCTCCGCAGGACCTCGGAATCCGCGATCCGGTCGAAGACCGGGTCTCCCAGCACGACCGCGCGTTCCGCCGCCTCCGGCACGCTTTCGCGCAGCCTGTCGATCTGCTCGGCGTGGGACACGTAGATGAGATCGGGGATCACCTCGCCGTCGTGCGTCAGCTGGCTGCGGACCAGACCGGTCGCCACGGTGTCGGACCCGGTGGAGCCGGGCACCAACCTGTTGTAACCGGCGCCGTGGGGGCAAACGACGAGGTAACCGCGCAGACTGGCCAGCTGCCACGACGCGTGAGCGGCGAGGATCACGTCGAAGCTGGACGCGGTCGCTTCTTGCCAAGCCAGAACCTCGTAGCCGCGACTTTCGATGTGATGGGACAGCCCTTGATCGAAAACCGATCCTGGTTCAATGGTGAAGCGGATTTCGGGTACGTCCTCACGCAGCACCTGCAAAAGGCTGAGCAACCGATCCAGCGTCGCTCCGTTGCGCACGACGAGCAACAGGCGGTAAGGCGGCTTCCTCGTCAGACGGTCGACGGTGCCACGTCCTTGATCACCCACAAATAGTTCTCGATCCATGCGCCGGGGGTTATCCGGTAGAGCTCGTTCACGGTTGTCTCAATCTGCCATACATCCGCCCCGATGGCTCAGATCCCGCGTCTTTCCGGAGGATGAGCATCCGGCGGGTCAGCAAGACTCCCGCGACGACGAGAACGATCAGGTACGCGTTGCCGACGAGCGCCTCCGCGAGGTTCCAGGCGCGTTCGGCGCCACCGCCGCCGGGAACCACGGCGACCGTCCAGCCGGTGAACAGGGCCGCGACCACGATCGCAGCCCCGCGCCGCCCCTTGGCTGCGAGGTATCCGAGCGCGGGCACCACCCACACCCAGTGATGGGTCCAGGAGATCGGGCTGACGAGCAGGGAGCATCCGGCCGTGACCAGCAGCGCGGCACGGTCGTCGCCCGCGCGGTGGAGCCGGTGCACGAGCCACATCGCCAGCACAGCGAAGGCCGCGCTGGCCGCCACGATCACCACGGTGGCCGCACCGCCTTCCGGCAGCGTCCGCCCGACGAATCCTTGCCATGACTGGTTTCCCACCCAGCCCTTCGTCGCGGCGAAGTGGGCGTTGAAGATCGCCGAGGTCCAGTACCGCACGGAGTCCCCCGGCAGGACGACCAGCGCGAACGCCGTCGCCCCGGCGAAGGCCGCCAGCGCCCGGGCCGCGTCAGCGAATCGCCTGACCACCAGGAGGTGGACGATGAAGATCAGCGGGATCAGCTTGATCGCCGCGACGATCCCGATCGCGATTCCGCGATAGCGGGAATCGCGCAGGAGGAACATGTCCGCCACCACCGCGGCCATCAGGACGAGATTGACCTGTCCGAGGCCGATGCTCTGCCACACCGGTTGCAGCGCGAAGGCGCCGAGCAGCAGAAGCGGAAGGTGCGCGCGATCGGCGAACGGCCGGAGCGCGACGTAGAGGGAAGGCGCGGCCGCCAGCGCGAGCAGGCCCCAGCACAGCTGGGTCGGCAGCACGGTCAGCGAAGTGAAGAGCAGCGCGGCGAACGGCGGATAGGTGAACGGCAGGTCCAGTGCCCAGCCGGGAAGCGCGAGCAGCGGTGAATAGAGACTTTCCCCGTGGACCACGGCGTACCCGCCGGCCCGGTAGACCGCCGAATCGATGCCGAGCGGGGTGTCCGAGATCCACCAGCCGAGCGCGACCAGGGCGAGTACGGTCATCGCTCCGCCGACGATCACCGGCGCCTGGTTGACGCGCGACGCTTGCGACCATTTCATGGGGAAACGATCTCCGGAAACGCACCGGGGGACATCGCCCCGGGGTTCCGTCTTGGCGCCGGTACCCCGGTACCCGATCCCGCCGGACCCCTACCCCGGTATCAGGGCGCGGTGCCCGGCACGACGAGCCCCGCCTCGTACGCGACCATGACCGCTTGCGCGCGGTCACGCACCCCGAGCTTCGCGAAAACCCTGCTGACATGGGATTTCGCCGTCTGTTCCGCGATCACCAGCGCTTCGGCGATCTCCGTGTTGGAGAGGCCGCGCGCGATCAGCCGGAGCACCTCGGTCTCGCGGGCGGTCAGGTCGGCCACGAGGGAAGGGCCCGCGTGCGCCGACGCGTGGGTCCGGGTGAACTCGCCGATCAGGCGCCGGGTGATCGTGGGCGCGAAGAGCGCGTTGCCCGCGGAGATCACCCGGACCGCGGTGACCAGGTCGTCCAGCGGGGAATCCTTCAGCAGGAAACCGCTCGCGCCCGCCCGCAGGCCGCCGAACACGTACTCATCGATGTCGAAGGTGGTGAGGATCAGTACGCGGACTTCTTGCCGTCCCGCCACGATCCGCCGGGTCGCTTCGAGCCCGTCGAGTTCGGGCATGCGCACGTCCATCAGTACGACGTCCGGTTCGAGTTCGGCGCACAGGGCGACGGCGGTGATCCCGTCCGCGGCTTCTCCGACCACACGCATGTCGGCCTGCGCGTCGAGCACGGCGCGGAAGCTCTGCCTGACCATGGTCTGGTCGTCGGCGATGACCACCGAGATCACGGTTTCGGATGCTCCTCACGATCGAGCGGAACGGTCAGGGCGACGAGGAAGCCGCCGTCCGGCCTCTCCCCCAGCTCGAGATCCGCGGCGAGCATAGCGGCCCGCTCCCGCATCCCCACCAAACCGTGCCCGCTGCCTGCCTGTTCGGTCCTTTTCGGACCCTGTCCGGGGCCGTTCTCGATGAGCAGGCCGACAGCACCCGGCCCTGCCGTGAGCTCGACGGAGACCGACGCTCCGGGAGCGTGCTGGATCGCGTTGCTGAGTGCTTCCTGCACGATCCGGAACACCGACAACGCGACCCCCACCGGAACGGCGTCGAGGTCGCCGCGCAGAGTGAGCTCGCACGACGTGCCTGCGGCCTTGACCCCGTCGACGAGCTCGACCACCCGGGCCAGCCCCGGCTGCGGCGCGACCAGCAGAGCTTGGTCCTCGGACCGGAGCACCCCGAGCAGTCTGCGCAGTTCGGTCAGCCCTTCCCTGGCGGTCCCGGCCAGGTCGGCGAACTCCCGCCAGATCTCGGCTTCGCGATCTGCCTTGTCCTTGTCCGCGAACCGGAACCGCGCCGAGTCCGCACGCAGCGCGAGCACGGACATGTGGTGCGCGACCACGTCATGAAGTTCTCGTGCGATTCCCGCGCGCTCTTCGAGAAGCGCCGCCCGCGTCTCTTCGGCGAGTCTGCGTTCTTGTTGAGCCGCGCGTTCTTCCTCGGCGAGCCTGCGCTGGCGCACCGTGTTGCCGAGGAAGAGCGCAATTCCGCCCAGCATCACCAGCAGTGCCGCGTCTCGCCAGTCCTGGACGAAGGGCGCCGCGGCGGCGAACGAGATCAGCCCCGCCCAGGCCAGTTCCGCCTGGTCGTTGCTCTCCCCCACGAGATAGAAGACGAGCGCCGCCGTGAGCGCGAGGCCCGGCGCCCAATGCCATCCCCACGAGCCGGAGATACCGGGCAAGGTCAGCGGGGTGGTCACGATGCCGACGATCAGCGTGCGCCATCCCCACAACGGCGAACGCACCGCGAGCAGACAGGGCAGCACCGTGACGATCACGTTGAACGTCTTCGCGGGCGGCGACACCGAAACGGTCGAGAACGTGACGAAACCGGACCAGAACGCCCATCCGAGGATCGTGAGACGGCGCAGCCAGCGCAACCCCGCCGAACGCTTCGGCGGGGCGTCGGTTCCGGTGAACGCCGTGTAGAGCAGGGCGGCCCACCACACCCGCAGGCGTTGTCGGTCGATCATCAGGAGTCACCCTACCCCCGGATCGGCTCACCCTGCGTAGTCTCGGCGGCCCGCTCGACCTTGCCGACGAGGAAGACGTAGGACAGGATCCCGGCGATCGTGATCGACAGGTTCGTGCGGGACGGCGGGGCCGTGAGTCCTGAGTGGTCGGAAGGCGCCATCGCGCTCACCACTCCGCGAACGAGCTGTCGGCGTGCCGCCGCACCGGATTCCGCCAGCGGTGTCCCTCCGCCGCGCGTTCGGCGACGTACTCTTCGTTGATCTCGATACCGAGTCCCGGCCCGCCGGGGATCGTGACCTGTCCGCCTTCGTACGCGAACACCGACGGGTCGGTGACGTGGTCGAGGAGATCGTTACCCGTGTTGTAGTGGATGCCGAGGCTCTGTTCCTGATCGTCGCGTTGTAGCAGCCCGCGTCGATCTGGAGGCAGGCCGCCAGCGCGATGGGGATCGGCGAGTTGCGGAGGACCTCCGCGAACCCGTCGATGTGTTCCGAGAGCACCGGTTCCTCGACGAACATCAGCCGGTACGGCTCCAGTTCGCGCAGCAGGACCTTGGCCATCGGCTTGTGCACGCGGCCGTGGAAGTCCACCCCGATGCCGACGTTCGGGCCGACGGCCTGGCGCACGGCGTCCACGTTGGCCACACAGCGATCGACCTTGTCCCAAGTGTCCAAATAGGACAGTTTCTCGGTCCCGTTCATCTTCACCGCGCCGGCTCCTTGCCGATCAGGTAGTCGGGAAAGCTCCGCCACGGTGGCGGCCACCGACGTGATCTTCATCGTTTCCCTATCCCTGCGACGGTTCAGAGTGTCCGTCGCGAGCGACATCGTGAGGGCGTGTTCCGATAATGCGAACACCGTCCCTATATGTAGGATCGCGGAGTGGCCGACCCGGCGCCGCCAGGCACCCAGACCCTCGCCCGCGGGCTCGCGGTGATCCGCGCCGTCGCCGGCGGCGCGGCCGATCTCCGCACCCTGGTCGAGCTGGGTTTCCAGGCCTTGCACGGCAGTCCGCCGCCGGTGGTCGCGCGGCCGGTGCTGGAGGAACTGGCCGCCCAGCTGCGCGACACGGTGCATTTGGCCGTCCGCGACGGGGACTCGGTGCTGTACCTGGACAAACTGCCGGGCTCGCAGGGTGCGGAGATGCGCTCCCGGATCGGGCACCGGATGCCGTTGACCCGCACCGGTGTCGGCATGGCCCTGCTCTTGGACTCGGCGGCGGAGTGGCAAGACGCTGTGTGGCGGCGCCGATCCGCGACGCCACCGGCGCGATCGCCGGAGCCATCAGCGTTTCGGCGACGCGGCCGTACATGCCCACCGCCCGGATGCGCGGCCTGAACCGCGTCGCCGGCCGTGCGGCAAAACAGGTTTCCGCCGGCCTCGGCTACCGCGATCACTGAAAGGCAAGATGCGTCCATGAGCGAACCGTCCTTCACCCTCGTGCAGCTGCGCTACTTCGAGGCGGCGGCCCGGCATCTGAGCATGACCGCCGCGTCGAAGGAACTGGTGGTCTCGCAGTCGGCCGTGTCGACCGCGATCGCGCAGCTGGAGAAGGAAATGGGCGTGCAGTTCCTCTTGCGCCATCACGCCCGCGGGCTCAGCCTGACCACGGCGGGTGAGGCGTTCTACAAGAGGGTGCTGAATTTCCTCGCCCACGGCGCCGAGCTGGTCGAGACGGCGCGGCAGTCCGGCACCGAACTGGTGGGAACGCTGACTGTCGGCTGCTTCGCCACCCTCGCGCCGTTCCGGTTGCCCAGCCTGCTGGCGGAATTCGAAGCCCGGCATCCGAAGGTGCACGTGTCCTTGCGTGAAGGCGAGCATCACGCGTTGAAGACGGCCCTTCGTTCCGGCGGCACCGAACTCGCCCTCCTCTACGGCTACGACCTCGACGACGACATCGATCGCGAAGTCGTGGGCAGCACCGCCCCGTACGCCCTAGTCCCCGAGAGGCACCGGCTCGCGCGCAGGAAGAGCCGCAAGGTGTCGCTCCACGACCTGGCCGAAGAACCCATGGTGCTGCTCGACCTCCCGAACAGCCGCGAATACCTGCTGGCGATCCTGCGCGACGCCGGGGTGGAACCGCGGATCCGGCACCGCAGCACCGGTTACGAGACCGTCCGCTCGCTCGTCGCGTCCGGCCACGGCTTCGCCCTGCTCAACCAGCGCCCGCCGGAGGACACCACGTACTCGGGTTCGAAAGCCGTCCCGCTGGCGCTCACCGACGTCGTCCCGGCACTGGAGATCGTCGTCGCTTCGATGCGCGGCGCCCGGCTCACCCGGCGGGCGCAGGAGTTCCGGGAGCTGTGCCGCACCCACTACACCCGCTGACGATCACCGGTACCGCAGATAGGCCCGATGGGTCGCGATGTGGTCGGCCACGAGCTTGGCGTCGTGCCACACCCCCCAGATGAAACTCGAGCCGCGGCGCGCCTGCCAGGGCAGCCCCAGGAAGTACACGCCGGGCTCGGCGGACACTCCCCGCCGGTGGTCCGGCCTGCCGTTCTCGTCGAACGCGTCGACCCGCAGCCAGCCGTAGTCGGTGGCGAAGCCGGTGGCCCAGACGATCGAACGGACTCCGGCGGCGGCGAGGTCGAGTTCGGGGATCGGGTCGGTGACGCGGTCCGGATCCGGACCCAGCACCCGGGCCTCCGGTTCCTCGGGCAGGTCCAGTCCGTTGCGCACGACGTAGGCGTCGGCTTCGTCGAGAGTCGCGAGGTAGCCCGCGTCTCCCCTGGCGAGGTTGGCCGCGAGGTCCGGCGCGAAGCGGAGAACGCCGTCGTCGTACGAAGAGGTCGAGCCGACGAGCTCGATTCCCATCCCGGCGAGCGCCCGGAAGTCGACCGTGTGCCCGCCACGCGCTCCGCTGACCGCGATGGTGACGTGCTCCGCGCCCCGCGGCGGGGTGTCGGCGTCCCACTTGCCGAGGACGCCGAGCCACCAGCAGAAGTCACGTCCGCGATACCTGCGCGGCGGCCGCTCGTGAGGACCGACCGAGAGATACACGCGGCGCCCGGACCGGTGGAGTTCTTCGGCGATCTGCACGCCCGACGATCCGGCCCCGACCACCAGCACCGCTCCTTCGGGCAGCTGCCCGGGATTGCGGTAGCCGCTGGAGTGGAGCTGCTGGATCCCGGCATCCTCGGGCACGATCGGCGGCATCACCGGCCGCTGGAAGGGCCCGGTCGCCGCGATGACGTAGCGCGTCTCGACGGTCCCGTCCGAAGTCTCCACCTGGAAACCCGGCCGTCCCTCGTTCCTCCGGACCGACGTCACCTCGACCCCGGTCCGGATCGGCGCGGCGATCTTTTCCGCGTAGGCCTCGAAATACTCGGCGACCCGGTCCTTCGTGGGGAAGTCGTCCGGCGCCAGATCGGCGAACTCCAGCCCGGGGAAGCGGTCGTGCCAAGCGGGACCGTTCGCGACCAGCGAGTCCCACCGCTCCGAGCGCCAGCGCTCCGCGATGCGGTTCCGCTCCACGACGAGGTGCGGCACCCCGTGGCCACTCAGGTGCTCGCTCATCGCCAGACCGGCCTGGCCCCCACCCACGACGAGAGCCTCCACCTCTTGGCTCGGCATCCAGACCTCCAGGTTCGTCATCCGTTTCGCTGCGTCCTCTGGATGGTGGCCGCGAAGTGTTGCCTGTGTCCAACAGATGTTTTCGTCCTTCAAGATCTGATTTGCAGATTTAGGGGGCGGTCGGGTTGGTCGTGAGTGGCGTTTCGGGTTAGAACCCGAAACGCCACTCACGACCAACCCGACCCATCCACTACCCGCCATGCATCTGAATTATCGATGCATTGGTCCTGAAAGATCTTCTGTACAGAACACCGATACCGGCGGCACGCTGTGGCGACGGGGCCCGCGTCCGACGGGCCGCCCTCTTCCAGGGAAGGCCGAGCAGTGACCGTCCATCGCCGCATCCGCCCGTTCAACACGCGCGACACCTATCCCGAGCAGAACCTCGACAACGACCTTTGCCAGGCCGTCGTCGCCAACGGCACGGTCTACGTCCGCGGCCAGATCGGCCAGGACCTCGACACCAGCGAGTCCGTCGGGATCGGCGACGCGGCCGCGCAGTCCGAGCAGGCGATGGCCAACATCAAGCTGCTGCTCGAAGAAGCGGGCAGCCGGATGGAGCACCTGGTCAAGCTCACGATCTACCTGATCGACCCGCGCTATCGCGAAGACGTCTACCGCGTCGTCGGCCGCTGGACCAAGGGTGTGCACCCGATCTCGACCGGTGTGGTGGTGTCCGCGCTCGCGCGGCCGGAATGGCTGTGCGAGATCGACGCCGTCGCGGTGATCCCGGAGGAGGGGAAATGACCTTCTCGATCGTGGGCCGCGAGGTCTCCGGTGGCACCGTGCGGTTCGGTGTCGCGGCCAGTTCGTCCAGCCCCGCCGTCGCCGCCCGAGTCACGCATCTGGCGCCCGGCGTCGGAGCGGCTTCGTCGCAGAACATCACGGACCCGCGGCTCGGCGGGCGCCTGCTCGACAGGCTGGCCGAGCACGGTGACGCCGAGCGGGCGCTGTCCGAGGTGGTCACGGCGACGTCGGGCGTCGAGTACCGGCAGTTGACCGTGCTCGGCCCGACCGGGCCCGGCTTCGCCTTCAGCGGCGCCAAGACGCTCGGAACATACGCGTCCGCGACCGCCGACGGTGTCGTGGCCGCGGGGAACATGCTTGCGGGCGAACACATCCCGAAGTCCATTGTGGACGCCTTTCTCTCCTCGGCAGGCGAACTGGAACAGCGGCTCGTCACCGCGCTGAAGGCAGGACTCGCGGCGGGCGGCGAAGAAGGTCCCGTTCGCTCCGCCGGTCTCGCCGTGGTGTCCGGGGTGGACTGGCGGGTCACCGATCTGCGCGTGGACTGGGCAGACGACCCGATCGACCGGCTGGCCGAACTGCTCGACGTCTGGCTTCCGCAGCGGGACGACTACGTGACCCGCGCGCTCGACCCCGGCGCGGCGCCGTCCTACGGTGTGCCGGGCGACGCATGATGACGACGCCGAAGGACGCGGCCCGCGCCGAGGTCGATCGCCACGCCGACGAACTGATCCGGCTTTCGCGACGGTTGCACGCCGACCCCGAGACCGCTTGGGAGGAGCATCGTGCCGCCGCGATGGTGCCGGAGCTGCTCGACCGCGCCGGTTTCGCCGTCACGTCCACTTACTTGGGCCTGGACACGGCGTTCCACGCGAGCTTCGGCGGCGGACCCACCCGGATCGCGCTGTGCGCCGAGTACGACGCGCTGCCCGGTCTCGGCCACGCCTGCGGCCACAACCTCATCGCGGCGAGCTCGATCGGCGCGGCGCTCGGCCTGGCCTCGATCGCCGACGACGCCGGGCTGACCGTCGAGGTCTACGGAACGCCCGCGGAAGAGGGCGGCGGCGGGAAGATCGAGCTGCTCGACCGCGGCGCGTTCGCCGATGTCGACTTGGCGATGATGGTCCATCCCGCGCCCGTCGATGTCGCCGAGGCGCGGCCGTTCGCCGTCAGTCACTCGAAGATCTCCTACCGCGGCCGGTCGGCACACGCCGCCGCGTACCCGGAGGCCGGGATCAACGCGGCCGACGCGTTCACCGTCGCCCAGGTCGCGATCGGCCTGCTGCGGCAGCATCTTCCGGCCTCGGCCCGCGTGCATGGAGTCGTGACCCATGCCGGTGACGCCCCGAACGCGATCCCCGAGCACGCGACCGGCCGCTGGTACGTGCGTGCCGAGACGCTGGCGGAGCTCGCCGAACTGGAGCCGCGCGTGCTGCGCGCGTTCGAGGCTGGCGCGCTGGCCACCGGCTGCGAACTGAGCGTCGAGCCGGAGAGCAGGCCCTACGCCGAGTTCCGCGCCGACGAGACCGCGCTGGCCGCCTACCGCACCAACGCGCTGGAACTCGGCCGCGAGTTCGCGGCGGGCGGGACGGCGTCCCGGATGAACCGGGCGTCGACCGACATGGGCAACGTCTCGCAGGTCGTGCCCGCCATCCATCCCTACATCGGCATCGGCTCCCTGCCCGCGATCAACCACCAGCGCGAGTTCGCCGCGCACTGCGTCGGCGGCGAGGCCGAACGCGCGCTGCTCGACGGCGCGATCGCACTGGCCTGGACCGGTGCGGACCGGGCCAGTGCCGTCAGGCAGCCCGCCTGACCGTCTTCGCGCGACATGGTTCAAGGAGGCATCATGACCACGCAGGACTCTCCCCCCGACGAGTTCGTCACCACCGCCACCGACCCCGCGATGCTGCGCCGCAGCATCGCCGCCGGGGCCGTCGGGGTGTTCGTGCACTGGTTCGACTGGGCCGCCTACGCCTATCTCGCGAGCACCATCGCGTCGGTGTTCTTCCCCGCGGGCGACGCCACAGCCGGTCTGCTCGCCGTCTTCGGCGTTTTCGCGGTCTCCTTCGGGATCCGGCCGATCGGGGCGCTGGTGTTCGGGCCGCTCGGCGACCGGATCGGCCGCAAGCGCACGCTGTCCATCGTCATCTTCGTGATGTCCGGCGCCACCCTGGTCATCGGCCTCCTGCCCGGGTACTCGACGATCGGGATCGCCGCTCCCCTGCTGCTGGTCTTCCTGCGGCTGCTGCAGGGTTTCGCGGCGGGCGGCGAATTCGGGAGCGCGGCGAGCTTCCTCGCCGAGTACGCGCCGCGTCACCGCCGCGGTTTCGGCGTCAGCTGGCTCGAAGTCGGTTCCCTGCTGGGCTTCCTCGCCGGGTCGTTCGTGTTCCTGCTGCTGTCGCTCGGTCTCTCGGCAGACCAGCTGGCGTCCTGGGGCTGGCGGATCCCGTTCCTGCTCGCGGCGCCGCTCGGGATCATCGGCTTCGTCATCCGCACCAAGATCGAGGACACCCCCGAGTACCGCGCGCTGGAGGCGACCGGTGACGTGCCCCGCAGCCCGGTGCGGGAGTTGTTCCGTGACAACAAGAAGCAGCTGTTCCAGGCCGCGGGACTGATGACCATGATGCACGTGCCGTTCTACGCGGTGCTCACCTATCTGGTCACCTACGAGACCGACCATCTCGGCCATTCCGCCGGTGACGCCGCCTTGCTGTCCACCGTGATCTCGCTCCTCGCCCTGGTCCTCGTCCCCGCCTTCGGACGGCTCTCCGACCGGGTCGGACGACGGCCTGTCCTGCTCGGCGCGGGCATCGCGCTCTTCGTCCTGGCGACACCGGCGTATCTCGTGATGCGCACGGGACTCACGGGAACGTGGATCGGCGGACTCACGCTCGGTGTCGTGCTCGCCGCGATCCTCGGCACCTACGCGGTGTGGTCGGCGGAGATCTTCCCGACCCGGACCCGCCAGGGCGGCCTGTCGATCGCCTACAACCTCACCGCCGCCCTGTTCGCCGGGACCGTGCCGTATCTGATGACCGTCCTGATCTCGGCGACCGGCAGCACCCTCGTCCCCGGCCCGTACCTCATGGTCGCCGCCGCGGTCGGGCTCGTCGCGGCCTTCTCTATGCGCGAGACGGCCGGAAAGTCCTTGTCACAGACGGAAGACTGACTCCGGGCGTCAGTCGACGAGCTGCGATGTCCCGGCGGCGGTGACGAAATGCGGGCGGCCGGTGATCGGATGCGGCACGATCGTGCTGCGCACTCCGAACACTTCGGCGACCCGCTCCGGCTCCAGCACCTCCTCGGGCGGCCCTGCCGCGAGGACCCGGCCTTTTTCGAGCAGTACCAGGCGATCGCAGTAGGTGGTGGCGTGGTCGAGGTCGTGCAGGGCGACCACGGTGGTCAGCCCGAGCTCACGGACGAGATCGAGCAGGCCGAGCTGGGCGCCGATGTCGAGGTGGTTGGTCGGCTCGTCCAGCAGCAGGACCGGTGTCTTCTGGGCGAGCGCCCGCGCCACCAGGACCCGTTGCCGCTCACCGCCGGAAAGCCGCGTGAAGACCCGGCGCGCGGCCCAGGCCATCCCCACCCGGTCCAGCGCGTCCCGCACGATGTCACGATCGCCGCCGTTGTCCCGTTCCAGGATCCCCTTGTGCGGTGTCCGTCCCATGAGGACGGTCTCCTCGACCGAGAAACCGTTGTCGAGATCGTGATCCTGGACGACGACCGCCGTCCGCCTCCCAGCCTCGCGAGCGGTGCCCCGCCAGACGTCGGACTCTCCGATGTGGACGGAGCCTCGCACCGGCTTCAACGCCCGGTAGACACAACGCAGCAACGTGCTCTTGCCGGAACCGTTGGGGCCGATGAGCCCGGTGACCGTTCCGGTTCCGACCTCGACGCTCACGTCGCCGAGGATCGGGAGGTCGTCGATCGTCACGGACACGCCCTGGATCTGGATCTTCACCGCAGCGATCTCCTCCGGCCACGCAGCAACATCAGGAAGAACGGCGCACCGAGCGCCGCGGTGAAGATGCCGATCGGCATCTCGTTCGGCTTGTTCACCGTGCGGGTGGCGAGGTCGACAAGCACCAGGAAGACCGCCCCGCCCAGCAGGGACACCGGGATCACCTTGCGATGGTCCGGTCCCACGACCAGCCGCACCGCGTGCGGGACCACCAGCCCCACGAAACCGATGCCGCCCGCGACACTCACCACCGTCGCCGTCAGCAGGGACGCCGCCACCAGCAACAGGACGCGCAACCGGTCGACGTCGACACCCAGCCCGGCCGCGGTGTCCTCGCCGGTCGCGAGCGCGTTCATCATCCGGCCCCGGCTCGCCAGCCACAGCCCGGTGACCGCGGTCGCGGCCGCCGGGATCGCGAGATCGGACCAGGACGCTCCGGCGACCGAGCCGAGCAGCCAGAACATGACTCCGCGCAGTTCCGACGGATCGATCAGCAGTTGCAGCAGGCCGGTCCCCGCCATCCCGAGGTAGGCGACGGCGACCCCGGCGAGGACGAGACTCGTGCCGATCAGCCTGCCGCCGCGTTGCGCCATCACGAAAACCACGAGCAGGCTCAGGGACGAGCCCACGAACGCGCCACCGGCGACCCCGATCCCCGCCGCGATCCCGGTCGTCATCACCACGACGGCGCCCAGCGACGCGCCGGCCGTGACGCCGAAGGTGTACGGGTCGGCCAGCGGATTCCGGACCAGGGTCTGCAGGCACAGACCGGCCAGGCTCAGGCCGGCGCCCGCCACCGCCGCGAGCAGCACGCGCGGGGTGCGGAAGGTCCACACGATCTGATCGGTCAACGGGTCGAGGCCCTCGGTGCCACCGGTCAGATGGGCCCACACGACGGCGAGGACGCGCCCGACCGGGACGTCGACCGTGCCGATGCCGACGGAGAACGCCACGGCCAGCGCGAGCGCGACGGTCAGTCCGCCCAGCAGGAGGGTGAAACCCTTACCCTGCACCAGATGTGTCCGCCGCTGGTCAACGCGCGGCATCGGCGATCTTCCGGACGGCGATCGCGTTGATCGGGCCGAGGTAGATGCTGTCGGAGACGCTGGTGAAGGTCTTGGTCTTCGACGCCTGCCAGGCGGGGAACTTGGCGAACAGCTCCTGGGCCAGCACGTCCGGCTTCTCCCCCGGCTGGAACAACCCGATCACCAGCACGTCGACAGGTGCGGCGGCGAGCGCTTCGGCGTTGATCTCGGCGAGCTGGGTGTTCGTCTTGCCCGCGAACGGGTTCACGCCACCGGCACGGCCGACGATGTCGTCGTAGATCCCGCCTCCGAACACCGCGGGCAGGCCGTTGTTGTTCATCATCGACATCCCCGGGTAGACGACCAGGACGTTCTTGCGCTCCTTGCCCGCCACTTCCTTTTGGACGGCGGTGATTTCGGCGCGTGTCCGGTTGACGTGGTCGGCGGCGCACTGCTGGACGTCGAAGATCTCGCCGAGGCTCAGCAGCAGCTCGGACGACGACTCGACCGACTGCTTCCCGTACCGCTCCTTGTCTTCCGGCCGGGCGTTCGGATCGCCGTTCGCGCAGTTCGACGGCGTGACGAAGCTCTTGATCCCCGCCGCGTCGAGCTGATCGCGGGTGACCGAACCGACCTTGTCGTCGAACCCGCCCGCCCAGGTGGAGATCACCAGATCCGGCTTGAGGGCGAGGACCTGCTCGCGCGGGACCTCGAAGTTCTCGTTGAGCTTCAGGTTCCCCTTCGGGATCGCCTTGATCTTGTCCACGAAGGACGGTTCGTCCGACACTTCGTAGGATTGGCTGTTGGCCAGGATGTGGTCCTGGATCCCCAGGACCACGAAGCTCTCCACCTCGGCTACCGACGTGCCGTTGAGCAGCACCACGCGTTTCGGCGGCGCGTCGAAGGTGACCTTCCGCCCGCAGTTGTCGATGGTCAGCGGGTACGAGGTGGGTTTCGCCACGGCGGGAGGCAGCAGGCCCACGTCGGCCTGCTGGGCGGCCGGCGCCGGTTTGCCGATGCCGCAGGCCGCGACGGCGGCGAGCAGCACGCCTGCCACGAGGACGCACCGGGTCAGGCGGGCGCCGTCAAAAGAGGACATGTCCCAAAGGTCGCGCGGACGTGGCGGAAAGTTCCCGGGCCCGGCGCTCCGGCGTCGCGGCCGGGCTGCTCCGAACGGGCCGCCCGCCCCCGGGGATCACATCCGCGTATGCGAATTTCTTCTTCACGCTTTCGTCCGCGCATTACAAAAAGGCGTTGTCAAGATTCTTTACGCGGCCCGGATTCACCGGGTATTCCGGTGGCGCTACGCTCTCGTCGCGTCGCCTGATCAGGCCACACATTCTTTGCCTGCTGGTCAATTCTCCTCGTTCAGGGATTGGGATGTATGGAAAGCTGTGATGTCGCCCATCCCCGGCCGCGAAAGCGCAACCGGGCACGAATCCGCGGTTTCGCCGCGCTGATCGTCCTGCTGGCCGCGGGCTGCGGCGCCGATCCGGTGACCCCGGTCCCGGCCGCGGTCGGCCAGGAGGACCTGACCCTGCTGCCCGAGGCCACCACGTTCGGCACCCTCGCCGACGCGGCCAAGGACTCCGGTGCCGCGGCCACCGGCAAGGTCGTGCACCCCAAGGACGACCTCGTCGTCTACCAGAGCGTCGGCGGCAAGGCCGTCGCCAAGCTCCCGTCGGTCCAGGTGGGCTCCCCGACCTGGGTCCCGGTGATCGCCGAACAGGGCCCGTGGGCGGAGATCCTGCTCCCGACCAGGCCCAACGCGTCCGCGGGCTGGGTGCACCTCGACCCGGCGCGCGTCGAAATCGCCCAGAACGACTACACCATCAACGTCGACAGGGCGGCCTTCTCGCTCGAGGTCACACGGTCCGGCGAGTCGCTGGGCAAGTGGACGATCGGCACCGGGAAGCCGGAGTACCCGACCCCGAAGGGCCGGGCGTTCCTGCTGGCGTCCATCGAGGAGACCGTCAACGAGTACAGCCCGATCGTCCTGCCGCTGAGCGCGCATTCGGAATCGCACGAGACGTTCGGCGGCGGTCCCGGCACGGTCGGCATCCACACGTGGCCGAATGACAGTTTCCAGGGCCAAGCGAACAGCGACGGCTGCATTCGCGTGCCGAAGGCGGCGCTCGACGAGCTCGTGAAGGTTCCGCTGGGCGCCATTGTCAACATCGTCTGAACAATTCTCGAAAGGGTAGTGATTTGTTCACCAGAAAAGCTCTCGTCGGCGGCATCGCCCTCAGCGCGGTGGCGCTCACGGTCATCGCCCCTTCGGCAGGCGCCGCCGGCCACGGCAGTTCGGCGTTCGCCCTGTCCGCCTCGGGCCTGCTGAAGATCGACCCGGTCCCCGCGGTCGACGGCTCGGACGGCTTCCGGCAGAAGTCGCTCGCGGAGTTCACCCTGCCGCTGCAACTGGTCAAGGTCACCCTGCTCAACGCCCAGGCGGGCGAGAGCGCGGCCAGGGCCAGCGTCAAGGACGTCGAGGTGAACCTCGGCGGGCTCAGCGGCAAGCAGGGCAAGCCGCTGGTCAGCGCGTCGGCCGTCCAGGCGGAATGCAAGGGCGGCAAGGGGTCTTCGTCGCTCGCCAAGGCGAGCATCGGAGGTGTCAAGCTCGACGTCGCCGCCGCGCCGAACACCGCCGTCGGCGTCGAAGGGCTGGCTTCGGTCACGCTGAACAAGCAGGTCGAGCACAAAGACGGCTCGATCACCGTCACCGCGCTGTCGATCAGCGTCGACGGCTTCCAGACGCTCGACCTCGCCTCGGTGACCTGCGCCGCGGGTGGTGGCGACGGTTCGACCACCGAGCCGCCCACGGGCAAGCCGAGCACCGGCAAGCCGTCCAGCGGCAAGCCGAGCGCGCCGCCGACCTCGGCCACCACCGCCAAGCCCGCGGGCGACAAGCCCACCGCCGACGGCAAGGCCCCCACCCCCACCCCGGTCAAGGCCCACCTCGACGTCACCGGCTGACCCGCCTCGATCGTCGCTTAGGCCGTGTCCTGTAAGTCTGTTCGATGGGCTTCGTGATCCAGGTGGTTCCTGACGGTGCGGGCGGATCGGCCTCGTACCGGGTCGTACTCGGCCGCATCCGCCCGTGCCGTCAGGGGCCGCATGGGCGCGGAGACCACGAACAAGACTTGCAGGACACGGCCTAGGGCCCCGTCCGGCTGGACGGGGCCCTTCCCTTTAGCGTTTTGTGCGCATTTTTCGTAGAGCCGTAACAACTTTCGGGCTTCTCGCGCCATAGGGAACAGCTACCGCGTTCTTTCCGGTCCCTGCGCAGGAGGAGTCGTGTGATGGGTTCTCGTCGTCCGCTGTTCTCAGCAAGAGCACTGTTCCCGCGAAGATCACGACGCGCGTTGGCGGTGGGCGTGGTCGGCCCGCTCGTCGGCGCCCTCGCGGTCGCGGTCGTCGCCGTGGCGCCCGCCGAAGCCGCGGTGCCGGCCGGTTTCACCGACACGGTGGCGATCGGCGGGCTCAGCTCGCCGACGTCCACCGCGTTCGCGCCGGACGGCCGGGTGTTCATCGCCGAGAAATCCGGCCTGGTCAAGGTCTTCGACTCGCTCACCGACACGACGCCGACGGTCTTCGCCGATCTCCGTCCGCAGACACAGGACTTCTGGGATCGCGGCCTGCTCGGACTGGCCGTCGACCCCGCTTTCCCCGCCAGGCCGTACGTCTACGTGTCCTACACCCTCGACGCGGTGCCCGGCGGCACCGCGCCGCGCTGGGGTGACGCCTGCCCGACCCCGCCGGGCGCCACCAACAAGGGCTGCGTCGTCACCGGTCGCGTGTCCCAGCTGACCATGGGCCCGGCCGGGACGGCCGTCAGCGAAAAGCCGCTGGTCACGGGCTGGTGCCAGCAGTTCCCCAGCCACTCGGTCGGCGCTCTCGCCTTCGGGCCGGACGGCGCCCTGTACGCGGGCGGCGGCGACGGCGCCAGCTTCAACTTCGCCGACTACGGCCAGGTCGAGAACCCTTGTGCCGACCCGCCCTCGCCCGCCGGGACGAACCTCACGCCTCCGACGGCGGAAGGCGGCGCGCTGCGTTCGCAGTCGCCTCGACGCCCCGCCGGGCAGCCGGTGCTGCTCAACGGCGCGTTGCTGCGCCTCGACCCCGACACCGGCGAAGGCGCGGCCGGCAACCCGTTCGCGAGCAGCACCGACGCCAACGCCCGGCGCGTGATCGCCTACGGCGCGCGGAACCAGTTCCGGTTCGGCTTCCGGCCGGGGACCAGTGAGCTGTGGGCGGGCGACGTCGGCTGGGACACCTGGGAGGAGATCAACCGCGTCGCCAACGTCGGCGACAACGTGGCCGAGAACTTCGGCTGGCCCTGCTTCGAGGGCACCACCCGGCAAGCGGGTTACGACGGCGCGAACCTCGACCGGTGCGAGTCCCTGTACAGCTCCGGCGGGCAGGCCGCGCCGTACTACGCCTACAACCACAACGCCAAGGTGGTGGCGGGCGACCCTTGTCCCACCGGAGGTTCGTCGATCAGCGGCATCGCCTTCGAATCCGGGAGCAACTACCCCGCCGACTACTCCGGCGCGCTGTTCTTCTCCGACTCCTCCCGGGGGTGCATCTGGGCCATGCAGACCGTCGGCGGCCAGCCGAACGCGAGCCGTCTGGTGCCCTTCGTGACCGGCGTCAACACACCGGTGCAGGTGCTCACCGGTCCGGGCGGCGACCTGTTCTACGTCGCGCTGGGCAGCGGTGAACTCCACCGGGTGAGCCATCCCGGCGGCACCAACCGGCCGCCGGTCGCGGTGGCCACCGCGACCCCGTCGAGCGGCCCGGCGCCGCTGTCGGTCCAGTTCGACGGCACCGGTTCCACCGACCCGGACGCCGGGGACACGCTGTCCTACGCCTGGGACCTCGACGCCGACGGCGCGTACGACGACTCGACGGCCGCCAATCCGACGTGGACCTACACGACGGCCGCCGCCGTCGACGCCGGTCTGCGGGTCACGGACTCCCACGGCGCCGCCGCGACGACGACCGTGCGCGTGACCGTCGGGAACCCGGTCGGCCTCGACCCGGTGCCGGTCATCGACAGCCCGACCGGTGCGCTGACCTGGTCGGTCGGCCAGACCGTGCCGTTCTCCGGCCGTGCCGTCGACGCACAGGACGGACAGCTCCCGCCGTCGGCGTTGTCCTGGCGGCTCGCGATCCGGCACTGCGCGGCCAACGGCACCTGCCATACGCACAACGTCCAGGACTTCCCGGGCGTCGCGTCCGGCTCGTTCGTCGCGCCGGACCACGAGTACCCGTCATATCTGCAGCTGACCCTCACCGCGACCGACTCGAGCGGCCGCACGGGTACCAAGACCGTCGACCTCCAGCCGAAGACGGTGTCCCTGAACTTCACCTCCAGCCCGAATCAGGCGATGCTCACCGTCGGCGGGACCCAGCAGCGCACGCCGTTCTCGCGGACGGTGATCGCCGGATCCACCAACTCGATCAGCGCGGACAGCCCGCAGAACGTGCCACCGCTCAACCTGAAGTACGCCTACACCGGTTGGGCACACGGTGGCGCGCGGACACAGAACATCGTCGCGCCAGGGACGTCGACGACCTACCAGGCGAAGTACCGGCTCTGCTGGCTGTTGCAGCCCTGCTGAGCCGTCGCTTTCCGTGCCAAGATGGCCGGACCGACCAGTGTCCCGGCGTTCATCGGAGTCACCATGCCTGTCGTCTTCGTCCACGGAGTTCCCGAAACGGCCGCGATCTGGGAACCGCTACGCCACGAACTCGCGAGGACCGACGTCGTCAGGCTGTCGCCGCCCGGGTTCGGCGCGGCGGTTCCCGACGGGTTCGGCGCGACCGCGGACGACTATCTCCGCTGGCTCGTCGCCGAACTCGAAGCGATCGACGGACCGATTGATCTGGTCGGGCACGACTGGGGCGGCTGCCACGTGCAGCGGGTGGCCGCCACCAGGCCCGACCTCATCCGGTCCTGGTGCAACGACGTGGCGGGCTGCACCGATCCGGACTACGTCTGGCACGACCTCGCGCAGACCTGGCAGACACCCGGTGCCGGCGAAGCCGCGATCGAGCAGATGTTCGGCGGTCCGGCCGAAGACCTGGCGGCGGGGCTGGTCGCGGCCGGGATGACCACCGCGGCGGCGGAGGCGACGGCGAACGCGGACGGTGCGGAGATGGGACGGTGCATCCTGGCTCTGTACCGCTCGGCGACGGATCTCCCGGCGTTCGATTGGGGCACCGGGCTCCCCCAGGAGCAACGCCGTCCGGGGCTCGTCATCAACGCGACGGAAGACCAGTACGTCGGCGGGCCGGAATTCGCCCACCGCGCGGCTGAACGGTTCGACGCCAGGGAAGTCGTCCTGGACGGCCTCGGGCACTGGTGGATGATGCAGGACCCGAAACGGGGCGCGGCCGCGCTGAACGACTTCTACGCCGATCTGGACAACCGGTAGGACGATCGGATCACGCCCGGAGCCGGCGGAGTTCGCTCCGGGCGTGTTCGACTCGTTCGGTCTCCTGTCCGCCCGCGCGGGCGATCTCACGGGCGAGATCTCCCGCGCCTTCGATCGAGTGGCGGGCCTTCCGCCGCGAGTGCAAGCGCTTGCGATAAGCCTTGCGGTCTTTGCGCAGGCCGCTGACCGCGTCCAGCAAGGCGGGATCCAGCACGCTCGTTTCCACCTCCGGACCGAGCAGCCGGCGGATCCAGGCACGTTCTTGCCGCGCGGCACGGCGCAGGACGGCGAACAACACGGTGAGCTCGACGGCCGCGATCGCGAAGGGCAGGACGGCGGCCAGGGAGCCGCCACCACTGATTCCGGTCATGTCGTCCCAGGCGAAGTGGAACACCATCGCCGTCAGCATGGTCGACACACCGAGGACCACGTTGCGCTCGCTCCGGGTCCGCCCGAGGACCCACATCAGGCCGGTGCAGAAGACGGCGCTGAAGAGGGCGTGCGACACGATTCCGGCCGCGCCCCGGATCAGGAACATCTGCAGCGAGGTGCCGACCTGATCGACACCGAAGCTTTGGACGGCACCGTTGTACACGTAGAGCACGTCCTCGAAGACCTGGAAGCCCAGGCCGATGAACGCGCCGATGATGAAACCGTCGTAGGCGCTGCGGACCAGCCTCGGCGCGAGCCCGATCAGCAGCACCAGGCCGAGTGCCTTGCCCCATTCCTCGTTGACCGGCGCGGTGAGACCGGCGGCCCAGTCGGCCGCGAAGGCCGTGCCGCCGAGCTTCGTCCAGATCTCCAGCAGCGCGGTGTTCGCCGGGAGCGCGATCCAGAACGCCGCGGCGATGCCACCCCACGCGAACCCCGCCGCCAGCAGTCCGGCCGGTTGGGCGGTGTAGCGATTGTGGTGGCGCAGCAGCAGCAACCACGGCACCAGGTAGAGCCCGAACAACAGCACGCCACCGGCCAGCGCCGGGGTGTAGAAACCACCGTCGGCGCCGAAGTACCGCACCATCGAGAGCGTGCCGCCGCCGATCCCGAGGAGATACACCCAGAACGCCAGGTTGTGCGGCTGGACGAACCGGAACGGCTGTCCCCAGCCCGACTGTTCGATCGCGGCCAGTTGTGCCGCCTTGCCCTCCGACGGCGCGGTCATCGGCCCGTCCCCGGCGCGACGCTGCGCAGGAATCCCGCCACCACGTCCCGATAGCGCTCGAACTGGCCCGGCGCGGTGCGGACCGTGATCAGCAAGGCGGGTGCCGCCTCGGCCGCCTGACCGGAGCCCGCCATCTTGAACGCCACGTCGAGCCCGTCACCCGCGGGGCCGGTGGTGGTCCGCACGATGCCGACCAGCCCGGCGGTGGTCGTCACCGTGCCCTGTGTCCCGTCGACTCCGGCCGGGCCGGCCCCCCTCGACCGCTCGACCTGGTCGAGGAACGCCTCGGCGGATCCGGAGTACGACGCGCCGCGCAGGTCGATGGTCGCGCCGCCCGTGGCGAGCAGGGCCTGCAGCGACTCCGGCCTCGCGGCGCCGGTACCGACGAGCGTGCCGTTCTCGAGCTGCCAGCCCACCGGCGGGACCGCCGTCGCGCCATCGCCGAGCTCCAGCACCTCACCGGCCCGGATCTCGTTGCGCCACGGGATGACCGCGTTGACCGCCGGTAGTCCGTAGATGAGCACCAAGGCCACCGAAAGGGTGATCAGAGCCGGTCCGAACGTCCGTTTGTCGAGACCGAGGAAACGGTGCTCGACCGGAACCCACCCTGAAGGTGCTGCCTTAACGCCCGAATTCGAGGTCACCGCGAAAACTCTAAACAGCGCCGTGCCGGATCCGCATCTTTTCGGCGGACGCGGGTGACAGGCGTCGACGCCTGTCACCCGCCTGACAGAAACCGGCGCGGCCGGTCGCCACCCGTTGATAGCCCGGCGACTGTTCGGTCGCCGTCCGTTGACAGTGTGCGACCGAGCCGTTTCCATTCTTCACAAGGCGCAGGACACGATCTCCGCGCTTTCTGCGACAGGCCATCGCAGTCAGGCACTTGGTCAGCCGACCTCACGTTCCGACTCGATGTGGAGTTCCCGTATGCCCATTTCCCTTCGCCGTGGCATGACCGTCACCATGACCGCGACGCTGATCGCGACCGCCCTCCTGACGGCGAGCACCTCGCCGGCCAGCGCCGACGCGACCTCGGTGTACACCGTTTCGTCACCGCTGCCCGCGGGGCAGAACGGCGACGTGGTCAAGTCGCAGCCCTCGACCTACAACGGCGCCAAAGCCACCCGGATCCAATACCTTTCCCGGGACAACAAGGACAAGCAGGTCGCCGTCAGCGGAACGGTCTTGGTGCCGTCGACCGCGTGGAGCGGTCCCGGCGAGCGGCCGATCGTGGCCTACGCACCGTTCACCTTCGGCATGGGCGCGCAGTGCGCTCCCTCGAAAACTTTGGCGGGCGAGGGTTCCCGGGACCTGGTTTCCGGATTCCAGAACGGTTTCGTCGACGCGCTGCTGGGCGCCGGGTTCGCCGTCGCGCAGACCGACTACCTCGGACCGTGGGTCGAGGGCAGTGGCGACCATCCCTACGTGAACCGGCTTTCCGAGGCGCACACCGTGCTCGACGTGGTCCGTGCGGCTCAGCGGTTGCCCGGGACCGGACTTCCCGGGAACGGCCCGGTGGGCATCGCCGGCTACTCCGAGGGCGGCAGTGCCGCCGCGGCGGCCGCGGAACTGGCTTCCACCTACGCGCCCGAACTGAACGTCAAAGGCGTCTATTCCGGCGCGCCGCCCGCCGACAAGGCCGCACTGGCCAAATCGCTGGACGGCGGAATATACCTGGGATTCCTGGGTTACGCGCTGATCGGGATCAATCAGGCCTACCCTGAGGCCAACTTGGTCGGCCTGGCCAATCCGGCCGGTGCCGAACTGTTCCTGCAGGCACGGCAGACCTGCACGCTCGACGCCGTTTTCAAGTTCATGTTCAAGCAGACGAGCTCGCTGACCAAGAACGGTCAGCCGGTTTCGTCGTACCTGACACAGCCGCCGTTCGACGCGATCATCGCCGAGAACCGGATCGGGAACCTCAAACCCGCCATGCCGACCATGGTCCAGCACAGCCCGACGGACGACGTGATCCCCGCGGCGGTGGGCAAGCAGATGGCCAAGGACTGGTGCGGCAAGGGCGCCAACGTCCAGTGGAAGGAACTGGTCTCCCTCGCACCTTTCTTCTCCCACGCGCTGGGCATGCCGACCGCGGCCACTGACGCCACCGCCTGGCTGCGGGCCGTGTTCAGCGGTCAGGCGGGCACCGGCAACTGCGGCCGGTTCTGATCCCTCAAGCACGCGGAGGGCTTTTCCCGGACCGTACCGGGAAAAGCCCTCTCAGAACCTCGCGTGAATACCGGCGAGGACCGCGCCCAGACTGGGAAGCCACCGTTGCCGGGGGTCGGGGACGGTGAGCCATTCCAGCGCGACGTCCGGACGCCGGGCGCCGATCGGCAGCGGGAGAAGCGCGCCACCGGCGATCACCTCGACGTCCTTGGGCAGAGCGGCGCGCGGAGGAACGAGGCCGTCCGTCTCGGCGAGCATGGCCACGCGCGGCCCGAGTCGCGACGGGATGACGAACGCGGGCCCCTCGCAGCCTGTCGCGGCGAGGCCGTCGAGGACCGGTCCGGCACTGAGCCTGGGGACCGTCACCGCGCAGATGCCGTTCTCCAGTACCAGAAACGGCCGGGACCCCTGCCGTTTCACCGACCAGCCGAAGAGCCTGCCGTAGTAGGCCTCGAAGTCCTCGGCCGCCGATTCCCGCAGCGCGGAAGACTCGCTTGGCTGGATCTGCTGGTCGAGGGTCATCGGCGACGCCTTCCACTGGGCGGGGTGTGGAGTGCCTCTCACCGTAACGGCACTCAGTGTCATTAGCAAGCAGAACTGCTACCGTCCCCGCCATGACGGATCCGTCACGACGCGTACCGGCCACCCGGGTCGGGGCGACCCCCGCCGGCCGGCGCCAACTGCGCCGTTCGCTCGCCACCGCGGCGGTGGATCTGTTCGTGACCCAGGGATACGAAGCCACCACGGTGGACGAGATCGCCGCCGCCGCGGGAGTCGGCCGCCGCACGTTCTTCCGGTACTTCGACGCGAAGGACGACGTCCTCTTCGCCAATCACGACGAGATCGTGGCGGAGATGGAAGAGGTCTTCGCCACCGCGGACCCGGCGTGCGAGCCGGTGGAGGTGGGCTGCGCCGCGGTGCGCCTGGTACTCGACTCCTACGCCGCCGACATCGACGGTTCCCTCAAGCGCTTCACCTTGACCCGCACCGTGCCTTCGTTGCGGGACAAGGAGGTCGCGACCGTCGACCGCTATCAGCGCGTACTCGCCCGCTATCTCCAGGGCCGGTTCGAGGAGCAGGGCGACCCGATGGCCGCCCTGCGCGCGGCGGTGGCCGCCGCGGCGATCGCGGCCGCCAACAACCACGTGCTGCGCCGTTGGCTGCGCAGCGGCGGCAAGGACGACATCGCGGCCGGCGCGGACGAGGCGTTCACGCTGGTCATCGACGCGTTCCGCACCGGCGGGCCCGCCGCGTCCGGCCAGGAGACCACCGTGGTCGCCGTGCTGAGTTCGGCGGCGCCCATGTCCGAGGTCATCGCCCAGGTCACCGCGGCACTGAACCGCGGCGGCGAACAGTAGGCACCCGGCCCGCACTGACACTCAGTGTCATTCACGCGGCGTCCCCGAATGTGAGCCATCTAACATCCGATTTGTCCGATTACCGGGGTGCCCGCCACCGGCATGCTGCAGGCGCATCAGTGATCGACACAAGGAGGCTCCATGACCGGCGAAAAGGCTGCGGCACAGTCGTTTCCGATGGCCCGGGCGGCGGGTTGCCCACTCGACCCGGCACCGGAATTGACCCGGCGGGCCGAACTCGAGCCGGTGTCGCGGGTGAGGTTGTGGGACGGCAGTACGCCCTGGCTGATCACACGGCACGCGGACGTGCGAGCGGTGCTGGCCGACCCACGGGTCAGCGTCGACGCCACGCGGCCCGCCTTCCCGCACACCAACGCGGTGAGCAAGGCGCGTGACACGCGGATGAAGACGTTGATGCAGATGGACGCGCCGGAACACACCGCCCAGCGGCGGCTGCTGACGCCGGAATTCACGATCAAGAAGATGGCGGCCTTGCGGCCCCGGATCCAGCGGATCGTCGACGACCTCATCGACGCGATGCTCGCCTCCCCCGGGCCGGTGGATCTGGTCGAGGCCTTCGCGTTGCCGGTCCCCTCACAGGTGATTTGCGAACTGCTCGGCGTGCCCTACACCGACCGCGACTTCTTCCAAGGCGTCGCGCGCACACTCGTGATGGACGAACTCGATCCCGGACAGGCCATGGCCGCCAGCGAACGACTGAACACCTACCTGGAAGACCTGGTGGCCGCGAAGAACGCTGAGCCTGGCGAAGACTTGCTCAGCACACTGACCGTCGAACAGTTCCGGACCGGCGCGATGACTCCCCGCGAGATCGCCACGCTGGGCCAGCTTCTCCTCGTGGCCGGACACGACACCACCGCGAGCATGATCACCTTGGGCACGATCGCGCTCCTGACCCACCCGGACCAGCTCCGAGAGCTCCGGGACGGCGACGATCCCGCGGCGGTGGCCGACGCCGTGGAAGAACTCCTGCGCTATTTGTCCATCACCCACACCGAGGCCCGCCGTGTCGCGCGGGAGGATCTGGAGATCGGCGGCAGACTCATCCGCGCCGGCGAAGGCATCATCGCCGTGAAGAGCACGGCCAACCGGGACCGCTCGGCCTTCCCTAATCCCGATGGGCTCGACATCGGGCGCGAGTCCCGCCACCATCTCGCTTTCGGCCACGGCAAGCACTTGTGCCTCGGCGCCCCGCTGGCCCGGGCAGAGCTTCAGGTCGCCTACAGCACGCTCTATCGACGCATACCGACTCTGAAACTGGCGGCACCTCTGGAGGAATTGGCCTTCGACGAGAACGTGATCTTCTACACGGTGCGGGAGCTACCCGTCACCTGGTGATCCGGAAGGACCACGGGCGGCGTCGTTTTCCGGACGGCGCCGCCCGCCTCGGTGGTCAGCCCAGCATCGGACACGGCGAAGGGCACCTTCATCCCGTCGCCCTTTGCCTTACCCCTCAATAGATGGAGGCGGCCCATTCGGGATGGTCGATGAAGGGATTGCGGTTGTGCTGGAACTGGTCGTAGATGACCTGGTTGCGGCGCTGCTCGCCGGCGTCGGGCGGATCCTGGCTGTTCCACTTCAACAGCACCGAGAGACGGCCGATGTTGGGCTTGGAGCCGTTGTCGACGGCATCGTTGGGCTCCAGATCGGCAAAGCCGTCGGTGCCGTCGTAGCGAACGGCCATGTACAGGATCATGCGGGCCACGTCGCCCTTCGCCGCGTCCCGCGGCTCGAACGAATCGTCGTCGGTCAGACTGCCGGGCGCTTCGTCGACCGGGGAACCACCGGCGTCGAAGTCCTTGTTCCCCCGGGTGCTGTTGACCGACACGTCCTCGGCACGCAGATGGTGCAGGTCGGTACCGGGCCCGGTCGCGGTGCCGAAGTCGCCGTGCGACTTCGCCCAGACATGTTCCCGGTTCCACTGGTCGACACCGCCGCCGTTGGCGGTCTTCGCTTGCGAGCGGCCGCTGTAGAGCAGCACGACGTTCGCCGCGTTGGCGGGATCTTCGTCGGTGGCCTTGATCCCGTCCCACACCTGCTCGTAGGTCAGCTTGGTGTTGGTACTGATGATCTTGTGCAACGCCGACTTGAGTTCGGCACCGGTCTTGCCCACCGCGTCCTGGTAGTAGTCGTCGCCTGCCGCGAGTGGTCTCGCCGAGGCCGGCGCCGCCAAGGTGATCCCCACCGCGACGGTGAGCGCGACTACTTGGGCGATACGGCGGGCCGGCTGCATGAACAGTCCTCTCCCCAGAGGCGCCACCCGGATCGCCGTTCGCCGGCAACACCGGACAACGCACTAGTCATCTAGTTGGAAAAATACTGTCATGCTTGTCAATAGGCCCACCCGGTCGCCTCGGCTACACGAAGGTATTACCGCAGGCCATGCACTCTTCGACCATCCCGCCGGGACGATTGGGCGAATCGCATCTCGGGCAGATCTTGACAGCCGCCCGACAGCGAGCGCAGACGGCGTCAACCCCCTTCGGCTTGGCGAGATGACGCAGGAATGACCCCAGCCCCGAGGTCGTCAGTCCGGTCACGGCGCCACTGGCGGCATCCCGGCCTTCGATCTTGATCCGCTCTTGAAGGGACGGCTTGTCGAAGCCCTCCACCCGTTCGCACCAGGGGCACGGCTTGTCGCTCGCTCGCCGCCGGAACTCGTCGACCCGACCCATGTCACTTGTTCCTCAGGCCCACATCCTGTCGTTCGACAGCATCGTCCTGAACGCTCCGTGCATGAACTCGATCCAGTGCGGGTACGTGGTGTCGTTGAGGAGATCCCAGGGCACGAACGACTGACGCGAGCGTTCGTTCTCGGCGACCCCACGAAGATAGGTCCTCACCTTTTTTCGCGTCGAGTTCAGGTTCCGGGGAGTGTAGTGATCGTTGGGAACCCCGTACGCCAGCATCTCCAGTGTCGCCGAGGAAACTCCCAGCGACGAGTCCGTGGCGACCTGGCTGGACGGACCGGGCGAGCGCCGGTTTCCGGAGCCGCGATATTTGAGATCGGCATGGTTATTTTTCAGATGCCGCACGAGTTGCGTGTACATTCCGCTCGTTCGCTTGTCTTTTTCCTTGACCTTCGCGATGTACTTCTTCGGATGACTGACCTGCGGTTCACCGTATCCATCCCAGAAAATGACACCCTCGTCCGCGCTCTTCCTGAAAACGGGCGGTGCTTCCAGGAACCGCTGGCAGATCAGCAGATCGGCGTTGACGTGGCCGGGAAAGACCGGTGTCACCTTGAGCACCTTCTGGACCTTGCCCCACGCGACCATCGATCCCAGTCCCGGCGACATCGTCTCGAAGTCGTAGCTCAGCGCTTGCGCGATGGTTTCCTTGAACCACAGGAATTCCGGAGTGGGTGCCCGCCCCTGCACCCGTTTGCCGAAGCTCGTACCCTGGGCCGCCTCGAAGCCGTCCCGCCAAGTGGGCACGATCGGATGGCACAGTTCGACCACCACGTCGACGTCGCCGCGCGGGTCGATTCGGGTCCCCTTCACCGAAGACCCATGCGGATAGACGTCGAAGCTGCAGCCAGTGGATGCCAGCATCCCGTGGATTCGTTCCTTCAAGAAGACGAAAGTAGCCATTCCGGCGTCACCGACCGTCACATCGACGATGTTGACACATCGCTTGCCCACTCGGCAATCTCATGAGCCGTGATATCGGGCGTCCCCGGAGAGTTTGTCAATCGATCTTGCGTAATTGCGCCAAGACCACAGTGCGGGAAAGGGACGATCCTCGCTGATCCGCGACTCACCCGGGTCAGCCGGACGGCATCGCGGCGTTCGGGTCGACGGTGATCTTGACCGGGATCGTGCGGCCCGCCACCACCGCGCCGGGGGCCGCGCAGGCCGTAGGGCACCACCCCCGGGTGGAGGCCGTGTTGGCCTTGATGTCCAGTTCGGCTGCCAGCTCTTGACCGTCGATGCCCTGGCCGAGTTACAGGTCATGGAATCGGCGCTTGTCAGCGAAAAGTGGTTTCTCGATAAGACCTACGAGCCGGATGGGCTCTTCGGACGACCCCGCTTGATCGGAAAGCCGATTCCGGGAAGGATGACGGACTCCGCCACACGTATCTCCATGGACCAAGGCGAGCTGCAACGAATCATTGTTCTGATCATGCTCTGCGCGGTCGCCGCGATCCGCGTACCGGCGCGTCCGGTCCGCGTCCCGCCGCTGCTCCCGTGAGCATACCCGCGGCCGTCAGTCCCGTCCGGCCACTCCACACAATAGGAACAGGTGATTGTCGTGATCGGCCGGATCGAACCAGGTACGACCGTTCCGGCACACCGCCGTCCGGGTGCCGATTACCGAGGAAGTGTTTTCGCGACACGGGGAACACGGGCGAGGACCAATGGTGATTCGACGCAGAACCCGAATCGGTCAAGGCCGTCTCCGAGCACTTCCCACCGCTCCACACCTCGGTAACCTCGCGGAAACATCGCCATCGAGCCACGTCCGGCGCTGCGGATTCAGCCCCAAGGCGGCCTCTCCACCGGGGAATTCATCGCGTCCGGCGCGCAGACAGTGGTTTCACCTTCGACGCTCGACTTCAAACCCCGATGGCCGTTTCCTTTATTGACACAGAGATGTCATCGGCTATATTATCCGACCGCGGCACGGTATGCGTGGAACGTGAACTTCGCTACCCTTTATCGTGCTCTGGGGAGGATCTACAAGTGGATCTGTATTGTAAAATTCTGGGGTCTTTGGCGATCGAAATCAATGGGCGGGATGTCACGCCGAGCGCACCCAAAATGCGAAGAATACTGACGCTTTTAATACTTCGAAGCAACACGCCCGTCAATATAGACGATCTCGTTCTGGAGCTCTGGGGAAACCACCCTCCGCCCAGCGCGCGCACCACGGTGCACACCTACATCCACAAACTTCGTTCCCTGCTTTTCCCGGCGAATCTGCCGAAACGCGGTTTCGCGTTGCACACCAAACAGCAGAGCTACTTCCTCGAAATGCCACCGCCCTGTCTCGACCTGCACAGGTTCGAACAGCTGGTACGGCGCGGCGAGGGCGCGCTGGAGCGTGGTGAACCACGCCTGGCCGCGGAATCGCTGCGCGAGGCCCTCGGCCTGTGGCGAGAGCCGGTGATGAGTGCCATGGAGACCGGCGCGCTGCTGGCCGCGCACGTCACCGGCCTCGATGAGAGCAGGCTACGCGCCCTCGAACTCCGCATCGGAGCGGATCTTCAACTGGGGCGGCATCGTGAACTCGTGAGCGAATTGAAAGAACTCGTGATCACGTATCCGCGCAGCGAGGTGTTCCACGCTCACCTGATGCTCGCGCTGCATCGCTGTCACCGGCGCGACGAGGCTTTGGGGGTCTACCAGCGATTCCGCCGCGAAATGGTCGAGGAAATGGGTCTCGAACCTTCGCAGCTCCTGCAGCAGGCACATCAGGCCGTCCTGGCGGGCGAACCGGTCCCGAGTACCGCCCCGCCGAAACCCCAGGTCACCATCGCGTCCGAGCGCCCCGCTCAACTGCCGGGCGACAGCGCCGACTTCGTGGGCCGCGGTGGCCTCGTCGAGGACGCGGTCCTGTGGCTGACCTCGGCCGGGCTCGCGGACCTCGCGCCGAGGGTGCTGTCGGTGCACGGTATGCCGGGGGTCGGCAAGACCGCCTTCGCGGTGCGCGTCGCGCAACGGGTGCGATCCCGGTTCGAGGGCGGGCAGTTCTACGCCTGCCTCGGCGCGAGCGGCGAAGCCAGGGATCCGGCGGACGTTCTCGACGGTTTCCTCCGGGCCGCGGGGTTTCCCCCGGAGCGGTTGCCCGCCGGCCTGGAAGACAGGGCCGCGCTCTTTCGCACATGGACGTCGATGAAGCGGGTGCTCGTCGTGCTCGACGACGTCGGTTCCGCGGAGCAGGTGCGGCCACTGATGCCCGCCGGACCGCGTTGTGCGGTGGTGGTCACCGCCCGGCGCGGCCTCCATCCGGCGGCGGGATCACGGTTGGTCGGTCTCGACCCGCTCGAACCGGCCGAGAGCGCCGGGCTGCTGTCCGCGATGATCGGCACGGAACGGGTCGCCGTCGAACGTGAGCACGTCGACCGGATAGTCCAGTTGCTCGGCGGTCTGCCCCTCGCCGTGCGCGCGGTCGGCGCCCAGCTCGGTTCCGTTCCCGGTTGGCCGATCCGGACCGTGCTCCGAGAGCTCGAAAACGACGCGCGCAGGCTCGACGCGTTGTCCTTTCACGATCTGGACGTACGCGGGCGGATCGCGGGCAGCTACCACGTCATGCCGAGGCGGGCTCAGCTTGCCTTCCGGAAGTTCGCCGCCACGGGGAAGCCCACGCTGGCCGATGCCGAGGCGGCCGCGCTGCTCGGTTACGACCGGCTGGAGACCGGCAGGATCCTGCTCACCCTCGTCGATCACGGACTTCTCCGGATATCCGGCGAGGCGATTTCGACGGTGAGCTACGAATTTCATCCACTGATCCGCTGCTACGCCGAAGAACTCGTCGAAGATGTCGCCCGGCGACGTCCGCTGACCCGGCCACGCCGGACGAGGTTCTGCGCGCACCGGCCGCGGACCATGATGCGGCAGCGACGACGACGGCCCGGCTGAGTGCCGGGCCGTCGTCGTTTCAGCTCAGCAGGCAGAGTTCTTTCCGCTCCCCCAGTCTGCGGCCGATCGCCCGCAGGCTGGGAAAGAACGAATACCGGGTATGCCCGATCCGGTCGTCGAAAGCGGCCACCTCGATCAGCCGCAGCTCGGCCAGATCCTCCAGCAACGACTCGGCGTGCTGCTCGTCCACCTCCAGTGTCCCCGCCGCCTGAGCCGCCGAAACGCTCCCGTCCTCCAGCTTCGTCAGCCTCCGGAAGGCGTCCTGCGCGTCCGGGCGAGCCAGCGAACAGCTCCGTTCGACACTCGCCTGCAGGCCGAGGAGATCGGTGCTGATCAAGGGACCGTCGATCACCGTGCTGAGCCGGTGGACCGATCTGGCGATCGCCCAGTGCGGCCGGACCCGCAGCATCCCGGCGACCGAATGCAGCGACAGCGGAAGCCCGTCGCACAGTCTCACCAGTTCCCTGGCGGCCTGTTCGTCCTGGAGAACCCGGTCACTGCCGAGGACCCCGGTCAGCAGCTGAACCCCTTCGGGCTCGGTGAGCGGCCGCAGTTCCACGGTCATGCTCGTCGCCGCGACGAAGAGACGGCGGCGGCTGGTCACCAGCACCCCGCAGTCCGGACTCGACGGAAGCAACGGCAGCAACTGCTCGGGATTGACCGCGTCGTCCAGCGCGAGGAGCACCCGGTGTTCCGTGGTCCAGGTGCGGAACATCCTGCTGCGTTCGTCCGTCGACGCCGGGATCCGGTCGTCGGTCACCCCTGCCGCGCGCAGGAACCCGGCGAGCACCTCACCCGGTTCCACCGGCCTGCCGTCGTCGCCGAGCAGCCTGGCGTAGAACTGCCCGTCCGGATACCGGTCCACGACCTGATGCGCGACGTGGTTGCACAGTGCCGTTTTGCCGACGCCGGGAGCGCCGACGATGACGACCACTGTCGCGGCCCGGCCCCGCCCGGTGCACAACGCCTCGAGTGCCGCGGCGCTCTCGGCCCGCCTCCCGATCAGGACCGCGCCGTCGGGCGGGAGCTGTCGCGGCGGCCTGGACCGGCGGGTGACGACCGGCCCCGTGGCGGAGGCCGGTGAGGACAGGCTTTGGTCCGCCCTCAGCACGGCCCGCTGCAACCGTTGCAGCGAATCGGTGGGATCGAGGCCGAGTTCGTTCGCCAGTGCCTCCCTGGTGCGGTGGTACACGTGGAGCGCCTCGGCCTGTCTGCCCGCCCGATAGAGCGCCAGCATCAATTTCGCCTGGAAACCTTCATGGGTCGGGTACTGCGCCCCCAGCATGGTGAGCTCGCCGAGCAGCTCGTTGTGCTTGCCCAGCTGGAGATCCACGTCGATCCGCTGTTCGAGGACGCCTTTGCGGAGTTCCTCCAGACGTCGCGTTTCGGCCTCCAGGACCGGTCCCGTGCTGACGTCCGCGAGCGCGAGCCCACGCCAGAGCCGCAGCGCTTCCGCGAGCGATTCGGACGCGGTGCCGACCGCCCCCATTTCCAATTCGGCCCGGCTGCGTTTCGCCAGTTGCTCGAAGCGGTGCGAATCGAGCGCGTTCGACGGCAGCGCGAGAACATAACCGTTCGTGAGGGTGTGCAACGCGGCATCACCGGCACCCGCGGGGCGCGAAGAGCGCACGCCTTGCGCCGGTGACAGCTGCAGCAGCTTCCGCAGTTGGTAGATGTAGGTCTGCAAGGTCGTGGCGGCGCTGGCCGTCGGCCTGTCCTCCCAGAGTTCGTCGATGATCTGATCGGTCCGGACGAGATTGTTCGCCTGTAGTGCCAGAAGACTGAACATCCGCCGAAGTTTCGGCGCGGACGGAGTGATCACCACTCCATCGCGGAAGACTTCGAGCGGCCCCAGTAGATTGACCTCCATCGTCAGCACGCTCCCCCAGTTTGCCGGTGACTCGATGACCCGTACGCGAAGTGCGGATATCGATTTCTTTCGGGCGTCCTTCGTGAGTCCTTACAATCTATCGGCTGGTGCGACCCCCACCCTTGAAGATCGGTTGTGGCTTACTACAGCGATCCTGATGTGGTTACCGGCTGACCAAAACCGCGTCCGAGTCGACGACCGGACGTGGCCGGCGACGCGATGACCAGCACTTATCCGCCGGGCGACGCGGAAATCGAACACTCGTCCGCGGCCGTCCGGATTCGATCCGCTCACCCGAGGGTCATCCGATCGATGTAGCCGGGTTCCCGCGCCGCGAGACTTTCTGTACGGGAGCGGGCGACCGAAGGCCGATGTCGGCTCCTGACGGCGCGCCTAACGTGGGCGGCAAGGATCATGCTGGAGGAGGGGGAATCGCCGTGCTGTCAGGTCGCGTGCCACGGATAGCGATCGTCGGTTCGGGGCCGGCGGGGGTGTTCACCGCGGAGGCTCTGCTGAAATCGGAGCGGGGTCCGGCCATCGACGTCTTCGACCGCTTACCCGCCCCGTACGGCCTCGTCCGGTACGGCGTGGCACCCGATCACCCGAGGATCAAGTCGGTGAGCGCCGTCCTGCGGCGGGTGCTGGAGAATCCCGCCGTCCGGTTCTTCGGCAACGTGAGCTTCGGCGTGGATCTCGGCCTGGACGATCTGCTCACCCACTACGAGGCCGTGATCTTCGCGACCGGGGCTCCCGGGCATCGCGGGCTCGGGGTACCCGGCGAGGAGCTGCGTGGCAGCTGGCCCGCGGGCGAATTCGTCTCCTGGTACAACGGCCATCCGGACGCGCTCGTCGATTTTCCCTTGCACGCGAGGAAGGTCGCCGTGCTCGGTGCGGGCAATGTCGCACTGGACGTGACCCGGTTGCTGGTCAAGGACCCCCGCGAACTGGCGGACACCGACGTGCCGGATCACGTCCTCGACGGCTTGCGGTGCAGCAGCGTCGCCGACGTGTACCTGGTGGCCAGGCGCGGGCCCGCCCAGGCCAAGTTCACCACCGTCGAACTCCGGGAACTCGGTCTGCTGCGCGGGGTCGACGTCCTGGTGCGGCCCGAGGATCTGCGGTTGGACGAGGCGGACGAACGGCTGCTCGAAACCAACCGGCAGACGCGGGCCAACGTCGATCTCCTGCGGGAGTGGGCGGAGCGCCCCGCGACCGGCGCCACCCGGCGGATCCATCTGGTGTTCTGGCGGAGCGCGGCGGCGATCGAGGGCGACGGTGCGGTGAGCGGTCTGCGGCTGGCCCGCACCCGTCCCGGCGGCAGCGAAGGTGAAGAGGTACTGCCGGTCCAGGGTGTGCTCCGTGCCGTGGGCTATCGCGCGGATCCGTTGCCAGGACTGCCTTTCGACGCCCGCACCGGGACCTTGCCGCAGCGCAAGGGGCGGATCGTCGACGGCGGCGGGCGGCCGGTCGCGGGCTGCTACGTGGCGGGTTGGCTCAAACGCGGCCCGTCCGGGGTGATCGGCACCAACAAGGCCGACGCCGTGGAGACCGCACGGTGCGTCATCGAGGATCTCGCGGAGGGCCACCGCTCCCGGTCGTCGGATCCGGACTCCGTGCCGCGGCTGTTACGCCGCCGCGGCACGGAGTTCGTGAGCTGGTCGGACTGGCTGCGCCTGGACTCCTACGAGATCAACCGGGGACAGGCGCAGGGCCGGGATCGCAGCAAGGTGTCGGATCTCGATGCCATGCTGGCCATCAGCAAACGCGGTCTGTGAACGGGCACGAGACCTTCAGTGCACCACTCCGTCGAGCAGTTCCAGCTGTGACCGCTCGGCGGCGCACGGCATGAGGATCAGTTCGGTACAGCCCGCGTCGGCGTAGGCCGCCACGGTTTCGCGCAACCGCGCCGGATCGGTGAGGACGCCCTGGGTGATCCGGTCGGTCGCCTTCTCCCCGAGGAACGCGTAGTACTCGCCGACGTAGCGCCGGGCCACTTCCGCGCCTTGGGGGCCGAGCGCGAAATAGGCCAGCGCCAGCAGCCGCGGCTGATCCTGCCTGCCTTCGGCCACCCAGCCGCGCCGGGCGCGTTCGGCGAGCTCCCGGTACCCGCTGGCCGAACTGCCGCCGGAGATCCAGCCCTGCCCGTACCGGGCCGCCCGTCGGATCGCGATCTCCGTATGCCCGCCGAAGATCAGTGGCGGGCTCCCCCGATACGGCGAAGGGCCGATCCGGCCGCCGGGTTCCGCACCCGCCCAGATCGACGTCATGCGTTCCACCGCCGTGTCGAGGGTGCGGCCTCGCCGCGCGTAGGGCAGGTCCGCGGCGACGAAGTCGTCCTCCCTGCCGCCCGCGGCGAGACCGGCCACCAACCTTCCCTCACTGATCCTGTCGAGGGTGGCGAGCTGCTTCGCGAGGAGTGCCGGATTGCCTCGGTACGGCGCGAGCAGAACGGTCGCGGCGAGGCGGATCCGCCGCGTGACACCGGCCGAGGCGGCCAAGGCGACCAACGACTCGCAGTTGCCGTACACGAGCCTGTCCAGCGTCGCGAGCGAGCTGAACCCGGCCTCGTCGGCGTACCGGGCCCAGCCCAAGAGCTGCTCGCCCGCCACGCCGCACACCGCCGCGGGGAGGCCGACTCCGATCTCCACCCGGTCAACCCGCCTTGTGGCCGATCACGACGGTGTCGTTCTCGCCGAGCGGAGCGACCTCCGTCGCGCTGAATCCGGCTTCGGTGAACCAGCTCTGGTACTCCGAGGCCGGGTACTCCGCTCCGCCCGGCGTCGTCAGCATCATGTCGAGGCTGATGATCAGGTTGGTCAGATCGGTGCCGTCTTCGTCCACCATCCGGTCGTACACGACGAGTTTCCCGCCGGGCCGCACCGCGTCGAACGCCTTGCGCACCAGCATCCTGCACTCGTCGGGTGACCAGTCGTGCAGGACGTGACCGATGACCACCACGTCGGCGGGCGGGATCGGATCGGTGAAGAAGTCGCCCGCGTGGAAGGTGGCACTTCCTTCCACACCGAGTGTGCGCATGTGCTCTTCGAACGGCGACCGCATTTCCGGCAGGTCGAACACGGTGCCCGCGAGATGCGGATGGGCCTTGACCAGCCCGCCGGTGAGATTGCCGCGCGCGCCGCCGACGTCGACCACCGAACGGTAGGCGGTCCAGTCGAGGGCCTTGGCCAGCTCCGGCACGATCAGGCTGGTGAGCGCGTCCATCATGCCGAGGAACCTGCGGAGCCGGTCCGGCTCCTTGATCATCTCCATGTAGTCGGCCTCGGCGGTGGGCTTCCCGTTCCGCAGCATCTCCCCGAACCGGCCCCACGCCGGATAGAGCATGTGGTTCGCCCGTTCGAGGAAGCCGCCGACGTACCCGTCGTTGCTCCGCACCAGGTGACGTCCGGCCAGCGCGCTGTTGCGGTACCGCCCGCCGTTGTTCTCGAGAAGGCCGAGAGCGGCGAGCACGTTGAGGAAGTCGCGCGTTCCGCGCGGGTGCAGGTCCAGCTTCACCCGCAGCTCTTCGGCGGTCAGCTCATCGTCGCCGAGCACGGTGAACAGGCTCAGTTCGAGCGCCGTCAAAAGGCATTTGGCGGTGCAGAAGGCGGTACCGAGTTCGAAGACGACACTCGGGCCCGCGCCGTCGATGCTCGGTGCTTGTGTGGTCATTGCTGGTGTTCCTCCTTGATTCGGGGAATCGTGCCTGCGGCGTCGGCGTCGTGGGTCGCCAGGACGACGGCCGCGTCCTTGTCGCCGTCGCCCGCCGCGACGACGCCGGCGTAGCGGTGGGCGAGCGTTCCGGCCAGCGGGAGGGCCACTCCCGCGTCCTGTGCCTCGGTCAGCAGGAGCCGGACGTCCTTCTCCATCAACCGGGCCCGGAACGCGGCGGGTTCGTAGTTTCCGGTGCGCATGAATTCGGCCCGGAACGCCAGGACCGGCGACCGGACCCCGCTGCTCAGCACGGTGTCGAGGAAGGTCTCGCGGTCCAGCCCGGCGACGGCGGCGAAAGCGATCGCTTCGGCCAGTGCGACCGTCTGCGCGCCGAGCATCAGGTTGAAGGCCAGTTTGAGCGCGCTGGCCTGACCGGACTGTCCGAGATGGACGAAGCCGTCGCGGCTCAGCGCGTTCAGGACGTCGCGGGCGGACTCGACGTCGTCGCGCTCCCCCGCGGTGAAGACCCGCAGCCCGCCGGAGCGGGCCATCCCTGGATTGCCGACCACACTGGCCTCCACCCGCCGCACCCCCGCCGCAGCCAGCCGCCGGGCCGCGCGACGGGCGTATCCCGGCGACACCGCGGAGGTGTCGATCACGGTCGTTCCGCTCCGCAGCCGGGGCAGCAGGTCGTCGAAGAGCACCGCGTCGACAGCGGTTTCGTCGCTCAGGCTGAGCAAGATTCTCTCGGCCTTGGCGACGGTTTCGGCCGACTCGGCGAGCACCGCGCCCGCGGCGACCAGTGGCGCCGCCTTCCCCGCCGTACGGTTGTGAACCGTCAATGGGAACCCGGCCTCGAGCAGACGGTGTGCCATCGCGGCGCCCATGGCGCCCAAGCCGACGACGGCGACCTTCCCGGGCCCGTGCCGCCGGGATCCCGGCCCGCTGGTGGCCTCTGACATCGGATGCCTCCGTCCGTCGATCCGGTGCGATCTCGGCTCGAAGGTTCGCGGCCCGTCCTCCAAACACGCTGGTGCGCCGTTGAACCGCCGGAGTTCACCGGGTGCCCAGCGAGCTTCCATCCGCCCTACAACGCCCGCGCGCATCGTGTGGCCTTCGCCCCTCCGTCGCGGAACCCGATGAGGAGAACCATGTCTGCCGAACCGGCACCGTCCTTTCCCTTCCGTGCGGCCGATCCGGTACTTCCGCCGGCCGAGTACCGGAAACTCCGCGCCGAACGGCCGGTCTGCCGGGTGACGCTGCCGACCGGCGACCTCGCCTGGCTGTTGCTCCGGCACGAAGACGTGCGGAACGTCCTCGCGGACGCCAGGTTCAGCCGGGAGGCGATCACCGCGCCCGGCGCGCCGCGGATTCTGCCGATCGCCCGGGGCTCGCGGTCGATCTTCGTGATGGACCCGCCGGAGCACAGCAGGTTGCGCAAGCTCGTGTCGAGGGCGTTCAGCCCCCGCCGGATCGAGGCGCTGCGGCCGCGGATCGAAGACCTCACGAACGGTTTCCTCGACACCATGGCCGATTCGGGGCCACCCGCCGACCTGGTCGCCTCCCTCGCCCAGCCTCTGCCGATCACGGTGATCTGCGAAATGCTGGGGGTGCCGCTGGCCGACGTCGGGCAGTTCCGGGCGTGGACCGACATCATGCTCGGCTTCACCCCCGACCGGCAGGCGGAAGTGCTGGCCGCGAAGGACAACCTCTCCGACTATCTGAGCGAGCTGATCAAGGAGAAGCGGCGGCACCCGACCGAAGACCTGCTGATGGTGCTGATCTCCGCGCAGGACGAGGGAGACCGGCTCAGCGAAGAAGAACTGGTGGCGTTCGGCTACACGCTGCTCGGCGCCGGGTATCACGCGACGACCGCGAGCATCGTGCACTCCTTGCTGACCCTGCTGAGGAATCCGGCACGGCTGGACGAGCTGCGCCGCGATCCCGCTCTGCTTCCCGGCGCGGTGGAGGAGCTGCTCCGGCTTTCCCAGGCGGGCGGCGGCATCGGCGCGTTGCGGATCGCGACGGAGGACGTGCGGATCGGCGACGTGGTGATCCAGGCGGGAGAAGCCGTCCTGCCCTCGATCAACGCCGCGAACCGCGACGACTCGGTGTTCCCCGACCCCGACGAGGTGCGGCTGTCGCGCCCCCGGAATCCCCATGTCGCCTTCGGGCACGGCATCCACCATTGCCTCGGCGCCCAGCTCGGGCGGATCGAACTGGAGGTCACCCTCGGTTCGCTGCTCGAGCGGTTCCCGGATGTCCGCCTCGCGGTGACGGAGGATGAACTCGGATGGAGCAAGGGACTGGCTTTCAGCAGGCCGGACGAGCTCCCGCTCGCCTGGTGAAGTCCATCTCGGACAGTAAGGGGGACACGAATGGATCTCGGGCTCGAAGGCAGGTCGGTCTTCATCACCGGCGGCAGTGGCGGTCTCGGCGGGCCGATGGCGCGGGTCTTCGCCGCCGAAGGGGCCAACGTGGCGCTGACCTACCACCGCAACAAGAGTGCCGCGTCGGAGGTGGCCGAGGCCGTGGAGAAGGACGGCGGCCAGGCCCTGGCCCTGCCGTACGACCTCGGCGACGAACAGTCGATCCGGTCGGCGGTGGACGCCGTGACCGCGGAATGGGGCGGGATCGACGTCCTGGTGGTCAACGCGTCGCCGGCGCGGGGCCCCGACGAACACCGCGGTCCTTTCGAGACGGTGCCCGTCGAGACCTGGCGTGCGCAGTTGCGCGAGGAGGTCGAAGGCGCGTTCCACACCGTCCAGGCTGTGGTGCCGGGGATGAAGGCCCGCGGCTGGGGCCGGATCGTGCTGATGTCGGCCAGCATCGTCAATCGCGGGATGCGCGGCGAAGAGGCGTACGTGGCGAGCAAGGCGGCGCTGCACGGGCTGAACCGGACGCTGGCCACCGAACTGGTGGGCCACGGCATCCTCAGCAACGCCGTGGCGCCGGGGCCGACCGTGACGGCCAATCTGCTGCCGAAGGTCCCACCGGAGATCCGGGCCACCTTGGCAGGCCTGAGCCCGGCGGAGATCCAGCAGGTGCTCAACGAACGGATCCCGCAGCTGCGGTTCGGTCTCCCCGAGGACGTGGCGAGAGTGGTGGCGTTCCTGGGGTCCGACGCGAACCGCCATGTGACCGGCAGCGTGGTCAACGTCGCGGGCGGGCACTGACGACGGAGGCCGTGTGGCGGCGAAACCGCCACACGGCCTCCGTCGTCACTCACGATCGGCGACGAGCTTCTCCAGTACGCCCACCACGTCCGCGGGCGGCGGCCGGAGCCGTGACTCGGCGGCGAGCGCGGCGGCCGAGTCACGGTGGCCCGTGTCCGCCAGCAGCCCGGCGGCCGCCTCACGGACCGCCTCGGGATCGGCCTCCTCCTTGGCGATGACCCGTCCGGCACCGGTGGCCGCCAGTTGCCTGCCGTGCAGCGCGTGATCGGGCAACTGCGGGATCACCAGCTGGGGCACGCCGTGGGTCATCGCGGTGAGCGTCGTCCCCGCGCCGCCGTGGTGCAGCACCAGATCGCAGGACGGCAGCACCAGATCCAGCGGTACGCCGGTCAGGACCCGCACGTCGCCGGGCAGGCCGGCGAGCAGCTCCGTGTGCTCCTCGGCGACCGCGACGACGATCTCCGCGTCCAAGCCCTCCACGGCCTTCGCCATCCGCCCCGCGAGCATCCGCCCCGGTTCGAGCTTGGCCATCGTCGTCCCCCACGTGACGCAGATCCGCGGCCTGGTCCCCTTGGGCGGCGAGGGATCGGGAACCGTGCCGGGACCGTTGTACGGGACATAGCGGATCGGCTGCGGGCGGTACCCGGTCGGGACCTGCAGCCGCGGCGGACAGGGATCCACGGTCAGCGCACCACGAACGTCCACTTCGGACAGCCCGAGCCGATCGGCGAGCGGGCTGATCGCGTCCGGCAGGAAGTCCGCCGCCCGCTCCAAGAGGTCGACGCCGTAGAGCACGCGCACCGCGGGCACTCCGATGGCGGCGGCCGCGAGCGGACCGGCCCACGTCGTCAGCTCGTGGACGAGCACGTCCGGCCGCCACCGCTTCGCCTGCCCGGCCAGATCGTCCACCATGGAATCGGCGAGTTCGACCAGCATGTCCAGCGCCCTCGGCCTGCCGTGCCGCCGGGCGGCGGGCTGCCCGCCCGGCCGCAGCACGTACTCCCGGACGAACTTCGGCACGTCGACGTCGTGTCCGACGGGAACCGCGTCCAGGCCCGCCTGCCGGATCACCGGCGTCAGGCCGGGCTGGCTCGCGACCCTCACCTCGTGTCCGGCGGCCCGGCAGGCCCAGGCGAGCGGGACCATGGGAAACAGATGGGACCGCCATGCCCAGGTACAGAACAGGATCCGCATGCGCTCAGTCCCCCGCGGTCGCTTCGATCAGGCGGAGCGGGGTCCCGGTCTCGGTGACTCCCCGATACCGCAGCCCGGCACGGTCGAACAGTTCGGCGTACTCCTCCGCCGTCCGTTCCCTGCCGTCCATGACCAGCAACATGTGCAGGTCCATCAACGCGTCCCAGGGGTTGGCGGGCGGGTCGGAGATCAACTGTTCCAGCAGGATGACCCGGCTGCCCGGTTCGGCCACCTTCGCCACGTTGCCCAGCGCCTGCACGCACATTTCGTCCTCCCACATGTGCAGGACCTGCCGGAACAGGTAGACGTCGGCCTTCGGCACCTCCACCAGGCAGTCGCCAGCCTCGAGTTCGCACCGGTCCGCGAGCGCGCCGGTGCTCAGCACCGGATCCGCTCGCTCGATGGTGTGCGCCCGGTCGAAGAGGATTCCGCGCAGATCCGGGTTCGCCTCCAGCAGCGCGCGCAACAGTGAGCCGTGTCCGCCGCCGACGTCGACGACCGTGCGTGCCCCGGCGAGATCGAGCCCGCCGACCAGCGCCGGATGCATCGCGACGGACTGCGCGGCGTAACCGCGCAAGGTGGCCGCGCCCGCCTCGTTGTCGTCCTCGGCGAAGTAACTGAAGAGGTCCTTGCCATAGGTGGCACGGAACGCGCACTCACCGGTGCGGACGCTCTCGTCGAGCTTCGCCCACATCTGCCAGCCCCAGTACGAGCCGGTCTGGATCACGTCCCCGATGCGCACCGGCGCGTCGGAGCGCATGGCCCGGGACGCCTCCGTGTGCTCGTAGCGTCCGGGGCCGAGCTGGCGATAGACACCGTAGGCGGAAAGGGCGCGCATCAGTCTCGACAGCGCGCCCGCATCGGCCCCGATCTCGTCCGCCAGCTCGTCGACGTGCACCGGTTCCTCGCCGACGGAATCCGCGATCCCCAGTTTCGCCGCGGCCTGGATCACGCCGCTCGCCCACATGCCCCAAGCCAGCTCCATCACGTTCTGGACGGGCGGTGTGCCGAGTACGGGAGCGCCTTCGAATGCGGTCGCCGGTCCTGGTTTCCGTTCTGCGTCGAGCATGATCATCACCTCGGGATCGTTCGTCGGATGGCATCGTCCTCAGTGGACGGTGCGGGATCGTCGGCCGCGGTGGCGGGCACGCCACCGGGCGGGAGCAGGAAACTCATCACGAAACTGGCGAAGAACAACGCCACGCAGACCCAGAGGCCCGCCTCGATCGCCCGCCGGTGGTCCCCCGTGGCGGCGAGCGAACCGAAGAAGACCGTGCCGAGCACCGCGACACTGATCGCCGAACCGACCTGCAGCGCGGTGGTCATCAGGCCGGACGCCGCACCGGCGTCCCGCACGGGCACCTTGCTCAGCACGATGTTCACCAGGGTCGCGCTGACCATGGCCATTCCCACCCCGATGACGATCGCGCCCGGCACGAGCGCCCACGGGGACAACGCCGGGCCCAGGACATGGATCGGGTAGATCACGCCGGCCACCCCGGCGATCTTGACCAGCGCCGCGATCGACACCACCTTCCGGCCCAGACGCGGGGCCAGCCGGATGGACAGCATCGATCCCGCCACGATGCCGAGTGAGGACGGGAACAGCGTGAGCCCGGTCAGCCACGGCGAATAGCCGAGACCTTGTTGCAGGTAAAGCGAAAACACGAAAGTGTGGCCGGTTCCGGCGAAGAAGACCAGCGCGAGCGGGAGACCCGCGCGGAGGCTGCGATGACGCAGGATCCGCGGCGGGATGAGCGGAGTTCCCCCGCCGCGTTCACGTGATCGCTGATGCCACAGGAAAAGCAGGAGGATCGGCAGCGCCGAGGCCAGACAGAGGAAGGTCCACGGTGGCCATCCGATCTCGTGTCCGCGCACCAGCGGGTACATCACCGCCACCAGGGCCGCCGTCACCAGCAGCACGCCGGCCAGATCCAGCTTCGGCGCCGACTCGGACCGCGATTCCGGCATCAGCCGGATCGCGCCAGCCAGGGCGACCACGCCGACCGGGAGGTTGATCAGGAACACGGCGCGCCACCCGAGCCCGGCGATGTCGGCCTGGATCAGCAGGCCGCCGAGGACCGGACCGGTCATCCCGCCCAGCGCCAGTGAGATCCCGTACATCGCCAGCGCCCTCGGCCGTTCCGTCGACGGGAACTCGACCTGGATGAAGCTGAGCACCTGCGGGATCATCATCGCGGCCGCGGCCCCTTGCAGGACACGGGAAGCCACCAGCGTTTCCGGGTCTCTCGCGAGCCCGCACAGCGCCGAAGTGAGCAGAAAGGCACTCATCCCGGCGAGAAAGGTCCGCTTCCGGCCGAAGATGTCACCGACCCGGCCACCGGTGATCAGCAGGACGGCGAACGCCAGGGTGTAGCCGGCGGAGGTCCATTGCAGTGTCGCCGGGCCCGCGCCGAGGTCTTTCTCGAACGCGGGCAGCGCGACCGTGACGATGGTCGCGTCGAGCAGGTCCATGTAGCAGGCGAGCAGGGCGGGGACCAAAGCCGCCCAGCGCCGCGGATGATGGATTTCAGGGGTGGTGCGGAGGTCCAAGGGAGTCATCGGCCGACTTTCCTGAGGCGTCAGCGTGCTGACCGATGCTCAAGGGAGGGCCTGGGATCGTGCTGGAACCTCGGTGGACCACGCCCGGCGTCAGCTGACCAGACCGGCGCGGTGCGCGAGGATCGCGGCCTGCACCCGGTTGGTCAGCTTCAGCTTGCTCAGGATGCGGCTCACGTGGGTCTTGACGGTCGCCTCGCTCAGGTACAACCGGCTCGCGACGTCGGCGTTGGCCAGCCCTTCCGCCAAGGCGACCAGGACCTCGCGTTCCTTTTCGGTCAGCACGTCCAGCTGTTCCAGCGCCTTGGCCTGACGGGACGGTTCGCGTTCGGTGAAGGTGTGCAGCAGACGGCGGGTGATGCTCGGCGCGAGCATGGCGTCGCCCGCGGCGACCGCCCTGATCGCGGTGATCATGTCGTCGCCCGCGGAATCCTTGAGCAGGAACCCGACGGCCCCGTTGCGGAGCGCGGTCTGCACGTACTCGTCGAGATCGAACGTGGTCAGGACGATGACCCTCGGCGGCCGCGGCAGGGATTGCAGCCGCGCGGTCGCGGCGAGCCCGTCGGACTCCGGCATCCGGATGTCGACCAGCGCGACATCCGGCTGGTGCCGTTCGGCCTCTTCGACGGCGGAGATCCCGTCGGGTGCCTCGGCCACCACCGACATGTCACCGGCCGCCTCCAGAATGGTGCGCAGCATGGACCGCACCATCCATTCGTCGTCGACCACCATCACCCGGATCACGAGCCGGATCCCGTCGACGGCAGCGGGATGACCGCTTCGACCTCGAACCCGCCGTTGAAGGTCGCCCCGCAGCTGAGCGCGCCGCCGATCAGCCTGATCCGTTCCTGCAGGCCGATGATCCCGAAGCCGCCACTGGGCAGCGTGTCCGGCGCCGGAACCGACGCGGGCCGCTGATTGGTGATGGTCAGCCGGAACTCTTCGGGACCGTAGACCATGCGGATCCGGGTGTCGGCGTTCTTCGCATGCTTGTGCACGTTGGTCAGTGCCTCCTGGGCGACACGGTAACTTGCCTGTTCCACGATGGACGGCAGCGGGCGGACCTCACCGAGGGTCTCCACTTCGACCCGGGCGCCCACTGCCCGGGACTGGGCGGCGAGACCGGCGATGTCCTCGATGCGGGGCTGGGGGGACAGTGGCGCGTCACCGACCCGCAGCACCTCCAGCACTTGCCGGAGTTCGCTGAGCGCGTCCCGGCCGATGGACCGGATCTTCTTGGTCAGCTGAAGTCTTTCGCTGTCCCCCGAGACCTCGGCGGTCGCGGCGTGCAGCACGATCAGGCTGACCCGGTGCGCGACCACGTCGTGCATGTCGCGGGCGATGCGGGTGCGTTCCTCGGCACGGGCCTGTTCGGCGAGCAGATCGCGTTCGCGCTCCAGCCGGGAGGCGCGTTCGAGCAGATTGTCCACCAGTTCGCGGTGGGTGAAGCTCCACAGGCCGAGCAACGTCGGTGCCAGGCAGAGCGCCGTGCTGATCGGAACGCTCGCGTCGAAACCGCCGAGGCGCCAGAAGGGGAATCCGACGATCACCAGCGCGATCGCGGCGGTGACGGCCATCAACCGTCGCGATTTCTCGAAGGCCGCCAGCGCGTACAGGCCGAAGACCACACCGATGATCGCCGAAAGCATCGTCCAGCTCACGAGGCTCGCGACCACCAGGAAGAGCGGCCTGCGCCTGCGCACCATCGCGGCGGCGCCGGTCAGCAGGGCGAGCGGGATCGAGGCGATCAGCCGGTTGTCGCTGCCGAGGAGGGGAAAGCCGAAGTCGGGGGCGAATTGCTGTGGCCCCGACCAGACGAAAGTGCCGATCACGCACGCCAGCGCCACCGCCGAATCGATGATCACGTGACGGCGTTCCGATGGTTTCCACGCCCACCACCGCGGGGTGGAGCTCGGCGAGGTCATTCCCCGAGTCTAGAGGAATGATCAAGTGAAGCCGCCGCACGTGGTCCGGACGTACCGGATCGGTCGCGTCTGGAGCGAATTCCCAGTGTTCCGTGATTCCGGGGGAAGACCCTGCCCGGAGCCGGCGGCACGGAAATCCATCAGGAGGGGAACATGGCTGCGGATCCCGTCGAAAGGGTGAGAATTCCCGCGCGGGCGAAGGCGGGCGCGATCATCGCACTCACCGCTCTGGTGATGACAGCCCTGGTCGTGCCGTTGTTGCGGGGAGCGCCGCTCTGGATGGCCGACTTCCAGCTCTATCACGGGGTCGCGAAAGCGGTATTCGACGGGGTTCCGCTGTACGAGCTGAAAGTCGACACCACGGCTTTGGCGGGAATCGCGTTCACCTATCCACCTTTCGCCGCGGTGGTGTTCACGCCTTTGTCCTGGCTGCCCGCCGGCTTCGGGGCAGCGCTCTGGACGTGCGCCTCCCTGCTGAGCCTGGGCGTGATCCTGTGGGTTTCGCACGGCCTCGCGGGAGTCACCGCCCTGGCCCGGCGGCTCCGCCTGACGGTACTGGGCATGGTGGTCGCGCCCCTGCTCACGCCGGTACTGATGAACCTGATGCTGGGACAGGTCAACATCTTCGTCGTCCTGCTCGTCCTGCTCGACTTCTCGCCGCTGATGCCGTCCAGATGGCGGGGTCTGCTGATCGGGATCGCCGCCGGGGTGAAGCTCACCCCCTTGATCTTCGTGGCCTATCTGCTGTGCACCGGGCGGAGGGGGGACGCCCTGCGCGCCACGGCCGCTTTCGGCGGCACGATCGCCGTCGGATTCCTGGTCCTGCCCGGGGAATCCAGCGCGTACTGGCTGCGGGGCCTGCTGCTGGACACCGGCAGGGTGACCGACATCAGCGCGGTGGTGAACCAGTCCTTGCCCGGCCTTTTCGCGCGGTTGGCGGGCACCACCACGGCCCCCGGCTGGTGGTTGCCGGTCTGCCTGGTGGTCGTCCTGCTCGGCCTGCTCGCCGCGAGATGGGCGCACGGGCTGGGTCACGACCTGGCCGGTCTGCTGGTGGCGGCGTTCACCGGGCTGGCGGTGGCACCGATCTCGTGGCCCCACCACGCGATCTGGATCGTGCCCGTGCTGGCCTGGCTCTCGGTCGCGACCTGGCGGGCGGGGTCCGCGTTGCCGAAGGCGGTGTTGTCGCTGGTGAGCCTGTGGTGGGTGGTGCCCGCCTACTGGCTGCTGGCACCGGACAAGACGACTCCGGACCTGACCGCCGTCGACCATCTGGTGATCGCCCTGACGGGCTATCTCGCGGTGACCGCGCTGGCGGTGGCACTGCTGCCCGTCTGGCTTCCCCGCGTTCACACCCCATCGCTCGAACCGGATGTCAATCGATCGATGTAGCCGGTGGCGGTATTCCCGAGACTTCCGGCCCACCGGTGAGATCACTTCGTGCGACGCGGACGGCGCCGTCCTGCTCCTAGATTCGGATCCACAGGCGAGATGGACCACGAAACGACGTGCGCCTGAGCCGAGAACAGGAGAGGTGACCAGCATGGATCCCGCGGACAGGACGGGCGCCGAAGTCCCGGCACGGACGGCGATCGCACCGGACGGGCCATCGGGACCGGCCACCCGGCAGGCGCGGACGCAATGGGCGTTCGCCGCGTTCTCGGTCCTCAACGCCGTGGTGATCTTCCCCGGCGAGAACGCCATCCTCCCGCTCATCCAGACCCTGGGATTCGCGGGCTATCTTCTCGCCGCCGCGATTTCGGTCTATTGCGCGCTGCGATGGGGAATCTCACGGGCCCGCCGGACCGCCATCGTCTTCCACCTGCTGTTCATCCCGGTGCAGTTCCTGTTCAGCTTCCCCGGCCCGCTCCCGCTCGCCGGGATGGCGGTCTCCGCGGTGATTCTCGGCCTCTTGCGGCCGACCTTTCCGAGGCTTTCCCCCGGTAAGCGGAAACTGTGGGTGATGCTGCATGTCGGGCTGTCGGTGAGCTGGCTCGGTATCGCGGTGGCGATGGTGGTGCTCAGCACCGTGGGATACACCACGGAAAGCGCCGGACTACGGCATGCCTCCTACGAATTGATGCACGTCTTCGATCTGTTCATCGTCATTCCGACGATGATGCTGTCCATTCTCACCGGCCTGGTGGTCTCGCTCGGCAGCAAATGGGGTCTGGTCAAGCACTGGTGGGTACTGCTCAAGCTCCTGATCGCGCTGGCCATCCCGGCGGTCGCGATCGTGGAAAGCCAATGGGTACAGGAACTCGCCGAACGGACCACCGACCCGGCAGCCGAACCCGGTGGCACCGGACTGACGCTGATGATCTGCATGATCGCCTTCTCGGCGGCGTTGTGGACGGCGACCTACCTGTCCGTCTTCAAGCCCGGCGGCAAAACCCGTTGGGGCGCCAGGAACACCGAACGCGAACGTGCCGCACGAGCGGGCAAGACAAGGCGCGCGGCCGGGGAACGGGGAGTTCCCGGGCAGCGTGTCGGCGGTCAGGAGCACGCCGCCGCCGAGCACTCTCAAGGAGGAAAGAACTGATGGGGGAAACGAAACCACCTGCTGCGCGAGCCCGCGCGCTGGTGAAGATCTACGGCCAGGGCAGCGCCGGCGTGACCGCGCTGAACGAGGTGAACCTGGACATCCCGGCCGGGAGATTCACCGCGATCATGGGGCCTTCGGGCTCCGGCAAGTCCACGTTGATGCACTGCCTCGCCGGCCTGGACGTCCCGACCGGCGGCCAGGTCTTCGTGGGCGACACCGAACTGACCGGCCTCGACGACGACCGGCTCACGGTGCTGCGCCGCACGCAACTCGGGTTCATCTTCCAGGCCTTCAACCTGGTGCCCACCCTGTCGGCGCGCGAGAACATCGTGTTGCCCTTGACGATCGCGGGGCGGAAGGCGGATCCCGTCCACTTCGGCAATCTCGTCGCGGCCTTCGGGCTCTCCGAACGGCTCGATCACCGGCCGGGGCAGCTCTCCGGCGGCCAGCAACAGCGGGTGGCCTGCGCGCGTGCGCTGATCACCCGGCCGAAGGTGATCTTCGCCGACGAGCCCACCGGCAACCTGGATTCCCGCAGCAGCGGGCAGATCCTGCGATTCCTGCGGAGCGCGGTCGACGAATTCGGCCAGACGGTCGTGATGGTCACGCACGACCCGCTCGCCGCCGCCTACGCCGACCAGGTCATCTTCCTCGCCGACGGTGTCCTGCTGGACCGGCTGGAGGCGCCGACGGCCGAGCGGGTCCACGCGCGGATGCTCCAGTTCGACCACGCGACCGGGACGGGCGCCGCGTCGTCCGTCGCCCGGGCGATCAGGGCGTTCTGACCATGTGGCGAACCGTAATGGCGACGGTGCGGGGAAACTGGTCGCGCCTGGTACTCACGTTCATCACGGTGCTCTTGGGCGCGACCTTCGTGTCCGGCGCGCTGGTCGTCAGCACGAGCCTGTCCGAAGGGCAGGAACCGTTGCGGGGCGGCCTGGACGTCTTGGTCACGCCACTCGGGCGTGGCGTCGGCGAAGACGAGGCACAGCTCAGCCAAGGCGGGCAGAACCGGGTACCGCTGGACGAAGCGCAGCGTGCCGGGCTCGCGGGGATTCCCGGCGTCGCCGCCGCGACCGGGGTCGTGGAGGGGTACGCCGCGGTGGCGGGCGCGGACGGCAAGGTGCTGGTGTCCCAGGGCTTCGAGGTCAGGATGACCGGAAGCAACTGGACCGGGACGGACCGGATGTCGCTGGTCACCGGCCGTGCCCCGGCCGGGCCGACCGAGGTGGCCCTCGCCGGGTCCGTCGCCGCCGATGGCGGGATCACCGTCGGCGACACGGCGACCGTGCTCCACGGCGGCGGAAAGCTCCAGGCCGCGGTGGTGGGCGTCTACGACTACCGGCCCCATGGCCGGGAGGCGGGCTCGTCCCCCACCGTCGCGTTCGACACCGCGACCGCCCAACGGCTGTTGCTGCGCCCGGGGAGCTTCACCAGCGTGGAGATCACCGCGTCGCCGGGAACGCCGGAAGGCCGGCTGACCGAGGCCGTCGCGGCGGCCACCCCCGCCGGTTTCACCACCGTGGACCGGGCCGGGCTCAGCGCCACCCTGCGCGCGGCGACCTCGGAGATCTCCTCGGCGTTGTCCGCCACCGTGCTGGCCTTCACCGGGATCGCGCTGGTCGTCGGGATCACGCTGATCGTGAACACCTTCTCGATGCTGGTGGCCCGTCGCGGACGCGAGCTGGCGCTGTTGCGCGCGGTCGGCGCGACCAGGCGGCAGGTCCGGCGATCGGTACTGCTGGAAGCCGCCCTGGTGGGAGTGCTCGGTTCGGTGACGGGCCTGGCCATCGGCAGCCTGCTGGCCCTTCCCGTGGTGACGTACGCGGCGGAGCTGAACCCCGCCCTCGACGGCGGTGTGGTGATCGGCCTCCCCGCGATAGTGGGGACGCTCCTGGTCGGTACCGGCACCACGGTGGTGGCCGCCTGGCTGCCCGCGCGCCGGGCGGCGTCGGTATCGCCGGTGGCGGCACTGGGCGGTGAACGGCTCGAGGAGGAAAAGGGCTCTCGGTGGCTGTTGAGGACCGGGCTCGCGGTGGTGGTCCTGTCGGTCCTCCTGCTGATCGTCGCGACGGTCGGCGAGGGCACTCCAGGCCGCGCGTCCGGCATGCTCGGGGCGCTGGGCCTGCTGCTGGGCGCGGTGATCTGCGCCCGCTGGCTGAGCGGGCCGGTGATCGGCCTGCTCGGCAGGCCGCTGCGCCGCGGGATGCTCGGCGGGATGGCGGTCCGCAACACGCTGCGCAATCCCCGGCGCACGGCGGCGACCGCGACCGCGCTGACGATCGGCGTGGCCATCGCCATCGGCATCACCATCTTCTCCACGACCATTTCCACGATCAGCGAACGCGATCTCGGCGGTGCCTTCGCCGGCGGGATCGTGGTCACCAACGTGGCGGGCGGTCAGATCGGCGAGGACACCCGGCGGCTGGCGGAGGCCGTGCCGTCCGTGACCGCGGTCAGCACCTTGCGCACCGACCAGGTCCTCCTCGACGGCAAGGAGATCCGTGCGGGCAGCACCGACGTGTCCGCCCTCGGCCGGACCGTCGAAGTGAAACTCGAACAAGGCAACACCGCGGATCTGGCGCGAGGTGTGTTCGTCGCGAAGGCGGTCGCCGAGGAACGGGGCTGGACGCTGGGACGGCGGGTGCAACTGAGTTCGCCCGGTGGTGGCGCCACGCCGGTCGAGATCACCGGGATCTTCACCGAAGCGACGGTCCTCGGCCAGGTCGTCGTGCCTCCCGCACTCGCCGACGCGCATTTCCGGCCGGGTGACGGCAACCCGATGGTCGTCGCGACCGCGCCGGGTACCGACGGGGCCACCGCGGAAGCGGCCTTGCGGCAGGCACTCGCCGGCCGCACCGATCTCGCCGTGATGAGTGCGCCGGAGTACGTGCGCAGCCGCATCAGCGAGGTCGACGTGTACCTCGGTGCCGTCACCGGGCTGCTGGGGCTGTCCGTGTTGATCGCCTTCCTGGGCATCATCAACACTTTGTCCCTCTCGGTGCTGGAACGCGGCCGGGAACTGGGCCTGCTCCGCGCGACCGGGATGACCCGGCGGCAGATCCGCGGGCTCATCCGCGTCGAATCCGTGCTGATCGCCGCGCTGGGCGGGGTGACCGGGGTCGTGGTCGGCGTCGTGCTCGGCGCCATGATGCAGAACTTCATCCTGTCGCGAGGGGTCTTCGACCTCGTGGTGCCGCCGACGATCCTGCTGGCGCTGCTCGGGATCTCCCTGGGCGGGTTGCTGGCGGCCGCCTGGCCCGCCCGCCGGGCGGCGCGGGTGAACGTGATACGCGCGATCACCGTCGACTGACGGCGCGAACCGAAATCAGCTGAGGAGCGGTCCAGTGACCTATGTGATTACCAGTCCGTGCACCGACGTCAAAGACCGGTCGTGTGTGGACGTGTGCCCGGTCGACTGCATCCACGACTCGGGTTCGCAGATGGTGATCGACCCGGTGGAATGCATCGACTGCGGTGCCTGCGTGCCGGAATGTCCGGTGGAGGCCATTTTCTTCGAGACCGACGTGCCGGACGGCGAGCGGGAATCGGTGGCTCGCGCCGAGTCGTTCTTCGGCCAGGGAAACGGATAGCGGCACCGCTTTCCGGACGGGCGTTCTCTCGCCCGTCCGGAAAGCGGCCGGATCAATAGCGCTCGGCGGTCACCGTCGTCACCGAGACGCGCACTATCTGTCCATCGGCGTCCACCGCCGTACCGGTTCCGTTCGAGGTGAACGTGTCCCCCGTCGTCAGGCTTCCTTCATGGTCCACGTGCACGTCGAAAGCGAACTTGCCGTCATCGTCGAAGGCCTGTTCGCGGAAGGTGAAGCGGAACCCGTTCCTGGTCCGCCGCCACCTTCCGATACCGGTGGTCTGACTGCCGGTGTTGGTCTGGATCAGCAGACCTTCGGCGGTGAAAGCGAACAAGCCGCGTTCGTTCCGCGTGCCGTCCGCGAAGGTGACCCGCACCGCCCAAGTCCCTTCAGGACTCTGCGGACGGGTTCTCAGATCGGCGGCAGGCGCCAGATCCTCTTCTTGAGTGGCCATATCCCCCTCCGGGATCGCTGGTGTTAATGGTTTCGTGCCCCCTTATGGCCCAATTTAGCAAGACGCCGACGAGTCGGTCGTGCTTTTCAGGGTTTTTTCAGGAACTCGGCACCAGCGCTGAGGAGCGGGATATTCGGTTCACGGCGTCAATTCACCACCGGGTCCGTTCACCAGCGCACCGGCAAGCTCGCCAGCGCGCGGGCGGTCAGCCCGGTTTTGAGTTCGATCTCCGCGGGCGCCACCGCCAGCCGGAGCGTGTCCGGGATATTCCGTAAAAGTGCGTAAAGCGCCTCTTGCATCTCCAGTCTCGCCAGTTGCGCGCCGAGACAATGGTGGATTCCGTAGCCGAAGGCCATATGAGGATTGCTCGCACGGGTCAATTCGACGCGGTCCGGCCGGGCGAACACCTCGGAATCGTGGTTGGCCGAGCCGAGCGCGCCCAGCACGGCGTCCCCGGCACGGATCGTGACGCCGCCGAGCCGGACATCCTCGAGTGCCACTCTCAGCTGGGTACCGGTCAACGCGAAGGTGTTGTGCCGCAGCAGTTCCTCGATGGCGCTCGGGACGAGGCCCGGCCGGGCGTACAACCGCGCCAGCAGTTCGGGCAGGCGGAGCAGGGTGAACAGCGCGGTACTCAGCGTGCTGGCGGTGCTCATGTGGCCGACGGTGATCAGGATGAGCGCGAAGCTGACCAACTCGCTCTCCGAGAGCTTGTCCTGCTCGTCGCGAGCCGCGATCAGCACGCTGAGCAGGTCGTCGGCCGGGTGGTCGCGCTTCTCCGCGACCAGCTCGACGAGGAACCGTTCGATGTTGGTGCGCGCGGTCAGCACCTCGTCGCGGGTGTGCGCGGACAGACTGAAGATCACGTCCGTCCAGCCGTGCAGGGTCCCGAAGTCCGCATAGGGCACACCCAGCAGTTCGAAGATGACCTTGCTCGGCAGCGCCGCGGTGAACTGCGCGAGCAGGTCCGCGGACCGATCGCCGCTCACCACGTCACGCATCAGCTCGTTCGCGAGATCTTCGACCCGCGGCCGCAGCGCTTCGATGCGGCGGGTGGTGAAGGCGGGCGCGACCAGCCGTCGCAACCGGGTGTGATCGGGCGGATCCATCCCGAGGATGGTTTCCGGGCCGGGGCTGGTGTTCCCCATCCGCGGGCTGCCCGGCCGCTCGGCGGCGGCGCGGCTGAACCTGGCGTCCGCCAGGATCGCGCGGACGTCCGCGTACCGGGTGACCAGCCACGCCCGGTCCCCGGACGGCAGGGTCACCTCGGCGACCGGTTGCCGCGCGCGTAACTCGGCGAACTCCTCGGGCAGGGTGAACTCGGGCGGCTGAGGGAACGGGAAGGTGAGCCCTGCGGTTTCCGTGGACATGGCGCACTCCTTTGCGAAGACGGTCAGGGCGTGTTTCACAAGTCTGTTCGATGGGCTTCGTGATCCAGGTGGTTCCTGACGGTGCGGGCGGATCGCCCTCGTACCGGGTCGTACTCGGGCGCATCCGCCCGTGCCGCCAGGGACCGCCTGGGCGCGAAGACCGCGAACCAGACTTGTGAAACACGCCCTAGGCGAGCCCTGCGCGGTCCAGCGCTTCCGCGGCGGCGCGCAAGATGGACTGTTGTTCCTCGGTCGTGCGCGCGAACGGTGACAAGGCCAAAGTGGTCACTCCCGCCTCGGCGTACGCGGCCATCTTTTCCGCGATCCGTTCGAGGGGACCGAGCAGCGCCGTCGCGTCGACGAAGCCGAACGGCACGGCCGCGGCGGCGCCGGCGTGATCGCCGGATCCGTACCGGTCGTGCACCTCGTCGGCCTCGTCCGGATATCCCATGGTCGTCATCAGGGCGTGGTAGAAACTGTGTTCCTTGGGACCGAGGCTGACGAAGCGGGCGATGTAGGGCCGGACCGCTCCCGCCGCCTCTTCCGGCGACCGGCCGACGACGACGGGTACCGAAGGGATGACCTCGAACCCCTTGTGCCGCAAGCCCGCCTTGTCCCGGCCGAGGCGGAGGTGCGGAAGCGCTTCGGCGATCCGCCCCGGCGAGCAGAACACCCCGAACCAGCCGTCGGCGACCTCACCCGCGAGTTCGAGGCTGCGCGGCCCGATGGCCGCCAGGTAGATCGGGATGGCCGCGCCGAGCGGCGCGCCGAACTGGTGGAAAGGTTCGGCTCGCGCGCCCGGAAGCGGCAGTTCGGTGAGCTCGCCCCGGTAACGCACGGGTTTGTCGTCCAGTGCGAGCCGCAGGATCTCGACGTACTCCCTGGCACGGCGCAGCGGGCGGTCGAACCGGACCCCGTGCCAGCCCTCGGAGATCTGCGCGTTGGAGACCCCGAGTCCCAGCCGGACGCGTCCGGGGGCCAAGGTCTCCAGGGTGGCCGCCGTCATCGCGGTCATCACCGCCGAACGCGCGGGGATCTGGAGCACCCCGGTGGCGAGCCCGATCCGTTCGGTCCGCCCGGCCAGCGTCCCGAGCACGCTGATCGCGTCCGTCCGGTAGCCCTCGGGAACGAACGCGACGTCGTAGCCGAGCCGTTCCGCGGCCAGGGCCACGGCGGGTGCGCCGTGCGGCGCGATGTTCACCCCGAGCTTCATCGGGCTTCCTCCAAACGCGACGGTGACGATCAGGTGATGGTGACGGCGACGGCGGTGCAGACCAGCGCGAGCATCGCCAATGCGGTGCGCAGGAAATGCCATCGCCGCCACAGGGGTCTCGGATCGTGCCAGTCCTCGGGCAGCCGATCCGGATCCAGTTCCCTGGTCTGCCGGTTGATCGGCACGTTGCACCAATGGGAGACCACGGACACGCCGAGCAGCGCGACGGCGGCGCCGCCGAAAAGCAGGGTGGCGGCGATCCCCGGCGTCGACACCGCGAGCACGATTTCGGCCAGGGTCGAGCTCAGCACCACCACCGGCATGGTGGGATCCCAGTTGCGCCCGAGCAGTTTCTGCGCGTAGACGTAGCGGCCGGGTGGCATGGCGATCAACGCGGGCAAGGTGCTCAGGGCGACCGCGAACAGCACCCCGGCCACCGTTCCGCTGCCCGTCAGGGCCAGCACGCTGAGCAGGTCGGCCACCACGGTGCTCATCAGGGGGTGTCGGGCTTGTCGGCCGAGAGCTGGGAGATGCAGCGCATGGTGCTCTTTGCGAAGGTCTTGGTGAACCCTTCGACCGATCCCGTGTCCCTCGGCCGGGCGAGGTACGGCTTGAGCCTGCGCTCGACCTCGCGCACCCCGGGCTGGGTCGCCATAAACCGGGCGATGTCGGCCAGGTCGCCCTCGTACTCGACGAACCGCACCATGATGTCGTTCTCGATGAACACCGCGGTGGACAGGATCCGCCCGACCTCGTTGCCGTCGGCGTCGAGCACCGACGGCGAGCCGGTGCGTTTGAAGCCGGCGAAGATCTCGGCGATCTCGTCTTCGCAGCCTGCCTTGATCCCGTATCTGATGGCGGTGATGGGCATTGCGGACTCCTTTGTTCGAGGGGGTCAGCTCGCCGGCTTCACGGAAATGCCGGCCATTCGTTCCAGCAGCGAAGTGTCGTGAGTGCCTTCGCGGAATGCCGGGGTCCGGATGATCTCGCGGAGCACGTCCCTGGTGGTCCGGATACCGGGACCCTCGATCCGGAACTCGGCCAGCGCGCGGTCCATCCTGGCGAGCGCCTGTTCCCGGTCCGGCGCCCAGACGATCACCTTGGCCAGCAAGGAGTCGTAGTCCGGCGGAACGCGCCAGCCGGGGTAGGCGTGCGTGTCGACCCGGACGAACGGACCGGCGGGCGGGGAGAATTCGACGAGCTTCCCGGGACAGGGGGCGTAGTTCCGGCTGGGATCCTCCGCGTTGATCCGGCACTCCACCGCGACACCACGCGGTCTCACGTCTTCCTGCCGCAGGGAAAGGGGCAGGCCCGCCGCGACCAGGATCTGCTCACGGACGAGATCGATCCCGGTCACCATCTCCGTCACCGGATGCTCGACCTGGATGCGCGAGTTGACCTCCATGAAGGCCGCTTCCTCGCCGGAGACCAGGAACTCGAAGGTGCCCGCGCCGGTGTAGCCGACAGCTCGCGCGCCTTTGGCCGTCGCCTCGGCGAGTTTTCCGGCCAGCCCCGCGGCCAATCCGGGTGCGGGGCTCTCCTCGATGAGCTTCTGATGGCGCCGCTGCACCGAGCAGTCCCGCTCGCCGAGGCAGACCACGTTGCCGTGTTCGTCGGCGAGCAGCTGGATCTCGACGTGCCTGGCGTCCTCCCAGTAACGCTCCAGGTACACCCGCTCGTCGCCGAACACCGCCCGCGCGGTCGCCTTGGTCGAGCGGTAGGTCGGCAGCAGCTCCGCCCACTCCCGGACGATCGCCATTCCGCGGCCGCCCCCGCCCGCCGACGCCTTGATGATCAACGGCAGGCCGATCCGCCGTGCCGTCGCGAAGACCTCGGCCGTGCCGCTCACCGGTTCCGTCGTCCCGGGGAGCAGGGGCAGCCCGGCCTCGCTCATCAGGCGCCTGGCCAAGGACTTGTCCCCCAGCCTGGCCATCACCTCCGGTCGCGGGCCGACGAAGACGAGGCCGTTGCTCACGCAGATCTCCGCGAAATCCGGGTCCTCGGAAAGAAAGCCATAGCCGGGGTGGACCGCTTGCGCGCCGGTCCGCAACGCGACCTCGATCAACGCTGGTGGATACAGATAGCTCTGCTTGGCCGGGCCCGGGCCGATCTGGACGGCCTCGTCGGCGGCGAGCACGGCCGCCGACTCCCGGTCCACGGTGGAATGCGCGACCACCGTGCGGATGCCCATCTCCCGGCAGGTCCGGACCACTCGAAGGGCGATCTCACCCCGGTTGGCCACCAGGAGGGTGTCGAAGACGGGGCCGGTCCGCGGGCTCATTCCGGGGCCTCGGGTTCGATGGCGATCAAGGGCTGGTCGTACTCGACCGCTTCGGCGTCGGCGACGAGGATCCGCGTCACCCGCCCCGCCCGGTCCGCGACGATCGGGTTCATCAGCTTCATCGCCTCGACGATCGCCACCTGCCTGCCGGGTTCGACCACGTCGCCGACGGCCACGAACGGCTTGGCACCGGGCTCCGGGGCGAGGTAGCAGGTGCCGACCACCGGCGTGCGGATCGCGGGCGTTTCGGCGCCGGGTGCCTGCGCCGTCGGCGCCGCCACCGGCTCCGGGGCGGCAGCCGATCGCCCGGCTTCGGCGACCGGCCACTCCACGTCGATGGCCGCGCTGCCCAACCGCACCGTCGCGCGTTTCGGCACCCGCTCGGTCGTGGTGACGACCTCGGCCAGGCTGCGGCAGAGGATCTCCATCGCGTCCTCGGCGCCGAGCTTGAGTATCTCGGTCTCGATCCCCAGTACATCCGACAGATCCCGGCTCGTGGCGAACTCGGGATGCCTTTCGATCATTTCACCGTCTCCCTGGTCGTCGGGCTGATTTCGGCCGAGCCGAATCGCCGGAACCGTGCGCGTCTCGCCGCCACCAGGTCTTCGCCGTCCCGCCCGTGCAGTTCGCGGAGCGCACTGATCACGGCGTCACGCACGAGCGTGCTGGCGGCCGCGGGATCGCGATGCGCGCCACCCGGTGGCTCGGGCACCACGCCGTCGGCCACGCCCAGTGACAGCAACGATTTCGCCCCCACCCGCAGCGCCTGCGCGGCGGCGGACACGGCGGGCGCGGCCGAGCTGCGCCAGAGGATGGCGGCGCACCCCTCCGGGCTGATGACCGAGTACGTGGCGTTCTCGCACAGCAGGACGCGGTCCGCGACGGCCAGTGCCAGCGCGCCGCCGCTTCCGCCTTCCCCGGTGATCACGGTGACCACCGGCACCGGGAGCCCGCCCAGTACCCGCAGGCATTCCGCGATCGCGTTCGCCTGCCCGGTCCGCTCGGCCTCCGGTCCCGGATGCGCGCCGGGGGTGTCGACCAGGGTCACCACCGGGATGCCCAGTTTGGCGGCCAGCCGCATCAACCGGACGGCCTTGCGGTAGCCGGCCGGGGACGGCATGCCGAAGTCGTGGCGCACCAGCTCTTCGGTGGTGCGGCCCTTCTGATGGCCGATCACCATCACCGGCAGGCCGTTGAGCTCGGCCAGCCCGCCCACGATCGCCGGGCTGTCGGAACCGGCACGGTCCCCGTGCAGTTCGACGAAACCGTCGGTCCAGTTCGCGACGTGGTCGAGCGCGGTCGGCCTGCCGGGGACGCGCGCACGCCGGACCACCTCCTCGATTCCCGGGGGCGACAGGCTTTCCGGGTCCCGAAGGACCGGGTCGGCCACCCCGTCGGCCCAGCCCTCCGACGGCGTCGCGGCCGCGCCCACCAGGATCGACAGCAGTTGCGGGAGCTCACTCCGGGGTGAGATGCCGTCGATCAGGCCGTGCTCGAACAGGAACTCGGCGGTCTGGAACGACTCGGGCAGGGTCTCCCCGATGGTCTGCTCGATGACGCGGCGCCCGGCGAATCCCATGCGTGCCCCGGGTTCGGCGACGATCACGTCCGAAAGGGTCGCGAAGGAAGCCGCCACCCCGCCGAAGGTCGGATCGGTGACGAGGGTGATGGTCAGCAAACCCGCTTCGTCGAGCGCGGCCATGGCGTTGCTGGTCCTCGCCATCTGCATCAGCGAGAGCGCGCCTTCCTGCATCCGCGCCCCGCCGGACGCGGTGATCACGAGCAGCGGTGTCCGCCAGGCCAGGGCGGCCTCCGCGGCGGTCACGATCGCCTCTCCCGCCGCCGAGCCGAGACTGCCGCCCAGGAAGCGGAAGTCCATCGCCGCGACGACGACCGGGCGTCCGCCCAGCGTCGCCGACACCACCTGGACCGCGTCCTCGAGCCCGGTTTCGCGCCTGGCCCGGTCCAGCCGTTCGGTGTAGGGCACCAGATCGGCGAATCCCAGCGGATCGCGGACCGACCCGGCGGGCTCGACCGGCTCGGCCGATCCGGGATCCAAAAGCGCGTCGAGCCGCTCGCGCACGGTCAGCCTGCTGTGCCAGCCGCAGCCGGGACAGACCTTGGCCGACCGCGTGAAGCGCTTGCCGTACAACAACATCCGGCACCGTCCGCAGGACACCCAGTCGGGCTCCGGCTCTCGCCGCACACTGTCGGCGGCATCCATGGTCGCCGTCATCGGGTCCTCCCCTTCATCCTGACCCGGGCCGATGGCGGGAGCTCGCCGTCATCGGACGGTGGTACGAATCCGCCCATGCAGCCGCCCAGGATTCCCAGCGACCACACCAGCTTCCCGCCCGCCGTGCGCCACGGCCGGCGGGGCCGCTGTTCCTGTTCGTGGTGTTCGGGTACGGGCGACCGCATGGCCTCTCCTGCTCAGTAGGTGGCGCGCACCTGGTAGATGTCGAACGGCCTGGACAACCGCGTGTCCCGGAACGGGCGCAGCGGCGCGGTCTGGTCCCGGTGCGCCGGTCCGCGCTCCCATTCCTGGAAGGCGGCGACGTCGCTCCACGAACTGACCACCACGAACCCGCTCGGGTCCGAAGTGGACCGCAGCAGCTCGTTGCCGAGCAGGCCGGGGACACCGGCCAGCCGGGTGCTGGACTCGTGGTAGGCGGCCTCGATCCGGTCCTGCTCCTCGGCCGCGTGGTACAGCAGCACCCGCACCCCGCCGCTCACCGGGCTCGTTCCCAGTCACGATGGGACTCCGTGCTCGCCGCGCCCGGCAGGTACGCCACCACGCTCATGGTGGACATCGAGCCGCCGGAGCGGAACGGGTGCAGTTTCTGCCGGTGTTCCAGATGGCGCTCGCTGGTCTCGAATTCGCGGAACAGCGGTTCACTCACCCAATCGCTGACGATGTAGTAGACGCCCTCCTCTTCCGCACGGGAGAGCCACTGGCCGAGATTGGCGGGGTGCGACGTCACGGAATCGCCTATCTCCAGCCAAACTCGCTCGAAGTCGTCCTCGGCGCCGGGTTTGATCTGCATCCGCAACATCACGCGGAAGGCGGCCTCGCCCATCAGGAGATCCCCCCGTCCACCGGGATGACGCCACCGGTGACGTACCGGGCCAGATCACTGGCCAGGAACCGGACCACGTCAGCGACCTCTTCGGGGGAACCGAGCTTGCCGAGCGAGGTCTTCTCCGAATAGCGCGTGATCATCGCGTCGCGCTGTTCCTCCGGCAAGGCTTCCAACGCCTCGGTGTGGATCATGCCCAGCGAGAGCACGTTGAACCGGATCCCCTGTGGACCGAACTCCCTCGCCAGCGTGCGGTTCAGGCCGTGCAGCGCGGCCTTGGTGGCGGTGTAGTGCGCGCGCAACGGGATTCCGACCTCGACGGACTTCGAACTGATCCCGATCACCGAGCCGCCGTCGGAGAGCAGGGGCAGTGCCTGCTGGACGACCAGGTGCACCGCGGTCAGGTTGGTGTCGACGATGCGCTGCCATTCGGCGATTTCCAGTTCCCGGTAAGGGACGTGGCTGATCGCGGCGGCGTTGTTGACCACGATGTCCAGCTTGCCCAGCCTGGACTTGCATTCGCCGAGGAGATCCACGACCTGCGCGGGATCGGCGAGGTCGGCGGGCAGCACGTGGTGCGTGCCGCCGATCTCCTCGAGCTCGCGTTCGAGCGCCGCGGCCGCTTCCTTGTCCTGACGGAAACAGGTGACCACCTCGACACCGTCCCTGGCGAGGGCCAGCACGATGCCGCGTCCCACGCCCCGGGTCCCTCCGGTGACGAGCGCCTTCTTGCCTTTCAAACCGAGGTCCATTTTCCCTCCGCGTCCTGTTCGGATCGATGATCTTTCACAACAGCAGTCCCACCGCGGCGCAGTTGGCCAGCAGCGCCGACGTCGCCGAAGCGGTCCGCGCGCGGTTCCAGCCGCCCCAGTGCCGTCGCGGGTCCCGCTCCGCGAAGTCGTCCGGCAGGTTTTCCGGGTCCAGCGTGCGGATCCATTTGTTGACGGGGACGTTCTTCACCAGCGAGATGGTGATCGTGCCCGCCGCCAGCAGGCCCGCCGTACCGAAAAGCACCTGGGCGCCCGTTTTCTCCGCCACCAGCGCGAGCACCCCGTCGCCGAGCACCGTGGCGAGAAAGCAAAGGGGCATGAACGGGTCGTAGCGGGTCGAGAAGAACCCGTGCGCCTGTACGTAGCGCGGGGCCGGCAGGGTGTCCAGCAGCGGCCAGCCACCGAGCTGCGTTCCCATCAGCACTCCGGCCGCCAGCCCGTTCGCGAGCAGGACCAGCGGGATCACGATCTCGGGCACCGCGCACCTCCAGCCGGTGTGGTCGGATCAGCCGACGGCGGCACTGTCGCGTGCGACCGCTTCGACCTTGTCCTTGATCAGCAGCATCTGGACCGGGGTGTTGCGGTCCAGCCGCTCGCGCATGGCCTCGTCGCCGATCGGCGCCTGCGGTTTCATTTCGAAGTCCTGCACCCAGCGCATGCGCACGCCCCGCTCGGTCTGCGAGTACTCCCAGAAGATCCACATGTACTTGAAGGGACCGGTTTCCACCCGCTGGGAGCGGACGGTCCTGGTCGCCGCGTCCGGTGTCCTCGCCGACACCCAGCTCCACACCTTCCCGTTCTCGTCCGGATGCAACGCGAGCCGGAAGACGACGGTCTCGTCGCGGCGTTCCAGGATCGTCGCCTCCGAGTACTCACTGAAGAGCCGCGTCCAGGATTCGATGTCGTTGGTCATTTCCCAGACCAGGTCCATAGGTGCGTCGATGACGATCTCGTTCTCGGTGTGCCCCGCCATTTCAGATCCTCGCCTCCACGAACTGGGCGTTGACGAACTCGACGGCCTTCGCGGGCGTGGGCATCTCGGCGATCGCGGAATCCGGGATCGTCACGCCGTAGCGGCGCTCCACCTGCCTGGTGAACTCCAGGACGGCCAGCGAGTCGTAGCCGAGGTCGCCGAACTCGACGTCGGCGATGTCACCGTTCAGATCGACTTCGTCGTCGACTCCCGCGCTCGCCCGCAGGATCTCTTTCAGTTCCTCGAAGGTGAACCTGTCCGTCATCTCCACGTCCCTTTCCCTGTTCCTCGCGTCATGGCCCTGAGTACGAGTGCCGCGTTGAAGCCGCCATAGCCGCGCGCGAGGACCAACGCGGTACGCACTTTCCCGTCCCTGGGCTGTTTGGTCACCAGATCGAGATCGCAGCCGGGCGCCTGCCGGACGGGGCCGACCGTATGCGGGATCACGCCGTCCCTGATCGAGAGAAGCGCTGTCGCCACGTCCAACGGAGCGCCTCCGCCGTAGAGCCGTCCGGTCAAGGTCTTCGGCGCTGTCACCGGTACGCCGCGCGAGCCGAAGATCGCGCTGATGGCCCGGGCTTCGGCGAGGTCGTCCGCCGGGACGCCCGCGGCGTCCGCGAAGACGACGTCCACCTCGTCCGGGTCGATCCGTGCGTCCGCCAGTGCCCGCTCGATGGTGCGCCGCAGCGCGGGTGGCCGCGCCGACCCCGGCGGCGGGTCGAAACCGGCGGCGTAGCCCGCGATGACACCGTAGCCACTGTCGCGTTCTTGGGCGCTCCGCGCGCTTTCCACGATCAGGATCGCGCCGCCCTCGCCCGGCAGGTAGCCGCTCGCCTCCGCGTCGAACGGGAGATAGGCGCGGTTCTGATCGTCCACAGTGGAAAGATTCCCGTTCGAAAGCTGGGCGACCAGGCCATAGGGGCACAGAGAAGCGTCGGTGCCCCCGCTGACCACCAACCGGGAACCGCTCAGCGTGAGCCTGCGGGCCTGATTCACCACATCCAGGCCACCGGCCTGTTCACAGCACAGCACGCCGCTGGGACCACGCATGCCGAAGCGGATGGAGATCTGTCCCGTGGTCGCCGCGTAGAACCAGGCGATCGACTGATAGGCCCCGACGCCCGACGGCCCGTCCAGATACAGGCGTTCCATTTCGTGCTGGCCGAATTCGGTCCCGCCGGACGAACCCGCGGTCACGACGGCCATCTCGTAGTCGGGCAGGTCCGCCGGACGCACGCCGGCGTCCGCCAAGGCCGCTTCGGTCGCGGCGAGGCCCAGATGCGTCCAGCGGTCCGTCTGCGGGATCAGCCTGCCGGGAATTCGTTCCTCGGCAAGGAAGTTCGGCAACTGCCCGGCATAGCGGACCGGATAACCCGAAGGGTCGAACCGGGTGATCCGGCTGATCCCGGACTTGCCCGCCAGAACCGACTGCCAATGTTCCGCGACGCCGATACCCGTCGGCGCCACCACACCGATACCCGTCACGACCGGGGCGGTGGCCGCACCAGATGCGTTCATCGAAAGACCTTTCCGAATATCGGTCGCCCGTGTTCTCCAGGGCCTTCTCAAAGACTGGCCGCCCCGCCTGGAAAGTCCCTCCAGGCCCGCTGGACGGGCGGCCTCAGCCCGACGTGGAATGCGTCTCCACGGAGAACTGGGAGATGACCTGCATGGTGGCGTCACGGAAGTAGGCGCCGAAAGCGGCGCCGGTACTCGTGTCCCGCGACGTCTCGAGATAGGGCGCCAGCTTCTCCTCGATCAGATGAACACCGCGCTGCCCGGCCATGTGCTTGGCGATCGCGGAGAAGTCACCTTCGTAGTGGATCACCCGGACCATGACGTCGTCCTTGATGAACACGGCGGTGCCGAGCAGGCGCCCGGCGGGCCTGTCTTCGTCGTCCCGGAACCGAGAGTCGTCCACCCGCTGGAAAGCGGCGAAGATCTCGGCGATTTCGGCTTCATGGCCCGGCTTGACCCGGTAGGTGATAGCGGCGTACATCAGATTCCTCCATCCACGTTCAACGTCGCCCCGCTGATGTAGCGGGACGTGTCACCACTGAAGAAGAGCACCGCGCCGGCGACGTCGGCCGGATCGCACAGCCTGCCGAGCGGGGTCATCCCCGTGATGCGGTCCACCACGGGCGCGGGCAGACCGGCGCCCGGTTCGGTCTCGGTCAGCCCGGGGGCGACCATGTTCACGCGGATACGCCGCGGGCCGAGGTCTTTCGCGAGAGCGCGGGTGAATCCCGTCAACGCGGACTTGGAAGCGGAGTAGTGCACACCGTTGGCCCGGCCGCGAAGGGCCACCGAGGACCCGATGTTCACGATCGAGGCGCCGGTCCCCAGCAGACCGAGTACGGCCTGGGTCACCAGATACGCGGCGGTGACGTTGTGCTCGAAGACGCGGTGCCATTCCTCTTCCGGGAGCTCGCCGAAAGCCGCCGCCCCGTCCACCCCGACGTTGTTCACCAGGACGTCGAGCCCGCCGAGCGCGTCCGCCGCGGCCGAAGCCAGGGAGGTCACCCCCGTTCGCGTGGTGACGTCGGCGCGGACCACCCGGTGCCCGGATCCGCGCTCCTCGAGTTCCCGGTTCAAACTCTGCGCGTCCTCGTCGTCCGTGCGATGGCCCGCGACGACCGTCGCGCCCGCGTCGGCGAACGCCAGCGCGGTGACCCGGCCGATTCCTTTGCTGCCTCCGGTCAGCAGCACCCGTTTTCCGGACAGTCCTTGATCCACCGTCATCTCCTTGTTCAGTGAGGGGTAAATCGAATGTGGCGGGGTCGGCGGCGGAGCCGGTCGAGTCGCATCAGGACAGTCCGCGGGTGAGCGCGCGGCGCCCCGCCCAGAAGGCGAGCCCGCACAGGATCGCGACCGAACCGAGGAGCGAGTAGTAGAGCGGTTCCGGCATGACCGTGTTGAGCCGGACCACCCCGCTGCCGATACCGCCGCCAAGACCGGCGAACAGCCACAGCATTCCCAGTGTCCGTCCCAGGAATCCGGCGGGCAGCACGTCCGCCGCCGCGGAGATCGTCACCGCCGCGATGATCACTTCCCCGCACGCGTGGGTCAGATAGACGACCACCATCCACCAGGGCGAGATCTTGTCGCCGCCGTCGGTCACCAGTGAAGTGGCCACCGACATGACCAGGAAGCCGGACCCCACCAGGAACAGACCGGCACTGAACTTGGTGCCGACGTTGTTCCGTCCGCCCCAGCGCGGCAGCACCGAAGCGATCACCGGCGCCAGCAGGAGGATGAACAGCGGAGTCGCCGCCTGCAACCAGCTCGCGGGCAGGACGAACCCGAGCACGTCGAGGTCGACGTGATCCCTCGCGAAGAGGTTCAGCAGGGACGCGGCGTGCGCGACGATCATCCAGAACAACGCGGAACCCAGGTACACGAACAGGAAGAAGGTCAGCCGCCTGCGGTCGTCCGGCCCCAGCGCCGGATCACCCCGCAGCCGGACGTAGCAGACGATCGGTGTCACCACGCTGAGCAGCCCGATCGCTCCGATCGCGACGGTGGCGTTGAGCAGACCGGCGATCGCGAGTCCGGCCAGTACCACCACGATCGCCAGGCACGACAGGACCAGGCGCCGCACCGTCGCCCGGCGCTCCGCCGTGTCGAGCGGCCGGATCGCCGTGGTGCCGACACCGCCGAACTGCCCCGCGGTCAACCGTAGCTGGATCGTGGTGGCCAGCAGCACCAAGGCGATGGTCAGGAAGGCGAGATGCCAGCTGACCCGCTCCCCGAGGTAACCGGCGATCAACGGCGCGAGCAGAGCGGAAATCTGGGAGGCGACGTACATCAGCGAGATGCCCGCTTCCCGGCTCCGGCTGCCGCCGAACATCCTGTTGATCATCGCCTGGTGGTTCGGCTTGTAGACGGCGCCGCCGATCGCCAGCAGCGGCAACGCCACGGCGGCCGTCCATCCGGCCGGAATGGACAGCAGGAGATAACCGGCGACGTTGACCGCGCTGCCCGCGAACAACGCGGTGCGGTTGCCGAGCCAGCGGTCCCCCACCCAGCCGCCCACCAGCGACAGCATGAACATCAACCCGATCCACGCCCCGAAAAGGGCCGCCGCGTCCGTCATGGCGAGACCGAGACCGCCGCGTTCCGCCGGAGCCGCCGCGTACAGCACCAGAATCGCTTGCAGGCCATAGAAACCGAAGCGTTCCATCGCGTCGCTGGCGAACAGCGTCACGTACCAGCGCGGCATCTTCGCTCCGCGAACCGGACCGTCGCCCCGCGTCCCGTGCTCGGCCCGAGTGGCGGGCCCCGCCGCGTCGTCCACACCTTGTCCCTCCGCCGGAAGCCATGCGGAGAAAGGGATACCGGCGCGGTCTGGGGAATCCCTGGGTTCCTGATCCGTCCTTCGCCCGGCTCCACCGCGGCCCCATCCGGGTCTCACCCGTCCGGGCCATGGTGTCGGCGCGAGTCCGGAAGAGGTTTCCGGGCGTTCGTTCGGAGAGTGAGGAGCATATGGCCGGACAACGCACCGCCCTGGTCACCGGAGCCAACCGGGGGCTCGGGCAAGCGGTCGCCGCCGAACTGTCCCGCCGGGGACTGAGGGTCGTGCCCACCGCGCGGAAAGCGGTCGGGGCGCGCGTGCTCGACGTCACCGACGCTGACAGCGTACGGAAAGCCGCCGAGCAGGTCGGCGCCGTCGACGTGCTGATCTGCAACGCGGGTGTCCTGCTCGACGGCGGCACCGATCCGCTGTCGGTGCCGCTGGATCTCGTCGAGCGCACCCTGGCGGTGAACCTGCTGGGCGGTTGGCGGGTGGCGCAGCTGTTCGTCCCGGGGATGATCAGCCGGGGCTGGGGCCGGGTGGTCTTCGTCTCCAGCGGCACCGGGACCTTCGACGGAGGGCTCTTCACCGGGGCCCCCGGCTATTCGGTGTCGAAGACGGCGCTCAACGGACTGACCACGATGCTGGCCGCGCACACGAAGGGCACCGGGGTACTGGTGAACGCGGTGAACCCGGGGCCGACCCGGACCAGGATGATGCCGACGGCGCCGCGGCCCGTGCACGAGTCCGCGAACGACATCGTCCACGCCGCGATGCTTTCCGACGACGGACCGTCCGGGGTGCTCCTGCGGGACCGGCGGCCCGCCCCCTGGTAGCGGCGCGCTTTGTCGAGCGCGATTTCAGATGTTCCCCACCATCGCCGGAAATCATCGGCCTGCCCAGCCGAATCCGTTCAGAAGGGACGACCGTGCACCGCACCTTGATCGTCGCGAAGCTGCGGACCGACAAGCCCCAGCAGATCGCCGACGCCTTCGCCGAATCCGACGCGACCGAACTGCCGCGGATGATCGGCGTGTCACGACGAACGCTGTTCACCTTCCACGACCTGTACTTCCATCTCGTCGAGGCCGACGAGGACATCTCTCCCAGCCTGTACCGGGCACGCGAACACCCGCTGTACCAGAAGCTCAACACGACACTCGCCGAACTGGTTTCGCCGTACGACCCCGGTTGGAAGGAACCGAAGGACGCGATGGCCGACCCGCTCTACGTGTGGACCGCCGAGAAGGGACGAACGACGTGACGACGATCCAGCCGCCGAAGGTACGAGCCGAGGACGTCGCGTCCAATCGCAAACGCGGAGGTGACATCCGGGTCACCCTGAGCCCGAAGACCGTGGGATCCACCTCCGGTTTCGGCGGCGTGCTGTGGCTGGCGCCCGGCGAGTTCGTCACCGAGCACTACCACCCCCACTCCGAGGAGTTCCTGCACGTCATCACCGGAGATCTGGAGATGACGCTGGACGGCGAGGCGGTGCGGCTCGTCGCGGGGGAATCGCTCCTCGTCCCGATCGGCGTCCGTCATCGGCTGGTCAACCGGGGCGGAGTGCCCGCGCAGGTGGTGTTCCACCTGTCGCCGTTGGCCCCCAGGCCCGATCTCGGCCACGTGGACACCGAGACCCCGGCACATCCGGACCAGTCCGGACCCGACGTCGGAGCGGCGCGATGACGAGGACGGCCGTCATCACCGGGATCGGCGTGGTGGCACCCGGCGCGCTGGGCAGCACGGCGTTCTGGGACCTCCTGTCCGAAGGACGGACGGCCACCCGCCCGATCACCCTGTTCGACGCCGGCCGGTTCCGGTCCAGGATCGCCGCCGAGGCGGACTTCGACCCGGCCGCGGCCGGACTGTCCGCCCAGGAGATCCGGCGGATGGACCGCGCCGCCCAGTTCGCGGTCGTTTCGGCGAGGGAAGCGGTGGCCGACAGCGGGCTGGCCTTCGACGCGATCGAGCCGGAGCGGGTGGCGGTCGCCCTCGGCAGCGCGGTCGGCTGCACGATGGGCTTGGAGGAGGAGTACGCCGTACTGGCCGACGACGGCAAACGGTGGCTCGTCGACCACACCTACGGCGTCCCCCATCTCTACGGCTACATGGTGCCGAGCACGCTCGCCGTCGAAGTCGCGCGGGACGTCGCCGCCGAGGGGCCGGTGGCCCTGATCTCGACCGGGTGCACCTCGGGCCTCGACGCCGTCGGGCACGGGGCGGCGTTGATCCGGGAAGGCTCGGCGGACGTGGTGCTCGCGGGCGCCACGGACGCTCCGCTTTCGCCGATCACGTCCGCCTGCTTCGACGCGATCCGTGCCACCTCGGCGAACAACGAGGATCCGGCGCACGCTTCACGCCCCTTCGACGCGCATCGGGACGGCTTCGTCCTCGGCGAGGGAGCCGCCGTGCTGGTTCTCGAAGACAAGGCCGCGGCTCGCCGCCGCGGAGCGCGGATCTACGCCGAAGTATCGGGTTTCGCCAGCCGCAGCAACGCTTTTCACATGACCGGCCTGAAACCCGACGGTGCCGAGATGGCCGAGGCGATCACCCACGCGCTGCGGCAGGCGGAAATCGACCCCACCGACGTCGGCTACGTCAACGCGCACGGATCCGGCACGAAACAGAACGACCGCCACGAGACCGCCGCGTTCAAGCGCAGTCTCGGCGCGCACGCCTACCGTGTCCCGGTGAGCTCGATCAAGTCGATGATCGGCCATTCCCTCGGCGCGATCGGCTCTCTCGAGCTCGCGGCCTGCGCGCTGGCGCTGGACCGCCAGGTCGTTCCGCCGACCGCGAACCTGCACAACGCCGACCCCGAATGCGACCTCGACTACGTGCCGAACACGGCGAGGGATCACCGGATGGACGTGGTGCTGAGCGTGGGCAGCGGATTCGGCGGCTTCCAGAGCGCCGCCGTCCTGACCAAGGGGTGACGGCCGGCCCCGAAGAGCACACCGGCCGCGGCGGCACTCTCTACGATGGGGAGGTGTTCTCTTTGGCGGAGCCGCCGTTGTTCGCCCGGTTGAAACCGGCGTCGAATGTCCTTCTGGCCGGGGCAGGTGGCGGATTCGACGTCTACGCGGCTCTGCCGCTGGCCTTCGCGTTACGAGCCCAAGGCAAGCGGGTGCACCTGGCGAACCTGTCGTTCAGCGAACTCGCGCGACTGGATCTGGACGACTGGGTGGCACCGGATGTCGCGGCCGTCGGGGCCGACAGCGTGGGCAGCGACGACTACTTCCCCGAACGCACGCTCGCCCGGTGGCTACGCGATCAGGGCCTGCCATCGACGGTGCACGCGTTCCCCCGCACCGGGGTCCGGCGGCTGCGGGCGGCCTATCGCGCGCTCGTGCGGCATCTGGGCGTGGACGCGATCGTGCTGGTGGACGGCGGCACGGACATTCTCATGCGCGGCGACGAGTCCGGGCTCGGGACGCCCGAAGAGGACATGACCAGCCTTGCCGCCGTCTCCGCGATCGAGGACGTCGACAGGCTCGTGGCGTGCCTGGGTTTCGGGATCGACTCCTATCACGGCGTGTGCCACTCCCACGTGCTGGAGAACCTGGCCGCGCTCGACCGGGCCGGTGGCTACCTGGGAGCGCTGTCGATCCCTTCCGCGTCACCGGAAGCGCAGGCCTACCGGGATGCCGTCGCGCACGCGCAAGCGGCCACCCCGATCCGGCCGAGCATCGTGAACGGGCAGATCGCGGCGGCCCTGCGAGGAGAGTTCGGGAACGTGGCGTTCACTTCGCGCACGGCGGGCAGCGAACTGTTCGTGAACCCGCTGATGGGCATGTACTTCACCGTCGACCTGAGGATGCTCGCCGCGTCCGTGGGCTACCTCGACAGGCTGCGGGACACCGAAACCATGCTCGAAGTGGCGCGGGCCATCACGGACCACCGCGACACCGTGCTCCTGCGGCCGGGGCAGGCCTTTCCGCACTGATCGAGTCGTGAAGGGAAATGCGGTTGAGGAGCCACTGGTCCCGGCCACGCCACACCGGCCTACCGGCCGGGCACTTCACGACGTACCTCCGACAGGATCCGAAGAGTGCGGGGAAAGTCACGTAGTTCCTCGGCCAAGGTGTCGAGCACCGGGCTCAGAAACCCGTCGGTGATCCCCCGCGCCGCCAGAAACCCTTCGAGCCATTCGAGATGTTCGGCGAACGGCCGCGATTCGCCGACATAGACCGCCGCGCCGAGGAAGTCGACGATCTGCGTCAAGCTGTCGCGAAACCAGGCGCGGTCATCGTGGTCGCGGGGGAAGACGTCGAGCACGGTTCGCATGGCGCGCACCAGCCGCGGTCGGAGCCGCGTCACGAGCGTGTACTCCTGGTCCGCCAAATGGGGCAGATCCTCGATCGGCCGATGGGTGTCACGGGGACTCACCGGAAGTGCCCGCGCCAGCTCGACCGCGGCCTCGCGCGGGCCCGGCGCCCACAGGTCCGCGCCGAGCATCGACGCGTAACGCCCGTCCGGGCCGAAGGCGCTGCCGCCGATCACGACGGCCGTTCCGGCGCCGTGGCAGGCACAAACGGTCGTATGCGCTGTCGGCAGACGAGGCGCCAGGGAACCGGACAGCGCCACCATCTGCGGTTTGGTGCTCCTCACGTGCGCGATCAAATGCGGCGGGGTCACTTGCCCGCCGAGGAAGTCGACCTGGAAACCACGCAATATCAGCACTTCGGCCAGCAACCGGGCCGCCAGTACGTGCCATTCCCCATCCACACACGCCACCACGACGCGGGGCAGATGCGGCCGTGGACGGCCGACAGCGATGCCGAGGCTGACGACGACCCGCTCGTTGATCGCCGTCGCGGCGTGCTCTTGGGCGACCGTGAGCCGGTTCGTGGCCCACTGTTCGCCTATCCGGCGCTGCGCCCCGCCGATGATCTCCAGCAGGACGGTCTCGGCCCCCAGCCCCGCGTCCAGGCCCGCCAGCGCGGCCTTCCTCGCGGCCGTCTCGTCCCCTGACACCGCTGCCCGCAGCAGCGCGTCTCTCGGCCTTCGCGTCGCGTCATCAGCCATGTGGTGACCGGGAGGGCATTTCGGCGACCCCTCCTCGGGATAGTGCCGGTGCGGAAACCTGTCAGACTCGGAGTCGCTGAACCGGCACTCGCCGTTACCGGATTACGCCGGTTCAGCGACCCTTGCGGAAGATCGCGGTCATCTGCGCCCTCGGGGACATCTGCCACGAAATCGGCCGTCACGACGACGCGATCGGTCACCTCGGCCAGGCTCCGCCGAGGTCCGATCCTACCTGAAGCAAGCCCGCTGAACGCCCCTAGAGGAAGGTAAGTGGCACCTTCTTCAGCTCGCCCGTGTCAAGATCGGCGGCGATGACCTCGCATCCTCCGCCCGGAGCCTTGCAATCGTAGTCCAGCTCGTCCCAGGACAGATACCGGAAGACCGTGGCCGTGGTCGACATACCACCGTTCGCATCCGAAATCGGGTATCCGATGGTGTAACAGTCTCCCTCTATCGTGCATTCGAGCAGCATCGTCTGCCGATTCGGCGTGAAGCCACTGATGCCGACACTGACGATTTGCTCCGCGGCGAGATTCGTCGACGGCGAAACGGTCAGCGTCCAGTCCGATTCCCTTGCCGCTGCGGCAAAGAACGTGCTACCGAGGCCCAGCACGGCGATCAGGGCGACAAGCGCACCCTTTACGGCAAGACTCGATGATTTCATTGGTCCCCCTCCACGGAAACTTACCGGAATAAGTCTGCCGTCGACGCCGGAAGGGCGTCAACCGCCGACAGTGAGAGGAATTCAGGCGGCCCTTTCCTTGTCATATTCCTTCTTGACCGCCATCGAGATCTTGTCACGTTCCTCGGTCCTGAAACCGGCCGCCTCGCAGCACCGGAGGTCCTGTCCCGCCGCGGCGGTGCCGCCCGCGCCCTCCGAGGTAGGGCTAGCCCTACCTCGGAGATCATTGTCTCCTCGGTGGGTTCGCGCCCCGCGCTCGATCAGACTCCTCACCATGGTTCTGGTACAGGATTCGAAGGACGCACCGCCGCGGGATGTCGTCGAGCTCGCCGACGTCACGAAGGTGCACCCTGGCGGGGTGCGGGCGCTCGACGGCGTCACCGTCGGGTTCGGGCGAGGCTCGTTCACCGCGGTGATGGGGCCGTCGGGCTCGGGCAAGTCGACACTGCTGCACTGCGCCGCCGGGCTGGACAGGCCGTCGAGCGGCCGGGTCGTGCTCGCGGGGCAGGACATCGCCGGGCTCCGCGAGCCGAAGCTGACAGCGGTTCGGCGGGCACACGTCGGGTTCGTGTTCCAGTCGTTCAACCTCGTCGACTCGTTGTCGGTGTGGGACAACGTGTTGCTGCCGCAGCAGCTGGCAGGCAAGCGCCCGGACCGCGAGTGGGCCAAGGAGCTGTTGGCGCGTGTGGGGCTCGCCGGCCGGGAAAAAGCGCGGCCGGGTCAGCTGTCCGGTGGGCAGCAGCAGCGGGTCGCCCTCGCCCGCGCGCTGGCCTCCCGCCCCGGGGTGATCTTCGGTGACGAGCCGACCGGCGCGCTCGACCTCGCCACCGGTCGCGAGGTGCTGGCCCTGTTGCGCCGGTTCGTCGACGAATTCGGCGCGACGATCGTGATGGTCACCCACGATCCGGCGGCGGCGGCCTGGGCGGATCGGGTGGTGTTCCTCGCCGACGGACGGGTCGCGGGCGAGTTGCCCGCTCCCACGGCGGAGCAGGTTTCGGCACGGATGATGGAGCTGACCAAATGATCGTGAAACTGGCGGTGGCGAGCGTCAAGCATCGCCTCGGCTCCTTCGTCGGCACTCTCCTGACCGCCTTCCTCGCGGTCGCCCTGATCGCGGGCAGCGGCCTGCTGCTGTGGTCGGTCCTGACCGCGGGCCCGGGCTCCGATCGCTTCGGGGGTGCCGACGCCGTGGTCGCCGGGCACCGCTCGATCACCCTGACCACCGAGGAGGACAAGGGCGACAAGGTCAAGGTCAAGACGAAGGACGAGCGGCTCACCGGCGCGGAACCGCTGCCGTCCACCGTCGTCGAAACGGTCGCCGGCACTCCCGGTGTGACCACGGCGATCGCGGACTACGCGTTCCCGGTCGCGCTCGACCTCGGTGGCGAACCGCTCCGCGCACCGGACGCCGCCACCGTGGCGCACGGCTGGGCGTCCGCCGAAGTGACCCCGTATCCGCTGAGCGACGGCGCCGCACCGCGACCCGGCGAAGTCGTGGTCCAGGGCGGGTTCGGTGTCCGTGTCGGGCAGACGGTGCGAGTGACCAGCCGCTCCGGGGTCCGCGAGCTTCGGGTCAGCGGTGTGGTCGGCGGCGACGTTCCGGGCCAGGCGGCGGTGTTCGTCGCGGATTCCCAGGTCGCCGAGGTGTCCGGGTTGACCGGGCCCACCGCCGTCGTGGTCCGCGGTTCGGAGGCCGGTCTCACCGCCTTGCGGGATCGGCTCGGTGCCACGGCGACCGTCCACACCGGAGCGGACAAGGTGACCGCCGATCTCCCCGGCGCGGTGCCCGACTACATCGGTGCCATCTCGATCTTCGGTTTCGTCCTCGGTATCACCGGGTTCGCGGCGGTGTTCGTGCTCACCGGAACGGTGTCGCTCGCGGTCCGGCAACGGCTGCGCGAACTGGCGATGCTGCGCACGGCCGGTGCCACCCCGAGGCAGCTGCGCGGCATGCTGCGCCTGGAGATCACGCTCGTGACCCTGGTCGCGGCCGTTCCCGCACTGCCGATCGGGATCGTGGTGGCGGAACTGGTGGCCGCCCGGTTCCGGGAGCTCGGCGCGGTACCGCCGCAGTTCACCGTGTCGCTGAACGTGCCGGTGCTGATCGCCTCGGTACTGGCAGGTCTGCTGGTGACGGTGTCCGCCACCGGCATCGCGGCCCGCCGGGCGACGCGGATCGCGCCGACCCAGGCACTCCGGGAAACGGTCACCGCGGGCCACATCGGCTGGGTGCCGCGGGTGGTGGCCGCGGTCGTACTGGCCGGTGGCGCGGCCGCGGTGCTGACCCTGGTCCCGCTCGGCGGCCAGTTCGGCATGGGCATGGGCTTCGTCTCGTGTTCGCTGCTGCTCTGCGCGGTCGCCGCGCTCGGGCCGATCGCGGTCGGCGCGCTGACCGCCGTGGTGTCCCGGCTGGGCGCCGTCACCGGGGTGCTCGGCCGTCTCGCCGGCGCGATGACCCGCGCCGAGAGCCGCCGGGTCGTCGGGGTCGCCATCCCGCTGACCCTGATGTTCGCGATCAACGCCACGATGCTGCTCAACGGCGACATCCTGACCAAGGTCACCGCCGATCAGCAGGCCGCGCGGACCGCGACGGCGACCGTGCGGGTAGCCGCCACCAACGCGCCGGGCCTGCCGCTGACGACCGCGGCCGAGGTCGCCTCACTGTCCGAGGTGACGGGGTCCGCGGCGACCGTCGGCACCCGTGTGGTCGTCGACGAGGGCGGCAAACCGGAGGACTACGCGGCCCAGGGCCTGCGGACCACCGGCGAGCAGGCACTCGATCTCGGCGTCACCGCGGGCGAACTGCCGCTGCAGGACGGGACGGTCGCGGTGAGCGGCCCGCTCGCCGAGGCACGTGGCTGGAAGATGGGCGACCGGCCGGTGTTCTGGCTGGCCGACGGCACCCGGGTCGACCTGACCGTGGTCGGTGTCTACGCGAACTGGCGCGGCTTCGGTGACCTCGTCCTGCCCGCCGGACTCGTGGCCGCCCACGACCCCCGCGGTCTCGTCGGTGCCTTGTACCTGCGAGGCCCGGCGGACCTGGCCGAAAAGGTCGGCGAGCGGTGGCCGACGCTCGCGGCGACCGGCGCCGCGGACCCGAAGGCGGGCACGGCGGACGTCCAGAACCAGCAGGCCGCCTGGGAGCTGATGGTGGTCATCTCGCTCGGCTTCACCGCGATCGCCGTGGTCAACACCTTCGCCATCGCCACCGGCGCCCGTCGCCGCGAGTTCGCCGATCTGCGGCTGGCCGGCGCCACGGCACGCCAGCTGCACCGGATGCTCGGCCGGGAAACGTTCATCACCGTCATCGTCGCGCTCGTGCTCGGCTGCTTGATCAGCGGTGCGGTGGTGGGCACGTTCAGCGTCGCGCAGGACGGGCAGTGGCGGCTGTTCGCCGAACCGGTGCGGTATCTGGCTTTGATCGCCGGGGTCGGTCTGCTCGGTCTGGTCGCCGGGGCGGTCCCCGCCCGCTTGGTGATCAAACGCCGGTCACTGCCCGCTCTCAACGGCTAAGTTGACCTTCATGATCCGCCGCGGGGCCGGCGCACTGGCCTACCTGCTGACCAGCCTGGTGCTGGGGCCCGCCACCTTCGTGTGGGCCCTGGTCACCACGCTGGTCAGCGGCGTGCTCTCGTTCACCTACCTCGGTCCGCCCGCGTTCCTCGCGGTGACGTGGGCGACCCGCCGGATCACCACGCTCGAACGCCTGCGAGCGGGCCTGGTCCTCGGCAGGGCGGTCGAATCCCCCTACGATCCGTTGCCGCGTGCCCACCCGTGGGCGCGCGGCCGCGCGGTGATCCGGGATCCGGCGACCTGGCGGGACCTCGCGTGGCTGCTTCTGTTGCCGCTGGCCGGGGTCGCCGGGCTGGCAGGCGCACTCATCGCGGTGGTCGACCTCGGCGCGATCGTCGCGCCGCTGTGGCTGTGGGCGGTGCCCAACCCTTATCTGCCGCCGATCGTGGACTGGCTGTTCAACACCGTCGGCGGCCGGTTCGCGCTCACCGTGATCGGGCTGGCGCTGGCACCCGCGGTGTGGTGGCTCGTCGTCACGATGGCCCGGCTGCAGGCCCGGCTGGCGGCGACCCTGCTCGAACCGGGACCGCGGGCCCGGCTCGCCCGGCGGGCCCGCGAACTGTTCGCCACCCGCCGCCGCGTGGTGGACGTGCAGGCCGCCGAACTCCAGCGGATCGAACGCGACCTGCACGACGGCGCACAGGCGAGAATGGTGGCCGCCGGGATGACCCTCGCGCTGGCGGACCGCAAGATGCGCATCTCCGGCCAGCCCGCGATGGACGACGTGCGAACCGCGCGCAGGCAACTCGACGAGGCCTTGGCCGAACTGCGCAGGCTGGTGCGCGGCATCCACCCGCCGATCCTCACCGACCGGGGACTGGTCGCCGCGCTCGCGGCCTTGGCGGGCGACGCGCCGCTCCCCATCGGAATCGAAGCGGGAGCACTCGGCGAAATCCCGTCGTCGGTCGAGTCGGCCGCCTACTTCCTGACCGCCGAGTCGATCTCCAACGTCGTCAAGCACGCCGCCGCGGATTCGTGCACCGTGACCATCAGCCGGTCCCCCGGCCTGCTCACGGTCAGGATCCGCGACGACGGCCAAGGCGGCGCCGACCCGCTCGGGTCCGGTTTGGACGGTCTGCGCCGTCGGATCGAAGCACTCGACGGCACCCTGTCGATCACCAGTCCGGTCGGTGGCCCGACCGTCATCCACGCGGAGCTGCCATGCGCATCGTGATCGCCGAAGATCTTCTGCTGCTGCGCGACGGACTGGTACGGATGCTCACCGATACCGGGCACACCGTCGTCGCCGCGGTCGCCACCGCCCCCGAACTCGAGGCCGCGGTGGCCGAACACGTGCCCGATCTGTCCATAGTGGACGTCCGGATGCCGCCGGGTTTCCGTGACGAGGGCCTGCGCGCCGCGCTCGCCATCCGCCGCCGTGCACCGAAGACACCGATCCTGATCCTGTCGCAGTACGTCGAGCGCGCGTATGCCGCCGAACTGATCGCCGACGGCAACGGCGCCGTCGGCTACCTGCTCAAGGACCGGGTGACCGCGCTGGACGAGTTCCTCGACGCCGTCGAGCGCGTCGCCGCCGGCGGTACCGCGATGGACCCAGAGGTCGTGCGGCAGCTTTTCGCCCGCAACAACGGCGACCACGGGATCGCCACCCTCACCGCCCGCGAACGCGAAGTCCTCGGCCTGATCGCGCAGGGCCACTCCAACTCCGCCATCTGTTCCGAACTCGTCCTCGCCCCCGCGTCGGTGGAAAAACACATCAGCAACATCCTGGCGAAATTGGACCTGCCGCCCGCCGACGACAGCCACCGCCGGGTACGCGCGGTGCTGGCCTACCTCAACCACTGACGGACGGCCACGGCGCCTGTCCGGGCCGCGCGCGTCCGCGCGGCCCGGACGGGTCGATCAGCCGTTGGCGGCGCTGGTGTTGACGTCGCCGTTGACGCCCTTGGGGAAGAACCCGCCGGAGGTGACGGCCTTCGGGTTCAGGTAGACGATGTTGAGGACCTGCCCGGGGGAACGGCTGTAGGCGATGCCGTTGCCGTCGGTGGGCACGATGTTGGCCCGGCCGTTCTTGTCGACGACGCCTTGGTCGAGGTCGGTGGTGCCGTCGAGGCTGTCTCGGGCGTTGGAGAGTTTGACGCTGGCTTCGCGGAGGTCCCGGCCGAGCAAGCCGAGGCCGAGGAGGCCGCCGGTGTGCTGGTAGAGCGCGGTGCGGATGTTCGCGGCGTGATAGGCCTCGACAGCGAGGATCCCGGCCGCGGCCTCGAGATAAGTCTTGTTGCTGATCAGCGGCGCGGCGCCCTTGTAGGCGGTGACGCCGACGTCTTCGAACAGGTACGCCGCCAGGAGGAAGTTCTCCTCGCAGGCGAACGCGTCGAAGCTCTGTCCCTTGCGGACTAGGCCCGCCGCCTGTGCCGCCGCGGTGAAGCTGGCCTGCAGGTCGATCGCCGGACGGCTCACCGCCGCGGATCCGAGCGCGGTGCGCAGGAATTCGACGTGGGCCTTCTCGTCCCCGGCGATCTCCTGGGCGTACTGCTTCGTGGCCTTCGTCTTGAACTTCACCGCCCGCCCGCCGCTGACCCCGCCCCGGGTACCGGTACCGGTGGTCAGCGAGTCGGCGAGCCCCTTTCCGGTGACGGCGTGCAGGTAGAATTCGGCTTCGAGGTACTCGAGGTTGAGCGCGAAATTGAGCACCGCGCCGTCGCTGACCCCCTCGGCCGCGGCCTGTGCGACGGCCGGGCGCGGAGCAGCGGACGCGATGGAGCCGCCCAGGCCACCGAGAGCCCCCGCTCCGACGACACCCAGCCCGGTCACCCCCGCGGCACGCAGGAATCGGCGGCGATCCTGTTCGTTCTCCGCACTGCGATTGATCATCGACGCGGCATAACGCTTGCCGAACACGAGCGATCTCCTTCCCGCCCGTGTCCTGCCTGCGCACAACGACGGGCGTACCCGCCCACCAGGCCGTGGCCGTCGGCGGACGAGGCTCTACTACGCGGACACCCGGTTTTCGTGCTGGGCGGACGATCAGCTTGGTCTTGTCCCGGCTTCGGCCGGAATTCACCAGAAACCGACGTCGCGGCCCCCACGTTCCGGTGAACAATCCCGGGCGATCAGGAATTGAACCGGGCCAGGTCCCGGTCGTAACCTGTGAAAAATGCAGTGGACGACGCTTCTCGCCACGCTCGTCGGGGCGGCCATCGCCATGGGAACCTCACTGGGAGTGCAGGCACGCAAGGACCGGCACGAATTGGCGGCCGAGTGGCGGCAGATCCGACGAGACATGTACATGACCTTTCTTTCCGTATTGGCAAGGTCTCGCAGCGAATTGCTGGCGCTTTCGAAGAAAAATGACCTGACCGAAGCGGAACTCGACGAGACGGCCCGTCAGGTGTTCGCGTCCTGCTACGAGCAGCGCCACCATCTCGAAGTGGTCGCGCCGCCCGCTGTGACAAAGGCCGCGCTGGCCTGCTTCCGGACCGTCCGCGCCCTGCGCAACGTGGTGGCGGCGGGCAACGGCGTCACCGACCCGGAATGGAAGGCCAACGCCGGCCAGATCAAACACACCTTGGAGTCCGTGCAGTCAGCGATGCGAGACGACTTGCAGCGAAGGTGACTCGCCTGCCTCGAGGTCCGTAACGGCGCGCTCGTTCCCGGCGACTACCTGACGCAGCCCGGGTGACGGGTGGAGTGCGAGGTGGCCATGGGTACTCCGGACCTGTTCGAGCACGCCTACGCGGCAGCCGTGTCCGAGGAACTGCCACCGGATCCGGTGGCGCAGGAGCGGCCAGGTCGCGAACTGAGACTACGGCGAGCGCCGTCGGCGGCGATCGCGCTCGGCGGATGTGTGGTGACGCCGGACAGGGCGATCGATCCCGGCTACGTGGTGATCGAAGACGGGGTCGTCCGGGCCGTCGAGCCTGTCGCGCCCGAGGCCGTGGAAGTGATCGACACCGGCGGCGTGATCGTTCCCGGGTTGATCGACCTGCACGGCCATCCCGAGTTCAACGTGTTCGCCGCGTGGGAACCGCCGCAGTCGTACGTCAACCGGTACGCCTGGCGGGACAGCGAGCTCTACGCGAAACTGGTGCGTGGGCCACAAAATCTGCTCCTGGAGAAACTGTCGCCGTGGACCCAGCTGCGGTACGCCGAGATCCGCGCACTCGTCGGCGGGGTGACCGCGATCCAAGGCGCCGGACAGCAAGCCTCCCGCTATCAGGACGAAGCCCTCGTCCGCAACGTCGACAAATGGATCTTCGGCGGGCAAGTGGGCCGCGCGATGATCGACCTGCCGTCCGGCACGCGAGGCGCGGACAGTCTCACCAGCATCCTCCGAGGCATCTCTGCGGGCACCGTGAAGGCGTTCTATCTCCATCTGGCCGAAGGCAAGCCGTCCAACTCGCGGTCAGCGACCGAGTTCGACACTCTGGTCGAACTCGGCGGCCTCACTCCCGCCACCGTCATCATCCATGGCACCGCCCTCTCGGAGACCCAACTCGGCGACGCGCACGACGCGGGCGCGAAGCTGGTGTGGTCCCCGCAATCGAATCTGCGCCTCTACGGCGAAACCACCCGGGCCGCGCACGCCGTGCGGCTGGGAATGCCGGTAGGGCTGGGGGCCGACTGGCTCCCCTCGGGATCGAGCAGCCTGCTCGCCGAAATGAAGGTCGCCCGGCGATCCCTCGCCACCCAAACCGGGCACGATCCAGGAGCCCGCAAACTCGTCGACATGGTCACCCGCGACGCCGCACGGATCGCCGGTCTCGAGGACATGCTCGGCACCATCGCCGCGGGCCGCCCGGCCGACCTGGCCGTGTTCGAACGACACCACGACGACCCGTGGGAAAACGTCGCGACGGCCGACCCGTCCCACGTTCAGCTCGTGCTGATCGGCGGCGACATCGCCTACGGACACCACGACCTGGTACACCGGCTTGTCGGCCACGACGCGGCTGACGACTTCGAGAGCCTGCTCGCATGGGGCAAACCCATGCTGCTCGACACCGGTTACCAAGCACGTCCCGGCGAAGCGGCCCCTCCCAGGCTCAGCGCGCTCCGCACCGAGCTGATCAGCGCCTACCCGCAAGTGGGGCCGATCTTCGCCTGATCGGTACGGCACCCAGGACCCGCGCTCCTCCGACCAAGGTCGCACCACCGCACTCGACCCCGGTCTAACGCGGTTTGGCCGCTGGCCCGATGTGCTGCCGATGCCGAATGGACAGACTCGTCGCCGAGCCAAAAAGCCGGGATCGTCTTTCGGGAGGCCAGTCATGTTCAAGAAGGTGCGAAGCCGCCAGATCGCCCGGCGGGTCAAACCCGGCGACGGGCACGCGCTGCCTCGGTTCCGCTGGTGGCAGCAGGTCGGCCGCGCACTGTTCTACCTCCGTCTGGCCGACGACGGTGGGGAAACCGTTTACGCCGTCGACGTCCGGCAGGGACGGACCGACTCCTCCGGTTACGCCAACGCCGATCTGTACCTCGACGGGAGACATCACGCCCGATCCCGGCTCCCGGCCGCCTTCCCCGTCCAGGGTGGCACGATCGAAGTGAAGAAGAGCGCCTTCGGGCTCAAGCGGTGTCACTACGTCACCGCCGGCGGAGCCGAGCGCCAGCTCCATCCGGATCGTGCCTCGGCCGAAGGGCGCCGCGCCCATTTCGACCACGCCCATCCCTCGCTCAGCCGCGGGATCAGGTTCTTCTCCTCGGTCGTGCTCCTCGTCTCCTTGGCCGTCCTGATCATGCAGCTGCTGGAGAAGCTGACCCGGCCGGCGCCGATCGCCGCGCATATCGGGACCTTCATTTCACCCGTGGACCTTCCGACGTGGCTCAACATCGCGATCGGGGCCACCGCGGCGCTGGCCAGCACGGAACGGGCGCTACGGCTGCGGTACCACTGGCTACTCGATGGCGGTGCGGGATGACCGGATCACGTAAGCCCGGTCGCAAGGGAATTCGCACTCACCGGGATCTAAAGCCATTGGAGCATGCCCTCGCCGTTGACAGTGGGGTGTTTCTCGCCGAAGGGAAGCTCGGCTTGGCGCGCGTAGGCGTCCAGTCGTTCGGCGATCTCGGTGAGCATCTCGGTCACGCTCCCCCAGTGGGTCGCGCTGAAACCGTCTCCGGGCGCCATCATCATGATCATGCCGTGGCCGGCTCCGGCGCGCAGGTCCACACAGAGGGTGGATCCCGTGATATCACGGCAAAAAGGGACCAGCGCGGAGCAGAACGGGCTTCCGTCATCGCCCGCTTGGTTCTGGTGTATCTGGTCCGGGCCGCAGCACGTCGGGTCTGTGGCAGAGGACTCCAAAATCCGTTGGTACTCCTCGTAAACCCGCCGTGCGGCGAGAGGCACGAACCCATTCGGCACCAGGTTCCCGGCGCGTTGATCGTATCGATCGGCGATACCGTCCATGAGCGTCCACCAGCCGACGAGGTCCGCCGGGAGTGAGAGACCGACTAGGCGTTGCAGATCGCGGAGATCCTCTGCCGGTCCGGGCGGGCGGATCTCGCGGGCGGTGGCGGGGGCGTGTTCCCGCAGCAAGTTCATGATCTGTTGCCATATCCCGTTCACCGGTGCGGTCACAGATTCCCCTCCTCCTGATTCACTCTCCGCGCATATGCCGAAACCGTGAAAGTGACAATTCGATCATGCTTCTCCGGCCGAGATTCACCTTGGGCCACATAGCGGGGGCCGTCCGGTTCTTGAAACGGTGGTGTTACGGATTCGACTCGCAAAGGAGAAGCTATGCGTACCATGAAAGGGAAGATCGCCGCACTGCTCGTAGCCGGTGCGGCGGCGGTGGCACTGGCACCATCGGCGAGCGCGGCGCCTCTACCGAACTTCTCGGTGGGTCTCCAGCTGAGCGATGGCGGCTGCCGCACCGAGTTCGGCACCCCAGGGTTCACCAGATTCGCCAACTTCGGCGGCACAAGCGCCACCCCGTGGGTCAGTGACACCACCAGGTTCGATCCGGACTGCGCCCGCATCTTCCTCAACCCCGCGTTCGGCGGCGGGCTGCTCAGGGGCGATATCGACTTCCGCATCGGCGGCCGGGCACGGGACAACAACGGCAGGGAACTCGGCGCCATCGTCTACACCCCCTGGGCGAGCGACGGCGGCGGGAACACCGAGGGAATGATCACCGACTCCAACTCCTTCGATCCCGACGAGTACCAGTTGTTCCTCGAGACCCGGCCGCTGCCACCGGGCGCGGGATTCACCGACTTCCGCTTCATGATCTTCGCGCGCGACGCCGGTGAGGGTGACGGAGAAGCGAAGTTCACGCCGTGGGCGAGCCAGAACGGTGGCCCGAGCCCGTATGCGCCGGACCGCAACTTTTTCGACCCGGACGGGTACGTGATCGGGCTGGAGGTCGTCTAGTTCCGTGGGACCACAACGAAAAGCCCGCTCCCAGGCGCGGGCTTTTCGTTCGTCGGGCCGATACCCAGCCGAAGTGTCACTCGCCCCGTGACCAGATGGGTTCTCCCTTGTACGTCGTGATCGACCGCACCTGACAGCCCATCGCGTCGACGGCGTCCAAGATCACGGTGCGCGCCTCCTCGTCGTCTTCCGGCGGGTACGCGACCCGTATCCCGTGCCCGTAAGCGTTTTCGTAGGTCAGCAACCAGTCTCGGCCGACAGCCTTGAAATGATCCTGGCGGCCGCTTTCTCCTCCGTCGAACGCGCCTCGGTCGGCGGTGGGTCTCACAGCGTCGCGCAAGATCCGGAGCCTCTGCTCATACGGCAGCTCGCCACCGTGAAGCCTGACAAGGACGTGGGATCGATCGCGGCGGGGGTCGAACCACGGCGCCGGCGGCGGTGATCCGAGCAAGGGCACGTCGAGCTCCCCGCCGAAGTAGGCGCAGAGAAACGCCACCGCACTCGACTCGTAGCGATCCGCGCTGTCCCGCGGGTTCCAGACCACGGTCGTCCAGTCGTCGGGCACGCCGCCGGTGAGCCAGCACAACGAGTCGCCGTTACCGGTACGAGCCCACTCCAGCACGCCACCCGGTTCCGGCCACAGCGGGAACGGCACCGCCTCCGGAAACTCATCTCGAAAGCCCCCGGCCATCGGGAGGAGATCACGCGCGCTCGTGAGGAGATCATCAGGGCTCAGCAGGGAGATGTCATCGAAATCTCCCTCCCCGTAGCGAGCAGCCAGTTCCTTGAAGTCAGACGGCAGAACAAGCCCGAGCTCGACCTCGACCGCCTGCCAGTCGCCGCCGAAACCGACCGGGTTCTCCGGCGGCGTGATCAACAGGACCAGATCATCAAGTGTCGCCACGCCGAGAGGATACGGGGATCGGGCCGCTCAGCCCGATCCCGTCCTTTGCCGCGGGATGGCTCCCTCTGGCGGAGGCGGTATCGGCGGGAATCCGGTCATCGCGTAGCCCATCAGGGCCAGGCCCTCCACGACCATCGTGACGAGCGAGCGGAGCCTCTCGCGTCCTTCGCGCGGTGCCAGCCGGGGCCGGTGCGGGATCGACACAGCGTTCGGCATCAGGACTCCCGGCTGCTGACGCGGACGTGCCGGTCGCGCCCGGCACCATAACCGGCACAGGCCATGACCAGGCTCAACCCGGCGAGGAGAAGGAGCGCGGCCGTCCAGCTGCCGGTCGTGTCGTGGAGGACACCCAAGAGAAGTGGCCCTGCCGCGGCGACAAGGTAACCCACCGACTGGGCCATCCCGGCCAGTGCGGTGGTCTCGCCGGGGCCAGTGGCACGTTGACTTTGAAAACTCAGTGCCAGCACGAGGCAGGCTCCGTTGCCCAACCCGAGAAGAGTGCACGCCACGACGGCGAGAGACGGCAGAAGAAGCAGGATCGTGAAGCCCGCGGCGGCGATCACGGCGGCGGCCGCGGCGATGAAGCGCTGATCGTGGCGGCCCCGGGTGAGCAGGGGCAGCGACAAACCCGCGACCAGTGCGACGACCTGGTAGTAGAACAGCATCCAGCCCGCGCTCGCCGTGCTCGTCCCCTGCTGGCCGAGGATGCTGGGCAGCCAGGCGATGGCGGTGTAGAAGGCCAGGGATTGCAGGCCCATGAAGAAGGCCACCTGCCACGCCAGCCAGGATTTCCACGGGGTCCGGGCGTGGGTCCCAGGGGACCGCGCGCCGCCGTCCTGGCGGGCTTCGCGTAGCCGGGGCAGCCATGCGACGAGAGCGACCACCGCGATGACCACACCCCAGGCCAGGGCCGAATGCCAGGTTCCGGGCAGGACCTCGGAGAGCGGGACGGAAACGCCGGACGACACGGCGGCGACCACTCCCATGACGGTGACGTAGAGGGCGCTGACGGTGTGCACCCGCGGGCCGGGGACATGGGTGCGGATCACCGTGGGCAGCAGGACGTTGCCGACCGCGATCGCCGCCGCGAGGATCACCGTTCCCGCGAACAGGCAGGCGATCGAGGGCAGGGACCGGACCACCGTGCCCACCACGAGCGCGGCGAGGGCCACCACGAGGAGGCGGGTGGTGCCGACCCGGTGCGAAACCCGGCCGACGAAGGGCGAAGTCGCCGCGAACATGAGCAGCGGCACCGTGTTCAGCACACCACCCGCGGACGCGGTCAACCCGGTGTCGCGCTCGATGGCGGGCAACAGCGTTCCCACCCCGGTCAAGGTCACGCGGAGGTTGGCCGCCACCAAGAGGATCGCGATCAGCAGGCCGGCCGACAGGACCGGCGTGGTGGCCTGTCCCCTGGCAGGGGCGAGGTCGACGTCGGGGGGACTCGAGGCGGTCACTGCTGTGGGTCCGTTCCGGTCTCGGTGAGCTTCACGATCTCGGTGGCGCAGTAGCGGGCGCCGACTTCGTCCTGGGCGGCGATCGCGTCGACGAGACGCCGGTGCAGGACGGTGTGCTCCGCGGCCGTGGTGGTCGACCAGGTCATGGCGCCGATCTGCTCGGTGACCGCGACGCTCAGGACGTCGTAGACCTCGGTGAGCAGGCTGTTCCCGCTGGCCGTCACCACCGCCTGGTGGAAGCGGGCGTCGACCTCCGCGCCGGTGGCCGCCTCCGCGGCCGTTTCGGCCTCGTCGAGCAAGTCTCGAAGGCGGGTCAAGTCGTCTTCGGAGCGCCGCAACGCGGCCAGGCCCGAGGCGTACTCCTCCAGTACCGCACGGAGTTCCAGCACATCGCTCCGCCTCGAACTGGTGGCCCTTCGCATCAGCGCCAGGTGCATCTCGCTCGCCGACCGGACATACGTCCCGTCACCTCTGCGAGCCTCCAGCAGCCCCATGTGCACCAGTGCGCCGAGCGCTTCGCGCACCGTCGTGCGCCCGACGCCGAGTTGCTTGACCAGGTCGTGCTCGGGCGGAATCCGCGTCCCCACGGGCCATACGCCCGAGGCGATCTGCTCACGGAGGGTGTCCACCAGCTGTGCCGACAGACTCGCGACGCGACGCGGCGTCCGAAGATCGTTCATAAGGCGACCCTAACACCGAATGTCTGACATTTGTCAGTGTGACGCAGGTCGCGCTCGACCTGCGGTGGGGACTAGCGCCGGAACCAGCGCCGTCGCTTCGACGAGTTTTCCGCGGATTCGGTCGGCTCCAGTCCCAAACTTCCGGTCAGGAAGAAGGTCCCGGTCACGATGTTGCCGCGCGCGGGCGGGTGCTCGAGGTCGGTGGTCGCGATGGCGACGTCGAGCTCGATCTTGGCGATGGTGCGCACCCGAATCCGATGAAAAGCCTTACCGGTAAAGGTGTTCACCGGAGTATCGACCTCGATGACCTCGCCGGCGAACAGCGCGTGCGCCGAGGGCGTCTGGTCGGGCGAGCGCTCCGCGAGCGAGAAAGTCCCGGAAGGGATGAAGAAGTCGGCGGCGAACTTCGGCCCGTCATCGTCCTGCGAGGCGAAGTAAGCCTCGGCGTCGGCGTGCACGGTGACGTCTTCGGCCAAAGCCGCCAGCACCAGGGATCCGATCTCGAGCCGCCCGCCGGAGTGGGCGAGGACCGCTCGGTCTTCGAGCTCCACCGCGACGGGGCAGACCATCTCCCCGTCGACGCCGTCGAGGAGTTCGAGCATCGCGGTCTCGTCATCGACGAGGCGAACGTCGCGTACCGGTACCGCGGGTGTCGTGCCGGCCAGGCACGGCAGAAGGAACTCGATCTCGCGGTTGCGGATCTGCGCGACCAGGCGAGCGCCCGAGGGATCGGTCCACACATGTTCGCTGATCTTCGCGGTGATTTGCCTGGCCGTACCCGCGCCGATCAGAGAGACGACCTTCTCCCCGAACTCGTCCTGGCCGGTGACACCGATTCCGATCGCCTCGAAGTGGCTGGACACGATCACTCCCCTGTTCTGCCGTCCACCGGAGATTACTGGCCGGGCCGAACAAGGTCATCCGGGTTTTCCCGCGTCCGGTCAGAGCCGGTCATCCTGACACCGACCGGCGGATCTCTTCCGCCACCCAGGCCATGGTCGTGCGAGCCCGCACGGGGTCATCGGTGAGAAAGTAGTGGTCCACTCCCGGCGTCCGGTCGTACACGACGTCGACTCGGGCTTCACGCAGCCGGGCCGCGTACCGATCACCGTCTCCGCGCAAGGCGTCGTGCTCACCGGTGAGGACGACCGCGCGCGGTAGATCCGTCAGATCTGGGGCCAGTAAGGGTGAAGCGTAGGGGTGCCGCCGGGTCGACGGGTCCGGGAAGTACACCCGGCGGACCAGATCGCGCAGGCCCGGCGAGATCATCCCGCCCGCGACCGGGTCCGGGTCACTCGCGAGATCCAGTGCGGGCACCCCGAGCATCTGGAGTTCCGGCCGCCAGGCGCCGGCATCACGGGCCTGCAGGCAGACGGCCGCCGCGAGCCCGCCACCGGAGGAAAACCCTCCCACCGCAACCCGTGCTCCGGTGGCCACCCAGGAGGCGGCGTCGAAACATTGGTGCTGCGCCACCGGGAACGCGACGTAGGGGCCACATCGGAAGTCGACGTTGTACACGGTCAGCCCCGCCGTCGCGGCGACATAGCGGCACCACCAGTCGTCCATGGCCGGGTGGCGCATCAGCCAGGCTCCGCCGTGAAAGTGCACGTACGCGCCATCGGAGAACGGGTCCGGCGGCCGGTAGACGTAGACGCGGACCCTTCCATGCCGGGTCGGAATCCACACGGCCTTCGGCGAGGGCAGCTCGTTCCCGGCGAACCGCAACGTTTCTCCGTACCGCACGGTCCATCGCGCCGACGCGTGCATAACCGTCGCCGTGAGCCGATCCCGGAACCTCATACCGTTGGTTCGGATCCGCTCCGCCGCCGGACGGGTGCCGGCCGCCGCCGTGGCCATGGAGTGAACCGGCGACGGCGACGACCGGCGGAACGCTGCCGAATCAGCGTTCCCTCGCGTCTGGGCCACCTGCTCCCCGACGCAAGATAAGAGGACGCGAAGCTCAGGTCGCGGTTTTCGGTTTCAGGACCCTGTCGATCACGAAGATGGTCGCGTTCCCGGCCGGAACGTTGCCGCACAGGATCTTCGCGCCGTCGATCGTCATGTTCTCGCCGAAACCCTCGATCTTCACCGGGCCACCGGCGCCGTCGAGACTCGACACCGACCCGGCGACCGCGAGCCCCTTGGCGTCGAACCGCTTACCGATGACGTGGTGGCGCAGGATCGGCTCCGGATCGGCGCCGCCGAGAGCCGCGTCGGCGGGAGCGAAGACCGTGACCGCGGTACCGAGCAGGCCCGCTGTCTCGGCCGCGGCAAGAAATCGGGACGGCATCGGCGAACACGCCGGGCCGAAGACGTCCGCTTTCGTCGTCGAGCCGTCCGGTGATCCGGTGAGTCCCGCGGCGCCCGCCAGAACCGGCACGGACGGAATCGTCGTTCTGTTCGGAGGACCTGCGGCATCCGAGGCAGTACCGCAAGCCGCGAGAATCGCCGTGGCGGCGGCCAGAAGCCCGGCCCCGGCGACACGAACCTTGGTCACAGTCAGGCTCCCGTGGTTCCACTGGCGGAAGGGTGTCCTTCTCCGGGGAGGCTCGGAGAAGGACACCCTCGTCCTGATGTCCGATGTGGACCGTTGCTTACGCGGCCGGGGGCATCAGGACCGAGTCGATGAGGTACACGGTCGCGTTCGCGGTGTGGACTCCACCGCAGATCACGTTGGCGTCGTTGACCTTCAGCGCGTCCTTGGTGCCCGAGACCTTGACGACACCCTTCTCGACGGAGGTCTGGTCGCCGACGATCTTGTCGGGCGCGATCTGGCCGGGGACGACGTGGTAGGTCAGGATCTTCTTGAGGAGCGCGTCGTCGGTCTTGAGCTTTTCGATGGTGGCGGCGTCGATCTTCGCGAACGCGTCGTCGACCGGCGCGAAGACGGTGAACTCACTGCCGTTGAGCGTCGAGACCAGGTCCACCTTGGGGTTGAGCTTCCCGGAGACGGCGGACACGAGGGTCTTCAGCAGCGGGTTGTTGCTCGCGGCGACGGCGACCGGGTCAGCCGACATGCCCGCGACGGAACCGGGGCCATTGGGCACCTTTTCCGCGTAACCCGAACAGCCGGGGCCGACCAGGTCCTTGGCCGGGTCGGCCATCGCGCTGGACGACGGGGCCGCGGCCGAGGAGGACGGGGCCGGGGTGCTGCCGGCGTTGTTGTTCGATCCGGCGTCGCTACCGCACGCCGCGCCCATAAGAGCGAAGGCGGCAAGACCGGCTGCCAAGGTGACGCGGCGAGTACTGCGCTTCATGACTGGTAACTCCTATTAGCTGAGGGAATCGGCCCACAGGGCTGGATGCGCCTCGACGCTTCCGAGGCGGCGAACACCCTGGATTCGAGACCTGCGCCGGGCCGGATAGGCGGACTTCGCCATCGAGATCTTTCCGTTACCTTGCGAACACGATCGTGGACGCTTCGTCACCACTCGCGGTCCACGGACGGCAATCCGCCAGGGCCCGAGGGACGAATGCTTCCTTGTCACCCACTCCACTTGATCTGCCCGGGAGCAATCGTGCTCACACTTGCGTTGATCGGCCTCATCGGGGGATTGGTCACGGGCATTTCTCCGTGCATCCTCCCCGTCCTGCCGGTCATCTTCCTGTCCGGAGGCGTGCAGAACGCCACCGCCACCGTCCACAAGGAACAGAACGGCGGCGGCGTCGCGACCGCTCCGGTCGAGACCAAGCCGCCGCGTTCACGTCCCTACCTGATCATCCTGGGGCTCGTGGTCAGCTTCACCCTGGTGACCTTGTTCGGCTCGCTGCTGCTCTCGATCCTCGGGCTGCCGCAGGACGTTCTCCGCTGGGCCGGACTGATCGTGCTCGCACTCATCGGCATCGGTCTCATCGTCCCGAAATTCGAGCACCTGCTCGAAAAGCCGTTCAGCTGGATCCCGCAACGGCGCCCCGACGCCAACCGCGGCGGCTTCACTCTCGGCCTCGGCCTCGGCGCCGTCTACGTCCCCTGCGCCGGACCGGTCCTCGCCGCGATCACCGTCGCCGGATCGACCGGGCAGATCGGCCTCGAGACCGTCGTGCTCACCTCGACCTTCGCCATCGGCGCCGCCCTCCCGCTGCTGATCTTCGCTCTCGCCGGACGCCGGGTCGCCGAACGCGTCAAGGCCTTCCGCAAACGCCAGCGCGGCATCCGGATCACCGCCGGCATCGTGATGATCGCCCTCGCCATCGGACTCGTGTTCAACCTGCCGCAGCTGCTCCAGCGGGCCATTCCCGACTACACCAGCGGTCTGCAGAACGACATCAACAACTCCGAGCAGGTCAAGAAGGCACTGAATCTCGGCGGGCTGGAGAACGACCAGAACAAGGACCTCGACCTCTGCACCGACGGCGCGAAGGAACTCGAGAGCTGCGGAAAAGCACCGGACATCAAGGGAATCCAGCAGTGGTTCAACACGCCCGGCGGTGCACCTGTCGACCTGGCGCAGTCGCGGGGCAAGGTGGTCCTGCTCGATTTCTGGGCCTACTCCTGCATCAACTGCCAGCGCTCCATCCCGCACGTCACCGCCTGGGACAAGGCCTACCGCGACGCCGGACTCCAGGTGATCGGCGTCCACTCCCCCGAGTACGCCTTCGAAAAGGAAGCCGGCAACGTCAAGTCGGCCGCGGACAAGTTCGGCATCGGCTACCCGGTCGCCCTCGACAACACCCTGTCGACCTGGACCAACTACCGCAACCGGTTCTGGCCCGCGCACTACCTGATCGACGCCGAAGGCACCGTACGGCACATCAAATTCGGTGAAGGCGACTACCAGACCACCGAGAAACTCATCCGCGAACTCCTCACCAAGGCCAACCCGGACGTGCGACTCCCCGCCGCCACGGACACCGCCGACGACACCCCGGACACCGCCGCGATCACCCGTGAGACCTACCTCGGCTCCACGAAACGCGTCAACTTCGCCGGGACCGAGGACTACACCGCGGGCGTGAAGACCTTCGCCTACCCCGCCACCCAGCCGCCGGACACCTTCGTCCTCCAGGGTGACTGGACCCTCACCAGCCAGAACATCACCCCCACCGGCGCCGGCGGGGAGATCAAACTCAACTACCGCGCCAAAGAGGTCAGGATGGTCCTGGCGGGCAACGGCACCGTCACCTACACCGCCAAGGGACAGACCAAGACCGTCCAAGTGAACGGCACACCCGACTCCTACCGGCTTCTGTCCACACAGGACATCGAAGCGGGCGCCATCGACGTCACCGTCGGCCCGGGCGTGCAGGCCTTCTCCTTCACCTTCGGCTGAGCACACGAGAAAGAGAAACCCATGAGCATGGAATCCGTCACCACGAACACCTTTCCCGCCGACGTACTCGACCAGGACAAGCCCGTTCTCGTCGACTTCTGGGCGCCCTGGTGCGGCCCCTGCAAAGCCCTCGCGCCGGTGCTCGCCGAAATCTCGGAGGAACACGGCGACAAGCTCACCGTCGTCAAGGTCGACATCGACGACAACCCGGAGATCGCCGGCGACTACGGCATCCTGTCGATACCGACCATGATCCTGTTCGTCGACGGCAAACCCGCCACCACCATCAACGGCGCCGCCTCGAAGGCGAAGATCCTCGGCAAGCTCGAATCCTGGCTCTGACCGGACGCGCGACACCCCTGTCGCCCGGCGCCGGCGTCGGGCGACAGGGGTGTCGCAGGTCTGGTGTAATGGTTCCATGGTCTTCGGGAGCGGGGATGGCCGAGATGAGAACGTTGCTGCGTGACGCGTGGCCGTATCCGTTGTACCGCTGGCCTTTGCTGGTCGCGTTGATAGCGGTGACGTCGGTGGCCGGCCTGATCGGGCGGCTCTTGGCCAACGTCATGCTGGGAGTCGCCTTGCATCTCGCGCTGATCCTGGTCGTCCTGGGTGTGCTCGGCGCGAGGACACGGCGCCGCCGCAACCGCTCGATCCGGGAAACGAACGCACTGGGCCGTATCCCCGTTTAGCGCGTGGCGCCTCAGAAGTCGGATTCGAGGACCACTTGGCCGCCCGGGCCGAGCACGCGGAATCCGCCCGCGTCGGCGCGCAGCACGGAACTGTTGAGATTGCACCGCATTTCGGCGGCGCCGGTGCCGATGAACTCACCGGCGGCGGTGTGAACTCCGGTGTCGTCCACGATCACCACCCGATAGCTCGTACCCGCCTCGAAGCCGGTCGCGGTCAGCTTGATCTCGACGCCCCAGGTGTGCGGAACCAACCCGGCGGAGGCGTGGATCGCCGGTGTCGACGTCGCCACCTGTACCGCTTCGAACGGTCCCGGCGCCGGAGCGTCGGGATGAACGGCCCACCCGATACCGGCGCCGCAGAGCAAGGCGATCGCCGCGGCCACGGCCCAGCGTGGTGGCTGCCACCGGCGCCGCCGTTGTCCCGCGCTGACGCGGCGGACGACCGCGTCGCCGAGATTGGGCGGGACGGCCGGCTCTTCGTGCTCGCTGACCTGCGCCGCTTCGGCCAGGCTCAACGCGCGCACGACCGGGCTCAGTTCCCGCAGCTCCGAACGGCAGTCCGCACACCCGGACAGATGGGCGTCGATCCTGAGGCGTTCGTGCTCGTCGAGCTGGTCGAGCGCATAGGCGCCCAAGGTTTCCCGCAAAGTACGGTGATCGCCGGGTTTCACAGCTCGACCCCCATTTCCTCCATCGCGACGCGCAGCGCCCGCAAACCGTAGAAGAGCCTGGTGCGCAGTGTGCCGACCGGGATCCCCAATTCCGCGGCGACCTCTGCGTACGGCCTGCCCCTCAGGTGAGTCTCGACCAGGCACACCCGGTGTTCCGGGCTGATCCGCCGCAACGCCTCCTCCACCAGCCAGGCGTTGACCCGCCTTTCGTCGAAGCCCGGCTCCGCGGGTTCCTCGGCCAGCGCGAGCCGCGTCGCCGGCCGGACCGACCGGCGGCGCATCTCGTCGACGATCACGTTCCTCGCGATCGCGAACAGCCAGACCCGCAGGCTCGCGACCTCGGGATCGAACCTTTCCGCCGCCCGCCACGCCCTCAGGAACACCTCCTGCACCACGTCCTGGGCCGCACCGTCGTCGTTCAGCTGCCGCATCGCGAACCGGTACAGCTCCGGTCCGTGCGCGTTGTACACCGCACGAAGCGCGTGTTCCTCGGTCAGGCCGAGGCCGCCACTGGCCGATCCACCCATGCCGTGTCCCTCCTACCCCCTGTGTTCGGAGCAGACACGGGCCACGTTCAGCCGATCGCGGAATTTTCTCAAAAGGGATGAACGCCGACGGCAGCGACGCCGTACGCACTGGCCGTAAACCTTCTCCCGACGAACAGGAGCGACCATGCGCACCATCCTCCGCGCACTGGTGATCGGCGGCGTGGCACTCACCCTCACGGCGGGCGGCACCGTGGCTTCCGCCTCACCTTCCGGGAACGACGGCTGCGGCGTCGTCATCTTGAGCGAGAAAGGGACCTTGAGCAGACATCAGTGCGAACGCCCGCTGCTGCCCACCTCGGCCAAGAAGATCACGGGTCTGGCCAAGGGCGACCGTCTGATCGGCCTGGACACCCGGCCCGCCACCGGCGCGCTTTACTCGCTGGCCGCCTCGGGCCGGCTGTACCGCCTCGAAGCCAAGACCGCCAAAGCCACGGCGGTCGGTTCGCCGACCGCCCTGACGGGCAAGGCGATCGGCTTCGACTTCAACCCCACGGTCGATCGGATCAGGGTCGTCACCGACACCGGGCTCAACCTCCGGCTGCACCCCGACACCGGTGCCATCGCCGGCACCGACACACCGTTGACCTACCCGGGCCGTCCGCAGGCTCCTCGCGTGGCCGCGTCCGGATACACGAACAGCGTCGCCGGAGCGACGTCGACCGCGCTGTACGGCCTCGACTCCGGGCAGGACACCTTGGTCAAACAAGGCAGCCTTCCCGGCGAAACGCCCGTCGTCTCCCCCAACACCGGCCAGCTCACCGCGATCGGGAAGCTCGGGCTGAACATCGGGTCCGTGAACGGCTTCGACATCGCCGGGACGGCGAAGGCAGGCGCGTACGACCCGCGCGACTACAAGGCCGTCGCGGCCGTCCGAGTCCACGGTGTACCGCTCCTCGTCCGTATCGACCTGGCGTCCGGACGGGCACGCGTCGTCTCGCCGCTGCTGACGTACCCGGTCGGCCTCGCCCTGGTGAGCTGAACCTCTTAGCGTATGCGGCCTCGTTTCGTCGCCGTTCGGCCGAAATTCCGCCGATTCAGTGATTCGACCAAGCCGCGTGGACGCCGAACGCGAAATGGCCGTACCAGGGCGCCCACCGGGCGGCCGGGCGGTACGGGCCCTCACCCGTCGACACCGATCGGGTGGGGGCCATTTCGACGCGCCTTTTTCATCGATGATTTCGACCGTTTTTCCCCACCATCAAAGAAACAAACGAATCATTGACATGAGCCGCAGATCTCCTGCTAGCATTCGGCACGAAGTGTCAATCGAGCGGCCTCGCACAATGCCCCGATGGACCTGGGGGCTCATTATTCGATGAGGTCGTTTTCTGGGGAAGGAAACCGATGAAAATTCGTAACTCGCTGCTGACCTTGGCCATGCTCGTCGGCGGCGCGATGACGGTGATGCCCGGAGTGGCCGGGGCCACCGTCACCGAGGATTGCACGTACAACACCAGCGCCAGCGGCGTGAACTTCCACGTCAAGTGTTCTCGCCTGCCCTCGGGAGTCTCCCAGTACCGGGCGGTCGCGCAGTGCGGCAACGGCTCCACCACCTACGGAATCTGGAAGACGGTGGCGGAAAGCGTGTACATCGGCTCCGTCGCCGACTGCACGAACCGGGGCAATGTGGCGAAGGGCGGCATTCAGCTCCGCTGAATGGCGCGACCCTGGTAATGCTCGGTTTTCGAGGTGTCGCGAAAGCCACTTTCGGGACGTCTGCTGTCCCGAAAGTGGCTTTCGCGACATCGCCGTGGCGGTGAGGCGTCAGTCCGGGTGGTCGTGAGTGGCAATGAGGGTCAGAACCCGAAACGCCACTCACGACCACCTCCGCCTGAACCTCTCACTAGGTCCCGCCGAGCATTCCACCCAGCAACGTGGTGATCGTGCGACGGTCATGGGCACCGAGCTTCGCCCGGATGCGCGCCATGTGGTGTTCGACGGTCTTTCCGGAAATGTGCAGGAGATCGCCGATTTCCCGGTAGGTGTGACCTTCGACGACGAGGCGCCCGATGTCGCCTTCACGCGGGGTCAAGGTGGGAAGCTCGCCGGGGACAGTCGTCGCGGGTTCGGCGACGCCGCTCGCCGAGGACGGGAATCGCTTGGCCGCCCGCAGCAGGGTGGTCATGGCGGTCCGGTCGGTGGCGCGGATCGCGGCCTGTCCGGTCAGCCGGGCGGCGTCCCAGCTCAGCCCGGCGCGGTGGAGCAGACCCGCACCGGCCAGTACCGCGTCGACATCGATGACGCCGTCCAGGACCGCGATCCACTGGGCACCCGCGGCGGCGAACGCGGGAACCAGTCGCCCGCTCGTGGGGTGCCCGGTGAGATGCTCGATCGCGTCGTGGGTGGCCTGCCGGTCGCCGGAGACGACGGCGGCGTGGAATACGGACCAGTTCAACCAGGCCGACCACAACGCGGGTCCGCCGAGCCGGGCGAGTAGTTCGAAGGCTCGTTCGCGATGGGCCGCGACGCGGAACCCCTCGTCCACCCGTGCCGCCGCGATGAGCAGTTCTCCCAAGGGCAGCAAGGAGAACAGGTCCACCGGCTGCCTCATCATCGCCTCGTACGCACCGGCCCAGCTCCTCCGGGCCACGTCGGGGGTGTCGGCGCGGCGGGTCAGTCCGAGTTCGAGAGTGCGCAGAAAGAGCTCGTCCCGCGGCGACAGCCGTCCGGCCTGCTCCTCCACGGCCGAACGGTGTGTTTCGGCGGTGGCGAGGTCACCGCGGAGCATCGCGGTCCAGCCCAGCAGAAGCTCGTGCCGCACACTGGCGGCCGCGCGGGTCAGAACACCGTGAGCGAGATCGAATTCGGCCGCGTGCAGAGCCACCGTCGCGGTGAGCGCGGCGGGGGAATCCGGCAGAAGATGTCCCATACCGGTGGCCTCGGCGGTGTCCGCGGAAGCGAGCAAGGTCGTGAGTGCGGCTTCGGACCGTCCGGTGAGGGACTCGCGGATCCCGTCGAGCAGCCGCCCGGCGACATGCCCGTACGCCGGAACAGGCGTACCGGCGACGGTCTGCTCGTCGGCGGCGACATCGCCCAGCGCGATACCCGCCAGGTCCGCGAGCAGCAGTGCCCCCGGTTCACCGGACCAGCGCAGGAGTTCCGCGCCACGGGCGAGATCGCCGCGCCGGGCCATCACCGTCCCGGCGACCAGCGCACCCCGGTGCCGCGCCGCGGGGTCGGCCGAGCCGAGCAGTTCGTCGCCGAGGCGCAAGGCGAGGTCGAGCCGTCCGGACAGGACCGCGGCCCGTGCCCAGGCAGGCGCCAAGCGTGTCCGTGAGCTGCCACCCCGCACCGCCGCGGCGTAGAGATCGGTCGCGACGGCGGGGTCGTCCGAAACCACCTCGGCGGCCGCCGCTTCGAGACCCGCCCGCACGACCGCTCCCCCGGCCCCGAGCCGCTGCAGCTCACGAGCGATCGGCAGGACCGGCTGGCCCCCGGCGAGCAGGGCTTCGAGCATCCGCACCAGGACGGTCAGCGTCCGGTCGACGCCGACATGGTCGCGCACCGCCCGGGCCACCACCGGCGGGACGGTGTCGTCGGCGGCGAGCAGTCCCGCGCCCCGGACCCGCTCGACGACCGCCGAGACGTCGTCGCGGGATCCGCCCAAGGCGATCGCGAGCAGTTCGATGTCCCGGCCTCCCGCGACACCGGCGACGATCAGATAGGTCGTTCCCGATTCGCCGAGTTGATCCAGCTCACCGCGGAGTTCGTCGATCAGCTCGTCGACGACGGGCGTGGCGACGCAGCGCGCCACCAGTCTCGGTACCCCCGAGGTCGCCCGCCGGACGGCCGCCGCGCGCTCGGCGGTGAGCGACCGGCCCGCGAACCGGGCCACGTCCCGCACGGTCCAGGCGGGCAGGCGGATGTGCCGGGTGGCCGGGGTGATCAGCTCCGCGGCCACGAACCCCGCCGCGCCCGGGGTATGCGTGACCACGAGCCGGGACGCACCGGCCGCCATGCCTACCAGCGCGTCCCGCTCACCGGAGGTGAGGGTGTCGACGTCGTCGATCAGGATCACCGCGTCGGTGGCCGAAGTCCCCCTCACGTCCTCGCGGGAGACGACGGTGGCACCGCCGGCACGATAGTGACGCGCGATCGCGGCCAGCGCCGTCGACTTCCCGTGCCCGGGTGGCCCCGACAGGACGACCCGGACCGTGGCCTCCGGGTCGGTGTCGATCGCGGCCAGCACCTCTCTCAGCTGCGACGGCAACAGCTCTTCCATGACGCCGAGCACCTCCCTGGAAACGGTGCCCCGGAAGCGGTCACCCAGGAAGGATTCGAGACCGGCGGTCCCGATAGATGGGCGTTGTGACCCCCAGTTGACAAGTGAGACCCCGGTCACAGACCAACGGAATCCCCTAACGGGTGATCGGACCCCCTCGGTGGTTCGCAAGATCACCGTTAGGCGTCGGACCCGATGTCCCTCCCCCGGGCCGCGCCCTAGCTTCGGTCTCGTCCAAGGAACCACGGTCCCCACAGAGAGCCCGGTCGATGAACCCCACGCAGTCCCTGTACGACTTCACGCTCAACCTGCTCAACGACCCGTCGGCTCGCGACTCCTTCGGGAGCGACCCGCAGCGGACGCTGAACGACGCCGGCCTCGGCGACATCTCCGGCGCGGACCTGCACGAGATCCTGCCGCTCGTCCTGGACTACGCCCCCACGAACACCGTCGGCGGCGGGAACGGCCTCGACCTCGACTCGATCACCACCGGCCAAGCCGGCGCCATCGAGCAGCTCAAGGCCCTCACCCAGAACCTCTCCCTCGGTGACGCGACCTCCGAGAACAACGTGCTCGGCGCCGTCGGCGGGATGACCGCGATCACGCAGAACGCGGCCGCCCCCTTCACCGCGGCCGGCGACCTCGCGGGCAGCATCGACGACATCGGCGGCGGAGAGATCGCCCCGGTGGGCGCGGTCACCGGCGCCGTCGGCGACGTGGCGGGCAACGTCAGCGGCGGCGACGTCACCGGGGCGCTCGAAGGCGGGAACCTCACCTCCGGTCTGCAGGACGTCTCCGGCCTCGACTCGGCGATCGACGGCAGCCAGGGTGTCGGTTCCACGGTCGGCGACCTCACCGGCACGCTCGGCGTGAACAACGGCTTGGAGAACACCCTCGGCGACGTGACCGCTCACGGCGTCGGCGACATCGCCGGCCAGGTGTCCGGCGTGACGTCCCACCTCAGCGACGTCGCCAACGACTCGGCCGTCGGGAACGTCACCAACCACGTCGGCGATGTCACCAACCACGTCGGGGACATCGGTTCGCACGCGGGCTCGGTCAACGACGTCCACGACGTCGTCAGCGACGTCGGCAACGGTGCCCTCGGGGGCGGCATCGCCGCCGACCTGAGCCACCTCACCGTCGGTTCCGGCAACGACCTGCACATCACCGACTGATTCCCGGCGAGCACGACTCCCAGGACGGGGCGGCGGTCGAACCGGCGCCCCGCCCTGCTGTCGGTGCGGACCGAAAGAGTGACACCGCCTGCCCGTTCCCTCCGTCGCACCGAAAGCCCGTCGACCGGTGGCGACGAGGGAGCGGGATGCGCGGGGACTCAGGTTCTGCAGACGACGAGCCTTTCGACTCGCGGTTCCCGCAAGACCTCGACTTCGAACTCGACCGGCTGATCAAACGCGTCGCCTGGACGGCGGAGATCAAGCTCGGTCTATCGAAGCGCCCCGAATGCAGTCCCGCGGTGTTCTGATCGAAGTCACCGACGACGACCCCGACGTCGAGGAGCTGAAGTCGAGAGCCGAAGACCGATCGGTTCCCGGCTATCACGGGCTTCTTCTCGTCACGCACCTGTCGCTCGAGTGGGGCGCTCAAGAGAACCCGAATCGCCACTCACACCCCCTCCGGGCGACCTAGCTTTCGCAACACCCGCACACCCTCGAATACTATTGAGGGGTAAGTCAAAGGTGGCGTGTTCGCGGGCCGGGCCGGCGACGGGATGAAGGCGTCCTTCGCCGCGTCCGACGCCGAGCGGCCGTGTCGCGAAAGCCACTTTCGGGACATCAGACGTCCCGAAAGTGGCTTTCGCGACATCCCGGGAGGCTGGCGTGGCCTTCACGGTGGCATTGTGGCTGAACCCACGGTGAGCGAAAGCGTGACTCGCGTGATCGGAGCCGGATCACGCGTGATCAGAAGGCGAACTCCGTGAACGTCGCCCGATCACGCGAGATCCGGCTCCAAGCACACGTGATCCGACTCTGATCACGCGTGAACGCCCACCCCGCCCGAACACGCCACTTTTGACCTCCCCCTCAATAAGAGCGGCGGTCTTCCGAGTGTCTCTTGTGGACACTCCTGGTCAGTTCCGTGACGGGCCGCCGGGCTTGCGGGCGGTGAAGATCAGATACTCGGGTCCGCCGTGGTTGATGACGTCGTCGAAGAGCCCGATGAAGTCGTCCAGCTCCTGTTTGCCGTACTGGTCCGTCAGATTTTCGAGGTCGGCTTCGGTTCGCTCCCACCACATCTTGACGGACTTCTCGACGTGACTGCTGGCATCGAGGAGTTCGACGGGCTCCAGGCCGGCGCGGCGGAGCATCGGCGGGAATTCGTCCAACCGGTGAAACGAGCTGAGTGAATCGAGATCGCGGTACCGGTCGAGCACCCGTTGGCGTTCGGGGGTTACGACGGCGTTGAGGCAGAAGTCGGCGGCGACGAGGACACCGCCGGGGCGGAGAACGCGGGCGATCTCACGCAACGCAGGGTCGCGGTCCATGTGGATCAGCGACTCGATGGCGATGGCCGCGTCGAACGAATCGTCGGGGAACGGCATCTCCAGCGCGTCGGCCTGCTCGAACCTGGCCTGTCCGGCCAGGTTCTCGGCGCCCGCCCTGGCGGTGGCCTGCTCGACCTGCGTGGCGACGTTCGAGATGCCGACCACGTGCGCGCCCGTCGTACGGGCCAGCCGGATGGCCGGTCCGCCGATACCGCAGCCGACGTCGAGCACCCGGTCCCGAGGGCCCGCCCCGACCCGGTCGATGATCTGCCCGGTCAGGTTTTCCAGGGCCTGTTCGTAGGTCGTGCCGTCGTCGGGACGGGGCCAGTAGCCGTGGTGGAAGTTCGGCCCGTACAGGCTGACGTACATCGCTTCGGCCTGCTCGTAATAAGCCTGCGCTTTCTGCGAGGTGGTTTCGGTGATCATGGTGAAGCTCCTCCGCATCCTGCTGGGAATCGGTTAGAGACGATGCCTCCACCATGCCCGACCCTGTCAAGTCCGTCGACTTCGGAGCGTGTCCGCTCACCCTTTGTCACCTGAGTTTTCCTTGCTGTGGAGCCGAATTCGCCGCACGATCATGATTTCGGGCACCGGTCTCTTCACCCAGGGCACTCCACTCTACTGGCGGTATCAACAAGAAATTGCCTGTCGTATCCACGTCAGCGAGTGACGTATTTGCCCACTACGGTGTCGACTGGGGGACGAATTCCCCTGCATGCCGAGCCCATCGACGGAACACCGAGGCGACGAGAGGATGGATTCACCATGACAAGTCTGATGACGACATTGGCCGGTACGCGAGAAGCGCCGACGGCCACAAGGTCATTGCGGGAGAAGATAACCCGGCTCCCGCAGATGAGCCCGGATGTCGATCTCGGCGACGACATCTCACTGGCACACGAAACACTGCTCGCACCCGAAGTGTCCGAAATGGACAAACGTGCCGCGCTGTACAAGTGGCTCGGCCAGAAGCAACCGTGCCTGTTCGGACGCCTGGCGATGCAGGGATCCGACGGCCCCAAAGGACTCGGCGCCAACATGTGCTGGATCAGCGAGGACGACCTCGACGCGGGACGTGATCACGTCGCGGCGAAGATCCAGCGAGAGCGCCGCGAATGGAAGGACCGCGCCGAACGCGGCGAGAGCAGCGGATTCCTGATCATGGTCAACAGCAGGGACCTGGCCTACGCCCGGCCCGGAAAGGAACTCGTCGACGTCTGCGTGGAGCTGTCCAATCTCTACCTGGTCGAACACGCGCCCATCGAGCAGGACGTGATCTACACCGAAGCGGTCCCGTTCCGCCGTTCCGACGGGGTGCTGACCGTGTTCAAGGCCGGCTGCAACATCTTCTACTCCGGCGCTCACCGCACGGTCAATCACGATCGGCGCATCCCCGGCGGACTGATGTTCTCGATGAACTCGCCGGGTCACTACGCCAACTCCCTGGCCAAACGGGGACTGCAGGACTCGTTCGAGGACGCGACCGAGTTCGTCCGCGAGACGGCGTTCCGGTCGATCGGCAACGGCGGCATCGGATGCCCGCACGTGCCCAGCGCGAGCTGGCACAACGAGAGCGCCGACGACCACCGCGACGTGGCCGAACGCAAGCGACCGCACTACATCCCGGACAACTTCGACCCGACCCGCTACTCCGCCGTCTATCACACCGACGTCCTCGTGCCCACCGACGTCACCAGCGACTCGCGAACGGTGCACGAATCCTTCGACGAGGTCGACGCGGAGGTCTGGCCGTATCTGATCCTCGACTACATCTCCACCGAGGAGTTCCCGCCCGATCACGTCAACTATGCACTGTTCCACGGACATCCCATCGAGGAGTGCGCCCGGTACCACAACCCGTGGCCCCCTCGCGTGGCACACAACGAGGAGCTCTTCGAGTACTGAGCTGACGACGCCGAATACGCCGAACCACCAGGAAAGGATGGCCATGACACCGACGTCCAAGGCACCTGAGGAGGCAATAGAGGGTGGTCCCGGATGGGGCCGCAGCGTTCTGATGTGTTCGCCCGAGCACTTCGACGTCACCTATTCCATCAACGTCTGGATGGACCCGGACGTGCGAGTGGATTCCGATCGGGCTTGGCGGCAGTGGGACGACCTCGTGTCCACTTTGGAGGCCGCCGGCACCGAAGTCCGGACCGTGCCCGCCGAGCCGGGGTTGCCGGACATGGTCTTCACGGCCAACGCCGGCATCGTCGACGGCACGACGGTCACGCCCGCCCGGATGAGCAACCCGGAACGCGCCCCCGAGATCGGGCACGTCTGCGGCCGGTTCGAGGAACTCGGCTGGACGGTCGAGCAGCCGCCCGCCGCGCCGCAGGAAGGCGCGGGCGACGCGGTGGCGTTCGGCGGCGGACTCGTGGCGGGCTACGGCCCCCGGTCCGCCGAATCGGCCTATGACGGCCTGCGGGCACGTCACGGCTGGGCGGTGACCGCGCTCGAACTCACCGATCCCCGCTTCTATCACGTCGATTTGGGGTTCTGCCCGCTCGACGACCGGACGGCGATGGTGCTGCCGGAGGCCTTCACCACCGCCGGTCGCGCCGAGCTGGCCGAGCTCGTCGAGGACCCGGTGGTTCTGACGGCGGAAGAAGGCGCGGCGTTCTGCGCGAACGCCGTGGTGGCCGGGCGCACCGTGGTGATGCCGCACTGCACACCGCGGCTGGGCCGCGAACTCGAGCGCCGCGGCTTCGAGCCTGCGGTATGCGATGTCTCCGAGTTCGGCAAGGCGGGCGGCGGCTGCCGGTGCCTGACCCTGGCCCTCGACGTGGAACTGGACCGAGCGGCGGCTCCCTTCACCGCGGAGGTGGTCGGATGACGGTGGCCGCGTTCAGCCCCCGCATCGCGCGGTGGCTCCACGACCACGATCCGTCCACCCCCTGCCTGGTGCTAGACCTCGACGTGGTGGCCCGGCGCTACCACGAACAACAGGCCGCGCTGCCGTACGCGACCCCGTACTACGCGGTGAAGGCGAACCCGCAACCGGCGGTGATCGCCCTGCTCGTGAAGCTGGGCGCCTGCTTCGACGTCGCGAGCCCGGCCGAGATCGACCTGTGTCTCGCCAACGGAGCCGATGCCGGCTCGCTGTCCTACGGCAACACCATCAAGAAGAGCGCGGATATCGCCTATGCCCACCAACAGGGTGTGTCGATGTTCGTGTTCGACAACGTGCGCGAGCTCGACAAGATCGCCGAAGCGGCCCCTGGGGCGGCGGTTTACTGCCGGTTGCTCAGCGAGAGCGCCGGGGCGCGGTGGCGTCTTGGCGACAACTTCGGCTGTTCACTCGAGTACGCCGTGGAGTTGATGACGCGGGCGGCGCAGCTGGGTCTGCGTCCCTACGGTTTGTCCTTCCATGTCGGGTCCCAGCAGCTCGAGCCGACGCGGTGGGAGCCCAACATCGCCGCCGCGGCCGAGGCGTTCGAAAAGCTGCGCGCCAACGACGTGGAACTCGAGATGCTCAACCTCGGCGGCGGCTTTCCGGCCCGCTACGCCGAACCGGTCCCCCCGATCATCCATTTCGGACGAACCATCGAGCAGGCGATCGACCGCTGGTTCCCCGGTACGCGGCGCCCGCGCATCGTGACCGAGCCCGGCCGTTCGATCAGTGCCGAGGCCGGCGTGCTGCGCACCCAGGTGGTCTCGGTGCGAGAACCGTTCGAAGGAGCCGAACGCTGGGTCTATCTGGACGCGGGCCGCTTCGGCGGGCTCGCCGAGACCGAGGGCGAGGCGATCCAGTACCAGGTCGAGACCGAACGCGGCGGGCCGACGCAACCGGTGATCATGGCCGGGCCGACCTGCGACAGCATCGACGTGATCTACCGCGACGCCGCCTACGCGTTGCCCAAAGAACTCCAGATCGGTGACAGGGTCGACTTTCTCAGCGCCGGCGCCTACACCGCGAGCTATTCCTCTATCGGCTTCAACGGTTTCCCGCCGTTGCCGACACATTGCATCGGAGGCGGATCATGACCGAACACAAACGCCTGTCCGTCCAGGGACGGGTGCTGGTCCTCGGCTGCGGGTCGGTGTCCCAGTGCCTGCAGCCGCTGCTGCTGGCCCACCTGGACATGCCCTACGACCGGCTGACCGTGCTGGACATGAACGACCGGCGCCAGGAGATCCCGGAGACGCTCGAAGCCGGATGCCGGTTCGTCCAGCGTCGGCTGACTCCCGATAACCTCGCCGAGACCCTCGCCGAGCAGGTCGGTCCCGGCGACCTGCTGGTGAACCTGACCTGGAACATCGGGACCGAGGACATCATCGGCTGGTGCCGCGACAACGGCGTGCTCTACGTCGACACTTCGGTCGAGCAGTGGGATCCCTACGCGGACATGAACGCCCGGCACCCGACCGAAAAGACCCTCTACGCCCGCCACCACTCGTTGCGGCGCCTGAGCCGCGACTGGGGCGGCCGCGGGCCGACCGCGATCATCGAGCACGGTGCCAATCCGGGCCTGGTGAGCCACTGGGCCAAGGTCGGGCTCGAGGATGTCGCCACGGCCATGCTCAAGGAAGGCGTCGAGGACCCGGACCGCCGGGCCCGGATCGAGCGGGCGCTGGGCGAGGCCGACCACGCGCGGATGGCGATGGAGACCGGCACCCGGGCCATCCACATCTCCGAACGCGACACCCAGATCGGATCGCTGCCCAAGGAGCCCGAGGAGTTCGTCAACACCTGGTCGGTCGAGGGCTTCTACGAGGAAGGCGTCGCTCCCGCCGAACTCGGGTGGGGCACCCACGAACGTGAGCTGCCGCCGGGGGCGGTGGTCCCGGAATACGGCACCGGCAACCAGATCTGCCTCGCCCGGCCGGGGATGGCCACCTGGGTGCGCTCGTGGGTGCCCTTGTCGGGGCCGATCCAGGGGATGTTGATCCGGCACGGCGAGGCCGTGACGATCAGCGACCATCTCACCGTCACCGATGACGACGGAACGGTCGTCTACCGCCCGACGGTGCACTACGCCTACCTGCCCACCGACGCGGCGCTGGCCTCGGTGCACGAGTGCAAGATGCGGGGGTTCCGGCTCCAGGAGCGCCAGCGGATCATGACCGACGAGATCCTCACCGGCGCCGACGAACTCGGCGTGCTGCTGCTCGGGCACGACCTCGGGGCCTGGTGGACCGGCTCGCAACTGACCATCGAGGAGACCCGGAAGCTGGTGACCGGGCAGAACGCCACGACGCTGCAGGTCGCGGCCTCGGTACTGGCGGCGGTGTTCTCCGCCGTGCGCCATCCGGACCGGGGCCTGTGCAGGCCGGACGACCTCGACCACCACGAGATCCTCTCGATCGCCGCGCCCTATCTCGGCCCCACCCCCTCGGTGCGCAGCGACTGGACGCCCCAGGAGACCGGACCGGGCCCGTTCGACGACTATCTCGGACTGACCCCGCCCGACGACCCCTGGCAGTTCTCCAACATTCTCGTGCCGTGACTCCCCGTCCGCCCCGCCGCGCGACCATCGGCGGCGGGGCGGCGCTCCGCTCAAATTGCATGACTGCGTCAGTCATATATATTGGAGCCATGGACGACCGGACCGCGAACCTCTTCGCCGCGCTCGTCGTGGCGCTGTCCGACGAGCTCGAGGCGGGCAACACGCACGTCGCGGGCCAATCGGCGGTCGGCACGGCCGCCCTCGCGACACTGCTGTCGGCGCCGGGAGCCCGGGTCGACGCCCTCGGCCGGGTCATCGGGCTCACCGGCTCCGGCACGGTGCGCCTCGTCGACCGGCTCGTCGCGGCGGATCTGGTCGAACGCCGCCGCGACACCACCGACCAGCGTGCCGTCTCGCTCTGGTTGACCGAGCAGGGACGCGCCGCGGCCACGGAGGTCGTGACGCGGCGCCGCGAGGTGGTGGCCCGGGTCCTCGCTCCGCTGAGCGAGGACCAGCGCGCCGTCGTGGCCGAGGCCGTGGAGCCGGTGCTCGCCCATCTGGTCAAGGACCGGTCCCGCGCGGATCGCGTGTGCCGGTTCTGCGACTACTCCGTATGTCCCCCGGCCGACTGCCCCGTCGAAAGATCGGTGCCCGCCCTCAGTCGCTGATCGAGAGAGGAGCACAGGATGAGCGCTCGACGCGTCGACGGCGTGACGATCCACCCGGCCGGACGAGACCGGTGGGACGACCTCGTGGAGGCGTTCGGCGACAACGGGGGCTGCGAGGGTTGCTGGTGCATGTACTGGCGGGTGTCCTCGGGACCCGAGTACGACCGGATGCGGGGCGCGTCCGCGCGAGCCGAGTTCTCCCGTCTGGTGCGCGACGGCGAGGTGCCCGGGCTGCTGGCCTACCGCGACCAGGCTCCGGTGGGATGGTGCGCGGTGGCGCCGCGCCCCGCGTACGTGCGGTTGCGCGGCTCGCGAACCCTGCGCCCGGACGAGCCTGACGACCCCGGCGTGTGGGCGGTGCCGTGCTTTTACGTCAAGACCGGGCATCGCCGCCACGGCGTGGCCGACCACCTGCTCGCCGCCGCGGTCCGCCACGCCGGGCGGCACGGCGCGCACACCCTCGAGGCCTACCCCACCGATTCCGGGCATCGCCGCTACTCGGCCGGGGAGTTGCACATGGGCACCGTGGACCTGTTCGAGCGGCACGGGTTCACCGAGACCGGACGCCCCTCGCCGGGACGGGTCATCGTGCGGCGCGGCCTGGCCTGATCCCCGGGTCCGCGAACCACTACCTCAGGAGGCAGACGGAATGCGAGTGATCGGTGCCCCGTTCAGTTCCGCGGGACGACTGGACCACGAGGCTCTGGCGCCGAAGGCGCTGCGCGACGCCGGGCTCGTCGAACGACTGCGCGCCGCCCTCGGGGCCGACGAGCCGGTCACCGACGGCGGCAACGTCGCCATCGGTACGTCGGCGGCCGTCGCCCACCGCGACGAGCCCTCGGGAGTGCGATCCCTTCCCGGACTCGAAGCCGTGACCACCGCTACGCGCTCCGCGGTGGCCGAGACCCTGCTCGCCGGTGACCGGCCCTTGGTGCTCGGCGGGGACTGCGCGATCCTGCCCGGCTGCCTGCGCGGGGCCCAGGACGCGCTCGACGACGACCGGATTGGGCTGCTGTTCATCGACGGCCACGAAGACGCCTGGCCACCGCACGAGTCCGACACCGGCGAGGCCGCCGACTCCGAGCTCGGGTTCCTGCTGGGACAGCATCGCGAACAGCTGCCGGAGTCGCTCGAGTCGCAGTTGCCCGTGCTCGACGAAAGCGCCGTGGTCGCGTTGGGGCCCCGCGACGGCGCCGAGATCGCCGCCGGTGACGCGCCGTCGCTGGCCGAACGGATCCGGCTGGTCACGGCGCAAGAGCTCACCCTCGACGAGGACAGCGCCGCCGAACACGCCCGGAAAGCGCTGGCCCGCATCCGGGCCCACACCACGCGCTGGTGGCTGCACATCGACCTCGACGTGCTGTCGAGCGACGCCCTCGACGCGGTGAGCTACCCCCAGCCGGGCGGGCTGAGCTGGGACCAGCTCGGCGAACTCGCCACCGCCGCGCTCGGTGAGCCGGGGTGCGTCGGCATCACCGTCTGCGTCTACGACCCTGATCGTGATCCGGACGGAACGGGCGCGCGGCGCATCGTCGACTGGTTCGGATCCCTGGCTCGTCCTACTGGCCGATGCTCAAAGCCACCGGATGGGCGAACATGACGTCATGTTTACCGACACGGACCGCACCCTGAACCTGCTAGGCGCAGTCGTGACCGGAGTGCACGACCAACTCGTGTCCGCCGTCGAATCGGTGGCCGGCCGTAGTGGCGCACTCGCGGCCACGCTGGCCATGACCGCTCAGTACGAAGGTCTCACCATGGGCACCCTGCAGCGGTTTCTCGGCGTCAGCCGCCCGGCCACGATCCGCCTGGTCAATCTGCTCGAGAGCGACGGGCTCGCCGAGCGGCGCCACCTCGACGACGACGACCGCCGGACCACCTCGGTGGTGCTGACCGACGCCGGCCATCGCGAGGCGCGGCACATCCTCGCCGCCCGCCGCGCGGTCCTGGAGCAACTCCTGCCCGAGTCGAGCAAGCAGGAACGCGTCGTGCTCGACAGGCTCCTCGAACGCATGCTGGCCACGATGATCACTCATCCGTCCCGAGGCTACGAGGTGTGCCGTCTCTGCGACATCAGCACCTGCCCGCCGTCGCGCTGCCCGGTGGAAAGCGCGGTCCTCGAGATGGAACCCGACGCCCCCGAGGGGCTGCTGAATCCGCCGAAAGATCCGTCGACCTGATCGGAGGGAGTCCGTCGTGCCGGAAAACCCCAGGGAAACAGCGACAGCGCATTCGAGCAGGGCCGGGCCGAGGGAATGGACCGGCCTCGGAGTCCTCGCCCTGCCGACGATGTTGCTCGGGCTCGACGTGACCCTGCTCTACCTCGCTCTCCCGGCTCTCTCGGTCGATCTGCAGCCGACCAGCACGCAAGCGCTGTGGATCCTCGACTCCTACGGACTCGTGATCGCCGGGCTGCTGGTCACGATGGGCGCGATCGGCGACCGTCTCGGCCGGCGCCGTCTTCTCATGATCGGCACCGCGGCGTTCGGCCTCGTCTCGATCGTCGCCGCCTTCGCGCCCAGTGCCGAGATCCTCATCGCGGCACGAGCCTTGCTGGGCGTGGCGGGCGCGACGCTCATGCCGTCCTGCCTCGCCCTGATCACCAACATGTTCACCGACGTCCGCCAGCGAGCACTGGCGATCGGCGTGTGGGCGACCACCTTCGCCCTCGGCATGGCCGCCGGGCCACTCGTCGGCGGTGTGCTGCTGGAGTCCTTCTGGTGGGGCTCGGCGTTCCTGCTCGCGATTCCCATCGCCGCGCTCGTGCTCGTGACCGCACCGGTGCTGTTGCCGGAGTATCGCGCCGCCGACTCCGGACGGGTCGACCTGGTCAGCGTCGCTCTCTCGCTGGGCGCGATCCTTCCCTTGGTCTACGCGATCAAGCACGCGGCCACCCACGGCTTCGACGTCCAGACCATCGTCACGCTGGTGGCCAGCGCGGCCTTCACCCTCGCCTTCGTCCACCGCCAGCGCCGCCTGAACGACCCGCTGCTCGACGTCGCGCTGTTCACCGATCGCTCGTCCGGCACCGCCCTCGGTGTTCTCTTGGTGGGACTCGTCGGCGTCGGCGGTGCGCTTTATCTGGTCACTCAGCACTTACAGCTCGTCGAAGAACTCTCCCCGCTGGCCGCGGGCGCCTGGATGGGCCCACCCGCACTGGCGATGGTCGTGGCCGCCATCGGCGCGCCTCTGCTCGCGCGGCGCGTGCGGCCCGGCTACGTCGTCTCGGGCACCCTCGTGCTGTCCGCCCTCGGCTACGTGCTGCTCACCCAGGTGCGCGGCCCCGACAGCATCGGCCTGATCGTGAGCGGATTCGCCTTGGTGTACCTCGGATTCGGCTCGGTGGGGGCGCTCGGCTCCGACCTGGTGGTCGGCACCACCCCGGCCGACAGGGCCGGCTCCGCCGCCGCGATGTCCGAGACCGTCCAGGAACTCGGCGTCGCCATGGGAGTGGCCATGCTGGGCAGCCTGACCACACTGGTGTACCGCGATCGGATGACCGACGCCGCCCCTGCTGTCGGCGAGAGCCTGTCCGGGGCCGTGTCCGCGCCCCACGTCTCCCCCGCGCTGCTGGCGCAGGCCAAGGAAGCGTTCACCAGCGGGCTCAACCTCTCCGCCGCCATCACCGGCGCCGCCATTCTCGCGCTGGCCGTGATGGCCGCGGTCGTTCTGCGGCACGTCCCGCCGTCCGGCGATTCGAGCCCCGCCGAGGTTTCAGAGCCCGCCAACTCCGGGTGAACCCGGCTCGGGCAGGGCGGCGGTCATCGCGCCGTCCACGGTGACGGTCTCACCGGAGACGAGCCTGGCCTGATCGCTGAGCAGGAAGGCGATCACGCGCGCGACGTCGTCGGGCCGGCCGAGCTCCCCGAGTGGCTGCACCTCGGTCAGCGCTTCACGGGTGGCCTTGTCCTTCCAGCGATGCGCGTTACGCGGCACCATGACGAACCCGGGCCGGACGACGTTGCACCGGAGCCCTCGCGGTCCGAATTCCACGGCGGCCGCGCGGCCGAGAGCCTCCAGCGCGGCCTTGGCCATCGCGTACGGCGCCTGCCCGCCCCAGGCCAGGCCCGCGTGGATCGAACTGACCAGCACCGCGGCGCACGGCCTTCCGCCGGCGCGGGCGACCAGTTGCCGCAACGGTTCCAGCGCGGACACCGCGCCGATGTCCAGCACCCGGCGCAGCGCGTCCGGTGTCTGCTCGGCGAGGGGAGCGCGATGCTCGCTCAGCAGGCAATGCACCAGCCCGGTCACGCCACCGAGCGCGTCGAACGCGGTGCCGATCACGGCCGGATCCGTTGCGTCACCACGGATCCACGGGATGTCGGCCAGTTCCGGCGGCGGTGGCGCGACGTCCACCGCCGCGACCCGTCGTCCCTCCGCCAGCAGAGCACGGACGACGGCCGAGCCGATACCGCCCGCGCCGCCGAGCACCACCACGTCGTTCATGACCGTTCCCCTGCTCATTCGGCGGTTCCCCTGGTGAAGAAGGCGCGCACGACGAGTCCCGCCGCGGCGGTGACCAGCGGGTTGCCCGGTGACCGTGGCCGGGCCAGCGCCTCCGGCGGAGTCGTCTCGACGCGTTCGCGCACCGCGTCGAGCCATCGGTCCGACGGCGCGCCGCTGCCGCCGAGGATGATCATGCGCGGGCGCATCAGGTCGTACACCGTGTCGGCCACCAGAGCCACTTGGGCGCTGCGCGCTTCGAGGAGCCCGATCGCGACCGGATCCGTGTCCGCCAAGCGGATCAGGTCCGTCAGCGAGGTCGCCACGAGGCCGGCGGACCGGGCCGCGGCGAGCAACGCCACGTCCGTCCCGCGTTCGCCGAAGGGTCCGTGACCGGCATCGGTGAGACCGGGAACGAGGATGCGGCCGAAGCCGCCTTGGATGATGCCGTCCGAAGACGTCCCCACCGGCCGGCTGAGGAACCCCGTCTCCGCGACGTTGCCGACGAACAGGTACGAAACCTTGTCCTGGCCCAGCCCCGCGCCGAAGGTGAGTTCGGCGCCCAGCAGGGCGCACACGTTCCCGTCCACCACGACGTCGAGCCCGGTCCGCTCACGCACCACGTCGGCGACTCCGACGTCGGCCCATCCCAGCACGTCGTTGCGCACGACCCGGCCTGCCACCCGGTCCACCTCACCGCCGACGGCCACTCCGATGCCCAGCACCGGTCCCGGCGCGGACTCCGCCAGCCCGGCCGCCAGTTCGGCGGCGCGGCTCAGCGTGGCGGCGCTGTCCGCCGGATCACGGTTCTCGGTCTGTGTCCTGACGCTGTGACCGGCCAGGTCGATCAGCCCGACCGTGGTCCGTTCGAGGCCGAGGTGCACGCCGACCGCGTACCGGCCGGACGGGTTGAGCTCCACCGGCACCCGGGGCCTGCCGACCCGGGTGGACTGCTCGACGAGTTCGCGGACGATTCCGGCCGACAGCAGAGGTTCGATGATCCTGCTGACGCTGCCGTGGTTGAGGGACAGCTCCTTCGCGATGTCGCTGCGCGCAAGCGGACCGCGCTGGACGAGCAGTTGGAGCACGGCGGCCGTGTTGGCCTGCCGGGCCTGGCGCGGCCGGGTTCCGCTGAGGGCTGGGTGGTTCATCTTCACGCCGGCTTTCCGGACTCGACACTGTTGGTTTCCTCGAGCTCGACACCCGTGGTGGCCAGCCATGGCGACACCAGCACGATCACCGCGCTGACCAAGAACGCACCGGCGTACCACGCGACGATCGTGATGCCGTGCTTCTGCGCCAGCATGGGCGCCAGGAAGACGTTGAGCGCGATCGCGAGCCGGGTCGCGCACTGGGCGATACCGGATCCCAGCCCTCGCAGCGAGGTGGGGAACGCCTCGGTGCTCCACACCCACGACAACACGCCCGGGCCGAACCAGGTCAGCATGGCGTACACGACCCAGAAGGCCACCAGTCCGACGCCGGCCCGCTCGCCGGTGAACGCGATGCCCAGCCCGGCGGCGAACACGCCGAGACAGGTCCACACGCCCAGCCAGCGGCGGTTGATCCGGTCGATGACCAGGGCGCCGAGCGCCACCGCGATCAACCCCACCACGAAACCCAGCAGCGAGAAGTACAGCGTGTTGGACACCCCGATGCCCGTACTGCTGATGATCAACGGTCCCGCGACCGTCGCCACCGCGCCCCCGAAGGCCTGGATCGCGAAGAACGCCGTGACCGTCGCCAGCCGCCGCCACGCACCGCCGGACAACAACATCCGGTAGCTCCGCTTCTCCACGACCTCGCGCTTCGGCGGCTCCAACCCCAGGGCGTCGTAGATCCGCTGCGCCTCCTCATCGCGGCCGCGCGCACTCAGCCACCGAGGCGACTCCGGCAGGAACTGCCTCGCCACCAGGACCGCGGCCGCCGGGAGCGCGGCGAGCCCGAAGAGCCACCGCCAGGTCTCGTCACCGAACAACGGCTGGAGCGCCAGCGCGCACAGCACCGACGAGATGGCGCCGCTCAGCCACATCATGTTGGGCAGGCTGCCCGCGATCCGGCCGCGACGGGACTTGGGCGCGATCTCGGTGAGAAAGGCGTGCGAGGTCGGGATGTCCATGCCCACCGCGACACCGAGCACGAACCTGGCCGCGACCAGCTGCCACACCTCCTGGACGAACGCCGCGGCGATGGACGCCACCACGAAGAACACCAGGTTGATCATGAAGATCACCCGGCGGCCGAACCGGTCGGACAGATCGCCGAAGACCACCAGGCCCAGTGCCGTACCCACGAACGCCGCGGCGGTCACGAGCCCGACCTGGAACGCGGTGAGCTGGAAATACGGCTTGAGGAACAGCACGGCGGCACCGATGACCAGCAGGTCGTAGCCGTCGATGAACTCGCCGAACGCGACCAGCCTGCTGGTCCAGTTCCGCACGAACCGCGCCCGCCTCGGCGACATCGGCGGAGCGCTCGCCAGGTCCGACACCATCGGGATCCCCCTTTTTGTGCGACGAACACCAAACTAGTGATCGCACGGGTCCCCGAGGAGGATTTCGGTGCGTCGATGGACGAACGGCCAGACGAGAGGGGCCGAAAAGGCAATGCCGGGCGGCGGCCCGTGCCGGACTGGCCGACGAGACGCGGCCGGACCCCTTCTGTCCACAAAGGACAATTTTAGGCGGTCGAATATCCGCTTTATGCCCATACGCACGCTTTATAGAGAAGGTCGTGAGTGGTAAAGCGGGTTCTAACCCTCTTTACCACTCACGACCCCATCAAGAACCGCACATAAAACCATCAAACGGGCATTCAGCTGCCAAGCAGTGTCCCTTGTGGACAGTCGGGTGCGGCCACGTCTCATCGGCCGGCCCAGATCCGCGACACCGAAGGCTCCACTCACCACATCGGACGCGGTCAAAGGAGTCCTCACCCCAGCACGACCCGCCCGCGAGCCCTGCCTGCCCTTCTCCCCGCGCCCTCCAAGCCTTGTTCCGCACCCCATCACGACGAAGTGGTGCCGCCCCGGCGATGGTCGAGCGCGTCCTGCCGGATCCGGTCGGTGCGCTCGCCGATCTCGGCGAGCCGCTCGGCGAACCCGCCGTGTTCACCGGGCAAGTGGTCGCGCAGGTCGGCCAGCGGCCGCAGGAGACTGGTCGCGTCGTCCTCGCCCAGGGCCACGCCGAGCCGATCGGCGCTTGCCTGCGCGCCGGCGTCCAATCCGCGCAGGGCGCCGGCCTGCCCGGCCAGCCGTCGCAGGACCGTCGCGTTGCGCCGGGCCCAGTCCGCCACAGCCCGATCACCCGCCCGCCGATCCCGTTCCGCGTCCACGCGGCCCTCCCCCGTGTTCTCGCCGGTCGCGGAGGGCCGCAGCCGCAGGAATCGCCGTTCCGCCGCCTGGCGACTCGCCACCCCCAAAACCGGCGCCAGGGTGTTCCAGCTGGTCCCGCCGTCGCGGGCCGCCGCGATGAGTTCCGGTTCCCAGGCGCTCAGTTCCTCCCGGACCGCCCGCAGGGCGGCCAGAGCGGCCAGCAGGTCTTCGGATTTCACGGCGCCGGCACGGGCGGCGGCCACCACGTCGTGCACGGTCTGCACCGTCCGGGCCGGAATCGCGTTCATCTTTGTCATCCCCTCGACGACTTCCCAGTTGTCATCCATCCGATGACATGCTAGAACAAAGGGGCGTGTTGACGCCAGAGAACCCGAACCCAGGAGGTGGAACCCATGTTGATGCGCACCGACCCGTTCCGTGAGCTGGACCGTCTCACCCAGCAGGTGTTCGGCAACGCGACCCCCGGAACCTGGTCGAAACCCGCCGCGATGCCGATGGACGCCTATCGCGACGGTGAAGATTTCGTCGTCTGCTTCGATCTCCCCGGCGTCGCGGCCGACGCCATCGAGCTGGACATCGAACGCAACGTCCTGACCGTCAAGGCGGAACGACGGCCCGCCACCGGGCGCGAAGTCCGGATGCAGGTGTCGGAACGGCCCTTGGGTGTCTTCTCCCGTCAGCTGTTCCTCGGCGAAGCCCTCGACACCGACCGCATCACCGCGGACTACGAAGCCGGCGTGCTGACCCTGCGCATCCCGGTCGCCGAGAAGGCCAAGCCCCGGCGCATCGAAGTCGCGGGCACCGACACCGAACGCAAGAAGATCCAGGCCTGAGCACCTCGTCCGGTGCGGGACCGGCGGTCCCGCACCGGACCCCGAGGCAGGAAGGGCATTCGTCTTGACCGCGTCCCTCACCCACCCGCACCTCACGGCCCCCGCGCTCTGGGCGTATCTCGCCGAAGTCGCCGACGCGCTGGGCATCGGGCTCGAATCCTGCACCGTCGATTACGACAGCCCCGTCTCCGCCTACATCGCCCTGGACGTCCGGCTGCGGAACCATCCCGAGCGCGACGTCGCCCTGCTCTGGGACGAACTCGGCGGCTGGGCTCTCGCCACCGAAACCCAGTCCGGGAACGATCTTTCCGTGGTCCGTCGGCTCGGCGGGGATTCCCCGCTACCGTCACCCGCCCGGGTCGCCCACTTCGTCAGGTCCACCGCGGGCTGAACCACCACGCGCCGAATCCGGCACCTCGAATTCGAGAGGTGTAAAGCCGCTCTGTCCGGGTATCCGGGACACAGCTCGATCAAGAGCGACGCAGACCTCGATTCGGAGTGGGTGTTCATGGGCGACTATCGGCAATCGATCACCGTCGGCGTACCTCCGGCACTTCTGTTCTCGTACCTCGCCGACGTGCACAATCTTCCGAAATACATGCCCCGGCTGACTTCCGCGGAACCCTCGGGCGGCGACAAGGTCGACGTCACCGCACGGATCGACCCGGAAGACGCGCCGGAACAGGACGTGGCGGGCGAGGCCTGGATCAAGGTGGTCGAAGACGGCAAAAGCCTGGAATGGGGCGCCGCCGGACCGCACGACTATCACGGGAAACTCCACATCGGACCCGGTGACACGGAGCGGAACGCCACCCTCGTCGTCGAGTTGCACACCGAACGCACCGAAGGGGATCAGGTCGATCGAGGCCTGCAGGAAACCCTCTCCGGCATCAAACAAGCCGCGGAAAGCCGCTGAAAACGGCATACCCGCCGAGGAGGATCACCATGGTCGAAGTCACCCGGAATTTCACCGTCGACGCCACCCCTGAGGCCGTCGTCGATTATCTGCGCGACTTCTCCCGCGCCACCGAATGGGATCCGGGCACGGTGACGTGCGAGCAGACCAGCCCCGGCCCGGTCGCCGTCGGTACCCGGTGGCACAACGTGTCCAAGATCGGCGGGATGGAGACCGAGCTGACCTATGAACTGACCCGCCTCGAACCCGGCCGGGTGGTCTTCGTCGGCAAGAACGACACCGCGACCTCGACCGACGACATCACGGTCACCACCGGCGGAAACGGGACGGCCGAACTCACTTATCACGCCACCATCGAATTCCATGGCGCGGCGAAACTCGCCTCCCCCATCGCCAAACTCGTGTTCGAAAAGGTCGGCAAGGACACCGAGGACAGCCTCGTCCGGATTTTCAGCACCAAGGAATGAGCATTGACGAGACGGAGGTGGCCCGATGAGCAAACCGACTCTCCGCGTGACAGTGCTGGTCTTGGCTCTCGTCCACCTCACCGTCGGGGTCCTCGGCTTTTTCTTCGTGCCCGAGACCGACCAGACCGGAGAGAACACGGTCTGGATCTTCAGCTCGACAGGCATGCTGGACCTCCTCCGCGTCGCGACGGGGGTGATCGGGCTCATCGCGGTGCTGAGGCCTGCCTTGATTTCCCTCTACAGCTGGTTCGTCTTCGTGGCTTTCGCCGGACTCACCGGTTTCGGCATCCTCTCCGCGTCGACGACGTCGGCCGGAGACGCGGTCAATCTCAACTGGGCGGACAACGTCCTTCACGCACTGACCTCGCTCGTGGCTCTCGCCGTGGCGATCGTCGTCGTCCGGCAGGCGGAACGGCCTTCGGAGACGGTGCGCGAATAGCCGGAACCACGGGCACTTCGCCCATCGCACTCACCGAGCACCACCACTCTCGGCTAGGAGAATCATGCCCCCGAAACGTCAGCGCGAGCGAACAACACCGGCTGAAAACGAGTCGAACGCGACAGTCGGCCGGTCGGGTGAGGGGCAGCGCGGGAACTATCTGACGACGGCGCAAGGGGTCCGGCTGCCGGACACCGATCACTCGTTGAAGGCGGGCCCGCGAGGGCCGTCCTTGATGGAGGATTTCCACCTCCGCGAAAAGATCACCCATTTCGACCACGAACGTATTCCGGAGCGGGTCGTCCACGCGCGAGGCGCGGCCGCACACGGCACTTTCCGCGCCTACGGCAACGCGTCTTCGGTGACCAAGGCCGGTTTTCTGGAGAAGGGCCGGGAGACTCCCGTCTTCGTGCGGTTCTCGACGGTGCTGGGTTCGCGGGGCTCCGCGGACACCGTCCGGGACGTCCGCGGGTTCGCGGTGAAGTTCTACACGGACGAGGGCAACTTCGACCTGGTCGGCAACAACATGCCGGTCTTCTTCATCCAGGACGGCATCAAGTTCCCCGACGTCATCCACGCGGGCAAGCCCCATCCGGACCGGGAAATCCCGCAGGCACAGACGGCGCACGACACTTTCTGGGACTTCGTCTCGCTGCACACCGAAGCGACCCATCACGTCATGTGGGCCATGTCCGACCGCGGGATCCCCCGCTCTTATCGGACGATGGAAGGCTTCGGGGTGCACACCTTCCGGCTGGTCGACGCCGAGGGTCAGAGCAGCCTGGTGAAGTTCCACTGGAAACCGGTCGCCGGCGTGCACTCCCTGGTCTGGGAAGAAGCCCAGATCGCCGCGGGTGCCGATCCCGACTTCCACCGCCGGGACATGGCCGACGGCATCGACGCCGGTGCACCGCTGGAGTACGAGCTCGGCCTGCAGGTCATGCCGGACTCGGACGACGAGATGTTCGAGGGGATCGACCTGCTCGACCCCACCAAGCTCGTCCCGGAGGAACTCGCCGAGGTCCAGCTGGTCGGCAAGCTCACCCTGGACCGGAACCCGACCAACTACTTCGCCGAGACCGAACAGGTCGCCTTCCACACCGGCAATCTGGTGCCTGGCATCGAGGTGACCGACGACCCGCTGATGCAGGCGAGGCTGTTCTCCTATCTGGACACTCAGCTCACCCGGCTCGGCGGCCCCAACTTCACCCAGCTCCCGATCAACTGCCCGCATGTGGCAGTGAACGACAATCTGCGTGACGGGATGCACCAGACCCTCATCCACCACGGGCAGGCCCCGTATCTGCCCAACAGCGTCGACGACGCTCTGCCGACGACGGCGACGGAAGCCGAAGGCGCCTACGTCCACCGGCCCATCGAGGTCTCGGGCCCGAAGGTGCGGGCCAACCCGGTCTCGTTCGACGATCACTTCTCGCAGGCCACGCTCTTCTGGAAGAGCTTGTCCGGGATCGAGAAGATCCACGTGATCGAAGCGTTCACGTTCGAGCTGGGAAAGTGCTTCGCACAGTCGATCCAGGAACGGGTCCTCGTGTCGCTCGCCCGTGTCGACGCCGAACTGTGCGCGGCGGTCGCCGAAGGACTCGGGCTGCCCGCTCCGGAAGGTACTCCCGCCGAAGACGTCGTCCCTTCGGCCGCGCTGTCGCAGATTCCCTCGGGCCCCGGCCCGGTCGCGGGCCGCATCATCGGGGTCGTGGCGGCGCACGGCGCCGATCTCGGCGGGATCGGCAAACTCCGCCGGACCGTCGAGGCCCAGGGCGCGGTTCTGCGGGTTCTCGCGCCGGCAGGCGGAACGCTGAAACGGGGACGCGGGCAGCAGGCGGTGGAAAGGACCTTCCTCACCGCCCGGTCCATCGAATTCGACGCGGTGGTGGTCGCCGGTGGCACGGCCGGTCTGCACGACATCAAGCTGACCGTGCTGTTGCAGGAGACCTTCCGGCACTGCAAGGCCATCGGCGCGTGGGGCGACGGGCGGCAGGTTCTCCTCGACGCCGGGATCGACGTCGACGCGCCGGGGATCGTGCTCGCCGACGAGGTCGCCAAACCGTTCTCCTCGGAGCTGCTGACCACCGTGGGATTGCACCGCGTGTGGGAGCGGGCCGAACGAGTGATGAACGGCTGAGGACTCGTACCTTGATGAAGACCTTGCTCGAACCGGCCGCACCGGAACCTTTGCCGGGGCCGCGATCCGTCGAGACCATCACCACCATGGTGCGGCTGCTGATGGCGAACGCCGTCCTCGACCTGCCACGACCCGGCGAGGGCGACACGTGGGGCCGCTGGACGACGCTCGCCGGGCTCGGGCGCCGCGATCTCGTGCTCGGGCGGCTCGCCGAAGGGCACACCGATGCCCTCGCGATCCTCGCCGAAGCCGGTCGTGAACCCGTGCCGGACGCGCTGTACGGCGTCTGGGCCGCCCGCTCGGGCGGGACCGGCGCGGCCGTCGTGGGCGGCGCCCTCACCGGTACCGTCCGGTTCTGCTCCGGCGCCCAAGTCCTCGACCGCGCCTTGGTGGTGGCGGACTTCGAAGACGGACCGCCGATCCTGCTCGAGATCGGCCTGGACGAACCGGGCGTCCAAGCACTGCCGGAAACGTGGCAGGCGATCGGGATGGACGCCTCCGACAGCGGTGACGTCCGGTTCGACGGGGTCCCGGTGACCGCGGCCCATATCGTCGGCGAGCCGGGCTGGTACGTGTCCCGGCCGGGGTTCGCTCTCGGCGGCGCGGGCGTCGCCGCGGTGTGGCTCGGCGGCTGCGCGGCCGTCCTGGATTCCGTGACGGCGTACCTGCTGGCCCGGGGCTCGGCGGACGACCATCAGTACGCCCACCTCGGCGCGCTCCACACCGCGATCCACCAGGCCGACGCGCTGCTCGTGCGGACGGCGGGCGTCATCGACACCGAACCGGGCGAGGATCTGCCGCTGCTGACCGGAATCTGCCGGGCCGCCGTCGAGCACACCGCCCGGCAGGTCCTCGACCGCGCGCCGGAGATCACCGGGCCGACGGCGCTCTGCCGCGACCGGCGGCTGCCCCAGCAGCTGGCCGACCTGATGGTCTACGTCCGGCAGCATCACGGAGCCCGCGACCTCGCCGCGCTGGGCGCCGAACTGCTGAAGGACGGGCGGCGATGACCTGGGGCCCTTTCCACACCGAAGCGGGCTGGCGCGACCTGGCGCGGCTCCCGCCGTTCCCGGCCGAGGACGTCCGCCGCGTCTGTGTCGTCGCCGCGCACCCGGACGACGAGACCCTGGGAGTCTCCGGGCTCATCCAGCGTTTGCACGCCCGTGGAGCCGAAATCCGGCTGGTCGTCGCCACGGACGGGGAGGCCGCGTTCCCCGGCTCCTCGCCCTCCGAGCGCCGGGCTCTCGGCGCGCGTCGCCGGGTCGAACTCCTGGAGTCGCTGCGGTGCCAGGGAATGGGCGACGTGGAGCCGGTATGGGCGGGACTTCCGGACTCGGCGCTGATCGAGCACGAGCCCGAACTGTCCGACATCGTCCGCGCGGTCGCGGCGGACACCGAGCTCTGTCTGGCACCGTGGCCGGAAGATCCGCATCCGGACCACCGGGTGGCGGGCCGGGCCGCGTTCCGGGCCGCGCCGCTGGGCGCGCACCGGTGGTCCTACCCGATCTGGCTCTGGCACCTCGTGGCGCCGGACGATCCGGCCATCTCGTGGGCCCGGGCCGCGGAGGTCCGGCTAGACGACGCGACCGCGGCGGTCAAGGCGAAAGCCGTCCAAGTCTTCCGGTCCCAGCTGGAACCCGGCCCGAGAGGCGAGGATCCGATCCTGGCACCGGAGGTGCTGGAACATTTCGCGCGCGACCGGGAGATCCTGTTCCACGAACCGAGGACGACCTCGACGCCGGTGAGCAGATTCGAGACGCTCTACCGCGAGCCCGACCCATGGACGATGGACAGCTGGTACGAGCGTCGCAAGAGGACGGTCGCCCTGGCCGCTCTGCCGCGCGAGCGCTACGCCCTCGCCGTGGAACCCGCGTGCGGCACGGGTGCGCTGACGCTGGAGCTCGCCGGCCGCTGCGACCGGGTCCACGCGTTCGACCCGGTTCCCGCCGCTCTGTCGTCCGCGCGGGATCGCCTGGCGCATCTGTCCACTGTGGAGCTTTCCGCGGGTTCGCTTCCCGGCGACCTGCGTGGCCCGGCGGACCTGGTGGTACTGAGCGAAATCCTCTACTACCTGAGCGAAGCGGACCTGAAGGCGACGCTGAACCGCACCGTGGCGTCACTGCGACCCGACGGACAGGTCCTGGCCGTGCACTGGCGCCCACAGGCTCCGGACGCTCCTCACTACGGCATGGAGGTCCACGAACGGCTGCGGGCGCATCCCGGTCTGCGGAGTCTCGTGACGCACACCGAGGACGACTTCCTGGTCGACGTCCTGGAACGCCGTTGATCACGTCCGTGGGTGTGCTGATCCCGGCACGCGACGAGGAAACCCGCCTCCCGGCATGCCTGCGCGCGCTGGCCGCCGCCCTGCGCGAACTGCCTCCGGGTCTGGAACGCCGGGTCTGCGTGATCGCCGACCGCTGCCGCGACAGCACCGCCGACCTGGCCCGAGACGCGGGAACCGAGGTCCTCGTCAACACTCGCGATCTGACGATAGGAGCGATCCGGGCGCTGGGCGCGCGGCATCTGCTCCGTGGCCTGGATCATCACGCCTCGGCCCGCACCCTGCTGCTGAGCACGGACGCGGACACCGTGGTCGACCGCGACTGGGCGGTCCGGCATGTCCACCGGGCGGACGCGGGCTGGGACGCCGTCGCCGGAACAGCGGAACTGAACGCCCGATTGGCGCCCCCCGCTCAGCCGCGTTACGAAGCGCTGCTGGCGAACGTGCGGAACCCGGCCGGTCACGGGAACGTCTACGGCGCCAACCTGGCGATCAGGGCCAGCGCCTATCACGCGGTCGGCGGTTTCCTCCCGCTCCGGACCGCCGAAGACCACGACCTGTGGCGCCGCCTCGCCCACGCCGGTTTCCGGCTGGCCTATGCCGAGGAGGCGAAGGTGATGACGAGCGCCCGGTTGGACGGCCGGGCGCCGGACGGTCTCTCGACGCTGCTGCGCGCGCTCACCACTTCCGGTCACCTGGACCGCCGGGCCGAGCGGCGGCTAGGTTGATCGGGTGAGTCTTCTCGATGTCGTGGCCTGAACGGGAATCCGGCCGATGAGCAGCGCTTTCGAAAAGGGCCCGACGGCCACCGTCGTGGCGGGCCCCGGCGACTCGGTGCTCAAGGTGTACCCGGTCCCGCTGGATCGCGAGACCCGGTCGGCGCTGGCCCGCGAGCAGGCGCTCCTCTCGGCCATCGAACCCTTCCCGGCGATCCTGCCGGTGCTGGAGGTCGGCACGCTCACCGACGGCCGGACGAGCCTGCGGATGCCACGCTGCGACCGTTCCCTCGCCACGATGACGGGGCCTTTGCCCGTCGACGAAACACTGCGCGTCGGCCAGGTTGTCGCCCGCGCGCTCGCCGCCGCGCACACGGCAGGCGTCGTGCACGGCTCGGTCACGCCACGGAACGTCCTGTTCCTGCCCTCGGGCGAGCCCGTGCTGGCGGACTTCGGGGTGACGCTCAGGCAGCGGTTCCGCCGCGATCCGCTGTACGACCTGGAGTTCACCGCCCCGGAGACGGTCCGCGACCAGACGATGGACGAGCGCGCGGACCGGTACGGCCTCGGTGCGGTCCTGCACTTCATGCTGACCGGCGAACCTCCACATCGGACGGTCGTCGGCGAGCAGCCCGCCGCGCGGCTTCACCGGGTGCTCGCCGAGCCGGTCCCGCCGATCACCCGGTCCGACGTCCCCGGCGAACTCGTGACGCTCGTCGGGGAATTGCTCGCCGCGGAACCGGGCCGTCGGCCGGAAGACGCGCTGAGCCGCCTGTGCGGCGCGTCGTCCGGCCTCCCGTTCGACCTGCCCGCCGAACCGGTCCTCGTGCTGGAACCGGCCCGGCCGCCGCGACCACGGCGGGGATCCGGCCTGGTCGCCGGGATCCTCGCCGGGGCCGGCGTCATCGCCGCCGTGTCGTGGTTCCTCGCCACCAAGGACGACGACGTCGTGACACCGGGCCCGATCGCGATCGACTTGTCGCCACCCGCCGACCACGGAACCTACGTCGAACTGTCGTGGACGTCGAACGCCGAGCTGGACTACGCCGTCGTCATGGCCGAGGAAGGGCGCGCGGAACCCCAAGTGCTCATGGCGCGGCGGAGCGACCGTTTCCGGGTGGAAGTCCGGCCGGGGCTGCGTTACTGCTTCCAGGTCCAGGGCAAGGGACCGCGCGGCACCTACGAAAGCGGATTCCAGCCCGTGCGCGGCGCCGTCTGCACACGGTGAACTCAGCGCGGGGGACGAAGTACTCTCGCGTTGACCGCCGCCCGCAGCCTCAGGCGCCACGGCCGCCTGCCGAGTCCTTTCCGGACGGAGCGGACCGAGGCCCACGCCTCGGTGGCGACGTCCGGCGCCGTCCCCGACCACAGCGCCGCGTCCACCGTTCTCGCCAGTGAGACCAGACCATCCACAGTGGACTTCTCGCCGAAGACGACGGCGGACTTCGCCAGATCGCGTACGGTCATCCCGGCCGTCACGGGGACACCGTGTGCCCGCAACCGGTCCCTGGCCTCGGCCCACGCGGCGATGGCCGCGGCCCGGCCCTTCCGGCGGCGACGGCGCCAGGCACGCAGCCCGGTCGCCGCGGGCACGGCGGCGCCCCAGAGCGCCGCCGAGCCGCCGAGCCCGAGACCGGCCACGGCGGCCGTCATGGCCCAGTCCACCGCGCCGGGTGTGCGCTCGTCTTCGGACTCCCCTGGCGGCAGCCGCGGGTTCTCCAGCTGGCGCTCCGGCGGAAGCCTGGTCCGCACCTCCGCCACCGCGGCGGCGATCCCGCTCGCGGATCCGGACCCGCTCCGCGCCGCCGCTCCCGACGGGTCGAGCGGGACCCAGCCGACCTTGTCCACCGCGACCTCCGGCCACGCGACGACGTCGGCGTTGCGGACCGTGTACGCACCGTCCCCCTCCGGCCGGTCCGGTGCGCGATAGCCGACGACCAGCCGCGCCGGGATTCCCTTGAGCCGGGCCAGAACCACGTACGCCGCGGCGAACTGCTCGCTCGTGCCCCGTTTGTCGTCGAGCAGGAACCGGCTCAGTTGCGGCCAGCCGTGCCCGGTCGGCAACTCGTCACCGGTGGCCAGCCGGTAGTCCTGGGCGAGGAACCGTTCAAGCGCGACAGCGGTCTGGAAGGACGGGCGCAGGCCGGGCAGGATCCGGTCGGCGAGGTCGCCGATCGCCGGGGGCACCGCGCCGAGACCACCGAGCCCGCCGGGAAGAGCGGGATTCGTCGCGGCGCCGAGCAGCGCTTCGGGGCCGACTTCGGGTTCCCACCAGGCGAGGGTGTACCGCGCCGACGGCGCCGGTCGCGCCGCGACCAGGGTTCCGCGCGCCTCGTCCACGAGCACGTCGGCCCCGGCGGCCGAGGCGGGTGACGCCTGTCCGGGAAGCCACGGCCCGGACGAACCGGTCACCTCGAGCGCGGCTTGGCGCCGGGTGACCGGGACCCCGATCCCCGTGGCGGGCGGGATCTCCGCCCCCAGTCGCCGGAAACCGCCGCCGGGGTACCAGTTCGAGCCGTCGAAGTCGTCGAGGACGACCAGCGGCCAGCGCCGCGATGCCGGGGTGTCCCCCGTGTAGCGGAAGACCCGCGGCACCGGATTCCGGCTCCGGTAGGCGATCTCGGAGAGCGGGCTCGTGACGGACTCGGCGGCGAGCGGGACGGATTCACGGTCCTTCAAGGAATAGGCGGGCCTCGCGAGCGGGTCTGCCGCGAAGAGGACGAACGCCCCGACGACGGCGAGCACCACGGCGGGCACGAACGCTTTGAGCCGCCGGGTGCCGCTCACCAGCGCGAGACCGGCGATCGCGGCGTAGCCGAGGCCCGCGAGCACCGCCGTGGTCCCGGTCACCGCGCCGAAAGCCTGGCTCGACACCAGCACGAGCAACCCGGGCACCAGCGCGACCGGCGGCCGCCGGAGCCGGTGCAGCGACTCGATCCCCAGCACCGCGGCGATCAGGACGGCCAGCGGCACGAAGACGAGCAGCCGAGGTTCCGGGAGGGCGGGCCAGGTCGACTGCAGGGTCAGCTGCCAGCCGTGGACCGCACCGTCGGCGAGCACCGCCAGCGACTCCCCGGTCGGGATCCCGGCCACCGTCGTCGCGGGCAGAACGGTCTCGATCACCGCGAGGAGCCCGGCGGCGACGGCGAGCACCGGCCGCCACGGCACCAGGCCCGGATACCGCCTCACGAGCTCGGTCACCCCGTAGACCGCCAGCGTCACCACGCCGAGGGGCAGGAGCAGCGCGGAAAGACCGAAGACCGGCGCGAAGAGCAGCCCGCCGAACGCCGCGCCCGCGAGTACGGCGACGTCCGCCGTCCGCCGGATCACGACACCACCTCGTTCCACCGGCGCACCGCCTCCGCCGCGTCCGCCGCGCTGATGCGGCGGGCTCGCGGCACCCCTTCGACGCCGTGCACGCCGAGGCCGTCCATCCCCAGTCCGTGGGTGCCGACGCCGAGCACGAACATGGTCGAGAAATGCGGCCGGACGACCGCGAGCGCGCTCAGTTCCCGGCCCGCCCTTCCGGTCACGACCACCAGGCAGCCGCCGCGGACTCCCTTGCGGGACAAGGCACTCGGGATCAGTGGCCGGTCGCCGTCCGGGTCTTGGCGGACTTCGCACAGCACGTCCATCAGCCGCCGGGTCGCCTGCGTCCCACCGGCGACGGTGAGGTCCTCACCCGTCGAAGTGATCAGGCGGCAGCGGTGCCCGGCCGTCGCGGCGGCGTACGCCAGCGAGGCCGCCAGTTCGGCGGCTTCTTCGAATTCGTCCTCCGCCAGCACCTTCGCGCGGGTGTCCAGCAGCAGGGTGAACCGGGGATGTTCGGGATCGACGTAGTCGCGCACCATCAGCTGCCCGGTCCGCGCGGTCGCCTTCCAGTGCAGATGACGGACCTCGTCGCCGACGACGTACTCGCGGACGTCCCGCAGATCCGCCGAACCGCGCAGTGAATCGTCCGTCGTCGCGCCTTCGTGATGGTGGCGCGGATGTCCGGACGCGAGCGCGCGCACCGGATGCAGCTTCGGGAACACCCACAGCGTGGCGGTGTCGCCCGCCGGAAGCGGCCGCCGCACGAGGCCGAGCGGGTCGGCGCGTTCGAGGACGAGCGGCCCCACGGTGAACCGGCCGCGCCGCCGGGTCGGCAGTTCGTAGTGGTACGTCGCCTCGGCGCCCGGTGCCAGCGGCCGCACTGGAACCGCCAGGTCCGCGCCGTGCTCTCCGTGCTCCCGCGCGGTGAACCCCGGTTGCCGCCGCTCGCCGGGATTCCCGACCAGCAGTCTGGCCAGCGCCGGGTGGCCGCGCTCGACCCGGTCCGGGAGCACCTCGCGCCGCACGGTGACCTGTGGCCGCCGGAAGACCATCGCCGCCCCGGCGAGCACGGCACCGAGCGCCGCGCCCGCCAGCACGCGCAACAGCGGGTACCCGGCCAGTTCGCCCGCGCCGTAACCCAGTACGGCGGCGACCAGCAGTCCGACGCCCCGTCCGGTGAGCCGCATTCCCATCGGCTATTTCCAGGCCAGCTTGTTGGACTGGACGCCCTCGGAGCTGATCCACACGTTGCGGCCGATCGTGCCCTGCGGGAAGGCCTCGACGGTCAGCTTCCCGTCGGGCCCGATCTTGACGGACTTGCTGCCGTGGACGCCGTCGTCGGTGGTGCAGGTGATCGACACCGTCTTGCCGGGGGTGAACCCGGTCATGACGATGTGGATCAGCCCGCAGGCGGGCGGTTCGCATTGGTCGGCCGTGGTGTCGGCGCCGCGGGAGATGACGATGCTCCGGTCGGCGGGCGCGTCGCCCTTGGCCTTCGTCACCGTCGCGGCCGGGCCCCGGCCCGCGGCGTTCTCGGCGACCACGGAGACGGTGATCGCCTGCTCGATCCCGATGTCCGCGATGAGCCGCGCCGTGGCCGAACCCGGCAGGCTCGCCGAACCCGCGCCCGAACCGTCGGCACGCCGCCAGGAAACGTGGTACGCCGTGACCGGCGAGCCGTTCGCCGCCGCGGCCCGCCACGTGACGTTCGCGTCGGTGTCGCCGGTCTTGATGCGGACGTTGAGCCCGGCGGGGGCGCCCGGGGGCCGGAGGGCCGCGGCCGGGGTCACCGAAGCCGACGAGGCGCTGGGACCGGTGCCCGCCCGGTTGGTCGCGGACACCGTGAACGTGTACGCCGTGCCGTTGGCGAGGCCGGTGATCGTCGTGGTCCGCACTCCCCCGCCGACCGTCTTCTCCCCGCCCGCCCAGGTGATCCGGTAGCCGGTGAGCGCGGCGCCGTTGGCCGGGGCCGCACCCCACTTCACCGTCGCCGCGGCGTTTCCCGCGGTCGCGGTCACCGCGCGCGGCGCACCCGGCGGGCTCGCCGGGACGGCAACGGGAGTGGTCTTGGGCTGTGGTTTCGGTTGCGGTTGCGGTTTCGGCTGGACCGGCGCGGTGGGCCGGTCGGCCGGTTCGCGCGGCGGCGGATCCGAAGCCGGCTTGTCACCGGGGTTCCCGGACGGCGGGTCGGCCGGTGCCGGCGTCTCGGCCGGTTTCTTCTCACCCGTCACCGCGACGTCGTTCACCGCGCCACCGGGATCCACGACGAGGACGTGCGCACCGTCGGCACCGTCCACATAGACCCGTGAGTCCTGGCCCCGGACCGGAGGATGCTCCGCTCCACCCGGAATCGGCCTGCTGTCCCGCCGCTGACCTGCACCGTCGTAAGTGGACAGAGTGTGGTTCTTCTTGTCCACCAAGGCGACCGCGGATCCGGACGAGGCGATCCCCACGTAGTCGCCGGGAGGCAGCGGAATACTCACCGGCCCCGCGGACCGCCCTGAGGGGTCCACGAGATGCAGCCGCGCGCCCTGCCGGTCCAGGATCGCCAGCCTGCCATCGATTTCGTTGGTCGCCACGACGGCGGTCTCGGGCACGTCCACCCCGAGCCGGACCGGCTCGCCGAGACCCGCGGGCGAAACGCGCCGCACCGTGTCGTCGTCGCTGTCCACGAACACCGGCCCGTCCGCGGCGAGCGCCAGCGAACCCTTGTGCCTGCCCGGGAGCACTATCGGGCACGAAACCCGGTCGGCGCCCGGCGCGAGTTCGCACAGCAGCCCGTCGTCGATCCGGTGCAGCCACAACCGGCCGTCCGCGGTGGCGATCGGGTCACCCAGCCTGCCCCCGACGGTGATCTTCGCCGAAGCCTCGCCGAGCCGGATGACGACACCGGCCTGGCGGTACACGCCGTACGGCCCGCCCTTGGTCTCCACCGCGACCGGCCACTCGTTCGAGGGGGACGGCGTGGTCTTCTCGACCGACAGCGTCGATTTCCCGAATTCGATGACACTCGACGGCGGAAGCACGTAACCCTGCGTCGGTCCCTGCGCGACCGGGCTGCCCGGATCGGCGCCCGGGACCGGGACCCGCGCGTCGGCGTACTTGCCGGATCCGTCCACATGGAACGCGGAACCGAGTACGGAGTTGTAGATCCAATGCCCGGTCTGCGCGATGTCCAGGCCCGGCAGCGGTTTCGCCGCGCCGGTGATCGCGACGCCCACCACCGCGACACAGCAGGCGACGAACGCGGCGATCGGCGCCCGCGCGCGAAACCAGGCGAAATCCCTCTGCGTTTTCATCGATCACACCGCGTTGATCGCGGGCGACGGCGTCGCCGCCAGCGCCTCGTCGACGATGTCGGTGGCGAGGCGCTGGTTGAGCTCGGCGTCGGCGGTGAGCACGAGCCGGTGGGCGAGTACCGGTTTCGCGATGGCCTTGACGTCGTCCGGGGTCACGTAGGCGCGTCCGTCGGTGGCCGCGATCCCCTGCGCCGCGCGCACCAGCGCGATACTCCCGCGAGGGCTCGCGCCGTAGCGGACCGCGGCGTGCTCCCGGGTCGCCGTGGCCAGCCGGACCGCGTACGAGCAGATCGCCGGGTCGAGGTAGGCGTCGCGCACCTCGTCGATGGCACGGCGCAGGGTCTCCAGGTCGACGACGGGATCGAGTTCGTCCGGGCTGACCCGCGCGCAATCGCTCATGATCACCCGCACCTCCGCGTCGTGGTCGGGATAGCCGACGGAGATCCGCATCATGAACCGGTCGAGCTGCGCTTCGGGCAGCCGGTAGGTGCCCTCCATCTCGATGGGGTTCTGGGTGGCGATCACCAGGAACGGATGCGGCACCGCGTACGGCTTCGAATCGACCGTCGCCCGGCGCTCGGCCATCACTTCGAGCAGCGCGGACTGCGTCTTCGGGGTCCCGCGGTTGATCTCGTCGGCGAGCACGACGTTGGCGAAGATGCCGCCGGGGTGGAATTCGAACTTCTCGTTGTTCTGGTGGTAGACCATCACCCCGGTGACGTCCCCCGGCAGCAGGTCGGGAGTGAACTGGATGCGGCTCCAGCTGCCGCCGATGCTCCGCGCGAGACACCGGGCGAGCGTCGTCTTCCCCAGGCCCGGGACGTCTTCGATCAGCAGATGCCCCTCGGACAGCAGTGCCGCGATCGCGAGCCGGACGACGTCCGGTTTGCCGCGCAGCACTCGCTGCACGTTCTCGGCGAGGGCCTGGTAGACCCCGGTGGCGGCCGTCGGATTCATCGTGCTCCCTCGAGAGGAATGCTTGCGCCCCGGATACTCCCCTCTTCCGGCGGGGACCGGTCCCGGCGGCTCAGGAAGCGTCGACCGGCAGCGCCAGTTCGAAGATCGCCCCGCCCTGCTCCCGGTTGTAGACACGCAGCGTGCCGCCGTGCACGTCGGCGACCCATTTGACGACGGCCAGCCCGATCCCGGTCGAGCCGCCACCGCTGACGAACCGCTCGAACAGGGCGGCGGCCTGCCCCGGGTCGACTCCCGGCCCGCGGTCGGCGATGACCACGCGGCCGTCGGCGACGGTGACCTGGATTTCGGCCTCCTCGCCGGGCGCGCGACCGTGGCTCAGCGCGTTCCCGATCAGGTTCGCGACGGCACGCCGCAGCAGGGTCGCGTCGCCGTCGACCCGGCTCGGCACGGTGGTGACGGTGATCCGCGCGTCCTGGGCGGGCAGATCCTCGACCACCGTCTCGACCAGCTGATCGAGCATCAACGGTCCGATCGACAGCTCCTCGACCCCCGCGGTGACCCGGGCACGCCTCGGCCACAGATCGATGATGTCGCCCATCATCGACGCCAGCCGGATCGTCCTGGGCAGCAGCTCGTCCCGTTCGGCGGGGTTCCGCAACGCCGCTTCGGCCAGCGCGCGCAGACCGGCGACCGGGGTCTTGAGGTCGTGCACGACGCCGTCGAGGAGCCGGGAAACGCCGTCCAGCAAGGACTTCTGCTGTTCGAGCGCGGCGGTGGCAGGCCGCATGGCCCGGCCGGCGATGAAGTATCCGGCCGCGCCGAGACCGAGCACCAGCAGCACGCAGCCACCGACCACCAGCAGCACCCACTCCTCGTGCCGCTCCTGCGTGCTCACCGCGTCGGCGACCACGACGATGGCGCCGACGACCTGTCCGCCGCGATCCTTGATCGGATCGGCCGCGACGTACACGGGCCGTCCGGCGGCGGTGGTCTCGTATCCGGCCTTCGACCGGTTCGTCGCGGTCGCCTCGGTCGCGAGCCGGTTCAGCAGGCCGTCGTCCACGGCCACGCATTCGCGTTTGCCCCGATACGGCTCGAACCGCGGCGCGCTCCCGGGAAGGACGGCGAACTGCGGGCACTGCTCGCTGACGGTGTCGGTGCCCACGTAGGCGGTGACGATGGTGCCCCCGTCGGCGGCGACGAGCCGGGCCAGCGTCGCGGCGACCTGGCGGACGTCGCTGTCCAGCCGTTGCCTCCCCTGCTCGGCGTCCGCCTCGATCACCAGCCAGGCCAGCACCACCAGCCCGAACGCGTTCATCGCGGTGAACAGCAGCGTCAGCAGGCGGCGGAGCCGGCGCAGCCTGCCTGTCGACGACTCGGTCACGAGAGCCGGTATCCGATCCCGCGGACCGTCTCCACCAGATCGGGCTCCCCCAGCTTGCGGCGCAGGCGCTTCACCACCGACTCGACCACGTTCGCGACCGGCTCGTTCTCGAGGTCCCAGCAGTGCTCGATGAGTTCCGCGCGGGACACCGTCAGTCCCTGCCGGGTCGCGAGGTATTCGAGGATCGCGAATTCCCGGTTGCTCAGCGACAGCAGGACCCCGCCCCGGCGCACCTCGCAGCGGGCGAAGTCGACCTCGAGATCGGAGTGCCGCAGCACCGGCGGGCTGCCGCCCCCTCGGCGGCACAGGTTCGTCACCCTGGCGAGCAGTTCGGCCATGACGAACGGTTTGACGAGGTAGTCGTCCCCGCCGTGCTCGAACCCCTCGACCCTGGCGCTGCTGGAGTCCAAGGCCGTCAGGAACAGCACCGGCACGGTCCATCCCAGCCGCCTGCGCTCGTGGACGAATCCGGCGGCGTCACCGTCGGGCAGCATCCGGTCGAACACGGCGCAGGCGTGTGCCCCGCCCGCGGCGGCGAGCACTTCGGCCGCGGCGGCCAGCGTGCCCACGGCGTCCACGGTGAACGAGGCCGCCCGCAGTTCGGCGGACACGGCCTTCCGGATGTCCTCGTCGTCCTCGACGACCAGCGTCCTCGTGTTCATGTCGGCTGGAGCTTACGTCCCTGGCTCGCTACTTTGAACCGGTGCGGATCTTGGTCATCGAGGACGACGACGCCCTGCGCTCGTCGGTGTTGTCGTCCCTGCGCGCCGCCGGTTTCGCCGTCGACGCCGTCGGCGACCTCGGGCCCGCCGACGAGGCGTTGTTCGTCAGCGAGTACGACTGCGCGGTCTTCGACCGGATGCTGCCCGGTGGCGATTCGCTGGACTACGTCGAGCGGAAACGCGACGGCGGCTGGACGACTCCGGTCCTGTTCCTCACCGCCCTCGGCACTCCCGGCGACCGGATCACCGGCCTCCGGCGCGGCGGCGACGACTATCTCGAGAAACCGTTCGCCATGGCCGAGGTGGTGGCCCGGATCCGCAGCCTCTGCCGCCGCGGCCGGACCGCCCCGCCGCCCCTGCTGCGGGCCGGTGACCTCGAACTGGACACCGGACGGCACGAGGTGCGGCGTGCCGGAGTGCTGCTGAGCCTGACCCGGACCGAATTCACCGTGCTGCGGTGCCTGCTGGAGAACAGCGGGCGGCCGGTTTCCCGTGGTGAGCTCATCACAGCGGGCTGGGACGAGCTCACCACTCCGGCGTCCAACGTCCTCGACGTGCTGATGACCGGCCTCCGGCGGAAGCTGCTGGATCCGCCGCTGATCACCACGGTGCCGAGGGTCGGTTACCGCATCGGCTGATCAGTAGCCGAGGGAGTTGGGAGCTTCCTCGTTGGCCTTCTTCACGATGTCGATGATGGCCTGGTCCAGGGTGGGCCAGGAAACGTCCAGGCCCAGCGCGCCGCCGCCCGCCGTGGCGGCCCCGACCTTGCCCCTGAGGCGGACCCTGCCGTCGCTCTCGCTCAACCCGGCCTCCGCCTCGCCTCCGATGCCGATCCAGGTCTCGGGCTGGACCTTGACGGTGATCGGTCCCAGGTTCCACTCGGCTTCGGGCATCGTGTTCGTCCACGCCGCCTTGGCCCCGGCACCGAGTTTGAGGCCTTCCTTCGCGGTGATCCCGGCTTCGACGTTCGCGGAGAGACCGAGCGAGGTTCCCGGCTCACCGGCGATGTTGATCTCGCCCACCTTCTCGTCCACCTCCGGGCCCGCACCGCGGTAGCCGACGAAGCCCTCGGCACTGCCCTTGATGCCGTCCTTGAGCGAGATCCCGCCTTCGATCTTGCCGTCGGCGCCGATGTAGTTCTTGCCGATCACCTGGCCGCCGGCGGTGACCACCTTGTTCCGCACGGCGTAGGCATAGCCCTTGTAGCCACCGAAACCACCCTTGCCGTCCGGTTCTATGGCCTCGCCATCGGCTTTCGCCCCCAGATCGACCAAGCGGGGGAGCCGGTTCAGGATCTCCCAGGTCGTCCGGTTGCATTCTTCGGTGTAGCACAGCGGGTTGACCCGGATCGGCGGCGTACCGTCGCCGTCGTCATCGAACCAGCCCTGCCCCTTGGGTACGGCGAGAGCGCTCACCGGCATGACCGTGGCGCGATTCTTCGCACCGGCGTTCCCGACGGGGACTGCGACGCCGCGCTGCGGAGTGGCGAGATTCCGCTCCTTCTGCACTTGCCTGGCCCTGCCCGGATTCCGCCTCGCCGCCTCGCCCAGCTCCCGCTGTACCGCGGCATTCACGATCTCCAGCGCGCGCCCCTCCTCGCCACGCTGGATGACGCCGAAGTTCAGCTCCTTCTGCGCCTGTTTCGCCTTACCCGGATTCCGCCTCGCCGCCTCACCCAGCTCCCGCTGCACGGCGCCCTTCAAAATCTCCAGCGCACGACCCTGTTCACCGCGCTGGATGACACCGAAGTTCTGTTCCTTCTGAGCTTGCCTCGCGCGGCCGGGCCTCTTGCTCGCCTCTTCGCCCCTGCGCTGCTGAGTCGACAACAACACTTCGCCCCGTTGCGGCGAACCGAAATTCTTCTCCTTCTGCGCCTGCCGAGCCTTGCCCGGATTCCGCTTGGCTTCCTCGCCCCGCCGCTGCTGAGGCGTCAACACGGTCTCGCCCCGTTGCGGCGAACCGAAGTTCTTCTCTTTCTGTTCCTGCCGGGCCCTGCCCGGATTCCGCTTCGCCTCCTCACCTCGATTACGCTGCTCCTCGGCCTTCGACTTCTTTGCTTCCTGCTCAGACTTCTTCGCCCCCTCTTCACCCCGCTGAGGCGAACCGACGCTCTTCTCCTTCTGTTCCTGCCGGGCCCTCGACGGATTCCGCTTCGCCTCCTCACCCCGATTACGCTGCTCCTCGGCCTTCGTATTCTTCTTCGCCCCCTCCTCACCCCGTTGGGGCGAGCCGAGATTCTTCTCCTTCTGTTCCTGCCGAGCCCTCGCCGGACTGGATTTCTGCTGCTGCTTGGGCTCGGCCTTCGGTTTCGCCTGCGCGGGCTGGGCGGCCTTGGCCTTCGACGCTTTCGCCTTGTTCATCGCCACTTTCTCGGCGTTCTGCTGGGCAGGCGACCCGCCCGGCTCGGTGGCCGCGTGTGCCGCGGCGGCGCCCAGCACGCCGAAAACGACCGTCAGCACCCCGCCCGAAACGGAATACAGGACAGCCTGACGTAAATCGGTGTTGGTGTGTTTCATCGCAATCCTCCGGACCTCGGCGACTCCGGAATGGTGACCGGGCGGGGTTCAGCGCCGGTTCATCCGCGGTACATCGCCGCGGCCGACTGTCATGGAATCCTCATACCTCCTCCTGCATGCTGAGCGGGTCCAACCGCACCAAGCTCATTCACAGGGGGACATCGGATGCTGTTCCAGCTCCTTGGACCACTCGAAGTCCAAGCTCCGGACGGGGCGCCCGCCACGATCAAGCCCGGCAAGCCTGCCACGGTGCTGGCGGCGCTGCTGCTGGATCGAGGGCGTTGGGTCGCCGTCGACAGCCTGATCGACTCGACCTGGCACGACCGGCCCGCGCCGGTGTCGGCCGCGGGCAATCTGAAGTCGCACATCTGCGGCCTGCGCCGCGTGCTGCCGCCGCCCGCGAGTGGCGATCGCATCGAAAGCAGGCAGGGCGCGTATCGGATCCGGGTCGAACCGGACGAGGTCGACGTCGACCTCGCCGATCTCCGGGCCGCGGAAGCGAACCGAACGCTCCTCGGCGAGCCCGAACGTGCCGCAGAGCTGCTCGCCGACGGGCTGGCGCTCTGGCGTGGCCGTCCGTTCGAGGGCCTGCAGACGCCTGCCGCCGCCGTCGAAGGCGCGCGCCTCGCCCGGCTGCACACCCGGATGCGCGAAGACCTGGCCGAGGCATACCACCGCCTCGGCAGGCACTGGGACGCGATCACCGTGCTGCACGGTCTCCTCGACGAGGACCCGCTCCGGGAACACGTGTGGGCGAAGCTGATCCGGCTGCTCACCGACACGGGACGGCGCAACGAAGCGCTCACCACGTACGGGCGGGCCCGCTCGATCATCGTCCGGGAGCTGGGTGTCGAACCTGGCGCCGTGCTCGCCGGTGCCCATTACGACGCTCTTCGCGGCTGCGCGGATCTTCACAGCCTCGCCGGATGAAGCCCGAGGCGATGGTCGCCGCGTCCGCGACGACCATCGCCTCGCCTCATTTGACGGACACCGTGGCGCTCGACCAGGACGAGCCGTCCGGGCTCGACGTCGAGGCGGTACGCGACTGGCCGGGCTTGAGCCCCTTGCTGTCCACGGAAACGGATCCACGGTGGCCGGGCTTTCCGTGCTGATGCCGGTGCGTGTGCTTGGCGGACTTGAGTTTCTTCAGTTCGCCCTTGGCCTTGTCCAGCTCTCCCTTGGCCTTCTTGACCTCGCCCCTCGCCTGGTCGACGAGTTTCTCGGCCTTCGCGAGGGAACCGTTCGCCTTGCCGACGGACTCGGCGATCTTCTGCACGCCGGACGGAACCGCGGCGGCGGGCTTCTCGACGACGACCACGCGCGGCACGAACCGGATCGGCTGAACCTGCCTGACGTCCTTGGCCGCGGCGGTCTTGACGACCGGTGTCCGCACCTTCTGCCGGTGCGCCTTCTTCTTCGTCTGCTTGACGACGGGTTTCGCCTTCGTCACCTTCGCCACTTTATTCACCTGCACCGGCTTCGCGGCCGCCGTTGCGGGAACCACCGCGGGCGACGCGGCCTTCTGCACAGGTGGGGCGACGGGCACGGCCGCCTGTTTCGGCGCGGCGGCGACGTGGTTCGCCGGGCTCGCCGAGACCTCCTGGCCGCCGTCGAAGGCGCCGAACGTCCAGGCGCCGACCGCGGCGGTCGTCAGTCCGGCGACGCCGATGACCCCTGCTCGTTTGATGTTCATGGATACCTCGATCTTCCGGTTCCGGCGGTGACCGTCACGGCCGGGGTTCGTCTTCGTGGTGACGTTCGTAGAACTCTTCGGCCAGCGACCGGCCCATCAGGCCGCCGAAGATCCCGGCGACCACTCCGACGGCGATCCCCGCCGGAGTCGCGATGACCAGACCCGTGGTCACCCCGAACGCGAGGGACGCGGCACCGCCGCCGAAGCCGGACAGCACGCCGCGGTTGAGGGGTGCGTCCTCGTGCTTCAGGTAATAGTCGTATTCGATGCGCACGGGTTCGTCCTCGTCCGAAAGGGACGGAGACTGGCCGATCCAGACCTCTTCGGGGATCACCAGGTACCGCGTCACCGGGATCCGGGGTGCGGCGAACTTGCGGAACGCGGACCGCAACGACAAGGTCGGCCGCTCGGCCAGGCTGGTGGTGGTCACGACGCTCAGCCCCGATGCCCGGTCATGATCTTGAAGGGCTTGTCGTGTTCCTTCGGCTTCTCGAGACTCTTGCGAAGCTTTTCCAGCTCGCCCTTGGCCTTCTTCAGATCGGTCCTCGCCTTGTCGAGGACCTTGTCCGCCTTGTCCACGGCATCGTTCGCGGCTTCGACGAGTTCGGTCGCGTTCCGCAACTGCTTGCGGACGGTCACGGGCGCCGGATCGGCGATGGCGGCGCGGACCACGAACTGTTTCCCGACAGGGTGCTGGCTTCGTTTCACGTCGGCGGTCTTCGTCACCCGCGGCTTGACGACGGCCGCGTTCCGCACCACGGGGGTGGTACGAGCCGTCTTCTTGATCTCCAGTGCGGGTTTGACCGCCCGCTTGACCTGCGCGGCAGGCGTGGTGACTGCGGGAGCGCGGACCGGCAAGACCGGCTGCGTCGCTTGCGGCGGCGAAACCCGCTTCGGCGCGGCAGGTTCGGCAGGCGTCGCGGCCGTCCTTCCTTGCGACGCGGACTTCTCCTGCGGCGCGGCCTTCTTGCCGTGTGTCGCGGCCGAGGCCGATGGCTTCGGCGACGCGGGAGCCTCCACCTGCTGCGGTTTCGCCGCCTGCGCGGCGTCGAGCACCGGCTTGTGCCCGGCCCCGTCGTCGGTCAGCGCGTTCGCCGTGGAGGCGCCGATCGCCGCGGTGGCGAGACCGGCGACACCGTAGACCGCCGCCCGCCGGAGATTGTTCTTCTGCTTCATCCGTCCCACCTCGCTGATCCGGTGCGCTGCCGGAACGCAGTCTCCGGCGCGGCGGTTCATCACCGGTACATCGGCGGTTCATCCGGCGGCGGACATGGTCCCCGAGGCCGGGCCGATCATCTACGCTGGGGCGATGCGACCGGAAGACGGCGAAGCGCTGGGCGGCGGCTCGGCAGGAGTCGTCTTCGCGGTGCCGTCGGAAGAGGGCGATGTCGCGCTCAAGGTCTTCTCCGGCAGGCTGTTCCGGCGGACCCGGCTACGGCTGGAGCGGGAACTGGACCGGCTATCCGCTTTGGACGGTCAGCTCTTGGTGCCCGATACGGTCGTGGAACTGGCCGACGGCCGGTGCGCCCTTCGCGGCGAACTCTGCACCGGGTCGCTCGCGGACCTGGTCGCGGTGGCCGGACCGCTGTCGACGGACGACGTCCTCGTTCTCGGCACCGCGATCGCCTCGACCCTCGCCACCGCCCACGAAGCCGGGATCGTCCACGGCAGGCTCACCCCCTCCAACGTGCTGTTCCGCGCGTCGGGCGAGCCCGTGATCAACGACTTCGAGCGCACCCTTCGCTCCGTGTTCGTCCGGGATCCCCGGCATGGGCGGGAGTTCCTCGCCCCGGAAGGGACGGACGGCCGTTCCTCGGACCTTTACGGACTCGGTGCGGTGCTGCATCTGGCGCTGACCGGCGAACCACCCGGCTCCCGGCCGCTCCACCGCGAGGACGCGCCGATCGATCTGCTGGCCCTCGTCGAGAACCTCCTCGCGAAGGATCCGGCCTCCCGCCCGCCCGACGCCGCACTGGTCGAAGAGATCCTCACCTCTCTCCCCCACGTGTCCACTGTGGACTCCGACGGACCCGTTCCCGTGGCGTCGGGTATCGAGGGCGTTCCGGTCGTCACCATCGAACCCGCGGCGGACACGGCGCCCGAGCCCCGGAAGAGATCCCTGTGGACAGCGGTCACGGCCGGCGTCGTGGTCGCGGCCGGCTTCACCACGTGGGCGCTCTTGCCCGGCTCCGGCGACCCCGAACCACGGTCGCTTCCGGCCCCGGCGTCCCGGTCCACCCCCGCTCCGCCCACGTCGGCGCCCACCGTGAAGGCCGCGTCCCAGGTCGAACTGGCCATGCCGATCGACCACGGCTCGACGGTCGATCTCGCGTGGCGCGCACCGGACGGATACGACTCGGCCGTCGTGGTCGCCGGTGAAACGGGCGAAGCGAAGACCACGTTCGTCCGACGGCAGCGCACGACGACCGTGGCCGTCGAACCCGGCCGGAAGTACTGCTTCCTGATCCAGATCACCGACGGCGAAGCGGTCCGGGAAAGCGAGCCGCGCCCGATCCGGGGCGCGACGTGCCGGCGGTGAATCGCGCATCCGGAAAACCGCGGTAGAGCCCGGTCGCCCCACCGGCGGTTCCGGGTCAGCGGAAGGCCCCGGCATGTTCGGTGGCCCATTGAGTGAAGGTGCGTGCCGGACGGCCAGTGACCTCCTCGACGGTCGGCAGGACCGTGTACACCTCGGGAGGCGGGTTCGTGCCGAACCCGACGAGGGATTCGACGACCTCGTCCGGCTGCCCCGCCGCACGGAGCTGATCGCGCACTTGGTCTTCGGTGAGCTCGATCAACCGGAGATCCCGGCCGATCGCCGCACCGATCGTGCGGACCGTGTCGGTCGCGGTCAGCGCCTCGGGGCCCGTCACGGGATAACTCTTACCCGCGTGTCCGTCCTCGAGCAGCGCGGCCACCACCACTGCGGCGATGTCGGCTTCATGGACCTTGGCGCTCGGCTGGTCCGGGAAGCCCGCCCGAACCACCCCCTCGGTGCGGATGGACTCCGCCCAGCCGAGCGCGTTCGCCATGAACTCCACCGGCTGCACGTGGATCCACTCCAAACCACCGGCTTCCACGGCCCGCTCCACGGGGCCTACTTGATACCCGGTCAGCACGGTCACCTTGCCCACACCGGCCCGTGTGGACAGCTCGACGATCTGCGGCGCCGTTTCCAGCGGCGCGTATCCCTCACCCGCGAACGAGATGAGATGCATGGCCTCTACGCCGGCCAGCGCCGGAGCGACGGTCTCCGGCACGGCGAGGTCGCCCGCCAGCACCTCCACTCCGGCGGGCAAATTCGCCGCTGCCGGATTCCTGCTCAGCGCACGTACCCGCCGGCCCGCCTGGACGAGCTGGTGAACCACTTGACGGCCGACGGTTCCGGTCGCACCGGTCACCAGAATCATCTGGTCTCCCCCGAATTTCGCGTATTCCCGAAGTCAGATCATGGGTCGCCGGGGAATGGCGGCAACGTCTTGTTCGGAACAGGCGAAGACCTCCCCGGCGAATCGGCGGGCACCGGAGTTCTCCGTACTCGGCTCGGCGTGGACGCCCACGGGGTCTTCCCCCAGGGTTTGGCCACCGACAACCACGTCATGAACAGGAAGGCGACGATGTTCAGCATCGCGCCGTAGGCAAGCTGACCGGCGGCGGAGCTCTCGACACCCTCACGGCCCGCCTGGACGCCGAGTTCGACCCACACCCCCAGCCCGAAGGTGCTGTAGGCGATGACCGCCACGGTCAGCACCAGCTTGATCAGTACCCACCAATACCTTGCCACGCCCCACGGACTCACCAGGCACAACGCGATTCCGGTGACCAGAGCGGCGAACGCGGCGGGGATGACGACGACGTTATCGATCCGTTCGATCATGAGATAACAGACTCGCTGGATCTCGCCGGGCGCCGTGTACCCGGCGGTCATCGCGAGCACCACATTCGCCGCGCCTGCCCCCATCCAGCCGACCGACACCGCGACATGGACGAACAACAGCCACCGCCGCACCTGCTTGACCATCGCTCCACGTCCCACCACTCGAGTATGTGGGGATCAGCGGCGTCACGCGCGACAGACCCAGAGCGTCGGTCTCTTCTCCCAGGACGCACTCGCCCGGCTCATAGCGTCGCCCAGCCGCCCTTCGCCTTACCCGCCGATGGTATGTCCGATTCAGTACCAATGGGGGTACCGGATACTCGACAGAGCACTACGGTCAGGTGTAGATCGATCTGACACCATCGAACCCCGTCCCATGCTGGACTCCCCTTTCGCTGCAGGAGGCCCAAAAATCATGTGGATCCGACGTATGTCCATGATCGCCGCCGCCCTCATTGCCGGGTCGCTCTTCACCGGGCCCGCGGCCGTGGCCGAATCACCGGCCGGACCGCCGATCGAACCCTTCATCATCGGCGGCAAGGTCGTCACCACTCCTTACTCGTTCTTCGCGTCGCTGCAACGCAATGGCCGCCATTTCTGCGGGGCGTCGCTGATCGCCCCGCAGTGGCTCGTCACGGCGAAGCACTGCGTCCAGGGCTCCACCGGTGGCGGTTTCTCGGCTCGGATCGGCTCGGTCAACACCGGCTCCGGCGGCGAGCTCATCACCGCGGCGAGCGCGACCCTCGGCGCGAACGACATCGCCGTGGTGAGGTTGTCGAGAGCGGCCACTGCCAGGCCGATCAAGATCGCGGCCTCCAGCCCGGCCGTCGGCACCGTCAACAAGCTGATCGGACACGGTCAGACGTGCGGCACCCCCGGTTGCGGTGGCGCGTCGCCACAGCTTCGCGAGGTGGACACCACCACCGTCGCGGACTCCAGGTGTACCGCGGATTTCAAGCGAGGCAAGGAAATCTGCTTCCAGGGCGCGCCCGGAACCAGTGCCTGCTACGGCGATTCCGGGGGACCGTCCATTTTGGGCGGTGAGCTGACCGGTGCCACCAGCCGATCCGGCAACAACAGCAGCAACTGCCTCAACGGTCCCGGAATCTACAACAGCGTTCCCGGCTATCGGACCTGGATCGACCAGGTGACAGGTGGCGCGGTGACCGCGTGGGAGACGTCGTTACATTGACAGGTAAGTCAAAGGTGGCGTGCTCATGCCGCCCCTCGGTGGCGGTGTGGTGAAGGTCGTGTTCGCAACGTTGAAGGTTGCGGACGCGGCTTTCGCAACACGACACGTTTACCCTTCTGCTCAATAGCCCGAATCGCCACTCACGACAGGCTTGGCCCTGGCGTATGCGCGGGTTTGGGTGGCATGGGCATGCCGAGGGGCCCGTCGCCGGTGTGGCTGGCGGGCTCCTCGGGTCACACAGTGCAGTTACGCCGGGATCTTCGCAACGAATCTAAATACTGGGGCGGGATGAACTCCGGTAACCCGTCGGCCGCCATGCGGACTTCCCAGTCCCCGTGGTGGATCAGGCGGTGATGGAAGCCGCACAGCAGCACCAAGTTCCGGAGATCGGTGGGCCCGCCGTCTGCCCAGTGATGAATATGGTGCGCGTGACAGTTCTTCGGCTTGCGGTGACACCCGGGGAACGCGCAGCCCCGGTCACGGATGTTCAAGGCTCGGCGTTGGCCTGGGGTGACGAACCGTCGTAGCCGTCCCACGTCCAGCGGCTCACCCGCCGCGTTGAGCACGACGGGGAGCATCAGGCAGTCGCAGGCCGCCATGCGTGCTTCGCGGGCTGTCATGGTTCCGATGAAGTCCACGCATGCGGTGCCCAGGCCCGTTTTCAACTCGTCGAGACTGATCGTCACATGGATCAACGTCCGGTAGCCGCTCGTCCCCGGTTGATCCGGGCACGCAACCGCCAAGTCCACGAGGTCGACCCAGGCGTCACCCTGGCGCTCGGCCTTGGTCCGTAGATCGGCCTGACCGAACTCGTCGATCGGACGGGGTGCGGCGTGAGCATCGAGGGCGGCGGCGGTCCGCGCACCGGCCTCGTCATCGAGGAGGCCGTTCAGTTTCCAGTAGCCGTCTTTGCGGCGCTCCAGGGTCAGCTCGCGACGGGGTTGGGCGGGTTCGGGGTCTTTCGGTTCCTTGCCGTCCGGGTCCAGCCAGCCCAGCAGCTGGTCCCCGAGATCCGACACCTGCTGGGGACCCGCCTTCCGGGCGAGATCGGCGAGGGTTGTCTCCGCGTGCTCCCGATCCTCCACCGACACCCCAGCCGGGATCTTCCGCAGGATCTCCACGATCTGCTTGATCCGCTCCTCGCCGATCGCCCCCTCCGCCGCAGCCACACTGGTGGCGGGCGCGAAAGCCGGGATCTCGGTGCCGTCCAGGGCACGCGTGGGGTTCAGATCGAGAGCGCGATTCACATACGGCCGAGCTTCGCCCTGGCTCAGTCCGGCGATATCGGCGAACCACGCCAACGTTGTCCCATAACCGTATAAGTCTTTCGCGCCACGAGAATCAATCTCCGCCAGATACCGTCCCAACCCGGTGGAGGCGACCCGCATCACCTGCAAGAACTGTTGCACGCCATGGGCAAGCTCCAGCTTGCCAGCGCGCCACAACTCCTGCGGCAACTCGGGAAGGGTCGTCTCGGACACACCTCGATAATACCGGAATAATTCGAACAGGTGTTCGTAATTTTAAGCAACAAACAACCCGCGCAATCACCACTAAAGGAGGATTCGGCAAAGTCACTCGATCACACGTCGCGAGCATGGTTGAGCGAAGGAGTCCGCGTGATCTCGAGTGGCGTGCCCGCGCCAAATCGCGCTGTTTCGCGAAGCTGCCGCGGCGGTACTCCTCTCGGTGTGCGGCCGTGCACCGACTGACCGGGGGTTGGGATGGAGCTCGCCTCACTCACCTCACGCGAACACGAGATGGCCGCTGGCCTGTCCAACCGGCAGATCGCTTCTCCGCGGCCTTCCTGAGGTGGCCGAGCCAGGCGGCGAGAGATTCGCCGAGCGCGGCCCGCATGCCGTCGACGTCGGCGAGCACGGGACCTCCGTCCCACGACTCCTCGGTGTGGACGCGCACCGAGGACCCGATCACCTCGAACGTCCACAGGTGGATGCCGGTGATCCCGCCGGCGGTTCCGCCCCAGAGGATCCGGTCCGGGGTCCGTAGCTGGTACACGGTGGACTCGATGTCGAGCCCGGCCGTGCTCCACCGGATCGCGCTGCCCGTCCGAAGTGGACGATCGGCTGCCGCGGCGGTGATGTCGGGTTGCCAGTCCGGCCACGAGGACACCTCGGTGAGCAGCCGCCACACGCACCGCAGCGGCGCGTCGACGACGGTGTCGCAGTGCACCACCACGGGTGCTTTCACGTCGATTTCGGTGATCATTCGCAGACCTTTCCGAGGACCGGAGCGGCAGGCTCCGCGTGTCTGCGACCATCGTCGTGCGGCGTCGGCCCGTTCGCGTCGGTAGGAGTCACCTAGTCCGCGTCACCCGAGGTCGGACATGTCCCTGAGCTGCCTGCGCGAGGTGATACCGAGCTTGCGGAAGATGTTGCGCAAGTGGGCGTCGACCGTGCGGGGGCTGAGAAACAGGCGCCCGGCCACCTCTTTCGTCGTCGCGCCCGCCGCGACCTGGCGCGCGATGTGCGTCTCCTGCATGGTCAGGCGGTCATAGGTGTGCTCGGAACGGCTCCGGGCCACTTCCCCGGTCGCGCGCAGCTCGTCCGCGGCACGCCTGGCGAACGCCTCCAGCCCGATCTCCGACAACTGTTCGTGCGCGGTACGCAGGTGTTCGCGTGCGTCGCGACGGCGGCCCGCACGGCGTAACCACTCCCCGTACCGCAGGTGTGCCCGCGCGAGATGCGGGGTCAGCGAGCTACCCGTCAGGTGCTCGAGCGCCTCCTGGTAGTCGTCTTCCCGGTCGCTGACCAGCGCCCGGGCGCCGGCCGCCACACCGAGGGCGAAGCGGGTTCCCGCGGGTTCCGTGCGCTCGGCCAGGGACTCCAGCGCCGACCGTGCGACGGAGTTCTCACCGCATCGGACCGCGGCCTCCACCAGTTCGGGCAGCGCTATCCCGGTGAGGAAGAGATCGTTGCCCGCCACGGCTCGCGTGGCCGCTTCCAGCGCGGCCGGGTATTCGGCGAGGCCGTTGTACAGCACGGCCGTCGCCCAATGCGCGTTCGCGGTGAGCTGGCCGCTGCCCCGGATCGTCACCTCGGCGAACAGATCGAGCACTTCCTGACGACGGCCGCGCATCGCGGCGAGGTGCACTCTCGGATAGAGCTGTGGCGGGTCGCCGAGAGCGTCGGCGATGGCCTCCTCCTCGGCGACCGCGTCGATCGCCCGCCCGAAGTCGCCGAGGAGGACCGCGGACACGGCCACCTGTGACAGGCCGAGCCGGATGGCCATCGGGGATCCCGTGTCCTGCCCGGTCCGCACCAGCCACTCGACGACCGACGTGTGCAGGTCGAGGTCCCACAGTTCGCCCGCGAGCACCGTGGCCAACGCGGGCACCCTGGTCCAGTCGGCGTCTTCGCCGGTGAGCACCCGCCGGAGCGCGGGCACTCCGGCACGGTGTCCCTCGGTGCTCAACAGCACCAGCGCGTCGAGGAGATCCGGAGGTCCCGGCGACGGCGGTGCCGAGCGGGCCGCGTCGAGCACCCGGTCCATCACTCCCGCGGCCCGTCCGACGGCCAGCCCCATCTCCAGCGCCGCCACGAAGCATTCGCGTGACCGTGCCGGATCGACGGCGGCGAGCCGCTGCGCCGCCCGCAAGATGAGTTCCGGTCCTTTGACGGCACCGTCCGCACCCTGGACGAACGCGACCTGCCCGCGCAGGAGGTCCGCCTCCGCGTGCCGGACGTCGTCCAGCGTTTCGGTGTCGATACTGGCCACCAGATCCGCCGACGCGGTCGCCCGGCCCGCCTCGAGCGTCGCCCGCGCTGCCGCGAGTGTGCGCTCGGTCTGCTTGCCGGGGTCCAGCGACAACGCGGCGGCGCGTTCGAGGAACGCGGCGGCGGCCGCGACGCCTCCACGCGCCTGCGCGCGCGACGCCGACGACTCCAGTTCCGCCGCGACCTCCTCGTCCGGTCCGGTGGTGGCCTGCGCCCGGTGCCAGGCGTGCCGGTCCGGGGCGGCGACCGGGTCGGTGGCATCGGCCAGCGCCCGGTGCGCCGCGACGCGCCGCTCCGGTTCGGCCGCGCGGTAGGTGGCAGAGCGGGCCAGCGGATGGCAGAAGCGCGCACGCGTGTCGAACCGCACCAGCCCGGAGGCTTCGGCGGCGGCGCTCGCGGCGGGCACGTCGATGCCCAGCAGTCGCGCGGCCGTCCACAGCAGTCCCGGGTCGCCAGTGGGATCCGCGCTCGCGAGAAGGAGCAGCAGCCGCGCGTCCGGAGGCAGTTCCGTCATCCTGGCCCGGAAGCTCCGCTCGATCCGGCTCGCGACCGGCGACGGCGTCGGCAACGCGAAGCCACCCGCCTTCGGCAGCTCGATCAGGGCGAGCGGGTTCCCGCGTGCCTCGGCGAGAAGGCGGTCACGCACCCGCTCGTCGAGCGTCGCGGTCTTCTCTTCGGCCAGCAACGCGCGCGCGTTCGCGTCGGTCAGGCCGCTGATCGTCAACCCCGGCAGATCGTCCAGCCCGCGAACGGCGTCCTGGTCGCGGGCCGCGAACACCATCGCGATCGGCTCCGCCGCGACGCGCCTCGCCAGGAACGTCAACGCCTTCACCGAGGCGGCGTCCAGCCAATGGGCGTCATCGACGACGCACAGCACCGGACTTTCCGCCGCGGCGGCCGCGAGCAGTTCCAGCGTGGCGAGGCCGACGCGGAACGGATCCGGCGCGCCATCCGCCAGCCCGAACGCGACAGAGAGAGCGTCACGGTAGGGCGCGGACAGCGTTTCGAGCTGCGCCAGCACCGGAACGCAAAGCTGATGCAGCGCCGCGAACGGCAGTTCACCCTCGAACTCCGCCCCGGACGCACGGATGATCCGGAACCGCTCCGGCGCCGCGTGTTCGACGTGTTCCAGCAACGCGCTCTTGCCGATTCCCGGTTCACCGCGGAGGACGAGCACACCGCCCTCGCCTTGTTCCGCCGCGCGGACGAGAGCGAGGAGTGCCGTGATCTCGTCGCGCCTTCCGACGAGCGATCGGGACGTCGTGGGCATGGGGTGAACCCTAGGGGTGACGCCGCCGCACCAGCGCATCGGCACTGGCAGGCAATCGTCACCGGCGGCGAGTGATCGTCGCGACGATGTCGGTGTCCTTCAGCTTCGCGCTGGGGGTGTGCGAGCTGAGACGGAGCACCGCGGGCCCGAGGACCGGCGTGGTGACGAGCCGCGTGATCACTTTGCGCCGACGTGCTTCACGCTGGTTGCCGGGAGTGAAGAAGCCGCGCTGGCCGAGCCCTGTCCGCAGATAGCGTTCGATGTAGGGACGCAACGCTTCTTCCCACCGTCGCAAGGCTCCGCCGAGGTCGTCCGGCCGTTCCTGGAGAAAGGCGGCCAGCAGGTCCGCGCCCGCCAGACCGGCGGACACCCCGGTGCCCGCGTAGGCCGTCGCGCACCACGCCGAGTCGCCGACGAGCACGACCCGCCCGTTCGACCAGCGGTCCATGCGGACCTGTTCGGCGGAGTCGAACAGGACGTCGCCGGCCGATTCGAGCGCGGCCAGCACACTGCCCAGCGTCGCCCCGAACGGTTCGGGGCCGAAGACCTCCCGCACCCGCTCGGCACAGGGCCGGGTGAACTCGGCGTCGATGTCGTCGCTGCGGTAGGACAGCAGGATGGTCGGGTCCCGGTCCTCGAAGGCGAAGACCCAGACGGATCGGCCCAGTTCGATCATCGTGGCCCCTTCCCCGCGGGCGAGGCCTTCGGGGACGCCGGGGAATTCGTACGCGACCAGCATGTGCCCGAGGCGGCGCAGATAGCGCCGATCAGGCCCGAAAGCGAGTGAGCGCACCGCGGATCGCAGTCCGTCCGCCCCGACGACGAGGTCGAAGCGCTCGGTCACCGAGGTCCCGGCGGTCGTCGTGCGCAGTTCGACGTCCACCCCATCGGCGTCCTGGGCGATCGCCACCGGAACCGTGGAGAACCGGATCTCGACTTCGGCGGGCAGCGCGGCGTACGCCGCCTGCTCGATGTCGCCGCGGAGCATGAGCCAGGGGGTGCCCGGCAGATCCCGGAAACCCATTCCCGGCGATCTGCGGCCGCCGCGGTCGAGTTCGACGTGCGCGCCGCCGGACGCCCGATCGCGCAGGCCGTCGAGTATCCCCATCCGCCGCGCGGCGGTCTTGCCCGCGCCGAACAATCCGACGAAGTAACCGTTGGTGCGCCGGCCGGCGGCTCGCTCCACGATCACCGGCTGCCAGCCGATCTCGTGCAGCCGGAGCGCCGTGGCGATACCGCTGACCCCCAGGCCGACGATCAGGACGCGAGGGCGGGTCGGAACCGAAATGACAGCCTGCCTTTCCACTTCACGAGAGACACCGAGACGAAGGTGGCGCCCTTATACGAATACACCGATTTTGTGGCCGCACAGGCTCGCCAGGCACCGCGCGGTGAACGACGGCTAGACTCATTGGCACTGCGCCAATCCGAACCGGCGTGAAATGACCTAGCGGAAGGCACTCTCGATGGTACAAAAGGTATCCGTTCAGATCGTCGACGACATCGACGGTGGCGAAGCCACCCAGACAGTGCCCTTCGCACTCGACGGCGTCACCTACGAGATCGACCTCTCCGACGACAACGCAGGCACCCTGCGCGACGAGCTCGAGCGCTTCATCGACGCCAGCAGGCGAATCGGCGGACGCAAAGTGAAGGTCGCGACCGGACAGTCCACCGTGGTCAGTGGTACGGCGAAGCCCACCGACCGCGAACGCAACCAGCAGGTCCGCGCCTGGGCCACCGCCAACGGCTACCCGATCGCCGAACGCGGCCGTATTCCCAACGACATCTACGAAGCGTTCGACAACGCCGAGTCGGCCCCCGTCGAACCGGTCGCCGAAGAGGCTCCCGCCAAGCGCAAGCGTGCACCTCGCAAGAAGGCCTGACCTCGGCAAGATCACGTCGCTCGTCCCTTCCCTGTCACTGCCGGGAAAGGGACGAGCGATGATGTAAGCCCCGGATCCGAGTCCATAATGGATGTTCAGCGCAGTACGGTCGACAGTTGCCTCGGATGTGGCTACCCGTGCTCACGTCCGGGCAGTGGAGCTCCCCGGAGGAACTGCTCGTACCGCCGTCGAGCGTCGTCATCGATCTCTGGCGGCACGCGGCCGTACCGTCCATCGGTCCGGTCTCGCTTCGGACCGGAGACCCAGAACTCTTCTCCGGTCTCGACGTCGGAGAAGTTCCCCTCGCCGCCTGGCCGGCGCCGCAGCGTTCGGCCGTGCAGGTACGCGGTCCTCCAGGTCTTGGAAAAACGGACCCAGGCGATCCACGACGGGCCACGATCGGTGTCATAGCCCGTCTTGAGCTGCACATACATGATCCGTTCCGCCATTCCCTCAGGGTAAAGCGCCGCCGTGGCGAGCCGCACGGAGATTTCCGCGAACCGGTCTTCAGAGAAGCGCGGCCAGTGCCGGACCGAACGCCGCCCCCAGCAAATAGGCGAGGTTGAACAAGCCCATCCCCGCCGCGCGATGCGACCCGGCCGCGTCCCCGGCACGCACCGCGTAGACACCCTGGCCCGAGGCCGCCGCGAGCGAGGTCAATGCCTGCGCGATCAGCAGCACGGCAGGGGAAACACTCACCCCGGCGAGCACCAGCCCGACGGCGGCGAGCGCCGGGAACAGCACCGCCACCGCCCGGAACGGGGCTTTCGCCGTCACCGCGACGACCACATAGGACATCAGCCCGCCGAACAGCAGCGGCCACAGGACGGCGAGCCCGACCTCGCCACTGGTCCAGCCGGTCTGCTCGGTCAACAGCCGCGGCAGCACGTACACCAACCCGAAGTTGGCCACCGCCAGCGCGAACGCGAGCCCGGCCGCGATCAGGAAGACCGGCGTTCGCAAAAGCGCGGCGGGCACGAACCCGTCCGGCCGCGCCCGCAGGTGCCCGGCCAGCAGGACCGCGATGACGGCGACCGTGATGGCCGCGGGCAGCCAGAAATGCGGCACGAGCACCAAGGCGGTGACCATCGCGGTCACGAGAATCGCGCCTGCCAGGTCGAAACGTGACGGCTCGGCGGGTGTCCCGGCGGCCGACCGCAGGGCAGCGGGTACGCCGAGCAAGCTGACTGCGGGCAGTGCCAGCGCCAGCTGCCAGCCGAGCGCGTCGCCGACCAGATCGGCGATCAACGGCGACGCCGAGCCGACCACCGCCAGCGAAGAGGTGACCAAGCCCATCGCCCGCGCCGACCCGGCGAGGCTCATGGCCATCGTGGTGAAGCCGGCGGTACCGAGCCCCTGCAGGGCGCTACCGGCGATGAGGACCGGCAGCCACGGAACGGTCGCCACCGCGATGGCACCCGCCAGCACCAGCGCGGCGCAGGTGAGCAACGCGGTCCGGACGCCGCGATGGCTCTGCAGACCGGCGAGCAGCGGCGTGCCGACGGCGATACCCCAGCCGAACGCCGTCACGATCCACGTCACCGTGGCGATTCCGGTACCGAGGGCCGCGGCCGCGTCCGGCAGGATCAGCAACGGCCCGGCGATGCCGAACGACAGCGGGCCGGCCAGCAAAGCCAGCCACGGCGCCGAAATCCGTGCGCTCATCGCTCGTCCATGGTGGGGTAGTCGGTGTAGCCGCGGTGGTCGCCGCCGTAGAACGTCGAGGGATCGGCTGCGGTGAACGGGCCGCCGGTGGCGATCCGCGCGGGCAGGTCCGGGTTCGCCAGCCACAGCTGGCCGAGGCTGATCGCGTCGGCGACGTCGTCGCGCAACGCGTCCGCGCCGTCCGCCGCGCTCGCCGGTTCCTCGCCCGTCGGGTGCGGGTTGAGGATGAGGGTGCCGGGCCACTCGGCGCGGATGAGCTTGGTGATGTCCCGCGTGCCGGACTCGGAGACGTGCACGTACGCCAGTCCTGCCGGGACGAGGGCGCGGATGAGCGCGGGATACAGCAGTTCGGTGTCGCTCTCTCGTATGCCGTTGAGGGTCGAGCCGGGTGACAGCCGGATGCCGGTGCGCTCCGGGCCGATCGCGTCGCCGACCGCCCGCGCCACCTCCACCGCGAACCGGAGGCGGTTCGCGATCGGGCCACCGTAGGCATCGGTGCGCCGGTTGGTGTTGGCGGCGAGGAACTGGTGGATCAGGTAGCCGCTGGCGCCGTGCAGTTCGACACCGTCGAATCCGGCCTCCATCGCCAGCCGCGCGGCGGCGACGAAATCGTCCACGGATCGGGCGATGTCCGCCAGTGTCATTTCCCGCGGTTCCGGATGGTCGAGCAGATCACCCGGGACGTACAGCTTTTCGCCCGACGCGATCGCCGACGGCGCCAGCGGCAGGGCACCGTCCGGGTAGAGGTACGGGTGCCCGATCCGGCCGGAGTGCATCAGCTGGACGAAGATCCGGCCGCCGCGCGAGTGCACGGCGTCGGTGACCACGCGCCACGCGGCGGCCTGCTCCGGTGTGTGCAGGCCGGGAGTGTCGATGTAGCCCTGACCGATGATGCTCGGCTGTGTACCTTCCGTGATGATCAGGCCGGCTCCGGCGCGCTGCGCGTAGTACTCGGCGGTCAGCCCGGTCACCCGGCCGCCTGTCGCGCGGCTGCGCGTCATCGGCGCCATGACCAGGCGGTTCGGCAGTGGCAGGGTGCCCGTGGAGTGCGGGGTCAGCAAAACGTTCATGCGGTGAACCTTCGTCCGGGCGAGCGGCCGCCGAATCGGTAAGGTTTCGGTACCGGGTACTGGGGTTCGGCCTACGTACCTCCCCCGCGGTTACGGAGGCTGGCGTGTTGTACGGCAGGGCCGGCGAGCAGGCGGCGATCGAAGCGCTGCTCGCGGCGGCTCGCGGCGGACGCAGCGGCTCGCTGGTGGTGCGAGGTGAGGCGGGCATCGGGAAGTCCGCGCTGCTGGACTGGGCGGACGAGGCCGCGGCCGGACTGCGCGTGCTACGGGTGACCGGGATCGAAGCCGAGGCCGACCTGGCGTTCGGCGGGCTGGTGCACTTGTTGTGGCCGCTCCAGGACCGGCTCGCCGCGCTGCCCGGTCCGCAGGCTGAGGCGTTGCGCGCTGTCTTGGATTCGGGCCGTACCAGCGGCCAGGACCGGTTCGTGACCGGGCTCGCCGTGCTCACCCTGCTCTCCGACCTCGGCGACGACGGTCCGGTGCTGTGCCTGATCGACGACGCGCAGTGGCTGGATCGCGCGACCGCCGACGCGGTGCTGTTCGCCACCCGGCGCTTGGCCGCGGACCGCGTCGCGATGCTGTTCGGAGCGAGGGACACCGGTTTCACCGCACCGGATCTTCCCGAACTGCGCCCGGCGAGGCTCGACGCGGCAGACGCCGGTCGGCTGCTCGCCGAACGCGGGCTGACACCGCCGTCGCCGTCGCAGATATTCGAGGAATCGGCGGGTAATCCACTGGCACTGCTCGAATTCGCCGCCGCGCAACGGGAACACCACGTCGCCGCCGGACCGCTGCCGGTGGGCGACCGCGTGCTGGCGGGCTTCCGCGCGCAGATCAGCGCGCTGCCCTCGCGGACCCGGCTGATGATGCTCCTCGCGGCGGCCGAGGGACGTGGGCACCTGCCGACGCTGCTCGGTGCCGCCCAGGCGCTGGGCGTCGGGCTCGCCGATCTGGAACAGGCCGAGACCGCGCGGCTCCTGGATGTCACCGGAACGACGATCACGTTCCGGCACCCCCTGATCGGCACCGCCGCCTACCAGGGTGCCGTGCTCGCGCGCCGGGTCTCGGTGCACCAGGCGCTCGCCGAGTCCACTTCGGACGCCGACTGCCGGGTCCGGCATCTCGCCGCCGCCACCACCGCTCCCGATGAGCGGGTCGCCGCCGAGATCGCCGGCTCGGCCGAACGAGCGCGGGCACGTACGGCGTTTTCCGCGGCCGCCGGGTTGTACCGGCAAGCCGCGCAACTCACCGCCGAAACCGGGATGCGAGCGGCACGGCTGGGAGAGGCGGCCTCGTTGGCACTCGCCGCCGGGCACGGAGAGCAGGCCGCCGAGCTGGTCCGCGAGGCGGAGCCGCTGACCGAGGACACCAAGGCGCGCGCGGGCATGGCGCAGGTGCGTGCCGCCGTGGAGTTCGAACGGGGAGACGGGCGTGCGGCCGCGCGTCTGCTCGTCGAGCACGCCCGGTCCGCCGAACCCGCCGATGCGGTGGCGATGGTGCGCACCGGTGCCCGGTACGCCTGGTTCTCCGGCGACCGGGAAACCGTGCGCGCCGCGAACGACGCGCTGGACGGCACCGATCCGCTGGTACGGGGCATGGCCTGCCTGGTGGACGACGACTTCGCGACCGGATTGCCGCTGCTGGCCGAGTTCGTCGGGCGCACTCCGAGCTCCGATCTCGCCTGGACCTACAGCGCGATGATCCTCGGCGACGACACCACCACCAGGGAACTCGCGTCCGCAGAGGTGGCCCGCTGCCGACGTGACGGGCTGATCGGCGTACTCCCCCAGGTCCTGCATGACCTCGCGGGCGCGCAGATTTCGGCCGGACTGCACCAGGACGCCGCCGCGTCGGTGGCCGAAGCGGCGCGGATCTCCCGCGACACCGGGTCGCACCGGCGGCTACCGCGGCTGAACGCCGTGATGGCGCGGATGGCGGCGATCGAAGGTGACGAGCGGCGCTGCCAGGAGCTGGCAGAAGCGACACCGGACGCCGGCGGTGCGGCGAGCACCGCCGCGCTCGCACTGCTCGACCTCGGCCTCGGCCGCTATCAGTCTACTTTGGACCGCCTGGAAACCGTGCAGCGCGGACCGCTCGCGTACACGACGGTGGTGATCACGGCCGCCGCGGACCAGCTGGAGGCTGCGGTGCGCCTGGGCGATCCGGGCCGGGCCGAACCCGCGTTCCACCGATTCGAAGCGTGGGCGACGGCGGGCGGGCAGCCGTGGGCCCAGGCCGTGGCGGCGCGCTGCCGCGCCATTCTGGGCGACGACGAAGCGCATTACCTGCGCGCACTGGAAATCCACACACCCGGCGAACGCCCCTTCGAACGGGCACGCACGGAATTGCTCTACGGCGAATGGCTGCGCCGAGCCAGACGCCGCAGTGACGCACGCGTTCCGCTGCGCTCGGCACTGGAGATCTTCTCGCGGCTGCACGCGAAACCGTGGGCCGATCGCGCGTCGATCGAACTCGAGGCCACGGGCGACTCCGGCCCGGCCGCCGAACCCACCGCCGAGAATCTCCTGGACCGCCTTACCCCACAAGAACTCCAGGTCGTCCGGCTGGCCGCGGACGGCGGTACGAGCCGTGAGATCGCCGCACAGTTGTTCCTCAGCCCGCGTACCGTCGAGCACCACCTCTACCGGGCGTTCCCGAAACTCGGCGTGCGGACGCGCCGGGAGCTGTCCCGATTGGACCTCGGCCGAGTGTGCTGACCTGGCTGTGCGGCAATCCCGGATGAGCTAGTCACGGAACCGATCCGTCGCCTCCAGCAACGCGGCCAGGATGCCGGGCTCGTCGTACACGTGCCCGGCACCCGGCACGATCACCAGCTCCGACTCCGGCCACGCCTTGTGCAGGTCCCACGCGGAGATCGCGGGCGTGGCGAGGTCGTATCGCCCCTGCACGATCACGCCGGGGATGTCCTTCAAGGTGTCCGCGTCCCGGATCAGCTGCCCCTCCTCGAGCCACCCGTTGTTCACGAAGTAGTGGTTCTCGATCCGCGCGAACGCCAGCGCGTAGTCCGGATCGGCGAATTCCGCCACCATTTCGGGCCGGGGAAGCAGCGTCGTCGTAGCGGCCTCCCAGGTACTCCACGCGACAGCGGCCGGCCCGTGCACCTCGGGGTCGGGGTCGGCGAGCAGCTTCGCGTACAGCTCGACGGGATCGCCGTCGAGCCCGGCGAGCGGCGCCGTGAACTTCTCCCACAAGTCCGGGAAGACGTGCGCCGTGCCGCCCCGGTAGTACCAGCTCACTTCGGACGAACGCAGTGTGAAGACCCCGCGCAGCACCAGCTCCGCCACGCGCTCCGGGTGCTTCTCGGCGTACGCCAACGCCAGCGTCGACCCCCAGGACCCGCCGAACACCTGCCACCGCGAGATGCCCAGCGACTCCCGCAAGCGCTCGATGTCGTCGACGAGATGCCAAGTCGTGTTCGACGAAAGATCGCCCGACGCCGAAGCGTGCGGCAATGACCGCCCGCACCCGCGCTGGTCGAACAGGACGATCCGATAGGCGGACGGGTCGAACAGCCGGCGGTGCGACGGTGAGCAGCCGCCGCCGGGACCTCCGTGCAGGAACACCACGGGCTTACCACCGGGGTTGCCGCATTCCTCCCAGTACACGAGGTTGCCGTCACCTGTGTCCAGGTGGCCTGACGCGTGGGGCTCGATCTCCGGATACATGAGCCTATTGTCGTGCATTCAGTGTGCTGAACTCCCGCTCGAGACTGGATCGATTTCCCCTCGATCTTCGAGCCACCCGAGCGCGAGGAGAAAACCAGCCGAGATAACGAATGTGGAGACCACCAAGGCCGCGACCGGCGGCATCTGGGTGCGAAGGATCTGGGAGCCGCCCGCGATGGCGGAGACGACGATGGGGAATACTGCGGCGCCGATAAGGATGCCTACTGCGATGACTGGGCCAGCGTTACCGGAATTGCCCTTGGTCTTCACCATGGCCAGGAAAGCCAAGAGTGCCAGGGAGCCTGCGAAGAAGAATGTAGCTGTTACGGCGGCGGGGCCGATGCCGATTTCAAGCACGGCCAGCGTGGACTTCCATTTGTTGTGGTTGACCATTTCACCGACGCCAAGTGCGCCGATGAGCGCCAAGATCAGGAAGGCGCACTTCCGGTGCCACGTCCCCGGCTTCTTTCGCTCTGGCGCCCCGGCGGCTCCATCGATCACTGTCCTGAACGTGTCGTGTCGGGCCGAGTGCGCCAGCACGGTGGCATCGGAGGGATAAGGGTGATCGGGCAGGGCGATCCACGCGATGTCGCGGACTTCCTTCACGTTCACCGGCACTGGCCTGAACACCGCTGGGTCGAGTGCGGCGGAGTGGTGAACGACATCGTCGAAGATCAGGCGGGACACGATCATGGCGACCAGTCCAGGCGAGTCGGCTAGGGCCTTCTTCAACGGGGCGGCTTCGAGGAGCCTGAAGGCGGTGGTGAGGGAAGTTGAGGTGACGCCGTGTTGGTCGAAGGCCACCTCGCCGGCATGCACGGCCAGGCGCAGTCTGGCCCGCTGGGAGTGATGGCTGGTGTGGTTGTGGGCACGCAGTGCGCGCACCAGCGCCTCGGGTAGAACCTCTACCAGCGGAGCCTTGGGGTATTGAGGTGGGACGAGGACGACCGCACCGTCGCCGCGGTCCTCGTGATAGCAGACCGCCCACGGCACCCCGGCCGCCTGGAGCGCCTCGGCCATGACGGTGTACAGGCCCTGGCGCGTGCCGAGTTGGTGCGGCAAGGTTCGGTCTGGAGCGCCGAACCCCTCGATGTCGACCAGAACCATCACGCGGTGGACCGCCTGACCAGTACTTGCCATCCAACCCTCCAACGGGAGCCCGCGGTACGCCGACGAAGCCGGTTCTACCGTCCAGTGGACCGGTGCCGTACGTCGTTCGCGCAGAAATCACCCGCTCGCCTGTCTCGGACGTAGATCTCATGGTAGGCGCAGACTCGGTTCACCCGCCGAGCGATGCCCGTGCCCGGCGGGTGACGTCGGCCGGGGCCGCCGCGATGACGTCGTCGAGCGCGTCCATGGAGGCTTGAAGATCGCTGATGCCCTGAGCGATGCGGTCGCGCTCCTGGAGGAGATCGGCGAGTAGGTCCGAGCAAGTCGGGACGAGACGGTCTCCGGTATCCCGCAGGCACGGCAGGACCGTGGTGATCGTCGAAGTGCCCAGACCGGCGGCCAGCAGGCTGCGGACCCGGCGGACGACGGCGACGTCCTCATCGACGTACTCGCGGTAACCACTGGGGCGCCGCTGCGGGTGGAGCAGTCCCTGTTCCTCGTAGTAGCGCAACAGATGCACGGCCACACCGGTCCGCCGGGACAACTCACCGATGCGCACGTGGACCTCCCGACTTGACTCTCATATCGATGTGAGAGTTTAGCGTCTGCGGCATGAAACTGAACAAGGGTTTCGCGACGCTCGGCGCCTTGTCCACAAGCGTCTTCGTCGTAGGTACCTCGGAGTACCTGATCGCCGGGCTGCTGCCCCAGGTCGGCGAGGATCTGGACGTCTCGGTGGGCACCGCCGGGCAGGCGGTGACCGCTTACGCGCTCGGAGTCGTGATCGGCGGTCCCCTCATGGCCCTGCTGACCTCACGTCTGCCGCGTAAGGGGCTCTCCATCGGACTGATGCTGCTGTTCGCCGCGGGGAGCGCGATCAGCGCTGTGGCGTCGTCGTTCGGTCTGCTCCTGGCAGGTCGTGTCGTGTCTTCGCTCAGTCACGCCGCTTTCCTGTCCTTGGCGCTGATAGCGGCGACCCGGGTGGTCCCGGCCGAGAAGACCGGAACGGCCATTGCCACCGTGGTCTCCGGATTCACCGCGGCCACGCTCCTCGGAGTGCCGTTGGGGGCGCTGCTCGGGCAGAGTGCCGGATGGCGGGCCCCCTTCGCCGTGCTGGCCGTTCTTTCCCTGGCGGGCACCATGCTTCTGGCCGCCGTACTACCCCGGCAGGAGGCGCCGTCCACCCGACTGCGTGATGAAATACGCGTGGTGGCACGTCGGCCGGTCGTACTCGCCATCGTCACCACCGCGGTGGGCTTTTCCGGAGTCGCCACGGTGTTCACCTACATCGCCCCGCTGCTGACCCGCGTCTCCGGCTTCTCCCCCGCGGCGGTTTCCGGGCTGCTACTGGCCTACGGTGCGGGCAGTTTCCTCGGCAACCTCACCGCCGGAAGACTGACGGACAAGTCGCTGAACGCCACCGTGCGCGGAGTTTTCGGAGGACTGACGGGAACGCTCTTGCTCATCCCGTTCGCCGTGGTCTGGCAGCCCACCGCCGTGGCGGCCGTCCTCGTACTCGGCCTGCTCGCCACCGCGACCGTCGCCCCGCTTCAGGGAATGATCCTGCGACACGCGGGCGCCGCGCCGAATCTGGCGGTCTCCCTCAACGTGGGCGCCTTCAACCTCGGCGCCGCGGCGGGCTCGATCATCGGCGGCGCGATCGCCGCCGCCGGTGCTCTGCGGTGGACCGGCCTGGCGGGTGCGGCACTGAGCCTGATCGGCTTGGCCCTGACCTATCTCGTGCTACCCCGGACACGGAGGCCGGCGGAAGAGGCCGGACGCGAAGCCTCGATCGCCGCTTGATCCCCTTCCCCGCAAAGGATGAGCGCAGTTGACCACGAGGTTCCTTGGGCAACTCTGAGCGCCCAGCGAGATCCCGGCTCACGAACCCGACGCAGACTCCTGACGCGACAGTTTGTCCAGGTCACGTTTGCGGAACCCGTGGTGGGCCCATTCACAGCACGACGACCCCGCAGATCGCGGCGAACAACCGGGTTCGCTTGTGTCCCTTGAGGATTTCCATGTTCCCGTCCTTGTCAGTCCAGGTCGATCGGGATCTCGGCGGGCTCCGGGCCCGGCGCCCAGCGGGCGGGTAGCTTCGCGTCGCGGTACTCACCGATGACGGCTGCCGCGCCGAGGCGCGCCACGTAGGTGCCGGTGCGGAAGTCCGCGGGCACGTCGAAGGTCAGATCGGGGCCGGGGTCTCCGAGGGAGCCGAGGGTGATCGGTGTTTCCCTGCTGCCCGGTGCGGCAGGCACCACGGTGCCGTCGGGGAGGCGCAGCTGGAACGAGGCTGGATCGTCGACCTTGAGCGTGAGCAGCGGGCCGGGCAGCACGTTGCCGGACAGGGTCGGTCGCGGAACCGTCAACCACGCGTGGCCCGGCGCGGCCCAGCCGTTGCCCGGGCTGTACGGCGTGAGCAACACCGCCGGATCACTCAGGATTCGGGACGGGGCATAGCTCTTGAGGCCCATGTCCAAGGTGCCGCGATAGCTGTGTCCCGCCACCGAAACGCCGATCGGTACGTCGTCGCGGCGCCACACAAGCTTCTGCGTCGTCTTGCGGTAATAGCCCGCGATCTCGTCACTCGCCCGGAGCCCGGTACGCACATCGACGGTCTGCGTCCGGCCCGCGTCGGTCACCCGGACGGAGACCGGCACGCCGACGGGAACGCCGGCCACGACGAGCAGCCCGTCCCGGGGAAGACCGAACCTGCCGGCACTCGGCCGCAGCGGAAGCTTCGCCAGCTTGATGGGAACTCCGGCGACCACGAGTTCGGCGACCGGCGCGGGATCGGCGTCACGCCGTGTCCAATGGCCGGAACGAACCGCCGGATCCACCTGGAACACCAACAGTTCCTGGCCGGGCGCCGCCCTCACGGGCTCGTTCACCGGCAGGTTCGGCGGGTGGCCGGTGATCGCCCGGCCGGTCGCCACCCAGGCGATCTTGAGCCCGAAGTGCGGCCCGGTGAGAAAACCGAACCCCGCCGGATGGGTCACCGAGGACATACCCGGCGGCGGAACCACCGGCGCCGGCACGTTCCGGGTGATCTCGCGGACCCTGCCCGGCGGCAGTTCCGGCAACGCGGCTATTTCCCGGCTTTCCCGCGCCGAGTCGGTCGGCGCGGCGGAATCAGTAGTGCACCCCGTCAAAAGGAGAGCGCCCGCACAAACCATGGCCGTCAGGAATCCAGAACAGCGTCGGATCCTCCGGGGTTTCCCGGGAACTTCCGGTTTTTCCTTAAGCGGCGGCGTGGTTTCGGCGATGGCGGATTCGTTCTGCGGCATGACCGATCCCCCTTTCCTTCGATCGCGACCCGTACATGCATGAGGTGGCGTCGAAAAGGGGATCGGTTAGTAACGAATAGATCACGCCTTGGAACAGGTGGCCTGAACCGCGAGAATCGCGTCAGTGATCAACAGATACGGCGGGATCAAGCCCCGTCAGGACGCTTCCCTCAGGTACTTCTTGATGGCGTTCCGCGCCTCGTGAATGCGGAACTTGATCGTGGTCAACGGAAGATCCAAGTGCGCGGCGATGTCGTTGTACTGCCAGTCGGCCAGGTCCCGCAGCACGAACGGCGCGGTCAACTCCGGCGACCGCCGCTCCAGCTTGTCCAGCGCCTCCAGCAGGTCGACGCGCGAACCGGCGATCACGCTCGTCGTCCGCGGGTCGGGCCGCGGCGGCAGTTCCTCCGCCGGGTACTCCGGCGACTTTCGCTTGAGCTTCGTGTAGGTCTGCCGCACGCTGTTGACCACGACGCTGTAACGCCAGGTGCTGAACTTGGACCGGCCCTCGAACGTCGCGATGTCCCGCGCGACCGCCCACAGCGCGTCCTGGCAGGCTTCTTCGGCGTCGGCCCAGAACTGGAGCATTTTGGCGCACTGGCTCAACACCGAAGGCCGGATCCTGCGAAGCAGCTCGCCGAGCGCGGATTCGTCACCGTCCGCCGCACGGCGGGCGAGCTCGTCGTCGGTCACGTCGTCCACTTGATTCTGCACCCGCCGTATCGAACTGGTCGCTGTCCGCCATCATAGGGTGGTGACTCCCCCAGCCTTCATCGGGCGCTACGCCATCAAGCGGTCGCTCGGCTCCGGCGGCTTCGCGACCGTGTGGCTCGGCTTCGACGAGCGCCTCGACGACCACGTCGCGATCAAGGTGCTCGCGGAGAACTGGGCGCAGCGGCTCGACGTGCGCGACAGGTTCGTGCACGAGGCGCGGGTACTGCGCCGCGCCCGGTCGCCTCACGTCGTACAGGTCTTCGATATCGACGAACTCCCCGACGGCAGGCCCTACTTCGTGATGACCTACGCCGACGGCGGGAGCCTGTCCGATCGGCTGGAGCACGGTCCCCTGCCCGCCGAAACCGCGCTGGGCTACGGCGCCGTGATCGCCGCGGGTGCCCAAGACCTGCACGACAGCGGAGTGATGCACCGCGACATCAAGCCGTCCAACGTGTTGTTCCGGTCCTCGTCGGAGGTGCTGATCGCCGACCTCGGTCTCGCCAGGGACCTCGACCGCGGCTCACGTCTCACCATGACCGCCGGCACTCCCGGCTACATGGCTCCGGAACAAGCCGACGGCGACGCGACGATCGATCATCGCGTGGACGTCTACGCGATCGGAGCGACGGTGTACCGGGCGCTCACCGGCCACACGCCGGTGCTGGGAGCGGTCACACCCGTCGGCCAGGTGCGCCCGGACCTGCCACCCGGCGCCGACGCGGTGCTGATGCGGGCCCTGGCCACGCATCCCGGCGATCGCTGGTCCACCGCCGGCGAGCTGGCCGAGGAACTTCGGCGCGTCGCGAACGGCCAGGCGGGCAACGAGGCGGTTGCCCCGCCGACCAGGTCGAGGACCCGCCACTGGTGGATCGCCGCCGTAGTCGCGGTGCTCGCGATCTCCGCGACGGTCGCCGGCGTGCTGATCGCCGCGAACCCGGGTGATCGCCCGGCCGGCGCGCTGGCACCGGCCGCGATCTCCGCGTCGTCGTCCAGTGCGGCGCCCGTGCCGTCGCCCGCCGGCTCCACCTCGGCGACGGCGACCCCTTCTTCACCGCCCGCCGCGACCACGTCCGGCCCCGCCGCGCCACCCGTGACCGCCTCTCAGCCTCCGCCATCGCCGTCGACCCCACCGGCGACCACGCCGAAGTTGCCGAGGCAGGAAGCCCCGGACTCCAAACCTCCGGCGACCTGCACGAATCCGCGCACGATGTGCTTTTACCCGCTGGAGAATTTCTACGGGACGCCTGAGGTGCACCCACTCGACTGGTCCGCGGACGGAACCCAATGCCGCAACACCGCGAAGCCGTTCAAGTCCGTCTACAACCACGGCGACCAGAGTCAGCGGATCTTCGCGGGAGCCAGCTGTTTCGGCCCGCTGAGCAGCCGCGGCGGAGTCGTCGAGGGTGGTTCCGGATGGCGGTACGTGGACGGAGCGGCGTTCCAGCACACCTGAGCGTTATCGATCCGTTACTAACGAATCGCCGCTCGCGCACCACCCAAGTGACATGCCAGAAAGTACGCGAAGCGAGCCGAGTCGCGCGGCTGAAGTCATCGCGCACACCCCGACCCGGCAGGCCGAGGTTCGCCGCATCCTCGACCTCGTGCGCAAGGCACGCGCCGCCACTGAAGACACTTGCCTCCCGCCGGCCTTCTCGCCATGGACGAGCATCGACGCGGCCAAGCTGCTGGAGGCGGGCGCGAGCGTCGAGCAGGCGGCCCGTTGGCTGCACTGGGGAGGCCGCCGACGCGGCGAACGCTCGAGTGTCCCTGATCGTGCGACAGGGGCGGGATCGGCCGTGCACCGCACGATCTTGGTGGTCGACGTGGAGGGCTTCGGCGACCCTCGGCGAACCCTTCCCCACCAGCTAAGCACTCGCGCGGGCCTGTACCGCGTGCTGGAACAGGCGCTGCGGGCCGCCGGGGTGCGCTGGACCGACTGCTACCACGAGGACCGCGGCGATGGCGTCCTCGTCCTCATCCCGCCCGAGTCGCCGAAAGCCCCGCTGGTCGAGGTGCTGCCCGGGGCACTGGCCCAGGCACTGCGGTGCCGGAACGCCGCCGTCCCTCTCGAGCAGCAAACCCGTTTACGGATCGCCGTGCACGCCGGGGAGATCGCTTTCGACGACCACGGCGCCACGTCCACCGCCCTGATCACCACCTTCCGCCTGCTCGACGCCGCAGCGCTGAAACACGCACTGGCCGGCTCACCTGGCACGGTGGCCCTGATCGTGTCCCGGTGGATCTTCGACGAGGTCGTTCGCCACTCGGCACTGCTCGACGCCGCGACCTTCCGATCCGTGCCGGTCGCGGTGAAGGAAACCCAAGAGACGGCCTGGATCGCCCTGCCCGACCACCCCTACCCCCACGACCCGGCGGCACTGGACCAGATCGCCGATCCCGGCGCGGCTCGAAGCAGCCCTACGGTGGCTCCCGCCAACTGCCCGCAGCTCCCGCCCTGTTCGTCGGCCACGACGAGTCAATGAGGAGAAGGGCAAGCGTGTCGGTCGCGGGGCGGGTGTTGTCCTGGGTGACGCCGGTCCTGGCCGGGGCTGAAGGTTCAGATCGCGTGGGTCGGGTTGGTCGTGAGTGGCGTTTCGGGTTCTATTGAGGGGTAGGGCAAAGGTGGCGTTGTGGCTGAACCCAAGGTGAGCAAGGGCGTGACTCGCGTGATCAGAGACGGATCTCGCGTGATCAGACGCCGAACTCCCTGATCGCCGCCCGATCACACGTGAACGCCCATCCCGCCCGAACACGACACGTTCGACCTTCCCCTCAATAACCCTCGTTGCCCTTCACGACCCGGTTCGCAAAGTACTTGAACCGGGACACCTGAATCTCGAAAGTGTCCCTTAAGGACGGTCAAGGAGCTTCAGTTCTCCCTGGCGAGCCTGCTCCGGTCGGCGACATCCCCGATGGTGCCGGTGATGTCGCCGACCGTTGAGATCACTGGTCAGCAGGTGCAGACGCCGCCGTTGTTGACTCCGGCGACGCCGGTGCCACCCGCGAGACCACTGGCGCCGGACGGCGTGGCGATGGTGTCCGCCCCGTCGTTGACGGTCCCTGAGTTCCCGAGACCGCCGGCACCCGCGGCACCGCCGATGCCACCAGGACCACCGGGGCCGCTGCAACCGGTGCCACCATTACCGCCGACGGCACCATTGCCGCCCTTGCCACCGGTCGCGGTGATGAGGTCCACACCGGTCCCGCCGGTGAGAGTTCCGGAGTTCCCGATCCCACCGGCACCACCCGCGCCACCGACGCCACCGGCGCCACCGGGCTGGACGGCCGCGGAACCGTTGCCACCCTTGCCTCCGACGCCACCGTTGCCGCCGAGCCCGCCATTGGCCTTCAGCGTGTCGACACCGGCACCACCGTTGACGGTCCCGGAGTTCCCGACACCACCCGCACCGCCGGCACCTCCGACGCCACCGGCACCGCCACCATGGCCGCAGCCGGCGACGCCACCGGCCGCGCCGGTACCACCGGCACCACCGTTGACGGTGACGCTGTCGAGCCCGGCATCGACGAGATCATCGTTATAGGCTCCCGAGTTCCCGACGCCACCGGCCGCACCCGCGCCACCGATACCCCCGGCACCCGCACCGCCGGCGACACCACCACCGTTGCCGCCAAGGCCACCGAGACCGCCGTTGCCGCCCTTGCCCGCGGTGAGGACGGTCGTGTCGTTACCGGCGCCGCCGGTGACGTTCCCGGCGTTACCGGCACCACCGATCCCGCCGACACCACCACTACCACCGGCGCCACCGGCACCGCTGGCGAAACCGACCCCGCCCTGGCCGCCGTTCCCGCCGTTACCTCCCGCACCACCGAGGACCGTGACGCTGTCCGTGCCGTCACCGGCGTTGATGACACCGGTCGCACCCACACCGGCACCGCCGACGCTCCCGGCACCGCCGTTGCCACCCGCGGTACCCGCGGGCGTACCCGCGTTACCGGCCGCTCCCGGAGGACCGTTGGCGCCCAGGGACCCGGCGACGCCGGTCACCATGATCGTGTCGTTGCCCGCCAGGCCGTTCACCGTCCCGTTCACCGCACCACCGGTGATGGTGATGACGTTGTTCCCCGAAGTGCCGTCCAGCACCTGACCGGCGGGAATTCCGGCGGTGCAAGTGAAATTGGCGCCGCTCTGGGTGCACCCCGGCGGGAGCGCCCACGCCTGCGAGGGAACCGCGAGTGCGAACCCCGCCGCGGTGCCCACACCGATCATGGCCCGGCCGACCCGGCCTGCCGTACTGATACGCGCTGTCGATTTCATGATCAACTTTCCATGGGTGAAAGGGATCCGGGACTGATGCCACGGACCTGCGAGGGGTGTGATGACCGAAAGTCCGGGGCCATCGCCCGGCGCGGAGAGCACCGGATCAACCAACACCCTCGACACGGCCGACCCTTCGCCCCTTCACCAGGGTTTGCAAGCGCAACCGTGGCGGGTCACCCATACGTGATCAGGCTCCACGGATGCCACAGATAGCGGCCACCGTCAGCTGACGAACATATCCGCCGCGAGGCGCCCGATCACCTGCCGCATACGACACTTTCGCCGGGCGTCAGGCTCGAAATCGAAGACCGAACCGAGGGGACTCGTTGACCCTTTCGCCAACCCGGCGCGTTCATGCCTTCGGCCCGGCGAGTTCCTTGCCGAGCACGGCACCCCAGTCCCGCGCCCGCGCCGGCTCGCCGTCGCGCAGCACCGGCTCCTGCTTGTCCGTTCTGACCAGGAAACTCTCCGGCGGGGCGAGCGGAACGAAACCGAGCCACCGGACACCGTCCACCGCCTGCCTGCCGGCCTCGGTCCGGCTGGAGGGCCAGGACATCCCGTGTACGTGCGTCGGACCGCCGACCACGAGCAAGCCCGCCTCCGCAACGCTTCCGACGTCGTCGACGTTCACGACATCCACCTCGGCGTAGGGCGACAGTCCTTCGGCCACCGCCTTCGCCACTTGCTCGGTGTTCCCGAACATCGACTCGTACACCACCATCGCGCGCATCATGATTCCCCTTGTCCTGTCAGGGAAAGCTTGCGAGAAGCGCGGCCGCCGGTCCCCGGCATGACGCCATGGTTCGATCCGGTCCTGTTTTCCGTCAGAAGCCGCAGCCGAGCACTTCGTCGACGGCGCGGCGCGGACTGGCGGGCACCGCGCCGGACGGGTAGCCGAACCGCATGAGCGCCTGCGGGAAACCGGCCAGTTCGAGGTCCTCGCACAACGCCGAGCGCACCTCGGGCAAGTGCAGGGGCTGGGTCAGGATGGAGCCGACGAGACCCCCGTCGACGGCGTCGAGCCAGGTGCTCTGCAAGGCGTGACCGGCCTTCAGGTGGTCGTGGCGCGTGTCGTCGAGGGTCAGGAACACGAACAGCGTCTCGTCCGCCAGGCGCCGCTTGAGCACCTCCCTGTCCGGCAGGGCCGTCCTGGCCCGGACCAGACCCGCCCAGGGCAGGGAACCGGGCGGGAGAGCCGTCGCGGCGATGCCTGCGCCATGGCGCAGGGACATCTCGTCGTGGACGGTCCACAGCGCGAGCTCGCGCTGATACCCGTGATCGTGCTGGAAGGCCTCCGCCGCGAACTCGAGCAGGTCCGCGACCCGGGTCAGTTCCAGTTCGTCGCGGATCGGCCTCGCCTGGACACCGGCCGCGGCCGCGGTGGCTGTCAGGTCCCCGATCCGTGCCGGCGAGACCGGCCGGCCGGAAAACTGCTTTCGGTAGCTGCGCCGCCGCTCGATGGCGGCATACCGGTGCAGGTCTTCCGCCGACGGCAGTGACCGCTCCCCCGGTTCGACCGTCGCCACCAGCTCCGGCCGCTCCGGATCGGGGAACGTCACCGTCCGGGCTTCGTAGCCGAGCACGCGGATCGCGAGCTCCAGGTTCGCCAGCGCGGCACCGCAGGACATCAGGCGGTCCCGTCCCAGCGGATCGTGTTCGGGCAAGGGCAGGTCCCGGCGCTCACCGAGCAGCAGCCGGTCGTGCTCGAACTCCAGGAGCCACGGCTGGATGTTGTGCACTGACGGCGCCCTCAGCAGGGTCCGGGCCAGTACCTCGGTCTCCGAGGCCGACCAGGGTCCGCGGTGCCTTCGTTCTGCCATGTTCCGTCCTCCGCACTGTGTGTCGGGTTCGACCGTGCTCCCCCATGGGGGTTCGCGCGCAGGTACGGAGGGCTCCGATATCCGGGACCTAAGCCCCGCCTTTTCCCCGCTCGCCCGAGTAGGTTCATGCGGTAAGGCCACGATCTCGCGGCAGGAGGACGATCCGATGACGACCAAGGTGTTCCTGGTCGACGACCACGAAATCGTCCGGCGGGGGCTCGCCGACCTGCTCGGCAACGAAGCGGACATCGAGATCTCCGGCGAAGCGGCCTCGGTGTCGGAAGCGCTCACGCGGATTCCCGCCAGTGACACCGACATCGCCGTGCTGGACGTCCGGCTCCCCGACGGCACCGGCATCGAACTGTGCCGGGAGCTGCTGTCCACCCGGCCGGATCTGCGCTGCCTGATGCTCACGTCCTACGCCGACGACGAGGCGCTGTTCACCGCGATCATGGCCGGAGCGGCCGGCTTCGTCCTGAAACAGGTGCTGGGCATCGACCTCGTGTCGGCGATCAGGACGATCGCCGACGGCGGTTCGCTGCTCGACAGCCGCACCACCGCCGCGCTGATGAGGCGCATCCGCAGGGAGAACGACCGCAACGACCCGACAGCGTCACTATCGGAACAGGAACACGCCGTCTTCGACCTCATCGGGGAAGGGCTCACCAACCGGGAGATCGGGGAACGCCTTTTCCTCGCGGAGAAGACCATCAAGAACTACGTCTCCCGGATCCTCGGCAAACTCGGGATCCAGCGCCGCACGCAGGCAGCCGTGCTGGCGACCGAACTGAAGCGGGAAGACCGGACACCACTGTTCGGCGAGCACTGAGTCCTTTCAGGACAAGGGAACCTGCCACACGACGCGGGTCCCGCCCCCCTCGCGTCCGGTGAACTCGGCCAGGCCTCCGCAGCGTTCCGCTCGCTGCGCGAGGTTCTTCAGGCCGCTGCGTCTGCCGTCCTCCGGGATGCCGATCCCGTTGTCGGTCACTTCGACGACCAGGTCGCGATCGGCCTCGACGGTCACGGCGATGTCGTTCGCGCCGGAGTGGCGGATCGCGTTGCTCAGCGCTTCGCGCACGGCCGCTTCGGCGTGCTCGTGCAGTTCCACGGGGACGATGGTGTCCACGGCGCCGCTGATCCGCACCGACGGCGTCGCCCCCGGATCGGTCGACAGCTCCGTGATCACGTCGAGCAACCGGCGGCGCAGGCTGACGGACGTGTCGGACCCCGACGAGTGCAGATCGAAGATCGAAGTCCTGATCTCGCGCACGGTCCGGTCGAGCTGTTCGACACCGTGCGCGAGGCGGTTGCGGGCGAGATCGTCCGTGACCCTCGGCACGATGCTCTGCAGGCTCATTCCGGTGGCGAAGAGCCGCTGGATGACGTGATCGTGCAGGTCCTGCGCGATCCGATCACGGTCGGCGAGTACATCCAAGAGCCGCTGGTTGCGCTGCTTCTCGGCGAATTCGAGGGCGACGGCCGCCTGGTCGGCGAACGAGGCCAGCATGGGGATCTGATCGGCCTTGAACTGCTGAGCCCCTTTCTCCCGGCCGACGACCAGAACCCCTCCGACCCCGACCGCGCCGGTCAGGGGAACCATCACGCCGGGCCCGCTGAGCATGGTCTCCACAGCCGCGGGGAAGACGCCGTCGAGATCGGTGACGAGACTCGCCTGCCCGCCGTCGAAGACATCCTCGATCGCCGGATGCTTGCTCGAAATCGAGGTCCCGGGCAGCGCACCCGCCCGCTCACTCGCCATCGCGGCCACGGTCAGGGAGCGCGCCTCCTCGCCGGCGGTCTCGGCCAGCAGGATCATCACCCCGCCCGCGTCGACCAGTTCCCGGACGCTCCTGACGATCAAGCCCAGCGTGTCGGTCACCGAAGCGCCGGCGAGGAGCTCGCCGTTCACCTTGGCCACCGCTCCCAGCCACCGCTCCCGGGTACGGGACTGCTCGAACAGCCGGGCGTTGTCGATGGCCACCCCCGCCGCCGCGGCCAGCGCCCGCAGGACCACCTCGTCGTCCGCGGTGAACTCCGCCGCTCCCCGTTTCTCCGTCAGGTACAGGTTGCCGAACACCACGTCCCGCACACGGACCGGGACACCGACGAAGCTGTGCATGGGCGGGTGGTTGGCGGGAAAACCCACCGACGCCGGGTGGCACGACAGATCCGGGACCCGGACCGGATGCGGCTCCCGGATGAGCAGGCCGAGGAGACCTCTGCCCTCGGGAAGATGCCCCATGGTCTCGCGGGTTTCCGGATCGATTCCCGCGTAGACGAACTGCGAGAGTCCGTCCTCGTCACCGAGGACACCCAAAGCACCGTAGTTGGCGTCGACCAGCTCGACGGCGGCCTGCACGATGCGTTGCAGGGTCGAATCGAGTTCGATGCCGGTCGCCACGGCCAGTACGGCGTCGAGCAGTCCTTGCAACCGGTCCCGCGTCTTGAGGATCTCCGCAAGCCGGTCCTGGACCTCGTGCAGCAATTCGTCGAGCCGCAGCTCGGTCAGCACCACCGCGCCGGGCGGTGGCTCGTTTCCGGCCACTGGCCGCTCGGCCGACATCGCGTCTCCTCTCGGCAGGAGGTGGCGGCTGGGCTACCCGGCCGGGTAGCCCAGGCGCATGATCACTCCCGGGAACCCCGGCAACGCCAGCTCGGAGATGAGCCTGTCCCGCACTGACGGTACGCGCAGGGGCCTGGTCAGCGCCGAGGCCGCTATCCCGCTTTCGATCCCGGTGAGCCAGGCGAGCTCCATCGCACGCCCGATCGAGACCTGCGCGGTTCGCCGATCGGAGTCGGCGCCGATGATCAGCAAGGTCTCCCTCGTGACGCCCGGCCACACCGGGGGCGGGTCTTGGCCGGGTGGTGCCGGCCGGTCGGCGAACCCGCCGGCGGTCCAGGCCGATGTCCAGTCGGCCCGCCGGGCCGTTCCCTGGACTGATCCCGCCGCTTCGAGCGCCACGGCCAGCGGCCGCAGCTCCCCCGGGGCCACCACCCGGCACAGCACGTCGCCGGGGACCCGGCCGACGATCCGATCCAGCAGCGCCGGAGCCACCGGCGTCCTGGAGAACGCGGTGCCGTGGCCTCGCCGGCGGGAGATCGCGGAGTAACCGTGCAGGTCCGCCCCCGAGGGCGGGAACCGCCTGCCTGCCATCACGACTGCCACCAACGGCGCTCGATCCTCGACGGCCAGGCTGACCCGCGCGTTCCAGCCGAGGACGCGCATGGCCACGGCCAGGTTCGCCAAGGCCGCGCCGCACGAGATCAGCCGATCGCGCCCGTCGTAGCCGGAATCGGAGCCGTGGACGTCCTCCCACTCGCTCAGCTCGGCACGCCGGCCCGGCAGCGCCAGGGACCATGGCTGGGAGTTGCGTACCGACGGGGCGCTCACCGCGGCTCGGGCGAGCACCTCCACTTCGGTGGCCGTCCACTCTCCGCTCGGCGGGTCGTCCGGCTGCTTCATCCCCTCGCCTCCCTCCTTGCCCGCGTTCCGGCTCGGCCAGAGGGCGTCATTCCTTCGGTTCGACGGCTTTCTCCGTCGGGTTCACGACCGTTATGACGCCTTCGCCCTGACGACCGCTCCGGGCGGGCGGCGCGGCGTCGGGACGCCGGGAAAGCCATACCCCAGACGGAAAAGCGTTTGCGGATAGTCGGTTCCGCCGAGCAATGCGCGCAGTTCGGCACGCGCGGAAGGGATTTCCATGGGCTGCGAGTAGAACGAGGCGCTCAGCCCCTCCATGGTCGCGGTGAGCAGTACGCGTTGCATGGCCCGGCCCGCGCGGAGCTGGGCCACCGGACCTTCATCGGGCGTCGTCAGCACCGCGACGACCGGATCCCGCTCGTAAGACCGGGGCGCGTCGCTGTCGTGGAAGTGCCGTACCGGCAAGAGCCCGCCCGCCGAGCGCGGTCCGCCCGCGAAGGCGGGCACTCCGTCGTCGCGGTCGTGCGCGCTGGTCCACGACCTCATCTCCGCCTGGAAAGCGTCGTCCTGTGTCTGCAGGTGGTCGGCGCGCCGCAGATCCCCGGCGCTCGGGCGGTGCCGGTCGCCGATTTCGACCCGGGCCAGCAACGACGGCCTGGTCCGGTCGGGCATCAGGTCGGTGTCCGGGAACCATCCGGCGGCGGCGATCGCGAGTTCGATGTTCAGCAGGGCGGCGCCGCAGGCGAGCCGGGCCTCCCGTCCATCGGGGTCGCACACTTCGAGCACCCGGTCTTCGTCGAGATACAGCTCCACCACACCGGGCTCCAGCTCGAAGAACCACGGTTGGGTGTTGTGCGGCGACGGTGCTCTCACCGCCGCCTCCAGCGCGGTGGCGAGTACCGGGGAATCGGTGAGGATCATCGTTGCGCTCCAAGCCGGTCGGTGGACCCTTCCAGCGTGTTCCGGCTCCGCCCCGCACGGGAGTGCCGTGGGCCCCGGCGACCCGGGACCTTCGGCACCCCTTCGGAACGGAAGCCCTGGAAGAGGGGTCGTCCGTCCCGGGTGACCGGGACCTCCAGTGGTACCGGACCGCGCCGTGGCAGGCCGACACTGTGGACATGCCTGAACGTGAAGTCATGAACACTCCCGTCGCCGCGCTGCCCCAGGTCGTCCTGCTGAACAAGGACGACCTGATCCGCGCGCGAGCCATCGAAACGGCACACGGGACAACGCCATGAACCGGCGCCCGGGGATGGAACGCCGGATCATCGTCGGAACCGACGGCTCGGACCACGGCAGCGAAGCGATCCGCTGGGCGATCACCGAAACCCGCGCCCGGGGTGCCCGCCTCGAAATACTCCTCGTGCGGCCGAGGGGAAATCTTCTCGCTCCCCCGCCACCCGGCAGGCACCCGAGCCGGAACGGCCGTCCGATGACGGGCGAGGTGGCGAAGATCTGCGAACAACTCGCCGCGGACATCGTCATCGAGGCGTCGGTTCGCACCGGCGATCCGGCCTCGGAACTGCTGGCCGCCGCGCACGGCGCCGACCTGCTGGTACTCGGCGCCCACTCGGAGGGACCCTTCGGGCGGCCCGTCTTCGGACGTGTGTCCGCCGCTTGCGTCCGCCACGCGACCTGCCCGATCGTGCTCGTCACAATGAAGGCGGCACACCGGTTCAGCCCGTCGGCTCCCTGAAGACGCGCGGACCTCAGAGGTGAGCCGCGGCAAGGACTTCCCCTTCGCCGAGGCATCGGGCGGGGTCGAGCGCGACGGCCGGCGTGAGCACCGTCGGCCGTACGCCGAGAGCGGTCACCGCGCGTTCCTCGGCCGGACGACCATCACCGGGCATTCGGCGTGATGGGCGAGCGCCTGGCTGGTCGAGCCGAGCAGCAGTCCGGTGAACCCGCCACGGCCGCGGCTGCCCACGACCACCAGCTGCGCTTTGCCGCTCCACTCCAGCAAGGTCTGACGAGGCCGATCGCGAACGACGACGCGTTCCACGGTGACGTCCGGGTACTTCTCCTGCCAGCCCGCCAGTTGTTCCGCGAGCAGGCGGCGTTCGTCGTCCTCAAGAGATTCCCACTGCGTGGTCAGCCGCGCCGTCCCGAAGGCGTCGTCGTAGGTGACGTCCGTCCAGGCATGCACCGCCACCAAGTGCGCGCGACGTCGTGACGCCTCTTCGAACGCGGTCTCCAGGGCCTGTTCGCTCAGCGGGCTACCGTCGACCCCGACGACCACCGGACCGCTGCCGGGGTAGTTCGTCGTGCCCTTCCTGCCCCGGAGCACCACCACCGGGCACTGTGCGTGGGCAAGCACGGCCGACGCCGTCGAACCGATGGCCATCTCGGCGAAGAAGCCCTTGCCCGCGCCACCGAGGACCACCATGGTCGCCGTCATCGACGTGTCGATCAAGAACGGGACGGGTGACCCTTGAGGCATCGCGGTACTCACCGGGACATCGGGTGCGAATGACGTGGCCTCGGCGGAGGCCTCGTCGAGCACCCGCTGTCCAGCCTCCGCGAGCACGTCGAACCACGGGGCCGCTCCGGTGAGTCCACCGCCGTAGCTGATCCGCTCCGTATGGAGGGCGTGCACGATCAGCAGCCCCAAACCGCGTTCGGCGGCAGAACCCGCCGCCCATCGGACGGCGGCCCGCCCGGGCCCGGAGCCGTCCACCCCTACGACGATCTTGTGGTCCGCAGTGCTCATCGGTCAGCCTCCTGGTAGGTCACTTTCGCTTCCACGACACCCGGAACCGCCTCGGCGATGACCTTCGCCACGTGGCGGTCGGTGTCGTTCCCGTACTGGTCGCCGATCCGGCACACGCCGCCGTCGACCTCGACGCTCCACCGGCCGGGACCCCCGTAGACAGAGAGGTGGTGCCGCACGTCGGCGGCGATCGCGGTGTCCTCGCGGGCGAACGCGCGCACGAAGTCACCGCGGGTGATGTCCCGCTGAGCGAATGTCCCGGGGGAACCGGTCCCGCATCAGGTCCGCATCGGTCACGCTTCACAGTTCCGGCGCCGCGAGCCGGATGACAGCGACAGGACATGCCGAATGGGCGACCAGCGCCTGGCTGGTCGACCCGAGAAGCATGCCCTCGAATCCCCCGCGCCCCCGGCTGCCGACGACAAGAAGCCTCGCCCTCGCCCCGAATTCGAGCAAAGTACGAACCGGCCGTCCCTTGCGGATGACGATCTCGACCGGAACGTCCGGGTACTTGTCCCGCCACGGAGCCACCTGCTCCTCGGCCGCTTTCCTTTCGGCGGCCTCGATCTCGGCCGGATCGACGGCAAGGAAATGCGGCCGGATCGCGCCGTGGTCGACCAGCTCCGACCAGGTCCGGACGACGGTCACGTCAGCGTCCCGCACCCTCGCCTCGTCGAACGCGAACCCGACGGCCGCCTCGCCGGCAGGCGAACCGTCCGTTCCCACGACGACCGGCCCCGCTTCCTGCGCGGCGACGTCCAGTTGCCGGCCTCGGGCCACGACGATCGGGCAGTGGCCGTGATGGGCGAGCGCGACCGCGATCGAGCCCACGAGCATCTCGGTGAAACCGCCGAGCCCTCGCGACCCCAGTACGACCATCGTCGCCTTCACCGACTCCTGGGTCAGAGCCGCTACCGGGTTCCATTCGCGGACCGCGGTCTCGACGACGAGATCCGGATGCCGGACGAGCGCCGCTTCCCTGACCTCGGAAATCCAGGCGAGACCACGGCTCTCGAAACCCTCACGGACCCCTTCGAACGAGGTGATGACACCCGGCATCGTCACGACCGGGATCGTGAACACGTGGACGAGCCGCAAGGGCAGCCCACGCTTCGAGGCCTCGTCCGCCGCCCACATCGCAGCGGTCTTCGCGGACCGTGATCCGTCGATCCCGGCGACGATGGATCTCTCCGTGGCGACCGGCATTTCCGCTCCTCTGCTTCGTCGTCCCGTTTCCGCACGCCGGCGACCTCTGGCCGCCGTGCTACCCGAGTCTTGTTCCAGTCTCGGCCGAGACCGGTGGCGGAACGCAGAGGATGAAGTCCCGCAGGCCCTGCCCGAGGGCCCCTCCCACCCGGCCGGTGGGCCCGCTCCGCGAGGACCAAAGTCCCTATCGCACCCGACGTCCCACCGGTCACGTGCACGGCATGGACGTTCCTCGAGTCGATTCCCTCCGGTTCGACCAGCCGCCGCTATGGCGTTCCCACCGTGAACAGTGAATTTTTTCCACAGTGTGCAAGTCGGCCTCAGTCCACGATTTTCGCCATCAAACCCTTTCCGCAGAATAATTCCAAGAAAGTTGCCAGAAAGCGTCCGAACGAATTCCACTACTGTCCATTCCCGGCCGACAGGTGTAGGGTCCGACATGGTTGTTCATTGACCGCCGGTGACCGCTTTCAGCGGGACGTTCGAGCTTCTTGCTCCTCCACCATCGGTCTCGGATCCAGGAAAGTCCACATGCGACACAACCGCACGATTTCCACTCTTTCCGGCGCCCTTTTCCTGCTTGCCGGATCAGTCGTCCTTCTCCCCGCATCGGCACAGGCCCATGCGGAATCCGTCCCGTGCACCGAGGCGGCGCTGGTCTCCGCGGTCGACGCGGCCAACGCCGCCGGAGGCGGCACCGTCACCTTGACCCCGGGCTGCACCTACACCCTTACCGCGCCTCACGGCGACGACGGTGTGCACGGCCCGGCCGGCCTGCCGATCATCACCACGCCCATCACGCTCGAGGGCAATGCCAACACCATCACCCGCGCACCGGCCGCGGCCGCCTTCCGCATCGGCCAGGTCGCACCCACCGGCGGCATCACGCTCAAAGCGGTCACCGTCAGCAACGGCCATGCGGCCGCCGCCGGCAACGACAATGGCGGCGGAATCCTCAGTTTCGGTGCGGTGACCCTCACCGGCAGCGCGTTGTCCGGCAACACCGCCAACGGCAGTGGTGGCGCCTTGCACAGCACCGGAACCCCGTCCGCGGCGACGTTCACCAACAGCACGGTCAACGGCAACACCGCGGGCCAGGGCGGCGGAATCGCGAGTGTGAACGGGACGCTCACGCTCACCAGCAGTGTGGTCAACACCAACACCGCGACGGTGAATCCCGGCGGGATCTACTACGTGGCGGGTTCGGCGACGCTGAACACCTCCACGGTGACCGCCAACACCGCGACCAACTGCACCGGCAGCCCCTCCCCTGTCCCCGGATGCGTCGGATGATCGCCCGTTCTCCCGTGACCACACCTGTTGATTTCGTTCCAGGAAAGAAGATGTGATGCGAAGAAAGCGCAGTGTTCTGCGGGCCGTCGTCGGCGCCACCGTCCTGAGCGCGGGCATGATCACGCTGGCGCCCCTGGCGCAGGCGACCACCATTCCCGTGGCGTGCGGCGAAAGCGCCCTCGTCGACGCCGTCAACCTCGCCAACTCCACGGTCGCCAGCGACACCCTGACGCTGGCGGGCGGCTGCACCTACGCGCTGACCTCGCCGCACGGCGGACTCGCCAACGGGCTGCCGGTCATCACCACACCGATCGAACTACTCGGCCCGGCGACCATCACGCGAACCTCGCTGCTCCCCTTCCGGATCGCCGAAGTCGGTCCGACCGGCAACCTCACCCTGACCACCTCGGTCGCCTTCACCAACGGCAACGTGGTCGGCAACGGGGGCGCCATCCTCAACCGCGGCGCCGTGACACTCACCACCAGCAGCCTGAGCGGAAACTACGCCACTCTCGCCGGCGGAGGCCTCGCCAACGCCGACACCCCGTCAGGCACGGCACCCGCGGCTTCGTTCACCAGAAGCAGCGTTCTCGGAAACACCGCGCTCCTTCAAGGCGGCGGTATCTACAACGGCCTCCGCGGCACGCTGACCACCACCGGCGTCTCCGGAACCCCGATGCTCATCAGCGGCAACAGCGGCGCGCAAGGAGGCGGGATAGCCGCGGTCGACTCGACCGCGACGACCATCACCCAGACCGCCGTGACCGTGAACCACGCACTGCTGACCGCGGGCGGGGTCCACCGGACCAACGGGACCATGACCACCAACAACGCGCCGATCACCGCCAACACCCCCGGAAACTGCGTCGGGAGCGCCCCCGCGGTGCCCAACTGCACCGGCTGAACCAGAGCTCACCCGCTCTCCACCTGGCTGACATAGACAGCGTGCGAGTCAGGATCGCGAGCGGTGATCCGGCCGCCAGGCGCGCAGGCGGGATAGCTGACAGGGCTCGTGTCAATGCTGGACGCCCAACACGGTGTCCGCGTTGCGCAGCTGCACCCAGCCATCACCGGTCAGCCGGACTTCGCAATCCAGGGCGAGGTAGAACCTCAGCGATCGCCCCAGGTGAAAGGCACGAATACGCACCACTGCCCACTGTCGTCACAGGACCGACGGCCATTCCTTACCCGCCAAGCCACAGATGCCCTACGCGCTATCCCCAGGTGAGCGGGTCGAGATGGAGGTAGAACCGCCGCCGGTCGGTGTCGAACGTGGTCCCGTAAGCACGGGCGAAGGCGTCGTCGGCGGCGATAGCTTGGTTCTCGTCATCCCAGACTCCTCGGGCGTTGGCGAGCAGCAAAGCGATGTCGACATAGGGATCGGCCCGGCCGAGGCGACCGAGGTCGATGAATCCCGCGAAGTTCAGGGCGACCGGGTCGAGGATGATGTTGGGCAGGCAGAGATCGCCGTGACAGACGACGGTGTCGCCTGCCTCCTGCACGAGACGGCGATCGACTTGCCCGGCAAGCCGAGCGAGCAGTTCGGCGGGCGGCGTCTGCTGCTGCTCGACCGGCAGGAACTCCGGGTTGACCTTGTCGCGGGCGACGACATCTCGGGCGATGGCGAACATCTGTGCCAGATCTCTGCTGAAGGGACATTCCTTCGCCGGCAACGCGTGCAGACCTCGTACGCCCTCGCTGATGGACGGCCAGGCTTGCCAGAGCGCCTGAGCCGGCACGCTGTCCGCGGGCACGCCTGGGACGGTGCTGGTCACCAGATACGCGCCGTCGGCGTCGGTGCCCCATTCGAGCACCTCGGGTCCCGGGACGCCACTGCCGCTGAGCCAGTCCACACGGTCCCGTTCCTCTTCCAGAAGAACCCGCTGCTCGCCCGTGACGCACTTGGCGTACCGCGAGCCGTCGGCACTGCGGAAGACAGAGGCGCCGGACTGTCCACTCGTGACAGGCTTCCACTCGCCGGGATGAAGCCGGGCGAGCAAGGACTCCCACTCGCGGACCGGTGACCTATGCACGAAAACCATTCTAGCTTTCCGCTGTCACGGTCAAGGCTTGCTCGCGAAGACCCACCTGTTGCTCGCCAGTGCGTCGTCCGGCTCGGGCCGTGGGCCGCGCCCGAACTGGCGAGTGAAGTCGAAAGGCGTCTTGACCTCGGTGGACCACCCCCTGCTCTCGAGGTCTCTCGTGGAATCGGGGCGTGGTTCACCGTCGAACAGGGTGAGCAGGTCGACCCCGATCCGCTGCTTCGCCGAGGTGTAGACGGCGTTAGCCCGGACTTCGGGGCGTTCCACGCCGAGTTTGACTTCGAACGCCAGTGAACTGCCTTCGGCGCTCAAGCTGTCCACGGTGTCGATGAGGCCGCGCTCGGCGGCACTGGACAGGTAGAGCATGAGGCCCTCGGCCAGCCAGACACTCGGCATCGCCGGATCGAACCCGGCGGCGATCAGGGTGGCCGTCCAGTCGCCGCGCAGGTCGCCCGCGATCGGCACGCGCCGCGTTTTCGTTATGGCGCCTAGCTTGTCGAGGACGTCCTGTTTGAATCCCAGCACCGGCTCGCGGTCGATCTCGAACAGCACACAGCCCGCAGGCCAGTCGAGCCGGAAGGCCCGCGAGTCGAGGCCCGCGCCGAGGAGCACGACCTGACGTCCTCCGGCCCGCGCCGACCGGAGGACGAAGTCGTCCAGGACCCGGGTTCGCAGACCGAAGTAACGCCCGAGCCTGCCCCACAGGGGATCGGCGTCCCCGTCCGGGACCTGCTCCATGCGTAACGGCCAGTCTTCGCAGGTCCGGGCGGCACGCACGAAATGCTCCGCGAAGCCGTCCCTGGCGAGCGAGTCCGGGCGGTGGGTTTCGATCGCGCGGGCGGCGGCGACCATGAGCGCGGTCCGGCCGACACCCAGTTCTATCGCGCCGCCGTCGTGCTTCGTACCGGCCAAGGCTCCTGCCTTTCGGGCGATGACCACACTTCCGGATCGTCGAGGATGGCCAGACGGGCGCCGTAGACAGTGCCCATGAAGCCCAGGATCGTGTCGTCGGGCAGGTGGAGACTCGTCGTGCAGTCGGTCAGGACGGTCACGTGGAACCCTTGCTGGAACGCCGTCCGCGCGGTGGAGTCCACGCAGACATCCGTGTAGAGACCCGCGAACACCAAGTGCCCGAAACCGTTCCGGACGAGGTACTCCTCGAAACCGTCGGTGAGGAAGGCGTCGAAGCGCGCGTTCTTGGTGAAGACACGTTCGCCGCCGGCGGGCGAGACCCGGTGGAATTCCGCACCCCAGGTGCCTTCCCGGCACTTCGGGCGTTTCCCGAGCATCAGGTCCCGATGCCGCCAGCTCGGGCCTTGATGCTCGACGTCACCGTGGAACCGAACGAAGACGACCTCGATGCCGCGAGCCCTCGCCACGTCCACCGCCCGCGCGGCACCGGCCGTCGCGGCGTCCACTGTGGAAAGATCGCCCGCGTACCTGCCCGCCACTACCGGCCCGGTGCAGAAGTCGTTCTGCAGGTCCATGACGACCAGCGCCGTCCCGGTCACCCTTCCACTGCCGAGAGGACGTCGGCTGATCGCCCGGGTTGCTTCAGCAGGTCCACCACGGCCTCCGTCACCTCCGTGGTCGAGTGGGGTCCGCCGAGGTCCGGAGTCGTGATTCCCTGGCGTCCGACGGATTCGAGAGCGTCCTCCGTGCTTTTGATCGCGCCCGCGCAGCCGGCATGCCGTTCCGCGATCGCCGCCGCCGCCCGGATGGTCGCCACGGGATTGACGATGCCCAGGCCCGCCAGGTCGTCCGCGGAACCGTGCACGGTCTGGTACTCGACCAGTCCGGCGACGTCGGGATGCAGGTGGATGTTCTCCGTGTAGCGGTTTTCCTGCCGTTCGGAGCCCAGCCGGTCCAGCAGGACCACGTGCATGATGTCGGCCCATTCGTTGGCGCCGATGATGACGGTGCGCCGCGGCAACCCGTGCTCGATGAGGTTGCGGTTGACCGTGTCCGGCTGGGCGAGGGCGATCTCCACGCCGTGCCGTGCCGCGATCTCCTCCACCCAGCCACCGAGAGCACCGTCGAGGAGGTGGAACTTGTAGGCCATGACCACCCGTTCCACCTGCTCGCCGGGCCACTGCCGCCGCGCCTGCTCCAGGGCGGCGGCGACCACCTTCGCGGTGATCTCCTTGCTGAACTTCATGGTGCGATGGACGACACCGGGGCTGTGGCTGTTCTCGCCGGTGTAAAAGCCCTGGGCTTCGTCGCGCACCATCAACAGCGACGAGTCCCGATCCTCGATGAGGTCGGTCTTCACCGCCTGCAGTCGCTCGCGGACCAGGTACAACGACTGGGCGTTGATCGCCGTGCGGAAGACGGCGGTGGTGCCCGCGAGTGCCCGTGCGCGGCAGAACCGCTCGTAGTGGTCGGCGTCCTGCCGGGTCAGGTCCGCGATCTCCGCGAAGCCGCTTCCTTCGGCCTTGAGGGAGAAGTACGAGTGGTACAGCCTGGGCGAGCGCACGATGCGGATGGTCGTCGAAGACGCCTTCCCGAGGGTGTTCAGGACACGTTCGAAGACGTTCGCGAGTTCTGGTCCGGTTCCGCGGCCGACGGCCAGTCCGATGGTGGGGTCCACCGTGCTCCTTCGCTGTTCGGATGCCGGATTCAGGCCGTGGGCGCGCCGCTGACCAGGTGGTCGCCGGGGATGCCCGTCTTCGAGGGGCTGTAGTAGTCCTTGATCCCGGCCACCCAGGTCGAAACGGTGATCTGGTCTGACGCGGACGGGCCGAAGGCGTCGAAGAGCGCCTCGATGTTGGCGCGTTCGAAGCCGATCGCCGTCATGAGCGAGTGGAAGACGTGGCGCTCGATGAGACCGTCTCCGTCCGGGTCGCCCAGCGCCGCCAGCGACTCGGCGAAAACCCTGATGGTCGAGTCGAACCGTTCCGGCGACAGTACGACGGCGGTGTACTCGTCGAAAGTGATCTCACCGTCGCGGTCGACGTCCAGTACCTCGGCCAGGGTGCGCCAGTACTGCCGGAACGCCGCCCGCATCGCGTCCTTGGCCGCCGCGCCGGATTCGGGTGCCGCCTCGACGACGTCGGCGGCCATGATCTCGAAGTCTTCGGCTTCGAGATGCCCGTTCCCGTTGCGGTCGAACAGAGTGAAGATGAGCGTGACACGTTCGAGGGCATCCGTCGGCATCAAGGAACCATCCTTTACTCGAAGCGAAAGGGAATGGCGAAATGTTCGGTCGTGACTATGCCAGCGGCGGCATCGGGGAAATATACGAAGAACCCGGCCGCCACCGTAAAGTGTGAACCAGCACCGAACAAGGCCGGAATGCCCGAAAGCACGTTGTTTCAGCTTCGCCGACGTGCAGCGCCCATACCGGACCCGTACCGAAGACACTCTCGGTCTTCGTTCTCACCGCCAGGGCTCCATCCTCCGGCAGCACCGAAGTCCTGATCGGGTCCCCGGCCGCGACCCACTGTCACCCGGCTCGCGTCGACGCCGGATTCGAAGCCTTACTCCGAATATCGGATTCGGAGAATGGCATTCTCGAGCGGATCGACCGGGTCGTCACAGCATCGCCAGCAGTTCGGCGGCGGCGCGGCGACCGCTGTCGATCGCACCGTCGATGAAACCCGGCCACCGCTGGGCGGTGTGGGCCCCGGCGAAGTGCACCAAGCCCTCCGGCACGGCGAGATCCCTTTCGTAACGGGAGATCTGCCCGGCCCGGAAGGTCGTCCAGGTGCCGCGCGACCACTCGTCGTCCACCCATTCGTACGTGGTCGCGGCGACGACCTCGGCCTCGGGCGCGAACTCGCGCACCGCCCGCTGCACGTCCGCCACGTCGTGCCCGTCCACCCGGTCGTGCTCGGGCGCGAAGCACACCAGCACCACGCCCTCGGGCACGGTGTACATCGCGCCCACGTAGTCGAACTCGGTACCCCAGCCGTATCCGCTCAGGTCGTCCGGCACGTTGCGGGCCAGCGCCCACACCTTCTGCCCCTGCCCGGCGTGGTTCTCGGTGGAGATGGCCAGCTTCGCCGGGGACAGCGCGGGGGTGAACTCGATGTGCCGCTGCACGCCGATGGGAACGGTGACCAGCACCCGCCGCGCCGTGACCTCTCCGCCGTCGTGTCCGACGACGACGTGGTCCGCCTCCTGGCGCACCCACCGCACGGGCGTGCTCAGCCGGATGTCCGCGCCGCCGTCCTCCGCCAGCGCCGTGGCGAGCGAGACGGTGCCGTCGTCGAAGGTCCGCCCGAGCACGCTCGCCCGGACCATGCCCCAGACGGAGTTGCCCATGGCGGCGATCCAGCGCAGGATGTCCAGCGCGGAGCCGGTGTCGGCGGAAGCGTTGCCGCAGCCGCAGAACCAGGAGATCAGCAGTTCCCGCGCGTTGCCCTTCAAGCCGGCTTCGTCGGCCCACTGCCGGATCGGCACATCGAGGTCGGCCAGGCCCTGTCCGGAGAGCGGGCGGTCCACGTCGAGCCGGGCGCCGGCCGCCACCAGGGCGCGCACCGCGAGTTCCAGGTCCTCCAGTTCGCCGGGCGGCACCGGAAGCAGCGACTTCAGCACGGTGCCGCGATCCGACCAGGTCATCCGGGCTGGCAACTCGCTGTCGCTGACCGCGATCCCGTACCGGCGGACCTCCTCGGTGACGAAGGTCTGCTCGGGGACGATCCACGTACCGCCCATCTCCAGCCCGACTCCGTCGAACAGGTCGGTCCGGTACCAGGTACGGCCGCCGATCCGGTCGCGCGCCTCCAGCACGCGCACCGTTCGCCCGGCCGAGCCGAGATCACGTGCGGCCGTCAGCCCGGCGAAGCCCGCGCCCACGATCACGACATCGACTTCCGGAGAACCCATCGAACACCTGCCTTCTGTCAGCGTGCCCGGCAACGTACGTGCGCCGTCCTACCCCGGTCGATGGACGCGGAGTCCAATCTGGCCGGTCAATGTGGACGCGACGGCGAATCCCGTCCGGTGTCGGCGTAGGCGAGCGCGTCCCGGGCCTCCAGCGCGAGCCACAGCTCGTAGCGCGCGGAGGCGGTCGTCAGCGTCCGGCCGGTGAGCTGCTCGATCCGGTCGATGCGGTTGCGCACGGTGTGCCGGTGCACGCCGAGGCGCTGTGCCGTGACGTCCCACGCGGAGTTGGCGTCCAGCCACGCGCGTAACGTGGCCAGCAGCTGCTCCCGCTGGTCGGCGGCGTCGACCGGCGCCAGCACGGTGTCGGCGAACGAGGCCAGCAGTTCCGGCGGCCCCAGGGTGAGCAGCAGCCTGCTGGTGCTGTGCTCCCCGGCCTCGGCGGGACGGCCAAGACGAACGCTGGTGGCCAGTAGCGCCCGTGCCTGCCGAAGCGAGACGGCCGCCGAGCCCGGCCGCAATGCCGCGCCGACGCCGGCCGGGCGCCCCGGCGCGAACCGGTCGAGCAGCGCGGTCACGTCCACTTCGTCGACGACCAGCGCCTCCACGGTGTCCTCGGACCACCGCACGAGGCCGCCGGGCAGCACGAGGGCGAGATCTGCGGCCAGGTCGTCCGCTTCCCCCGCCCCGGCCACCACCGCCAGGCCGCGCACCGAGGACGCGGCCAGCCCGAACGCGGTCAGGACGGACTCGGCCCGGTCGTCGGGCAGCCCGTTCAGCAGCCGGGCCAGCGCCTCCGCACCGGCTCGCCGCCGCGGTTCGTCGGCCAGGTGCCTGCGCTCCAGTTCCAGTGTCAGCAACGAAACCAGCGCGGCGTCCAGAGTGCCCGGCTGTGGTTGGGACGGCCTGGCGAGCAGCACGTGCCCGCGCAGCCGCCGGGCGCCGATCGGCTGCACGGCCACGGTCAGCCCGTCCGCCGCGACCGACGCGCTGCCCAGCAACCCGCGGGCGCCCACCTCGTCCAGCACCGTGCGCCCGGCGGCGAGCAGGGCGGGCGCGGACTCGCCGACGGCGACCAGTTCGCGGCCGAGCAGGTCGGTCACCACGGCGGCACGACCGGTCGCGCGCAGCCACACCTTGAGGATCGCGTTCAGGCCGCCGCCCGAAGTCGCCGCGACGGTCAGCCTGCGCTGGACATCGACGGTGTGCTCCAGGGCGCGCCGGTCCTCGGCGGCCAGCGCGGCGAACACCGCCTTGGTGACCGCGATGAACGGCACCTCGTCCGGCACCACGAGCAGCGGCAGCCCGGCCGCTTCGGCGGCGGCCACCAGCTCGCCGGGCGGCTCCCGGTGCGGCTGGCCGTGGCCGACGCCGAACGCCAGCGCCGCCGCGCCGCCCTCGACCACGTCCCGCACGAAACCCCGGCAGGACCGCCGGTCAGTCGGCAGCACCACACCGGCCGTCATCAGCAGTTCCCCGCCCTGCAGCCATTCGCCGGGGCGGGCCAGCTCCGAGACGTGCGCGGCCTCGATCACCCGGTCCCGGCCACCCTCTCCGGCGACCAGGGTCAGGCGGAGCTCGCGCACGGCGAGCAGGGCGGCGACAGTCAGCGGCATGGACGCAGTGTCCACCGTCACGCGCAAAGTTCAACCCCGCGTCCATCGACGCGGCCGGGCGGCCCGCCCTACCGTCCCCACACCCCGTGACCCACGTCTCAGGGCCAGTTGGCAGAGCTGAGATGGACCCGCGAACAGGACCAAATGTGAACCCGCCCCGGCCGAAGGCCCCGCTATCGCGGTGGCAGGACGCCTTACCCGCCAACGCGGGTGTGGAAGACCAGGCAGCGTCCTGCCGACGTCGATCGCGGACGCGGGTTCACCAACAGACACTCAGTCCACAGAGGACACCGCTGGAGGCCCCGCCGTGATCCAAGACCCCGCCAGTAGAGCGATACCCGAACCCGTTTCCGCACAGGCCACCCGGATCGAGACGCACGGCATCGACGTCATCGGCGACGAGGAACGGCACGGCCGGGCGCGCGACCTGTTCGGCGTGTGGGCCGCGCCGAACGTGAGCTACCTCAGCCTGGTGGTCGGCGGCGCGCTCGTGGTGCTGGGCCTGAGCCTGTGGCAGGCACTCGGCGTGATCCTGGTCGGCAACCTGTTCTGGGTGCTGGTCGGGCTGATCTCGGTCAGCGGCCCGGCCGCGGGCACGCCGAGTTCGGTCATCACCCGGACCATGTACGGCGTTCGCGGCAACCGGGTGCTGGTCACGTTCAACGGCTCGCTGATCTCCGTGTGTTACGTCGCGCTGAGCCTGTCGGCCGCGTCGGTGACGGCGTTCAGCCTGTGCTCCAGGTTCGGCCTGGAACTCGGCACGGTGGGCAAGACGCTGGTCATCGTCGGCGTGGCGGCGGTGACGCTGGCGATCAGCGTCTACGGGCACGCCACGATCATCCGGCTGTACATGCCGCTCGCCGCGGCACTCGCGGTGGTGTTCGCGGTACTGGCGTTCTTCGTGCTGGGCAACGCCGACTGGGGTCACCAGCCGCCGCGGGAGCTCCAGGGACCCGACCTGTGGGCGGCGCTGGCCGCGGGGCTGGCCATGGTCGCCTCGGCCCCGCTGTCCTACAGCACCAGCGCCGACTTCGCCCGCTATCTGCCGCGCACCGCCAAGCCGTCGGCCATCGTCGGCTGGACGGCGGCGGGCGCGTACCTGCCCAGCGTCCTGTGCACCGCGCTGGGCGCGGTCGCCGCCACCACATTGGACATGAGCGACCCGCAGACCGCGCTCACCGGCCTGCTGCCTGGCTGGTTCTCCCCGGTCTTCCTGATCGCCATGATCCTGGGCGCGATCGCCAACAACGCGCTGATCATCTACAGCTCGGGGCTGGCGCTCCAGGCGATCGGGATGCGCGTCCGCCGGTCGCGCAGTGTGCTGTTCTACGGCACGGTCAGCATCCTGCTGACCATGTACGCGCTGCTGGTCTCGAACTTCCTGGACACGGTCAGCCGGATGCTGCAGATGATGGTGGCGGTGCTGGCCCCGATCATGGCCATCTACGTCACCGATCTGCTGCTGCGGCGCAACCGGTACGACGGCCACGCGCTCAGCGATCTCGGCCGGAGCAGCCCGTTCTGGTACCGGGGCGGGGTCAACTGGGCCGGTTTCGCCGCGCTGGTGGCAGGCGCCGCGTTCGCCATCGAGTTCCTGGCCGTCCCCGACGTGCACATCGGGTTCCTGGCCGAGCTGGTGGGCGGGATCGACCTGTCGCTGCCGGTGGGACTGATCGTCCCTTCGCTGATCTACGTCCTGGCGATGCGTTCGTCGACACAAGGAGTGAAATGAGCAAGCCGGAACTGGTCCACTACCGGGGCGGCCGGATCTTCACCGCCGACGAGCCCGCGTGGGCGGAGTCCATGGTCGTGCGCGGGGAGTCGATCGAGTTCGTCGGCGACACCGCGACGGCCGACGGTCTGGCCGGCGGCGCGCGGCTGGTGGACCTCGGCGGGGCGTTCGTGCTGCCCGGTTTCGTGGACGCGCACACCCACCTGCTGGGGATGGGTGAGGCGCTGCGGCAGGTCGACCTGTTCGACGCCGCCGACGTGGCCGAGATCCAGGCCAGGATCGGGGAGACGGCGGCCGCCGACCCCGGCGCGCCACGGATCCTGGGCCGCAGCTGGTTGTTCGGCGCGCTGGACGGCCGCGGCCCGGACCGCGGCATGATCGACGCGGCCGTGCCGGACCGGCCGGTCTATCTCGCCGCCAACGACCTGCATTCGACGTGGGTCAACAGCGCCGCGCTGCGGGAGCTCGGGATCACGGCGGACACCCCCGACCCGATCGGCGGCCGGATCGGCCGCGACGAGGCGGGCGAGCCGGACGGCATGCTGTACGAGGCGGCCGCGTTGCAGCTGGCGCGGCGGTTCCTCGACGCGCAAGCAGGCGACGACGAGCGCGACGCCGCACTGGCCTCGACGTTCGAGCAGTATCTGTCCGACGGCGTGACCGGCGCGGTGGACATGGGGCTGGGGCAGGACGACCTGGACGCGTTGGAGCGGGCACTGGCCCGCGGCGGCGGCCGGTTGCCGCTGCGGGTGGCCGGGCACTGGCTGGTCGAGCGGACCGGCAGCACCGAGGACGATCTGCGGCAGGTCCGGCGGGCGGTGGAGCTGGCCGGGCGGCTGTCCGGGCCGTGGTTGCGGGTCACCGGTATCAAGCTGCTGGTGGACGGCGTGATCGACAGCTGCACGGCGGCGATGAAGGCCCCGTTCGCCGACGGCAGCCATCCCGGGCCGATCTGGGACCTGGCAGCCCTGTCCCCCGTCGTGGCGGCGGCGGACGCGGCCGGGTTGCAGGTGGCGCTGCACGCGATCGGCGACGAGGCGTCGGACATCGCGCTTTCCGCGCTGGAGCAAGCGATCGAGGTCAACGGGCCGCGCGACCGGCGGCACCGGCTCGAGCACGTCGAGGTGGTGACCGAGGAGAACGTGCGCCGACTCGCCCGGCTCGGCGTGGTCGCGTCCATGCAGCCGGTGCACGCCGATCCGGCGATCCAGGACAACTGGCGGGCGGTGCTCGGCGACGACCGCGTGCGGCGCGGCTACCCGTGGCCGGAACTGACCGCCGCCGGCGCGGTGCTCGCGTTCGGCTCCGACGCGCCGACCGCGCCCCACCCGCCGCTGCCGAACATGTTCATCGCCACCACCCGGCGATCGGCGTCCGATCCCGGGCTGCCGCCCAACATCCCGGAGTACGCCCTGCCCATGGCCGACGCCCTCGCGCACGGCACCCGGCACGCCGCGTACTCGTGCCGGTGGGAGGGATTGACCGGGCGCCTGGCGCCGGGGCTGGCGGCGGACTTCGTGGTGCTGGACCGTGATCCGTTCGCCGAGGGCGCTGACTCGCTGTTGCAGACCAAGGTCCGGTTGACCGTGGTCGCGGGTGAGGAGCGTGCCGGAACGCTGTCCTGATCCGCGGACCTCAGGCGTTGGCGGTGGGTGGGGCGGTGTAGCGGGCTTGGCCGAAGCCGATGATGAGGTAGCCGATGATGGAGAACAGGAACAGGCCGAAGAACCCGAAGACGCCGCTCTTGCCGAACGCCTTCGCGACGTCGATCGAGACGATGATCGCGATGACGATGTTGACCACCGGGATGAGCAACAGGATCAGCCACCATCCGGAGCGCCCCGCGACCTTCAGCAGCGTGTAGGCGTTGTAGAACGGGATGATCGCCGCCCAGCCGGGTCGCCCGGCCTTGGTGAACACCTTCCACAGCGCGATGATCATGAGCACAGCGAAGATCAGGCCCGAGGCTCCCCAGCCGAAGCCGAGGTCGGGGGTCGTGACGGACGTCGTCTCTTGGTGCACGGAACTGGTGTCCTTCCGGAAGCGGGCTGCCAGGCCGGTGACATTAGCGCCGACGAGACACCTTCGCAGCGGAGAAGACACCGACGGTGGAGACGTTCACCGACCAGGCTGAACGCGCAGAGCGCCCTATGACCGGACGGTCAGGTGAAATCGCCGCCGTTCGGCGACTGTTGCTCGCTTTCGGTGTCGGAGGAGAAATAGACCGTCACGTTCGGAAGCGCAGATACCGCATTCCCAGAGCTACCGCGGCGCAGAACACCAGCCCGACGATGACCAGGACTCGACGCGCACCCTTCGGTTTCGGCTCCCGGGACTCCATCGACACCCCGAAACCCAGTAGCGCGCCGAACAGCACGCCGATGACACCCCCTGTCACCGGGTTCAACCAACTCACCTCAGCGTCGCTCGCGGAGCCGTACCACGCACCCAACGCGCCGAAGACCGCGGCCGGAACAGCGGTCATCACTCCACCGTGACCCGCCATCCAGCGCCTGCGTCGGTGTCGCCGTTCTGCCGGGACAGCTTGCTCATCCACTCCACTGGACATGACCGCATGCTTCCCGATCCGGCCGCCCCTCAAACCGGCCGATCTTCGCGGCATCACCTGAGCCTCCGACGACGGTGGCTGCACTTTCCTGCCCAGGCGGGGCCACCACCCAGACAAGGGCGCTCACTTCAGGCATCGCGCAGCTTCGGCAAACTCCACACCGCCTTCCTCGGCGCACAACGCCAGCAAGGAGGCCGCGGTGTGATCGTCGATCTCGTGCCGTCGCATCAGTGTGCTCTTGGCCTGCTCGATCGCCGCCATCTCACGCCACAGCAGCGCACGCCACTCGGCGTCATCAACCTTCGCCTCCGTCGCCATAGGTCGAGGATCTCGCAGTCACACCTCTTCCGGAACCCCGTTCGGGGAGGGTGACCAGGACGAGTGAACCCTGATCACGATCGGCCTAACGGCTTGTGAAATCCCTGCTGCGACCTGACTCGGGCGTACACGGCGCTCTCCGGTATTCGCTCCTGCCCGAACAGGTGGTTTCCCGCCGCGCGCGGCGATCCGGGCAGACATCGACTTGCCGTCGCGCAGCCTGAATGAGGAAGAGCCGGTCGAATGCCCACGGCCGATGAACGTCGACCGTGGACATTCGAACGAACCGGAAGGTGCGCGCAGCTGTCCAGCAGTTCGGTGACAAGGGGCAGCTCGTCGTTTCCCGCTCCGCCTGCGATCCGGTGCGATACCGGCGTCACGCTTTCCTGTGACGCGAGATCAGTCCGGGTAGTCCACGCTCATCCCCCGCAGACCCGTGGTGTCCTGCGGGCAGTTCACCTTCGATTCCTCGTTCTTGTTCGCCCAAGCGCCGAAGTACCACCGGTATGCGGGTTGGGTGTGCGTACGGCACTCCGCCGCGGCTCGGTGCGCGCGCTGGGTGCACTTCGACGAAACCGCCCAAGAGCCTGTACTCCGCCACACCCTGCAATCGGGTGGGATGGCCTGGGCCGACGCGGACACGGCTGGCGCCGCGGTCACCACCAGGCCCGCGACCATCGCCATCACCGCCGCCGTGGCCGCCCTGGTCGCGACTCCTGCTCGCACTGTTGATCGAATGCCCATCAAGTCCTCCCTCACGGTGGCGAGGTCCAGCGGATCCGGACTCACCACGGGCTTCACGCACCTGTCGACGAGGGCGTTGCCGCCGCCAAGCGTGATCACCCGGATGGGGTCCTGGTACTCGGCGACACCCTGCTCACCCGCGCGGACGGCTCTTGCGGCAGGTCACCTTGTTGTGGATGACCAGGACGATGGTCCGCAACAGGCCGAGTGCTATGGCCGGACCGCGACGGCGTCCACTTCGAAGAGCATGTCCGGGAAGGCGAGGGCCGCCACCCCGAGGAGAGTCTGCGTGGGCGGCCGCTTGCCCCAGATCTGGCCGATGAGCCTGCCGATGGTCTCGAGCTTGGCGGCGTCATGCTCGACGATGTAGGTGCGGAGCTGGACGACGTGGCTGAAGTCGAGACCCACCTCCGCCAGGGCGGTGCGCAGGTTCGCCAGCGACTGTTCGACCTGTTCGGCGAAGTCGCTCGACGTGACCTGGCCGCTGCCGTCGGAGGCGTACTGCCCTGCGATGAAGACGAGCTCACCGGAGGTGGTGGCGATGTGGCTGTATCCGAACCCCACCGGATCGTGCAGCCCTGCCGGGTTGATGATTTCGTGCGCCATGGAATCGCCTTTCGCTGAGTGTCGTTTGCCGGGGTTCAGGCCTGGACGCCCGTGAACCAGCGGCGGGTGCGTTCGGGTACACCGGGGGCATCCCGCTCCAACCGCACCTTGATATCGGCGACGGTCTGCCCGGCGAGCTCGGTCCGCCACGCGAGTTCCGCCTTGCGCATGGCCTGGTCGATCAGGCAAGGCTTCCGGTAGTCGTCCCGCGCCGCGCCTTTCGGTCCCTGTCTGCGGATCTCGGTGCAGAGGAAGGCCCGCTCGGCACCTTCGATCGCGGTGACCACGTCCATCAGCGTGATCTGCTCGGGTCCACGGGCGAGCCGGAAGCCGCCCCGGGGGCCACGGGTCGAGTCGACGATCCCGTCCCTGGCCAGCGCCTGCAGCTGTTTGTTGAGATAGGCCGTCGGCAGGCCGTGGCCCGATCACCGGCACCCGGCTCCCACGCCGCGAAAAGTCCGGGCACCGGGTTCCCGCCCGCCCGAGGACACGCTCGCCGTCGAGAACGGTCTCACCGGCGGTGATGCGCGGTGTCCTTTTTGGACTACCCGCTCCCCCGGCCCCCGCGGCTTCGGAAACGGCAGCGTTCAGCTCAAGGCGTCCAGGCCGCGTCGCCACCGTTGCCGCCGCTCCGCGGAATCCTGATCCCACCAAGGAGTACCACGCTCGCCCAAAGCGACCTTGGCGGTGTGCACCCGCGCCCGGGCGTCCCGTTCCGCTTCGACGTCCTGAGCACGGCGGGCCGCGCCGACATCCCGGCGAGCCCGCATCAGCAGACTGCGCAACCGGGCCGCCGCTTCCTCCGGGATCTCCGGATCGGTGGCCCGCCATCGCCTGCCGTCGATCACCACGAAGTGCCCGTCGGGCGTGCGGTCCGGCTCAGCCATTCGCATGCCCCGGCAGCCGGATCCTGATCGGCCCCTCCCACTCTCCATCCGGATCGACCGACCGGCCACGCTGGGTCAGCCGCACCTCTCCGGTCCGTGCGAGTTCACGTGCCAGTTCCCGAGCCTGCGGCAGCAGCGGACGCCAGTCGTCCGCCAGCGCCCTGGCCGCGTCAGAAGGACAGGTGCTGCTGTCCGCGCCTCGTGCGAAAGCCAAGGCGAGGATCGCGGCCCGCAGCCGTTCTCGAAGCGGCCCGGCACCCAACGCGACCCGGGAATGACCCGCGCCCGATCCCGTGCCCTCCCGGATCCGCTCCAGTTCTCGGCGTGGCCCTGGTCGATCGGTCATACCGCCAGGGTCGCACCGATCAAACCAGCCCGCCTTGCAGGAAACCACGGCCGCCGCAACCAGACGGCGGCATCGCTCGCAGGTTGCTACGTTCGATCGTGGCAGATCGGGATGCGAGGATGCGCGTATGGACGTAAGTCGACGGAACAACGTCGTCGTCGCCGGGCCCCCCGATGGGCCGGTGGTGATGCTCGCGCACGGATTCGGTTGTGACCAGAACATGTGGCGCCTGGTGACGCCGGCACTGGCCGAACGCCATCGCGTGGTGTCGTTCGACTACGTCGGTTCGGGACGATCGGAAATGTCCGCTTGGGACGAACGTCGGTATTCGTCCTTGGACGGTTACGTGCGCGACGTTCTGGACATCTGCGAGGAACTAGACCTGCGCGAGGTCACTTTCGTCGGGCACTCGGTGAGCGCGATGGTGGGCGTACTCGCGGCGAAAGCGGTGCGCGAACGGTTCGCGTCGCTGGTCTTGCTCGTACCGTCACCCCGCTACATCGACGACGGGGACTATCGGGGCGGGTTCAGCGCCGAGGACATCGAGGAACTCTTGGAGTCACTGGAATCCAACTATCTCGGCTGGTCGTCGGCCATGGCTCCGGTGATCATGGGCAACCCTGACCGGCCGGAGCTGGGCGAAGAGCTGACCGCCAGCTTCTGCGCCACCGATCCGGCGGTCGCCAGAGTGTTCGCCCGCACGACTTTCCTCTCCGACTCGCGTGCCGATCTGGCTGGAGCGGACCTCCCGACGATGATCCTGGACTGCACGCAGGACGCGATTTCCCCGCCGGAGGTCGGCGCCTTCGTGCACGCGTCCATGCCGGGCAGCCGGTTGCGCACCCTCGACGCGGTCGGGCACTGCCCGCAGCTGAGCGCTCCGCAAACGACCGCCGACGCCATCCTCGAGTTTCTGGAACACCGGCGTTGATGACCCACCGCGGGCACTGCCCGCCACATCAGCCCGATGGCGCGGGCACGGACGTGGCCTTCTCCGCCTTGTTGGAGGACAGCGCCGAAGAGCTTTACGAGAACGCGCCCTGCGGCTACCTGTCCACCCTGATGGACGGCACGATCGCGAAGATCAACGGCACGCTGCTGGAGTGGCTTGGCCACCGGCGCGACGAGGTCGTCGGCCGGATGCGGTTCTCCGACCTGCTCACCGTGGGCGGGAAGCTTTACCACGAAACGCATTTCGCACCGCTTCTGCACCTGCACGGTGAAGCGAAAGGCATCGCGCTGGAACTGCGCACCGTCACCCGCGAAAAGCTGCCGGTGCTGGTCACCTCGGTGGTCAAACGGGGCGGTGGAGGCGAGCCGCTGCTGATCCGCACCACGATCTTCGACGCCCGCGAACGACGCTCGTACGAACAAGAACTGCTTCGCGGACAGCGGAGCGCCGAAGAAGCGCGCAAGCAAGCGGACGCCGACCGGGAACGACTGCAACACGCGCTGGCGGTCCTGCAGAAGAGCCTGCTACCCGAAACCCTGCCGCAGGTGCCGAACCTACGGACCGCCGCTCACTACCACACGGCCTCCCCCGACCAGCTCGGCGGCGATTTCTACGACCTGTTCCCGCTCTCGGACGACCGGTGGGCGTTCTTCCTCGGCGACGTGTGCGGCAAGGGACCCGAGGCGGCGGCGGTGACCTCGCTGACCCGCTACACCCTGCGCGCCGCCGCGATGCACGACCCCGACCCGATCGCCACGCTGACCACCCTGAACTCCGTGCTGTACCAGCGCTACACCGGCGGTGACACCCGTTTCTGCACCGCGATCTTCGGCACCCTCGAACCCGAAGACGGCGCCATGCGGGTCCGGCTCGCCACGGGCGGGCATCCGCCGGCCCTCATCACCCGCGCAGACGGCGGCGCCGACTACCTCCAGACGCCGGGCGGGATGCTGCTCGGCTTCCTGGCCAACCCGGCGTTCACCCCGGCCGAAACGATACTGCGGCCGGGCGACACGATGCTGCTCTACACCGACGGCCTCACCGAAGCCCGCACCGGCCCTGGCCGCACCCTCTACGGAGAAGATGCCCTCCGCTGCCTCGTCGGCGAACTCGCACCGGTATCGCCGGAGAAGCTGATCACCGACCTCACCGACCTGCTCGGCAGCTTCGGTGACGGCCTCGGCGACGACGCGGCCCTGCTCGCCATCGGTGTCCCCGGGAAAACCTCGAGTCCACCGCGAGGTTGAAGGCGACACTTTGTTGAGGGCTAAGTCAAATGTGGCATGACCGAGCCTCTGCGGCGAAGGACTCCTTCGCTGCTTTTCTGGCGACAGAATGTCCGATTGATGGTTAGATGTGCGGTTTTCGAGGGGTCGTGTCCCGTGTGGACAGTCAGGGTGCGGCCGGTCCAGATCCGCGCTGCTGAAGGCTCCCTTCACCGCATCGGACGCGGCGAAGGGAGCCTTCAGTCCGGCACGACCCGCCCGCGAACACGACACGTTTGCCCTTCCCCTCAATAACGCTCACGATCGCTGGCGGTCACGCCTCCCCTGATCGTTTGTGCGCTGCTTCGGCTGATGTTCCGTAGACCGCTCTGTGATGCCGGGCGGTTCACCGATCACGATGTGGACGAAGATGCCGGACAGCCCGTACGTACTGACTCCGGCCACGGCCGCGCCGGGGTAGGGCCAGTCGAGCCGGTCGGGAACACCGGCGATGTTCAGCCCGGTCCAGTCGACGCCGGAGGTGGGCCGGTCGCAGTGCAGGCTGGCGGGAATGCTGCGGTGCCGCACGATGAGGGCGGCCTTGATCAGACCGGCGAGTCCCCCGGCCGCCTCCGGATGCCCGATGTTCGTCTTGACCGAGCCGACCAGACAGGGCTGCCCCGGTTCCCGGTGGCGTCCGATGGCGGTGCCGATCGCCTGCAGTTCAAGGGTGTCCCCGGCGGGGGCGGCGTTGCCGTGCGCCTCGACGTAACCGAGGCGTTCGGGCGCGATGCCGGCGTTGGCGCAGGCCCGGTCGATGACTTGGAGGTAGCCCGGTATCGACGGCGCGATGATCGCCTTCGCCGTCCGTCCTTTGCTGGCCTGCGCGCTACCGAGGATCACCGCGTGGATCGTGTCGCCGTCGGACCGCGCCTGATCCAGTCGTTTGAGGATGACCACACCCGCGCCGTCACTACGGATGAAACCGTCGGCGTTCTCGTCGGCGAAGCTGCAGCGGCCGGTGGCCGACAGCATGCCCGCCGCGGAGTAGCCGACGGTGTGGTCGGTGCCCAGCACGAGGCTGACCCCGCCGGCCACGGCGGTGTCGCACTCGCCGGTGCGCAGGCTCTGGCAGGCCAGATGCACGGCCAAGGTGCCCGATGAGCACGCGGCGTCCACTGTGGCGCAGGGACCACGCAGATCCCAGGCGTGACTGATGCGTCCCGACGCCATGCTGCGCGCGGCGGCGCCGGCGATGGCGTACATGTCCACCGTCACGTTCGCGCGGAGCGCGTCCCAGTGTTCCCCGGTGCTCTGTCCCATGAAGACACCGATGTCTTGCCCTGCAAGCGATTCCGCGGCGAGACCCGCGTCGCGGAGGGCGTCGTGCGTGGTGGTCAGCAGGACCTGATGCTGTGGATCGACGACGGCGGCTTCGCGCTCGCTGATCCCGAAGAGCGCGGCATCGAAATCACCGGCGTAGTCGACGAAACCGCCCGCACGGCTGACCAGCCGACCGGACCGGCGTGGGGTCGGGTCGTAGAGATCCGCCGTGTCGATCCGGCCGTCGGGAGCCGACGGCGCGACCGCGTCACCCCGCTCACCGAGCAGTTCCCAGAGCCGACCATAGGTGGGTGCGCCGGGAAACCGGCAACCCATCCCGATGATCGCGATCGGGTCGTACGACATCTGTCCCGCCTCGCGTGTGCCGTAGCTGGTCATGACCTGACTTCCACCCGTTGGTGGCAGGCCCGGATACCCCGGAATCTTTGCACTCTATGTGATCATTCGTGCCGTCCGGGTAGTCACTCGGGGTCGTTTTGGTCGCCGCCGGTCGGCGTCTCATGGTGGGTCCCGGAGGACTTCGGCAATGTGCGGTATCGCGGGCTGGGTCGATCCGACCCGCTCATTGAGGGACAAGGGCCGCGTGGTCCGGGCGATGGCCGACACACTGGCCGCCAGAGGACCGGACAGCGAGGGTGTGTGGGCAGGCGCGAACGCGGTACTCGGCCACCGCAGGCTCGCGGTGATGGACCCCGAGCACGGCGAGCAGCCCATGCTGCTCAGCGATGACCGGGATCGGCCGCTCACGGTCATCAGCTACTCCGGCGAGGTGTTCAACCACCTCGAACTCCGCGCGGAACTGGAACTGCTCGGCCACAAGTTCCGCACGGACACCGACACCGAAGTCGTCCTGCACGCCTGCCTGGAATGGGGAACCGGGGTCGCCGAACATCTGAACGGGATGTTCGCCTTCGCGGTCTGGGACGCGCGGCGAGGACGGCTTCTGCTCGTCCGCGACCGGCTCGGTGTCAAGCCCTTGTTCTACGCTCCTCACGGCCACGGCGTCCTCTTCGCCTCCGAGCCGAAAGCCTTGTTCGCCAGCGGATTGATCACCCCGGCCGTCGACGACGACGGGTTGCGCGACTTCCTGGCGTCCGTCAGAACTCCCGGCGGCAGCCTCTTCCGAGGCGTGCACGAGGTCCGGCCCGGCACCATGGTGGTGGTCGACGACCGGGGAATCCGTGAACACCGTTACTGGGCGCTGCGGGCTCGCCCGCACACCGCCGACGTACCCGAAACGGTGGACCACGTGCGAGACCTGTTGGGAGACATCGCAAACCGGCACGTGCGCGCCGACGTCCCGCTCGGCGCGCTGTTGTCCGGCGGGCTGGACTCCAGCGCGCTGGCCGCGCTGGGCCGTCGCTCCACACACGGACGGTTGCGCACTTTCTCGGTCGACTTCGACGGCCAGTTCGTCCCGGACCGGCTCCGTGCCACTCCCGACGCCCCCTATGTGCGGGACATGGTCGGCCACTGCGGACTCGACCACCGCGACATCGTCCTCGATTCGGCGGCGCTGACCGATCCCGCCACCCGGCAGGCCGTGGTCACCGCCCGGGACGCACCGGCGACCGGCGACATGGACACCTCGCTGTACCTGCTGTTCCAAGCTGTCCGGGACCACGCGACAGTGGTGATCTCCGGGGAAAGCGCCGACGAAGTCTTCGGCGGCTACCCGTGGTTCCACGATCCGGCCGCACTGGCCACCGGCGACTACCCCTGGCGATATCTCACCGGCCGCAGCGGCACTTATCAGGCCCTGCTGCGCGAGGACGTCGCCGTCGCACTCGACGTCGCCACCCATCGCGAAAACCACTACCGGCAGGCCCTGGCCGAAGTTCCCGTGCTGCCAGGGGAAGCCGGAATCCAGAGGCGCATGCGGGAGGTGTTCCACCTGCACCTGACCCGGTGGCTGCCCGACCTGCTCGATCGCAAGGACCGGCTGAGCATGGCCGTCGGCCTGGAAGTACGAGTCCCGTTCTGCGACCACCGCCTCGTCGAATACGCCTTCAACACCCCTTGGGCACACCACACCTTCGACGGCCAGGAGAAATCCCTCCTCCGCGCGGCCACCGCCGACCTGCTCCCCGCCAGTGTCGTGAACAGGACCAAAGCCCCGTACCCCATTACCCAGGACGTCGCCTACGACCGCGCGATCCGCGACCAGGCAGGTGACCTGGCGGCGACACCGACCGCTCCGGTGTGGACTTTCCTTGACCCGCAACGGCTTCGCGATCGGCTCGCGCGCCCGGTGACCGACCGCGCCACCCGGGCGGGCATCGATTTCGCCCTCAACCTCGACCTGTGGCTGTCGTCATCGTCGTCCTGGTCGCGCCGATCACGGCCTCAGCCGTGACCACTGTCCAGCCTGCGTCAGTGGCTGCCGGCGAGTTCGCCGGAGAGCTTTCCGTGCATCCGGGCGCTGTGCTTGTTCAGGCCGACGATCTCGACGGTTTTGCCTCGTGATGCGTATTTGGTGGTGATCGCGTCGAGGGCGGCGACGGTGGAGGCGTCCCAGATGTGGGCGCCGGTGAGATCGATGACGACCTCGTCCGGGTCGTTCGCGTAGTCGAACTGGTAGACCAAGTCGTTGCTGGAGGCGAAGAACAGTTCGCCGGTGACGGCGTAGTCGACCTGGGTGCCGTCCGGGTCGACCACGGCGGTGACCTCGACCAGGTGCGCGACCCTGCGCGCGAAGATCACCATCGCGGTGATCGAGCCGACGACCACGCCGATCGCGAGGTTGTCGGTGGCCACCACGACGGCCACGGTGACGACCATGACGATCGTCTCGCCCCACGGCATCCGCTTGAGCGTGCCCGGAGCGACACTGTGCCAGTCGAAGGTGCCGAACGCGACGAGCACCATCACCGCGACCAGCGCGGCCATCGGGATCTGCGATACCAGCGGGCCGAAGACGATGCACAGCACCATGAGGAACGTCCCGGCCAAGAACGTGGACAGGCGGGTCCTGGCGCCGGCGGTCTTCACGTTGATCATGGTCTGCCCGATCATCGCGCAGCCGCCCATTCCGCCGAAGAAGCCGGTGACGATGTTGGCGACACCTTGGCCGATCGCCTCGCGGGTCTTGTTGGAGTGAGTGTCGGTGATGTCGTCGACGAGCTTCGCGGTCATCAGCGACTCCATCAGCCCCACCAGCGCGAACGCGAGCGCGTACGGCGCGAGCATGCCGAGCGTGGCGAAGGTGAGCGGCACATCGGGAACACCGAGTGACGGCAGCGAGGAGGGCAGGACACCCTTGTCGCCCACGGTCGGGACCGCGATACCCGCGGCGATCGTCAGCGCCGTCAAGGCCACAATGGACACCAGCGGTGCGGGGATCACCTTGGTCAGCTTCGGAAACAGCACCATCAGCACGAGCCCGCCCGCGAACAACGGGTACACCGGCCACGGCACGTCGATCAGCTCCGGCACCTGCGCCAGGAAGATCAGGATCGCCAGCGCGTTGACGAACCCGACCATCACACTGCGCGGCACGAACCGCATCAACCGCGCCACACCCAGCGAACCGAGCACGATCTGGAACAGACCACCCAGGATCACCGTGGCGATCAGATGGTTCAGCCCATGCTCACGCACCAACGGGGCGACCACGAGCGCGATCGCGCCGGTCGCGGCGGAGATCATCGCCGACCGGCCGCCCACGATCGAGATCACGACCGCCATGGTGAACGAGGCGAACAACCCGACACTCGGGTCCACGCCCGCGATGATGGAGAAGGAGATCGCCTCCGGGATCAGCGCGAGCGCGACCACCAGCCCGGCGAGGATCTCGGTGCGGGCGACCTTGGGCGACAGCCACGACGGACGCGAACCGCGCAGGCGCGTCGACACCTGGGACACAAGACTCGACACAGAAAGACAACCTGACTTTCTCGGGCGCCGGACAGGGGCGCGGAACACTCTCACGCCATCACGCGTGCTGAAAGATCCTCGGCTCGAAAGGACGGGGAGTCGGTGACCCAGTGGGATGGCGGGCAGGTCACGACCACCGTCGACAACTCTCACCTCACGTTAGAGGAGAGATCGTCGGGCCGCGCAGGTCCCGGGCGTGAGTGAGGGCGGGATCACTGATGCGGGCCGACCGCGACGTTTCGTCGGGTGGCGTTGTGTGAACGCAGCAGGGCGGCGACGGCCAGCTTCGCGCGCGGCTCCACGCAGGCCTTCTCGGCGGTCTCGCCGAATTAACAGAACCGCGGCGCGGCGGTCTTGATCTCGTGGGCGAGGGTGAGTTCGTCGCGCAGCGCGGGCACGAGGACGAACCGCGCGGTGTGGTACTTGGCGGCGGTTTTCCCGGCGCGGGTGCGGCAGGCGGGGACATCACATTGCGGACAGGGGTGGCGTTCGACGGCGGCCGCGGCTTCGTCGGGTCCGCGTGACATGCCGACAGTCTCGCAGAACTCTGTCAAAACTAGAGTTAGTTGTGCGAATCGCGACCTGGGAATCTTCGGCCCGGATCGGGATGTTCGCAGAACTGTCACAACTGTTCATTTGTGCGAATCTCCGAACGGCGGATGAGCCGCTCGCCGTGGCCTGTCGAGCCATATTCGCCCGAGATTCGGCGAAGGCTACGGCTCACACCTCAGAAGTTCAACGCCCGCACGTTCACAGCCTTGGCTGACAATCAGATCGCCCTCTGACCTGGGGATCAGTGCTTACCGCTACTTTTCGTTCCGATGTACCACGGCCGACGACGTCCTGGTCGAGGACCCATGTCCCAACCACGCTCGAACTACGCCTCCGGCGGGTCGGGATTCCCGGGCGTCGCGGCCGGACCGCACGGCTGGTCGCCGAGGCCGGAGAAACCTGGGTCCGCTATGCCGGAGGTGATCACACCCGTTACAAGATCGAAGAACACGCGACAGTTGAAGACGCGAGCTCACCGGTGGAGGCCGTTCTCGTGCCGACGGCAGGCAAGCAGGGTGGAGTCGGCGGCGTGGATCGTCGTTCCGCCGCGGATCAAGGTCCGCGGCCGTTGTTCGACCGCGAGGACGTCGAAACCGTCCGGCAGGCCGGGCAGCAGGTCCTTGGCATAGAACATCGCCGCGCGCTGCCCGGCGGTCAGTGGGGCGGACGACCCCATCGGGGCATGGCCCACGATCAGGAGGTGCCCACCGGGGGCGACGGCGTCGGCGAGTCGGCGGGTCACCTGTGTCATCCCGCCGTCCGGCGGCTGCAGGTAGTGGCTGGTGACCAGGTCGTAGGATCGGCCGCCTGCGGTGAAGACGCGAGCGTCGATCTGCCACCAGCCGACATGGTCGGCGACGCCGTCCTGCTCGGCGCGCTGGGCAGCGCGTGCCAGGCCGGCTGCGGAGAAGTCAGCGCCGGTGACAGTCCAGCCCTGCCGGGCCAGCCAGATCACATCGCCTCCCTCGCCGCAGCCGACGTCGAGAGCGCTGCCCGGTGTCAGCCCGGCCGCCTCGGCTACGAGCTGCACATTGGGCTGTCCGCTGAAGACCTGCTCCTGGCCGGCGTAACGCTCGTCCCAGCCGTGCGGCTCGAACATGGCGGCCGTCTCCTCGTCGCTGAGCGGCTGGTGTTCTGTCATCTCAAACGCCTTCCCTTTACCTGTGGCCGACTGTCTAAGCGAGTGTCAGGACTTCACCTCGTGTCGGCGCTCATCGAACTTCCGCAGGCTGGACTCACGAGAAGTTCAGAGCGTGGCGGGATGTGCCGCGACGGCGCGGTGCACGTCCTCGGTGACCAGGTCGATGTTCATCATTGCCCCGGTCAGCCCACCCTGTGCGGCGGCGTCGATGACCTGCGCCCGGTGTCCTCGCACGTTGCCGGCCGCCCACACCCCGGGAACAGAGGTCGCTCCCGTCTGGGGGTCGGCGGGCAGGGTCTCGCCGATGAGCTGGCCGTCCATGTCCTTGACCTCGGCCGTCAGGCCCAGGTCTGCGAGCAGAGTGTCGACTTTGGCCGCCGACACGGGGAAGACGACGACGGCCTGGACTTCGGTCACGCTGTCACCGACCCGGACGCCGCTGAGTGCGTCGTCGGTGACCTCGACGCCGGTGACCCGGCCGGGCACCACGCTGATCTGGCGCGCGGCGAGCTCGGTGCGTTGCGGCGCGGTCAGTTCCACGGACTCGTTGGTGAACAGGGTGACCTTCTCGCTCCACTGACGCCACAGTTGCGCCTGGTGGAGGGAGGCGACGCCGCTGGCGATCAGCCCGATTGCCTTGTCTCGGACCTCGTAGCCGTGGCAGTAGGCACAGTGCAGCACGTCCACGCCCCAGCGGTCGGCGACGCCGGGAATGTCGGGCAGCTCGTCGACGACACCAGTGGCCACCAGTACCCGCCTCGCGTCAACAGTGCTCTCGTCGGCAAGGGTGATCCGCAGGGCATCCTCGCTGACACGCTCCACGCCGATCACGGTGTCGTCGCGGACGGTGCCGCCGTACTGCTCGACCTCCGATCGGCCGATGGCCAGCAGTTCGTGCGGATCGACACCTTCGCGTCCGAGATAGCTGTGGACCTGGGTGGCAGGCGCGTTGCGGGGCGTGCCTGCGTCGATGACCAGTACGTCACGCCGGGCACGGCCCAACGTCACAGCCGCCGCCAGGCCCGCTGGTCCGCCACCGATGATGACTACGTCGTGAGTGCTCATGCGGGCAACGGTGCAGCGGCCAGTTTTCTGCCGCAACTTTCCTTGCCGGAACGGCAAGCTGCATCGACCTTCGCGCAGGTGGCGTGCTTGTTCGCCGCCAGTGACAGCCACACTCGAAACCCCGACACAGCCAGGTGAACCCACGATCCGCGACGACGGAGCACTGATCTGGCCACAACGTCGTGCCCGTGCGGCCAGGCGGACTACCGACGATGCTGGGGTCACTGGTGACCGGCTAGCGACCGTGGGCGTCGAGCCGGCTCAGTGCGGTGCTGAGGAATGCATCCCGCCGTTGCCCGAGAACGCCCGCATCGAGGTCTGGCCTGCCCTGGTCGCGGACCGCCGGAACGCAGAACGCCATGTCGGCCAGGGTGCCTGACGCCGCCACGACGTCCCAGTAGGCGACCCTCTCGGCTCGTCGGCCGGCAGCACGCTGCCAGCCCTCCAGCACCTGCTCGGCGGCGGGGAGCCCGAACATCAACGCCGCGTCGAAGCGCGCCCCACCGAGGTCGATTCCCGGCGATCCGGCACCGGCGCAGTCCCAATCGACCAAGCCGGTGCAGCGGTCACCGGACCACAGGGTATTCCCGAACCACAGGTCACCGTGCACGAAGACAGTCGGGCCCGCGGGTACCGGGAGCTGGTTCAGACATTCTTCCGCAGCCGTCAGCAACGCAGTGGTGCCCTTTTCCCGGCGTTGAGCCGCGAAGTCCACATCCGCGATCGAGCGGGCCCGCAGCGGCAGAGCAGCCCGGGGCACCAGCGGGACCGCCTGCAGTGCGGCCGCTGTGGCCCCCAGGCCCTGCAGCCGCTCGGCAGAGGCGACCGACGGGATCCGGCTGTGCCCGGGCAGCACGGTGGTCAGCACAGCCAGGACGCCCGCCGCGGAACCGTCGAGATCTGTGGCGATCAGCCTGGCCGCGGGCAACTGGTGTTCACCGGCGACTCGCAGTGCCGCGGTCTCGGTCGCGAACCGCTGGCAGTGCTCGGGATCAGCGGGGTCCCCGAGTCGCAGCACGGCCGCCTCGACGCGACCGGCCGGTTCGAACCTCAGCAACCACGGATTGGCTCCCTCTCGCAAGCCGGCCACCGTGGCCACTCGAGCGCCGCCTCCCACCGCCTCAGTCACCCAGCGCAGGGCCTTCTCGGACAACTCCGGCACCGAAATCACCGCCCCGTGACATCCTGAATATCGAGCGACCTGCTACGTCGACCCCGCCGACGCGAACCTCGGATCACTTGTTCGGGACCCGCGGTTTCCCCGCCACGCAACTGTCCACGAAGTACCCCCCATGCAGCGAGATCCAATCCGGTGTGGCGCTGTACGGCTCATCCCACGGCGCGCCACCCTCGGTGAAGCGGCTGTAGTTGTTCAAACACTCGTCTGGCGTGGGAAGCTTGTACTCGGCAAGCAGTGCGAAGTGCGCCTCGGCGCCTCGCTCACCTGCCCTGCGCAGCTCCTCCACTTTCTGTTCTTCGCTCATCATCGAGCACGACGACACCGGCAACACCAGCACACCGGCCGACACGGCAGCCACCGCACGCCCCCACCTCGTTGTCACACACACAAGTCAAGCAGCACACGTTCGTACGCCGAGCGCGGCGGGCACATGCGTGTTCCCGCACGGCTTACTCGGATGGCCGGCCACGTTCGAGCAGCCGGCTCAGTTCGTCTGCGAGGGCGATCGATGCCTCGATCTCGACCCTGCGGATGGACACGCTTTCGACGAGGAAGCCGAACGGCATGCCGAGCTTGCGGCAGAAGGCGACCAAGTCCCGCGCGGTCGCCACACAGTGTTCGTACGATTCGGCCAGCGTGTCGTCCGCGTGGCGCAGGGAGTTCTCGAGCCAGCGCGGGACATCGACGCCGAGCCACTTGAGGAACGACAGCGTCTTCATCGACCCGCAGACCGAGAGAGTGAAGAGGACGGGCTTGGGCGTGAGTCGCCTCTCGAGGCAGGCGTAGAAGTAGTCCGAAACCATGCTCTTCGCCGCGTCAGCGTTGTAGACGACCTGCGAGATGAAGTACGAACATCCCGCCTCCTGCTTGGCGATCAGCCGCAGGTGCTCCTCGGGGCGCTCGGTGATGGCGACGCCGCCGAGCAGCATGTCCGGACGGATGTCCCGGCGCAGGTCCTGCGCCTCGGACAAGCTGGTCAGCACCGGCTTGTCCGTCGAGGACGCACCGACGAAGACACCGTGCACGCGCTCCGGATCCGCGGTCCGCAGCCAGGTCCGCAGTTCGGCCTCGGCGTACTTGCCGACACACCGGTAGACGATCGCGGGGCGGTTCCACCCGTCGAAGTATTCCGAATGGTAGACGGCGGGATCCATGGTCGGCAGGTAGGGAAACGGCCGCTCCGCCGGATTGCGGTCACTTTCGTCGTCGATGTCGTAGAGCGCCAGACCGTCCACATCGAGAGCGGCCAAGCGTCCCAGGGTGGCCGCGGTGATCTCCCGGATCCGCTCCGGAGCGGTGCTCAGGCGGGGCGGCGTGATGCCGAACAGGAGAATGCCGCTCTCGGCGCCGGTCACCAGCGCCCGGAAAGCCGTGCTGTCGCTGTGGTCCACCATGACGCGGAAGTTAGCAGTTCGCCCGCCGGGCGGTAGGCGCGCGTCGGCGGCATCAGCGAAGCTCAGGCAAGAGCGGTGACCAGCAGGGCGAAGGCGGCGATGATGACGGCGACGCGGATGTAGTGGAAGCGGTCCCAGCGGTTCATCTGCTGCTTCCAGTCGGCGGGCCGGTTCTCGGCGGTCCACGTCTTGCCCCGGTTGTTGATCGGGACGAGCAGCAGGAGCGACATGACCACGCTCACGATCAGCAGCGCGCCGGCGGCGACGACGAGTCCTGCTCCGGGGTGCCGCCATCCGGCGATCGCCCAGACCGCGACGAGGATGAGCGAACCGATGTACCAGACCGGCATGACGGCGCCGAGCATCCGGCCCCCGTGGGCACGGCCGCGCACCAAGCTGTCATCGGGAAGGGCGTTGAGGATCGGGTTGATGACGAACGCGACGGAAAACTCCACGCCCACCATCAGGCCGACGATCACGGTGGTGACGATCTCAAGTGCCGTGAACATGACTCTCTCTCCTGAAATCTAGCGTTGCTAGGACGAGAGGAACGTTAGCCTAGCGACGCTAGATTGTCTAGCAACGCTAGGTCTTCGTTGTCGAGTCTCCTGTTCGTCGGCGTGGAAGCCGGGTACGAGGAGCGGGGGCACCGGATTCCGGTGCCCCCGCTCGTGTTCTGTCCCTTGCCCGTCAGACGGTGCTCAGGTGGCGTCCGGCGTTGTTCCAGCCGTCGGCGTGGACATCGGCGTCGCCGCCGTCGCCTGCCGGGCCGGAGTTCCCGCCGGTGGTGGTGCTGTGGTTGACAGCGTCACCGGTCGCACCGGTGTCCCCGGTCGAACCGGAGTCGCCCGAGGTGACCGTGATGTTCGAGCGGTCACCTTCGTGCTTCCAGCCACCGTGGTGACGGCCCTGGTCCTGGCCCCGGGTGGCCTCGACGGCGGTGTTGCCGCCGGTCGAGCCCGAGTTCCCGGAGTCACCGGAGTCACCGGTGACGGCGTTGTTCCCGCTGGTGGCGTTCCCGGCATCGCCGGAGTCACCACCGTTGCCGCCCTTGGCATTTCCGAAGACAACTCCGAGGACACCGGTCTTGCCACCCTGATGGTGACGCGACTTGTGCCCACCATCGTGGTTCATCGCGGAATTGCGACCCGACGTGAGGACCGCGGCGTCGCCGCCGTGACCCGCCGGACCGGAGTCGCCGCCGACGGTGGCACTGTGGTTCACCGCGTCCCCGGTCGCACCGGTGGCGCCGGTGCTGCCCGAGTCACCCGAGGTGACCGTCGTGCTCGAGTGGTCACCTTCGTGCTTCGAGCCGTGGTGCTTCCAGCCACCGTGGCCGAAGTCCCGGCCTCCGATCGTCCCCGTCAGCGCGGTGTTGCCACCGGTCGAGCCGGAGTTGCCCGAGTCGCCGGAGTTGCCGCTGACGGCGTTGTTCTTGCTGGAGGCGTTTCCGGCATCGCCGGAGTCACCACCGTTGCCGCCCTTCGCGGTCCCGGTCACGATGCCGAGCACACCGGTGTCACCGTTTCCGTGGCGACGGTTCCAGCCACCGTTGTTCGTGGCGGAGTTCTGGCCGGACACGGCGGTGGTGGCGTCGCCACCGTTGCCTGCCGGACCGGAGTTGCCGCCGGTGGTGGTGCTGGAGTTGTGCGCGTCACCGGTGGCGCCGGTGCCGCCGGTGTCTCCGGAGTCGCCCGAGGTCACCGTGGTCTCGCACCGGGCGAGCACGCAGAGCCCGTAGGCGCTGTTCCCGCCGGTCGAGCCCGAGTTGCCCGAGTCACCGGAGTTTCCACTGACGGCGTTGTTCTTGCTGGAGGCGTTTCCGGCATCGCCGGAGTCACCACCGTTGCCGCCCTTCGCGGTCCCGGTCACCGTGCCGAGCACACCGGTCTTTCCGCCGCGGGCGCCCCGCGAGTCCGCGGTGTCGTGACCGTTCGAACCGGCGGTGGCGTCGCCGCCCTTGCCCGCGGAACCGGAGTTGCCCCCGGTGGTGTCACTGGTGTTGGCGGCGTTTCCGGTCGCACCGGTGGATCCGGTGTTGCCGGAGTCGCCCGAGGACACCGAAGTCGAGCAACTGGCCAGCACACAGATCCCGTAGGCGCTGTTGTGCCCGGTCGAGCCCGAATTCCCGGAGTCACCGGACTTTCCGCTGACGGCGTTGTTCTTGCTGAAGGCGTTCCCGGCCTTGCCGGAGTCGCCTCCGTTGCCACCGTGGGCGGTCGCCGACGAGGTGCCGGCCACCACCGAGTGCACTGTGTCACCGAGCCCGCCGAGCGGGTTCGAATTCCCGGTGTCCGCGCTCGCCACCGCGGTGCCCAGCAGGACGAACCCGCCGGACAGCACTGCGGCGGTCAATCCGCGTCGCACGTACTTGTGCATGACTTCCCTTTCCTTACCTTCTGTCCAATGTGGAGTTGAGGGTGGAAAGGGTTCGTCAACTGGGATGGTCGTGGCCGTACTCGTCCGGCCACGGGACGGATCTCCGGTCGTCCGGTGGTGCTCGCCACGCCCGATCCGTTCCGGGCATGCCCGTACCGGTCTCGGTCACCGCGTACTCACCGCCGTGCGATCCGCCCGAACTCGCCGACATCGAACCACCGACGCCGACGGAACTCGGCCCGCCCGGCAAGACGGGGCCACCACTGGGCGGGCCAGGAACCTTGACCACAGACGCTTCACCGGGATGAGTCGTCTCCGGAGAAACCGGCCGTTCGCGCCCTGGAACCGACTGTCCGCGCTCTGCGGCGCTGGCCCAGGCCGAATCCGCACCCCAGACAAGTCCACTGTGGACTTCGATTGCGGGCGCGGGTGCCGAACCCGCGCTGACGTCGCTGCGCGACGCCGACTCGGCTACAGCCGGCTGCTCCGACCTGGACGGTTCACCGTCCAGAGCCGTGACCAGCCGTTCCGCTCCCACCGCGTGGGCAACCGGTTCGGTGACCGGAGCCAGCGAATCGAGCACTGGCCGTGCGACCGGCCCGGCAACCCTCGCGACCGGTCGTACCACCTGCGACAACACCGGCTCGACCGGCTTTGTCACCTGCTCCACCACGGGCGCCACCTCCGACGCCACCCGATGAACGGGTTTCGCAACCGATTCGAGGAGCGGCATCGCGGATTTGGTACCCGCGCCCACGACGTCACCGAGCAGACCTGGGCCGCCGGGTTCCGGAGACCGGTCCGACGCGTTCGCCGTCCCGGACAACAGGATCGCCAGGAGAGCGAGACCGAACAACGCGCCTATCACCACGAGCACTTGCCTCAGGACAATGATGTCGTCACCGGGCAGGGCTCGCGACTGGGAAGTATTCATCCATTTCACCCCCCTTCCTGGTCGGAACTTCACCTGTCATGGGGTTTTCGTTCCGAGGGGTGTCACCAGATTGGGGGATGAACAACCTTTTTTAATTGCTGCGCAAGGGTTTTCTACCGCCAGGTAGCGGGTACGCTGCTGAATTCTTCAGCGTTTCGGCACACTTTTCCACGAAGAGGCATCGCGAGGCAGCGCAGAGTGACCAGGGAACGGCGGGCCGCCACACAGTGAAAGCAAGGTTGCCGTTCAGGAGCGTCGCCGACGAGGATTTCGTCGCGGCCACAAGCCGGTCAGGGTGTGCGGACGTGTGCCTGAATGGCGGCGGCGATATCGGACAGGGCCAGCACATCGCGAACCAGACCGGTGGCGATCGCGGCGCCGGGCATGCCGAAACTTTCGGACGAGGCTTCGTTCTGGGCGAACACCGTACCTCCGCAGTGAGAGATGGCACGGACCCCGGCCTGGGCGTCGGTGCCGCTTCCGGTAAGCACCACGGCCAGCGCACGGGGGCCACAGGTAACAGCGAGGGTGGCCAGCAGGAGGTCGGCCGACGGGCGGGCCGGAGGCAGAGCTCCGGTGTCGAGCAGCCCGATCCGCGCATCGGGGGTCACCAGCAGATGTCGTGCCGCGGGGGCCACGAGCACCGTGCCGGGAATCAGCTCGTCGCCATCGACGGCGTGCTGCACACGTAACGCCGTCCGATTCCGGAGGATGTCAGTCAAGTGGCTGGTCCGATCGGGGCTCAGATGCTGCGCGACGATCACGGCGGCGGGCAGATCGGCCGAGAGTGGGCCAAGGACCCGGGTGAGGGCGTCGATCCCGCCAATGGAGGTCACCAGCGCGATGACCGGGAACCGCAACGCGTAAGGATCAGCTGTGCCCATCGCCCATCATCCTCACCTGTCAGGCGGGTTGGAAGATCATCGCGAGGGCCGCGTCCGGCTACGCGAGCTCGACGAGGGTCGGGTCCTCGACGAGGACGGCGGCCAGGTCGCGGATCTTGCGGTTCGTGCGTTGTGAGAGATCGATGATCCAGGCGAAGGCCTCGTCGGCGTCGACTTCGCGTCGGGCCATCACGATGCCTTTGGCCGTGGCGATGACGTCGCGGGTGGTCAGCGCAGTCTGTAGGTTTTCGGCCAGGATCGCGGCACGTTCCCAGCGGCGCGCGGTCAGCACGACCGCGGAGACCGCGCCGGTGAACATGGTGACGAGCGCGGCTTCGACCGGGTCGAACGCCCCCTGCTGATCGCTCCAGACGTTCACCGCGCCCGCCATGGTGGCGACGGAATCCACTGAAGACGCCGTGGACCCGGCGTCGGGCAGCACCAGCGCACACGCCAGGACAGTCACGATTCCGGCCGAGGCGGCGGCGTCGGCGAACTCTGGCCACCGGCGCGTGGCTTCGGGGGCGTCGGCACGGACGGTGGTCACGGTGCGCAGGGCGTGCAGGCAAGGCCCGTCGTCGGCGTCGTACTGGGCACGGTCGAGATCCATGATGCGTTCGTCGGTGGTGGCGATCGTGCGCGGCCGGCCGTTCTCGATCAGCGTCACCGACGCGGCGGTGGCGTCGGGCACCAACGAGACCACCCACATGCAGACTCGCTGGAGCACGGCGGGTACGGATTCGTTGGTGGTGAGGGTCTCGGTCAGCTCCCGCAACGCGGTCGCCGTGTCATCGGTCTGCGTCATGATCCCTCCCTGTCCCGCAACTCGGCGGCGTGGTGATCCGTCCTACGGCAGTGAGCTTCGACGGGGTTGCGGGTGCTTCAAGATCGCGGTCAGGTCCGCGGTGCCCCCTGCGACGGCGTGGGCGAGTTCGGTGAGCCGGTGGTGGTGAGTGCGGGCATAGCCGCGTAGCCGGGTGAAGGCCTCGTCCATCGAGACCTGACCGTGCTCGGCGAGCACACCCTTGGCCTGTTCGATCACGACACGGCTGTCCAGCGCGGTTTGCAACTGCCCGGTGAGCTGGTCCCCGCGTTCGATGCTGCGCTGCTGCAGGATGCCGATGGTGGCGACGTCGGCCAGGGCCTGCCCGAGTTCGATGTCGTCGCGATCCGGGCCGCCGATACCGGTGTCCAAGAGCGTCATGACGCCGACGACCTGGTCTCGCAGCCGCATCGGCAGGGCATGGGCGGCGCGGAACCCGCACTCCGCGGCCGCGGCGGTGAACCTCGGCCAGCGGTGTGCCTCGGCAGACAGGTCCGCGCTGGACACCGGGGCGCCGCTGCGGACGCAGTCGATGCACGGCCCGTCATCGGTCTGCACCGCGAACAGCCCCAGCAACTCGGCTCGCTGCGAGGAGGTGGCCGCGACCTGCAAGCCCCCGTTGGAATCGAGCAGGATCACTCCGGCCGCGGAAACACCGAGCAGGTCGACGCATTGCTCGGTGAGCATGCTCAGGAAGTCGGCGATGTCGAAGTCGGCCACGAGGGTGTCGGCGAGGCTGACGAACGTGCGGGACACCTGTCGCTCCCGGTCATGCGACGTTTGCTGCACCGAGTCCGGGGTCTGGGACATGAGCTGCGCTCCTCTGTCTTTTCACGGGGTCACGACCGGGAGACATCGGTCGGGGCGGTCAGCAGGGTGTGCGGATCCAGGGCCATGGTCGCCACATCTCGCGCGATATCGGACAACCGGCGGCGGTGCGCGTGGGCGTAGCCGCGCAGCGCGAGGTACGCCTGGTGCATGTCCAACCCGCCGGCTTCGGCCAGAACACCCTTGGCCTGCTCGACGACGGTGCGGTGATGCAAGGCCGCTTGCAACTGCTCGGACACGATCTCGTCGTGCCGGATCGCGCGATGCTGCAGGATCCCGATGGTGGCGATGTCGGCGAGCGACTGTCCCAAGGCGACACTGGTGTCGTCGATGGCTACCGGTTTGGTGCCCAGCAGCGTCAAGGCGCCGATGACGTCGTCACGGAGCCGCATCGGCACCGCACACGCCGCACGGAAGCCCGCGTTGACCGCCGCCGGCGCGAAATCGGGCCATCGTTCGAGGTCGGCGGAGAGATCGGCAGAGGCCACCATCACGCCGCTGTCAACGCAGTCCAGACAAGGGCCCTGCTGGGTTTGCGCGGCGAAGACCTCGATCAGCTCGGCCTGTTCGGACGACCCGGCCGTGGGCCGCCATCCGCCTCGCTGATCGGACAGGATCACCGCGGCGGCGTCGACGTTGAGCAAGTCGACGGCCCGTTCGGTGAGCAGACCGAGGAAATCGAGCACATCGAAGTCCGCGACCAATGTGTCCGCCAACGACACGAACGTGTCGGCGACTTTTTGCTCCCGGTCGGTGGTCATCTCGTGGGACTCTCCCTCAGTGGGCATTGTTGCCGTCCTCGGTATCGGTGAAGCGCAGGGAACGCTCGACGACCTGTTGGGCGACATCGGCCAGGGGAACGCCGTGGGTGAAGGCATAGCCGCGGAGTCGCATCAACGCCACCTCCGTGGTCGAACCCAGCTGGACCTGCACCATCCCCGCTGCCTGATGCACCTGGACGTGCGGATCCGCCAGCCAGCTCACATCGTCGACGCTGTGACCGTCCAGGTCGTCCACGACCCCTTGGGTGGCCAGGTCGCTCAGGATCAGCGCGTCGGCCAGTTCGACCCGGGTGAGGGGGCCGGCCGTGTCGCGATAGAGATCCAGCGATCCCAGCCGCGCCACCCCGACCTGCAACGGGAAGGAGAACACCGCCGCCGCGCCCAGCTCGCACGCGGCGGGCGTGAACGCGGGCCACCGCGCCAGCTCCGCCGCCAGATCGGCGACCAGCACGGGTCCGCCGGTCGCGAAGGCGTCCAGGCACGGCCCTTCTCCGACAGTGAGCTGTAGATCTTCCAGCCCGGCGCTCACCGGATTCGTCGCATGCACCAGACCACGGCTCTGACGCCTGTCGCCATTGCCGTTTCCAGTGGGCATCTCGGCCAGCACGGTCGCCCCAGCGCCGGTGACGGACAACTCCACCACACAACGACCGCACGCCAGGCTCACCACCGAAGCAGGCTTGGCGGCACGGTCGGCGGCCAGCAGCGCTTGCAGCCGCTGACGCCGGTTCTCCACCATCGGTCCTCCCTGGCGCTAGACCCTGTGGATACCCGGAGCGTACGGCTCTCACACCCACGCGGCCGTTCGGAGGCTTCTCGCAAAAGGACCACCGAACCCAGCCGGTTCCCGCCAAGGCTTCAAGCCGCGTCGGCGGGGTACTCGGGCTCTGCCACCCCCGAAACAGGAGGACACCGTGATCGAGGTCAGCCGCATCATCGATGTACCACCGGACGTCGTCTTCGTCGTGCTCGCCGACGGCTGGCAATACGCGGGCTGGGTGGTCGGCAGTTCCCATATCCGTGACGTCGACGAGGACTGGCCCGCCGTCGGGTCGCGGATCCATCACAGCGTCGGGCCGTGGCCACTGCACATCCAGGACGTCACCGTGGTGAAGGCCGTCGAACCCGGCACGTTCCTTTCGCTCGAGGCCAGGGGCTGGCCATTGGGCGCCGCGGAGGTCAGGCTCACCCTTCTCCCTCATGGCGAAGGCAAGACCGAGGTCCGGATGGCGGAGGAGGTCACTCGAGGTCCTGGCAAGTTCCTGCCGGAGGCGGTCCAGGCGCTCGTCGCCAAGCCCCGCAACACCGAAGCCCTCGCGCGGCTGGCCGATCTGGTGACCGGGAAGCACGCGAACCGGAAGGCCGCTCAGTCGTAGACCGCCCGGTTCGCGGCGCGGATCACCGCCGCATAGCCACCGCCGAGCCGACCGGCCCGCGCCAGCGCGGCGCGGGCCGCGTTGGCTCCGGGGCCGCCGTGGACCGCACCTCCCGGATGGGCGGCGGATCCCGCCAGGAACAGGCGGTCCACCGGGGTGTCCGCGCGGCCGAGGCCCGGGACCGGGCGGAAGAACAACTGCTGGTGGATGGCCGTGGTGCCGCCGTTGATCGCGCCACCCACCAGGCCGGGATCGTGGCCTGCCAGTTCGAGCGGCCCCTGCACGTACCGGCCCTGGATCAGGTCGAGGAAGCCTGGCGCATTCGCCTCGACCGTCTTCTCGATCCTCGCGACCTGCCGGTCCAGTGCCTTCCGGTTTTCCATGACCCCGCGTGGCACGTGGGTGTACGCCCACGCGGCTTCGGTGCCCGGAGGTGACCGGTCCGGGTCGCTCGTCGTCATCTGCCCGAACAACAGGAACGGATTGCGCGGGCTCCGGCCGCGAACGAGGTCGCCGCCGAACACCGACAGGCCGTCCAGGTCGGTGCCGAGGTGGATCGTTCCCGCTCCGCGAGCGCCCTCGGCCTTCCACGGAACGGGGCCGGACAGCGCCCAGTCCACCTTCACCGTGGCGCTGTCCCACTGGAACCGGCCGAGATCCTCCAGCAGCCGGGACGGAAGCCATTCCGGAGCGACCATCTCGCCGTACAACGTCGGCGCCGGTACATCCGCGAGGACGGCCTTGCGTGCCCGGATCGGATCCCCCGCGCTGTCGCGCACCCCCATCGCACGCCCGCCCGCGACCAGTACTTCCGTGACAGGACAACGACATCGGACCTCGCCGCCACGAGCGACCAGCCGCCGCACCAGTGTCGCGGTCAGTTCTCCCGCTCCGCCGGCCGGCACCGGAAATCCGGCGTCCTGGCCGATCATCGCGAGCAGCCAGCCGAATACGGCGCTGCCCGCGTTGTCGACGGAAAGGTCGCTGTGCGCGGCGTTCCCGGCCAGCAGCAACCGTGCCCCCTCGCCCTCGAAGAGTTCTTCCCCGAAACGGCGCGCGGGCAACGTGAGCATCCGGGCCAGGCGCAGCGCGTCGGCGGTCCCCGTGTGCCGCAGCAGCCGCAGAGCCGGGCGCACCGGCGGGAACGGCGTGAACAAGGCGTCGAGCAACGGTTCGCGAATGTCCTGCCACTGCGCGAAAAGCCGCTTCCAGGCGGCGCCGTCTCCCGACGCGAACTCGTCGGCCGACGCCGCCGTTCGCTCGATGTCCCGTGAGAGCACCGCGCATCTGTTGTCGGGCAGCACGTGCGCGAGGACTTCGGGAGCGTGCCGCCACCGCAGGCCTTGCTCCTCCAGATTCAGCCCCCGGATCACCGGCGACACCGCGGTGAGCGGGAAGAAGGCGCTGCAGAGGTCGTTGCGGAAGCCCGGCTCGGTGACTTCTTCGGTCCGCACCGCGCCGCCCGGCTTGTCCGCCTGTTCCAGCACCAGGACCGACCAGCCCTCGTCGGCCAGCAGGTTCGCCGCGACCAGGCCGTTGTGGCCGGCGCCGATGACGACCGCGTCGAAGACTTCCGTGCTCATCCGAGCCTCTCGATCATCAGGTTGTCAGGATTGCGATTGGTGGCTGGGCCTCAACCGGGCGAGCGAACGGAGCCGGGGCAGAAGTCCGTCACCCCGCGGCGGGGTGAGCGGCGGGCTCGCCGCGCCCTCGCCCGATCGGAGTCCGGCGACCAGTTCGGCGATCACGCTCGCGGCGTCGTGGCGGGGTTTCCATCCCAGCGCGGTCTCGGCGAGCGTGGTGTCCACGAGCGGCGCGTTGTCGGCGAGATCCAGCCAGCCGGGGTGCAGGGGCAAGGCACCGGTCCGCCAAGCGGCGAAGGCGGCCAGACGGACGACCGAGCGCGGTGCCGGGACACGGATCCCGCCGAGCAGACCGGCCAGCGCGTCGGCGCCGAGCACTTCGGGCGCGGCCAGATTGACCGCTCCGGTGAAACGGCTCGCGAGTACCAGGCGGATGGCTTCGGCGACATCGGCGCTGTGCACCGCCTGCGCCCGCAAATCCGTCCACAGTGGAATCGGGAGCCACCGCCCGCCCACGATGCCCGCGGGAACGGCCGGACCGAGCAGCCAGCGCTCGAACTCCCCCGCCGCGCGCCGCTGCAGGATCGCGCACGGACGCAACCGCGCCATTTTGATGTCGGGGTGATTCTCCTCGAACCGGTCGAGCAGGCTCTCGAGTGCGGCCTTGCCACGGCTGTAGGCGCTGGTCGCGATTCCGTCGCACGGCCAGTCCTCGGTCACCTTGCTCCACCGCGGGGCCGGCCCGTAGGCGGCGACCGACGACAGGACGACCAGCCGCGGCACCCCGGCCGCCACCGCGGCAAGTACGTTGCGGGTGCCGTGGTCGTTCGTCCGCCACATCGGCGGCTCGTCGCGTCCCGGCGAGATCGCCCAGGCGAGATGAACGACCGCGTCCGCGCCTTGCACCACATCCGCCAGCTTCGCTCGGCCGACGTCATCCCCGAGGTCCGCCGCGCACCAGCTCGCCGCGCGGTACGGCTCGGCCGTGGTGTCGGGAAGTCTCCGCACCACCCCGATCACCTCGTCGTCACCGGACTCGAAGGTGTGGAGCAGCGCCGTCCCGACATTACCGGTAGCGCCGGTGATCACAATCCGCACAAGGGGGGCTTACCCGGCCGGATGGGGATGAAACCTCGCTCTTCCGGCCGTCCGCGACGTTTGCCTGCTGATCACCGGGGTATTCGGGTCCATCAGGTTCGCCCCAGCCCCGGCGGCACGAGTCCGTCCAAGTGGGGAGCGGCCATGACGATCGAGACCGGCGATCCGACCACTCGCGAGGCAGTGCGCGTCGAACCCGGCGCCGGAATGACACGGGCCTTGGACTGGTACCTGGCCACCGGATACGACATCGAGAGCGCCCGCGACGGCTGGGTTCTGTTGCGTGGCCCGCGCGGCCGTCTTGTTCTGACCGTCGGACGGCCACGGACTTCTTGAGCCAGGCGACCGGTCGTGGTGGAGACCATGAACGACGGCTGCCCTGCCCACCACCGGGGAAAAACGCGATATCCATTCGAGCGCAGACGAAGTTTCGCCATTCTGTGTGAGCGGCCGCCTCTGGGGTATCCGGCCGATGTTCGCTCCGATATCCGTTTCTTTCTTGGAGGTCACCGATGTTCCGCCATAGTCAATTGCTCCAATTCGAAGCCAAACCCGAAAAGCCGGACGCACTCTATGCCCGGAAGCTGCAAGAACTCATCGGCGGCGCTTATGGTGAGATGACCGTGACGATGCAGTATCTGTTCCAAGGCTGGAACTGCCGGGTCGAAGGCAAGTACAAGGACCTGATCATGGACACGGCGACCGAGGAGATCGGGCATGTCGAAATGCTCGCCACCATGGTCGCCCGGCTGCTGGAAGGGGCGCCCGCCACCGAGATGGCCGAGGCCGCCAAGGATCCGATGACCGCGGCGATCCTCGGCGGGATGGATCCGCAACAAGCGATCGTCGCCGGTGGCGGCGCGATGCTCGGCAACAGCCAAGGCGTGCCGTGGAGCGGCGGTTACATCGTGGCGAGCGGGAATCTACTGGCCGACTTCCGGGCCAACGCCGCCGCCGAGGCACAGGGAAGGCTGCAGACGGCCCGTCTGTACAACATGACCGACGATCCCGGTGTGAAGGCGATGTTGCGATTCAACCTCGCTCGCGACACCGTGCACCAGAAACAATGGCTCGCCGCCATCGAAGAACTGGAAGCCGACGGCCTCGAAGGCGACATCGCGCCCACCGCGCTGTTCGACGAGGAGGACCAGGAGCACAACAACACCGTTTGGCACCTCTCCGACGGACCCGCCGGTGCCAAGGCGAACTGGAGTTTCCGCGGTGAGGAGATCGAATACCTGATCGATCCCCAACCGCTCGGAGGTCCCGGAACCGCGCCCAAGCCCGATCCCGCGCTGTACGGGACCTACGCGCCGGTGCAAGACGCGGTCGGAACGATGAAGGGCAAAGCCAAGTCGGCGAAGAACAAGATCACCAAGAATTCCAAGAACTGATCACAACGCGACGGGCCCCTCACAGAGAGAGGCCCGTCGCGGCACGACCGGCGACGGGCTCAGGTCCAGCCCTGCTGATGTTCTCCCGCCTGCCGGTCTGTTTCGGCGGCGGCCCGCTGCGTCAGCGTGGCGACGGCCTCGACCAAGACGCGTTGCACGTTCTGCCCGCCTTCACGTCCGGTGTGGAAACGTATCGAGACCTCGCACTGACCCGCGCCGCGCTCTTCGACGCTCAGCCCGCCGTGGTCATCACCTTCACGGGTGAACCCCAGCGCAGGGTCTTCGCGTGCCGATCGGCTCGTAGCCACGCCTCGCCCTCGGCCTCCACCGGGACTTTGACGCCACTTACGCTGAATGCTTCGGTCAGCTGAGCCAGGTTTTCGGGATCGGCGAGGTACGCGAACAACTCGTCCGCCGGAAGCATGACACCGGCGGTGTGCTCGAAGGACGGCATTGCCGTCATCTCCTTCCAAGGAATACGGCGAACTTCCAGAAAGCAGGCGCGCGGCCGGTTTCCCTTCGAGAATGGCCCCTCACGAAGGGAAACCGGCCGCTCTGCGGCGACGGGCCTCCGGAGCGGAGCCCGTCGCGGCCTTCGGTTCCGCGAAAGCGGAAATCAGCTCGGCTGCTGGGGTGCGCGATCGACGTCACCGCGCCAGGAACCGGTCGCGTGACCGTCCCGGTTCTCGATGAACGTCTTGAAGCGGTCCAGGTCGCTTTGGACGCGGCGGTCGATGATGCCGAGCTTGTCGGCGACGTTCTCCACGAATCCCTCGGGATCGATGTCCATTTGCACCGTGACGCGCGTACGGACGTCATCGATGCGATGGACGGTCACCACGCCGGCGTGATTGGGACCTGAGGCAGACTGCCAGGCGACCCGCTCGTCGGGGTGCTGCTCCGTGATCGTCGCGTCGAATTCACGGGTCACGCCGCCGATACTGGTCGTCCAGTGCGTATGCGTGTCGTCGATCTGCTCGATCCGCTCGACGCCTTCCATGAACCGGGGGAAGTCGGAGAACTGGGTCCACTGGTTGTACACCGCCGGAACGGTGGCCTCGACGTCGACGGACTTGATGATGGCGCTCACGGCGACAACTCCTTGAAGTGGTGGTTCGATTTGCGGCACCTGAGTGCACGGGCAATTCCTGGCTACCCGCCCAGCGCAAAGGCAAACCGATCCCTATTCGAGCGAACCGGCCGCCGGGCGATGGCGCGTCGTTTCGATCCCGGCGGGCCGGGTATGCGCCGAAGGACAGGAGAGGAAGGTGCCCCCGATGTCCACCCGGCCCACGGTCAACCCATCATTGTGGTCGCAAGACGTTCCGGCCACGACGTCCGAAGCGCTTTCCGGCAGGCACACCAGCCACGTGGTCGTCATCGGAGGCGGGATCGCCGGGCTCACCACCGCCCTCCTGCTCCTGCGTCGCGGCTTCGAAGTCGCACTCGTCGAGGCCGAAACCGTCGGTAGCGGGGCGAGCGGCAACAACACCGCGAAGGTGACCGCGCTGCAATCCACTAGGTATTCGACCTTGACCAGGTCTCACAGCGCCGCGACCGTGGCCGCCTACGCGTCGGCCGCCACGGCCGGTGTGGAACTCCTGTCCACATTGGCCGAACCGCTCGACTGCGACGTGCGGCGCGCTCCGGCGGCGACCTTCGCCCTGACCGAGGCCGAACGCGACATCGTCCGCTCCGAAGCGGACGCGGCGAAGAAGGCCGGACTTGCGGTGGAGTGGGCCGAGGAGTTGGACCTGCCCTTCCCCACCTACGGCGCCGTCCGCCTGCACGATCAACTCGTCCTGCATCCGGTGAAGTACCTACGGGGGCTCGCGGCCGCGTTCGTCGCGGAGGGCGGGCGGTTGTTCGAACACAGCAGGGTGCTGAGCGTGTCCAACACCATGCCGTTCGAAGCCCGGACCGCCGGTGGAATCGTCCGGGCCGAGCATCTCGTGGTGGCGACCCATTATCCGATCCTGGATCGCGGCCTGTTCTTCGCCCGGCTCGACGCCGAAAGGTCTTATTGCGTCGCGATGCGCCTGCACGGCGAGTCCCTGCCTGAAGACTTGTCGATCAGCGCGGGAAGTCCTTCGTATTCCTTCGGCCGCCACGGTGAACACCTCGTCCTCGGCGGCCAGAGTCATCCGGTCGGAGACCGCGGCATCGACTTCGAGCGCTATACCGCCCTCACCGACTTCGCCCAGAAGTACTTCGACGTCGCCGAAGTAGTCCACCGCTGGTCAGCGCAGGATCCGCACGCCTACGACGGCTTACCCATGGTCGGCTCCTATCTGCCGGGCGCTTTGCGACTGTGGGTCGCGACAGGATTCGCCAAATGGGGCCTCGCCATGGCCACGATCGGCGCCGAGGTCCTCGCCGATCGCATCAGCGGCGCCGGAAATCCGCACGCCGCCCTCTTCTCCCCCCATCGGCTCAGTCTCCGGAACGTTCCCGCGCTGGTTCGGCAGAACACGAAGACCGCCAAAGACCTCGTCGGAGACCGGCTGTCTCCTGTGGACGAACACGACACCGCCGAGGTCCCGATCGACGAGGCACGGGTCCGCCGTGACGGAGCCGGCAAGAAGGGCGTGTACCGGGACCAGGCGGGCGCCCTGCACGCGGTCTCGTTGCGGTGCACCCACCTAGGTTGCCTTCTGCGCTTCAACGGAGCCGAACGCAGCTGGGACTGCCCCTGTCACGGCTCTCGATTCGACGTCGACGGCGCGGTGCTCGAAGGACCTGCCGTCGAGCCACTCCCCCGGCGCGATCCCTGACGCACCGCTCAGTGAGGCTCCGGCCAGTGCCCGTGTACGCGTTCACGCGCGGGCTCCGGCCGGTGCACGGTGCCCACCGTGGGCTCCGAGCGTCCGCGGCTGAGCGCGGCCAGCCGGAACAGAGGGCCGACCAGCCTGTCGTAGAGCAGCGGCAGGAGCCGGAATCCGGCGATGACAATCGGATTCCCCGGCCCGACCGGCACGGACACGTGTCTGCGGGGCCGGTCGGCCAGCCGGACGATCGCCGCGGCCACCCGTTCCGGGGCGAGGACCGGCCACGGCGGCCGGACGATCCGGCCGGAGTAGTTGGCGGCCTGGTAGTAGATCGGGGTGTTGATACTTCCGGGACTCACGATGCAGACGTGGACCCCGGGTTCGTCCCGCGTTTCTTGCTGCAGGGTGCGCAGCACGGCGCGCTGTCCCCATTTCGACGCCGCGTAGGCACCCATCTGCGGGACGGTGACCGAGCCGAGCAGCGAGTTGACCCCGATGAACGTGCCCGTGCGTTGTCTGCGCAGCACCGGGAGAACCGCGCGGCTCAAGTGGACGGTGCCGTGTACCGCGGTGTCGACGACGGCGGTGAACACGTCCGCCGGCATCGCCTCGACAGTGCCGTAGGCCATCACCGTCGCGGTGTGCACGACGACGTCGATGCACCCGTGCCGGTCCAGCGTCCGCGCGACGATCCGCCCGGCGGCCGCCGGATCGCCGATGTCTTCGACAACGGCGTCCACTTCACCGCTTCCCGCGTCCCGGCAAGCCGTTTCCGCGGCTTTGAGGGCGTCGGCGCTGCGCGAGACCAGCACCAGGTCGTCATCGAGGGCGGCGAACGCGATCGACGCCGCCAGCCCGATCCCGCTGCTGGCACCGACGACGAGCACGACCCGGCCGGTCAAGGGTTGAGCACCACCTTGACGCAGCCGTCGAGCTTGTCCCGGAACATCTCGTAGCCGCTCGCGGCATCGGCGAGGGGAAGGTGATGCGTGGTGAGGTCCAGCGCTCCGAGCGGGTCGGCCGGGTCGAGCAACAGCGGCAGGATCTCGTCGGTCCAGTTCCGCACGTGGGCCTGGCCCATGCGCAGGTGAATGCCCCGGTCGAACATCTCCATCATCGGCATCGCGTCGAGTTCGCCGCCGTAGACACCGGAGATCGACGCCGTCCCGCCTCGTCGCACCCCCTTCACGGCCGCGTGCAGAGCGCCGAGCCGGTCGACGGCCAGCTTGTCGGTCACCTTCTGGGCGAGCGCGTCCGGGAGGAGACCCATGGCCTTCTGCGCGGCCGCGACGAGTCGTCCGCCGTGGGCTTCCATCCCGACGGCGTCGATGGTGGCGTCCGGACCGCGGCCGTCGACCAGGTCGATCAACGCGGCGGCCACGTCGTCGACGTGATCGAGGTTGACGGGTTCGGCCCCGTACCGCGCGGCGAGCGCGAGCCGTTCGGGCACCCGGTCGACCCCGATGATCCGGCCGGCCCCGAGGTGGGCGGCGATGCGGACGGCGAACTGCCCGACCGGACCGAGGCCGAGGACCGCCACCGTTCCGCCGGATGGCACGTCGGCGTAGCGGACGGCCTGCCAAGCGGTCGGCAGGATGTCGGACAGGAACAGGAACCGCTCGTCCGGAGTGCCCTCCGGGACGACGATCGGCCCGAACTGGGCCTGCGGTACGCGGAGGTACTCGGCCTGTCCACCCGGGACGGAGCCGTAGAGGGAGGTGTACCCGAAGAGGCTCGCGCCTTTGCCCTGATCGCGGACCTGAGTCGTTTCGCACTGTGCGAAGAGGCCGCGGCCGCACATCCAGCAATGACCGCACGAGATATTGAACGGCACCACCACGCGGTCCCCCACCGACAGATGACCGGCGGCGTCGGAACCCACTTCTTCGACGATGCCCATCGCCTCGTGACCGAGTACGTCACCCGGCTTGAGGTACGGGCCCAGCACACCGTAGAGGTGCAGGTCCGAGCCACAGATCGCGGTCGAGGTGACCTTGATGATCGCGTCGGTCGGTTCTTCGATGCGCGGATCCGGCACCTCGGTGACCTGAACCTTTTCATTTCCTTGCCATGTCAACGCTTTGATGTCGACTCCCGGGTTCGTGATTCCAGGCGACCCCGGACGAGGCCGGCTACGGACGGCATACCCTCGCCCGCCGGCGCCAAACAGGCTGTCGCGTCTGCGATCAGGCTGTCACCGATTCGCGCTGACGGCTGAGGGCCGCTGCTCGTTCAGCGACCGTCAGGCCGCCCCAGACGCCGTAAGGCTCCCGTACTGCCAAGGCATGCGCACGACACGACCGGATCACCGGGCAACGGGAACAGACCGCCTTGGCGCGGCTGTCGCGGCGATCCACGGCCTGACCGCGTTCGTATTCCGGATGAAAGAAGATCTCGCTGTCGAGCTCGCGGCACGCGGCGTCCATCTGCCAATCCCAAATCGTCGTGATCGGGCGGGGCAACCGGCTCACATCGACCATGACGACCCACGAAAGAACAAGGAAATTCTTGGCGCGACGAAACCTCGCGAAGACGAATGCATATCGACCGGCCTCCTCGAGGCACAGCTTTCCCGGGCGAGTGCCGCCATGGACCGGGGCGGTGGCGTAAGCCGGACCGGACACGGCCGCCCATCGGCGCGCCGCGTGCCGAGATCAACAGCTCGACCAATCACAGCGTTGCACAAGCGATTCACTACGACAAGAGGTGCGATGTGTGAGATCACCGCTCAGGGGTATCCGCCCGTCAATCGATGCCAGAACGGTGTAAAACCGCGGCAAGGACGGTATCCCTTTCCGGCACCTCGATGAAACAGCACAACGATCCTGAGCCCGCCCCCACCGGTTCGGAATCCGACGACAGACGGGATCATTGATGTTCACGGTGACCGAGTCCGCCATTGAGGCGATCACCAAGCTGGTGCAGGCAGGGAAGGTCCAGTCCGAGGGAGGCCTGCGCCTGTCTCTGGACGGCCTTCCCGAAAACGGGGCGAAGATGGACGCCGAGGTCGCCGCCCGGCCGTCCCCGGGTGACGACATCGTCGCGACCGCGGACACCCAGGTTTTTCTCGCCCGCGACACCAGGGTCCGTCTTACCGACAAAGTCCTCGATGTCCGCAAAGACGTCAACGGACACTACACGTTCCTCATCACGTCAGAGCTCTGAGTCGACCGACTCCGACCGCTTCAGCGCGAGGAGAAGAATTCTCTACGGAGGGAAGATCATGACCCGCACTTCGTCACCCACCACCACCGCTCGCGCACCGAGCCAGCTGATCGCCGCTGTGGTCGGGGTCGTGTTCCTGGTAGTCGGGATCGGAGGATTCATTCCTGGCCTGACAACCGACTTCGACCAACTTTCCTTCGCGGGCCATGAATCGATGGCGATGCTCCTGGGACTGTTCATGGTTTCGGTGCTGCACAACATCGTGCACCTGCTCTTCGGCGTCGCAGGCCTGCTCCTGGCGAGGACACCGCGCCGGGCGTTCCAGTACTTGATCGTCGGTGGGTCGATCTATCTGCTTCTCTGGATTTACGGTCTTGTCATCGACCACGACTCTGCCGCGAACTTCGTGCCGGTCAACACCGCGGACAACTGGCTGCACCTCGGCCTGGGCGTCGGCATGATCGCACTCGGCGCCCTCACTGCCGCGGCCTCGCGCTCGCATTCCTCGGCACGCGGTGTCTGATCCGCGGCGGACCATCGGCTCCACTCATCGGCGCGACGATCCGCGCCGATGGGTGGGGACCCTGCGGCAGACCCGGCTGCCGGCCGGAATTGCGCGGTCACTCGCCCGATCGCGGTGCCCGGGCGATGTCGGAATCGTGGACGGGTCAGTGCCGCGCCATTTCTCGCACCGCGTCCGCTAGCCGCGGATAGACCGGCATCCGCACATCGACGGCGAACAGCCGCAAAATCCGCAGCACCGATGACCTGGCGGTGACCAGACCGATCCGACGGCGCTCGGCTCGCGCTCGGGCGGAGGCGGTCTCGAGCACGCGCAGCCCCGCGGCGCCGAGGAACGTGACCCCGGCCAGGTCGATCACGGTACTGGCGGGCAAAGGCTGGTTCAAATTCCGTTGCAGCAACGGGGAGGTGATCACGTCCAGCTCGCCGGACACGGCGAAGATCAGCAGGTCGGCGGAGTAAGCGTGCTCGACGACTTGCGTCGGCCGGAATACGACGGGCTGAGCGTAGAAGCCGAGGCGATCACCGGAGGTCGAGGCCGCGAGAACCCTGGCGGCTTGTTCATGATCGAGTCGCGCCGATTGCTGAAATGGAGAGGTCATGAGGATCTCCCGGGAAAGCGGGACGACACGGAACCTCCGGACGGGACGTGCACGGCATGCAACGGCCTCGCGGTAGCGCGTCGCCAAGCCGCACGGCGCGAGAGCGCGGACAGTGCGGCGGCGGACATTGGCGTCAATCACGCGAAGCTGGGTCTGGAACCCCACGCACCCTCATCATAACCCCGTTGGGGGCTTCTCACAGTGCCCACACCAGGGGTTTCTGAATATTGAATCGATCGTGCATCGTTTTCCGGTGAGCCTTGGACCACCAAGCGCTGCTCGACCGGCACGACGGGTTTAACGACTGATCACCGGGGTATCCAGTGAAGACAAGGGCTGCCCCAGTCCCAGGCGGTGTAGATCTGCCCGTCCATTTGGGAGCGGCCTGGTGACCGACACCGACAATCCGGCACTCTGTCAGATACTGCTGCAGCGAGCAGGGCACGGCGATACCGCCGCCTTCGCGGAACTGTACGACCGCACCTCTCACAGCGTCTTCAGGCTCGTTCGCAGCATCCTGACCGACGCGAGCGCGGCCGAAGACGCCACCCGAGAGGTGTACCTGCGACTGTGGCGCACAGCGCCCCGCTACGATCCCGACCAGGGCGAACCATTCACCCTCTTGATGACCATGGCACGCACCTACGCGCGCGACCAGGCCGGAAACACCACGCCCCGTGACGGGGCATCAGAACCACCACCGCGCCCCGCCTCCACCGAGTGCGCCGCCGGACTCGTCGAGCAGTGGGCGTGCAGTCACCTGCTGACCAAGGTTCCCCTCGAGGCCCGCGAGGCCCTCGTCCTGGTGTACGCCCGCGGTCGGACGCCGGCAGAAGTCGCCGAGCAGATCGGCATCCCGGTGGCCACGGTGATCACTCGGCTGCACGATGCCTTCTCGGCTTTGCGCCAGCAGGGCTGCGACCACCCTGATACCGCTTCGCCCCAGGCCGCTACGCCGAATCAGTCTCGACAGCGAGAGGACGCGCGGTGACCGCCGAGGCGCTGATGTCACTGGCATCACCCACAGAGGATCAGGACGGCCTCCATCGGCCGGCGGCCGGAGACTAGAACAGGTCGAAGGCCCTCACGATGAAGAAGCCGCCCACGCCCAGGACGACGACTCCGATGACGATGATCGTGATGATCGCCGGCAGCCGGGACGGAATCGGTTGTGGGTGGGACAGACCCGACGTCTGTCCGGCGTCCGGCGGGGTGTCCCCGGGCTGAACGGAGCCGCCTGGCTCCAGGCCGGGAACGTCTTGTGGTTCTGGTCCGGGTGCAGTCATGATTCTCGATTCTTCTCAGTGGTCGGTTCCGGCCGGTCAAGAGCGCGGGATGGATCTCGAGTGGTGGCTCGTCTGGCGAAGGTCTGGACAGTGTCGTCGGCACACAGCCACTCGAGGAGTGTCGTGTACACGAGGTCGTCGCGGAGAAGGGCGAAGTGATTGAGCCCGCCGAGCCAGACGATCTCGGCGTCCTCCGTCAGTTCCTCGGACAGAACGGGCGTCACGAGCAGATCGCCGATCAGACGACCCCACGTGCTTCCTTCCCGCCGTGACAACGTGGCTGACACGAAGAGGCGGCGGATTCCTGGTGAGGGCGAGGGGTCGGCTCTCGAGGACAGGTGCGGTTCGGTGGCCCATTGCCGACGGTGCACGTAGCCGTGCGCGAGGTCCTGAATGCCGTTGCTGCGCAGAGCGAACAGTTTCGTCAGAGGAGCGGTCAACGTTGTTTTGCCGAACAGCGCCGTCAACTGCGCGACGCGCCGTTCCAACGGCGCGCCGCTGTGTGGTGTACCCAGGCACACCAGCCGAGTCACGACGGACAGCCACGACACGTTCCGTTCCTGTGCCTGATACAGGGCGCTTCGTGCCACGAGGCCCCCCATCGAATGTCCGATCAGGACGATATCGGCGACGGGAACCGGCCACGCGGCCACCAGTCTGGAGAGCAACGCGACCAACTCGGCCCCGCTCTCCGAGACGTGGCGCCCGGAGTTGTAACGCACGTACACCGGGCTACTGCCGAAGTCACCCGCCAGGCGGGCTCCGAAGTCACCCTCGGGCGCGGACCCGCGAAACCAGCCGAGTTCGGTCTCGACCAAGCCATGCAAGAACACCACCACGCGACCTGTCGCCCGGGGGAAGGCCGCGGCGAGCGAACGCTCGTCGAGCCCAACCGGTCGCCGCCCGACGCGGACGGTCATCCCCTGGCGTGCCCCTCGCTCCAGTGTCGATGTCCCCCTGCCGAACAGGCCGTCGGCGACACCGACGAGGTGATGTCCGGTAGCCGATTCGAGCACCGAACTGGCCCAGTAGTCCCGTGTGAGCACGAGAGGCAGCCGAGAAGTCGCCAGAGCCAAAGCCGCCGTTCCGTTCAAGAAATCGTTCAGCGTCGAAATCGCCCTCTTCACCATCAGCTGGTCGCGCGGAGCGGCGCGCTGACGTCGCGCAGGTGCAGCAGGACATGCCGATAGGTCGTCATCAGCCCGCATTGGGCGTAGTCGATCTCGTGTGTGGCACAGAAGTCACGGACCAGAGGCTGCGCGCGGCGCAGGTTGACGCGCGGCATGCTGGGGAACAGGTGGTGCTCGATCTGGTAGTTCAGCCCGCCGAGTGCGAAGTCGACCCACGGGCCGCCGCGGACGTTGCGGCTGGTGAGTACCTGCTTGCGCAGGAAGTCGACCTTGGTCTTGTCGGTATAGGTGGGCATCCCCTTGTGCCCGGGCGCGAACGAGCAGCCCATGTAGACACCCCACAATCCTTGGTGGACCGCGATGAACGCGACCGCCACCGGCGGGGACATCACCAGGAACACCGCGCCGAGATAGATGCCGAGGTGCGCGACGAGGAGTACCGCTTCCAGCCGGCGGGCCTTCACGTCGCCGTGCCACACGGCCTGGATGCTCGCCCAGTGCAGGCTCAGCCCTTCCAACAACAGCAGCGGAAAGAACAGCGCTGCCTGATGTTTCGTGGTCCAGCGCACGAACCCGCTCTTCTCACCGGACTGCCGCCGGGTGAAGGCGAGCAGGGGGATGTCGATATCAGGATCGTCGTCTTCGTGGTTGGGGTTGGCGTGATGGCGGGTGTGTTTGCCCATCCACCAGCCGTAGCTGATGCCGACGATACCGCCGAAGGCATAGCCGATCCGGTCGTTGGCCCGCCCGGTGCGGAAGATCTGGTTGTGTCCCGCGTCGTGGCCGAGAAAAGCGATCTGGGCGAACATCACCGCGAAGAACACCGCCGAGGCGAGTTGCCACCACGAGTCCCCGAGCAGCACGAACGCCACACAGCCTCCGACCAGAGCCAGCAGTGTCAGGCTGATCTTCACGGCGTAGTAGCCATATCGGCGGTCGAGTAGACCTTCGCGCCGCACCAAGCGGGCGAGATCGGCGAAGTCGTTACGTGAGGCCGCGCGAGCCTCGCTGTCGAGGTGAGTCGGTAGCGTCACCGAAGGTGTGATCATGGCGTCCCTTCACCGAAGTCTTGCGGCGCCGGGGCTGGGGCGACCAGTACTACGATCCTTGAGTTCCCTGGGTGATCTGTGCTGAAACGAAAGTCAGGCAAGAAACACAACGGCCGACGCTCGGCCCTCGTGCCTGCCCCACGACAGTCACCGGACCGCTTGGCTCGCCGCCGGCGTGCCGTTCACGTAGTGCGCTGAGTGGGCAGGCCACTCGGTCGCAGTGCCGCACCAGACCTACGCCACGGTGATCGCCGGTTTGGAGTCCTCCGCGCGAATTCGGCGGCGTATGGGGAGGGTGGACACCCGTAGAGCGCCGGATACAGCCGGACAACATGAGACCGGCTCCTCACCTGATTTCGCCTGGCGAGGGGCCGGTCGCCCATCACTGCTCACTTCTACGCTTCTGGTGGCAGGAAACGAATCCCGGACTTTCGGTACGGCCAGAGCATCGGTGAAGCCAAGAGCGTGGCCTATCGGTGCTTGTCCAGCCAACTGAGGGACTACACCGCCGAGGCCGACCTGACCATCAGCCACCACAACCGTTCGCGCTCGCCGCCTTCCGCTGCGCGGGCCCCTAGCGCCCCGAGCAGGGGTTCTGTTCTATGGCAAACGACCTGCGAGTGTGCTCACGATGCTGAAAAGGTGGTCCGTTCCGACCGCCTCGACTTGTCGACTTCACACGCTTTCCGGCTTCGGGATCGGGACACACGGGAAACGATCGGTGTCGACCGTCGTCCCCTTGGTCGGCCCGCAGAGCTGGAGGCCTTCGGTGTCCGCGCCGTCCTCCAGACTGAAACCGACCACGCCGATCACGGTTTCGCCCCGGTCGATGTCCCTGCCCATCAGGGAGTCTGCCGACCAACTGGCGTCGCGCCACGTCTTGTCCGCGACTTTGGTTTTGAGGTCGCTGGCGGGGTACGCCTCGGTGAAGCAGTACTGAGGGACCTCTTTCGGCTGATACGGGTCGCACGTTTTCCCGGCCGTGTTGCGGTGACGGAGCTGCAGATACTTGATCTTGGCTCGCTGCACGCCACGATCGGCAAGCTCTCCGGTCGCAGCCACGTACACCGCGACGTAGTGCTTTCCCGCCTTCGCCGACACACCGGCCAGTTCGGGCGTCCAGACGACGTCGACGGCCTTGACCTGTATCGCCAGGTCCAGGCCCGGTTCCGTGGTGACGAGGGCCTGACCGGGAAAGTCGGCGAACCGCGTGTATTTCGGGCCGGACTGGGCCGTGGCCGAGCTATCGGACGGTGTATCGCCGGTGGTCGCCGCCGTGTCGGTGCCGCCGCCGTCACCGGAACACGCGGTGACCAGCAGAACGAGTCCCGCGGCGAGCACGGGCAAGAACCGAGTCGACATGTGACACACTCCCTCAGATCGATGTGACATCGTAGCATTCAGTGTCACTCTGACGCGTGCGGGACCGGCGCGGTTCCCCTGCCTCCACCTCAGGCAGCTTCCGTTCCTGCGCGACGTCCGCGAACCCCGCATGACCTGCTAGGCGGACCGGCCACCGGCGGTGGCGAGAACCAGCACCGCCCCGGCCGCGAATACCCCACCGAGCCACATCACCGCGGTGGTCCCGGCCGCGTCCGTGGCCAGCCCGCCGACCAACGCTCCCACCGCGATCGCCGCGTTGAACACTCCGGCGAACAGACCCGACGTCGCTTCACGAGCCTCCGGGGCCGCCATCAGCATCCATGCTTGCGCGGCCACCGAGACACCGCCGTACGCCAGGCCCCAGACCACCAAGAGCGCCAAGGCTGCCAGCGTGGTCAGCCCCAGGAGCGGAACCAGCGCCATCGTCGCCGACAAAGTCCCGCCGAGCACCAGCAAGGTCACCCGTGGTGATCGCGCCGCTCCGGCGCCCGAGGCGAAATTGCCCGCCACCCCGAAGATCCCGTAGACCAGGAGGAGCGTTCCGATCTGCCCCGCGCTGACCCCGGACACCTTTTCCAGTACCGGCCGGACATAGGTGTACGCGGTGAAATGCCCGATGACGATCAGCGCCACCACGATCAGCCCGAGGCGCACCCGCGGCACACCGGCCAGCCGCAGCATCGCGCCCAGGCGAACGGCCCCTTCCGTCGGCAACGACGGCAGGGACATCACCAGGGCGGCCACTACCACCAGCGAAAGGCCGCCGGCACCTACGAAGGCCATCCGCCAGCCGACCAGTTCCCCGAGATAGGTGCCTGCCGGTACACCCAGCACGGACGCCACGGCGATTCCGCTGAAGATCAGTGAAGTCGCGGATCCGATCGACCGCGGTGGAACCAGCCGCACGGCCAGGCTCGCGGCGATCGCCCACACTCCGCCCATGCCGATCCCGACGAGGACTCGGGCGACCAGCATGACGCCGAAGCCGGGCGACCACGCTGCCAGGAGATTCCCTACCGCCAGCAGCGCCATCAACGCGCACAAAACGGCCCGCCGGTCGAGATTCCCGAGCGCCGGGATCAGCAGGGGTGCGGAGACGGCCGCGACCAGACCGGTGACCGTGAGCGTCAGACCCGCCATGCCCTCGGTGACCTGCAGGTCGCGGCTGATGGGGGTCAGCAAGCCCACCGGCAGCATTTCCGAGGTGACCACGGTGAAGGTCGCCCCGGCGAGCGAAATCACTGCCGGCCAGCCATTCTTCTTCTGTTCGGTTTCCCTTGTCGTCACGTGTTCCAGGCAACCGTCGCCCGCTGCCGGGAACAATGGCCGATGTCTCATCCTTCCATGAGCAGGACTACTGGATCCGCGGAAGGAGAAGACCGATGAGCGGCCTGGAGATCCGTGAGCTGGAGGCGTTCCTGGTACTCGCCGAGGAGCTGCACTTCGGCCAGGCAGGCGAACGCCTGTACGTCTCTCAGAGCCGGGTCAGTCAGCTGCTCCGCTCACTGGAGGGACGGATCGGCGCGACGCTCGTCGAGCGCACGAGCCGCCGGGTGGAACTGACTCCGCTGGGAGAGAAGTTCCTCGCCGAACTGCGTCCGGCCTATGAGGCGCTGCGGGCCGCCGTGGACCACACCCGGTCCACCGCGCGAGGGATCGGCGGCGTGCTGCGGATCGGCTTCCAGGGCATCATCGACGACCACCTCGCGAACGCCATCGGCGGATTTGAGCAGCACCACCCGGACTGCGCGGTGGAGCTCACCGAAATCCCGCTGGCCGATCCGTTCGGCTCGCTCCGCCGTCGAGAGATCGACGCAGCGGTGGTGCTGCTTCCGGTGGAGGAACCGGATCTCATCCTCGGCCCGGTTTTCTCTCGTCAGCCGCAGATGCTCGCCATCTCGCCTCGGCATCGGTTCGCCCACAGGGAGTCCGTCACCGTCGAGGAGCTGGCGGAGTGTCCTCTGATCGGGCTCCGCGGTCCGGCCCCGGAATACTGGCGCCACGCCCAAGCCCCCGAAATCACCCCCGGCGGCCGCCGGATACCGCGCGGCCCGACCGTCGGCACACTGCAGGAAGGCATGGGTCTCGCCGCGGCAGGCCAGGGCGGCATGGTGCTGTGCCGCTCGACAGCCGAACACCAGGGACGGCGGGATTCGGTCGTCTTCGTACCGCTCACCGGGCTGCCGGAATCGGTGCTCGGTGTGGTTTGGCATGCGGAGGACGGCGGCAGGGCGCGTGCCTTCGCAGAGGAGATCGCTGTTCAGGCTCGATGCTGACCTCGATGTGTGATCGGGCCGCCTCGAAGCCCTGAAGGTTTCTCTCCGAATTGTGCATCGGCTCATGGGCACGTGGTCCGGCGAACTCGACGATCCGCACATCTACGACATGCGCCCGCGTCCGACTCCACGCCTACGGACCTGCTCGTCCCAACCTGCGCAGATCCCAGACCGACAACCGAGGACAACTTGAGACGATGCAAGATCTCAACCGCGAATGCCATCGCAGTCTGCTGTTCGGCTGAGTCCTAAGCAGATCCTGTTCATCGTTCTCGAAATGCGCGTACAGGACCGCTTATTGAGGGGTAAGGCAAACGTGTCGTGTTCGCGGGCGGGTCGTGCCGGACTGAAGGCTCCCTTCGCCGCGTCCGATGCGGTGAAGGGAGCCTTCGGCATCGCGGATCTGGACCGGCCGCACCCTGACCGTCCACACGGGACACGGGTAGCCGGGTAAATGTCTGATTGATACCCATATGCACGCTTTGCGGAGGGGGTCGTGAGTGGCAAAGAGGGTTCTAACCCTCTTTACCACTCACGACCCCCTCGAAAACCGCACATCTCACCATCAATCGGACACTCTGTCGCCAGAAAGTGTCCCCTGTGGACACTGAGGGAACGACTGGCGCCCGCAGGCCGGTCCAGAACCACGCCACGAAGGCCACCTCTTAACCTCGAAGCCAGCGAAGGAGTCCTTCGCCGCAGAGGCTCGGTCATGCCACATTTGACTTACCCCTCAATAGAGGTACCGGCACGGGCCGTGACCAGGATGTGGCGGCGCAGTTCCTCTCCGCGGCGCCGCTTCCCGCGGGCGGGCGCTCCGTCTGTGTGCGTCATCTCGCCTTGCGGCCTCATGAGTAAACGGCGCAGTAGAATTTACTGATCGACTGAACTTATAGACCGCTCAAGGAGTTTCCCCAGTATGTCCGACACCACCATGTCCGAGGCCCCCACCGTGGTCAGGCAGTTCTACGCCACACTGAGCACCGGCGACCTGACGCTCGTCGACGCCGTGCTCGCGCCCGACTGGGAAGCCGTGCCCGCGCTGAGCACCGGCGGCCCCGAGGGCTGGAAGGCCACCGTCACCTATCTGCGCGCGGCGCTCAGCGACCTCGAACTCATCATCGAGGACGTCGTCGTGGACGGCGACCGGGTCGCCGTGAGCAGCACGTGCCGCGGGGTCCACACCGGCGAACTGCTGGGCGTGGCCGGGACGGGGAAGCAGGTCGAATTCCAGGCCATCGATGTCCACCGGCTGGAGCACGGCCGGATCGTGTGGAGCAGGCACCTGGAGGACCACTTCGGTCTCGCCCTGCAACTCGGGCTCACCTTCACCCCGGCGTCCTGAGCAGGGCACCGGCCGGGAAGACCGCGCAGCCAGGCGCCGATCGTCGGCGTGCCCATCAGCACGGGCAGCCGCTCGCCCGAACGCGCGGATGCTGTGCGGTGTGTCCCTGAAAAGACGTCCAAGGCGCGCAACCTTGGACAGAAGTCGATATTCTTCTGCCCGCCGCGGGTACGGACGTGCAAAGAACGGCGATCCGACGAGGTTCGGTCGCACTGGCTCGGACATGAGGACCCGCTGTCTCGAGTTTCACGGTCCGGTCGAGAATTCTTCAAGCCCCTGCAAAATCGCGCCGGTAATCGTGTAGACGCACCGGCCCGGTCGAGGTTGCTTCCGGCTGATCAATCTCACTTCGGCGCATTTCCAGGTTATGGCGTGGGCATCTTCGGTGGCGAGAGCGATTACGGCAGAAGGGGAAGAACGATGACCACTCACACGAACATCCGTCGGAGCGCCGCGGTCCTGCTGGTCGCCGGAGTGGCGGCCGGGGCCACCGTTTTGGCCACCGGTACCGCCGGCGCGATGCCTACCGACTTCCACTGCACGTCCGGTCAGGTCACCACTCGGCTCGTCTACGGCGGGGCCGGCGCGGGCGGCCGGGACGCGGCCGTCCAGTTCACCGCGAAGCAGGGCGAAACCTGCACCCTGCCCGGAACGCTGCCGATCGACCTCGTCGGGGCACGCGACGTGCTGCTCTCCTCTGACGCCGCGCCGGACGCTCCGTCGGTGGAAATCGGTGACGGCTCCTCGGCCTACATCCCGCTGCACTGGAGCGCGATCGGTGCGCCGCGGCAGGAGACACCGTTGGCGATCACGATCACCGCGCCCCAGGAGACCAGCCCGCGCGGCGACACCAGCGACCCGCGGATCACCCTGCCCTGGGACTTCGGCGCGGTCAACGCCGCCCCCGAGAGCCACACCATCCGCACCGGAGCGATCACGGCGGGCGCCGCGCCCACTGTCTGATGTCCGAGTCTGCCGGGGCCGGGCCCAGTGCCCGGCCCCGACGCCCGGGCGCAGGACTGCGCCGCGGTGGTCCAGCCACGACTGCTGGAGAGGATCGACAGTGAGCCGTGCATGTCGTCCTCGACGGTGAGGAGCGGGCCGCCGATGTGGGCACGTATGTCGTGAGCCCACGGTAGCGACGTGACCGGCTCGTAGGCGTGACCCACGAGCTGCGGGTTGAACGCCGGGTCCGGGTCGTCCCAGCCGAAGCCGGAGCGGGTGGACACGGCCGCACTAGGCACCTCGCCGCCGGAGCGGAGCTTCACCAGCCGCTGGGCCGAGTCCGGCCATGTGCGGCGCGCTCCGAGGAGCAGGCTGTCGAAAGTGGCTGTCGCGACCGAGTCGAGCCGCATCGCGGCGACGTGGTCATCGAACAGCGTGCGGTATTCGGCGCCCGGCGCGGTGCCCCAGAAAATCCCGTAGTAGCCGATCTTTTCCTCGCCGAGCGCCTGCCGGATCCGGTCCATGTCGCGGGGGAAGGTGCACGCCGAGCCCCGCGGCCTTCGAGGCCGGCACCGGGCGGTGGGCCGCACCGTACTTCGACACCGAGGGCTGCTCGACGGCTCACGTAAAGGGGCCTTCGGTGACGAACCGGCGCAGGCCGCGGGCGAACGTCTGGGCTTCGCCCGGCGGCCAGGTGGTGATGCTTGCGGTGATATGAGCGGCCAGACGGCGGCGTAGCTCGTCCACCGCTCGTTCACCCTGCTCGGTGAGGACCAGCAGAGTCGCTCGCCGGTCGAGGGGGTCGGGCTCGCGGCGGAGCAACCCGGCCTGCTCCAGCCTGGAGGCATGACGGGTGACGCCGGAGCGATCGAGCCCCACCTCTGAGGCCAGGTCGGCCGCGCTTCGGGGGCCGACCCTGGCCACCGCGCTCAAGACCGGGTAGGTCAGTTCGTCCAGCGCCTCGCCCATGTCGGCGGTCAGCTTCTTGTACAGCTGGACCCGCGTAGCGCGCCTGAGCAACACACCCAGCACGTCGGCGATCTCGCCTCCCACCTCATTTTGCATTTCCGCAGACTACCGTGCGCCGCGCACGCATCATGTGCTAGCTTCCTTGTAGTGCGTGCGTGGCGCACGCATATTACCTCCAGCGTGAAGGATCTCCATGAACCGGACCGATATCCGTGCCGCCCTCACCGACCTGCTGTTCACCCCCGATCTCGACCTGCACGAGGCCACCGACCGGCACTTCGCCCCCGGCTACCGCCAACGCACCGACGGCGAGTGGGCCGACCGCGAGGGGTTTGTCGAGCACATCGCCCACCTGCGCACGATCGTGACCGCGGGGTCCATCGAGGTCCATGACGAACTGTACGACGGCGCCCTCTACGCCGATCGCCATACCGTCGAGGTCACCAAGACCGACGGATCGACCGTACGCACGGAGGTCTACGTCCTCGGCGAGTTCGCGCCCGACGGGCGCTTCAGCCGCATCGAGGAAACTACGCTCATGCTCCAAGGCTCCGACGCGGACCGAAACATCGGCAGGGCCCGCTGAGGTTCAGCGCACGCCTGTCATCCACTCGGCCAGGACGCCGATGCATTCCGTAGATTCCACCGTGCTTGCCATTGCCAGGTCCACGCGAACGTCCCCGCATCCCGAAGCGCCCCGGCTGCCCGCTCGCGGCCGGAGGGCGGCAAAGGGTCACTCGCTCAGCGAGCGGTACCGGTTTCTCGCTCATATGAGCGTCCAGCAGAGACAGATGCAGCAGATGGGCACCTTAAAGCGTCAGAAGACCGAGGTAATAGGGCAGGCGTGTAGAAGCGCTGAAGAAAAACCACTGCACAATTGAGCAGTGGCAGCTCGAAGGAGGCATAGTGTCCAACGTTGCGGTCTTGGTCGAGGCAGCCGACGAGGTCGGCCGAGCCGGTATCGCGCACATGCTCCGCGCCGGTGGCGTACGAATTCTCGAAACAGCCGAGCGCCGACTTGCCGCGGTGGTGGTCCGGGTCGTACCCGTGCTCAACGATGCGACCTTGAGTGAGCTACGCCGGGAACGCGCGGGGTTCCCGGCGGCCGAGCGGCCTCGCTATCTCGTCGTGACCGAACAGGTGGATCCGGCCAGCGCCCTGTCCTGGCCCGAGAGCGGGGTCTTCGGTGTGCTGCACCAAGTGACCGCGACCAGTCACCGGCTCGCGACAGCGGTGCACATCGTGGCGACGGGCGGCGCCTGCCTGCCCGCAGGACTGCAGGGCGCCCTGCTCGCCGAGCTGGACAACGTCCGGCGGACCGCGCTGGAGCCACGCGGGCTCTCCCTGTCCGGACTGAACGTCCGCGAGCGGGACGTACTCAGCCTGGTGGCCGAAGGCTTGGACACGGAGGAGATCTCGGCAAAGCTCGGCTACTCGCAACGCACAGTGAAGAACGTCCTGTCCGGATTGAAGCGACGGCACAACTTCCGTACGCGTTCCCACGCCCTGGCGTTCGCGGTACGCACGGGAGCGATCTGAGTGTCCGATGCCGACCGTGCGACCACCGCTGAAAGTGACGGACCGACCGATCGACACATTTACGCCTCGAGAAGCCATCCTTGACACGGATACTCGGTCATGCCGAGGCCGCCTAGATCTGCAGCTGTCCCATCTGGACAGTCCGACCGGGAACCGTGCAGTCCTGCGGCTTGTCGCGGGATCACCCTCTTTCGAGAATGCGACGTGAACAGAACTTCGAAGGCCACCGCCGTGGCACTTGGCGGGTGCTCGGCCCTTCAGGATGCTTCCCCGCGGCACAGCGGGTCATCGGCCACGGTCACCGTGGAGAACTGCGGGCGAATCGGCTCTGCCGTACTACCGAAAGGCGGTCTCAGCGTCAGCCCTGCGCCACCGCCGAACGGGAGCAGCACTACGAGACCTCCTGAGTCGACCTCCAGCGGCAACTCGGTCGTCCATCGGGCGCGCTCAAGGGCGGAGCAAGCAGGCAAGGTTGTGGTCGAATGAATGTCAGGAAAGCCGTTACCATCGAACTCCTGCGACCGTTACGGTTACGGATAGCCGGTAGTGAAGTCTCGGCCGGGCCACCGCGCCAGCAGGTCGTGCTCGCCTACCTCGCCCTGCATGCCGGCACCGTCGTGCACCGGGACGAGCTGATCGACGCGGTCTGGGGGCAGGCTGCGCCATCATCCGTTGTCGGCAACCTGCACACGTACGTATCCGCGTTACGCCGAGTTCTCCGTCGCGACGATCAGGACGACGAGAGAATCTTGCCGGCGTCGGGTTCCGGTTACCTGCTCGACATAGATGACAACCAGCTCGATCTTCGCCAGTTCGAGCATGGGCTGGCAATGGCGGCTGAGCGCCAAAGGGCCGGCTCGTTCGCTGAAGCCAGGCAGCTCTGGGGCGACGCCTTACGGCGGTGGGTGGGCACCCCGTTCGCAGGTATGGATGCGCCATTCGTGGAAGCGGAACGGGCCCGCCTGGCCACGCTTCGGTCGGCCGCGATCGCCGACCTCGCTGAAGCGTCCTGGCGGTACGGTGGCGAGTCCGACATCCTCGCCGCGCTGACCACGCTCCGCCAGGCGCTCGACGAGTATCCCCTGCACGAGCGGCTGACCGAACTTCGCATCGAGATCCTGAACGTACGCGGCCGGCGTGCGGACGCGCTCGCGCAGTTCGAGCACACGAGGCGGCTGCTCGCCGACGAACTGGGGATCGAGCCTGGCGATCGGCTACGGTCCGCTCATCGGCGCACTCTCGCCGGGGTTCCGAACTTGGCGGTTGCGAAGCCGTGGCCTCTCCGAAATGCGACCGGATCGACCCGGCTGCCGGCGCGACCGGCCTTGTTCGCAGGGCGGGAGACCGAACTCGCCGAACTGGGCGACAGGCTGGCCGAACTGCCGGCGAGTCCGTTGGTCGTGTGCGCCATCGACGGTCCTCCGGGCATCGGCAAGACAGCGCTTGCCGTCGAGTTCGCCCACCAGGTACGCGAGCGGTTTCCAGACGGGTGCCACTACGTGGACCTGCGGGGGCTGCACGGAACGGACCCGCCGTTGACCGCCGCCGAGGCGTCGCGGGTGCTGATCGAGTCCGTCGGCGGCGTGGCGGCCGTGCCGGGTAGCCAGGACGATCGGCTCGGCACCTATCGCCGTCTCATGGCGGACAAGCGAGCTCTGCTGATCCTCGATGATGCCGACGACATCTGCCGGCTTCGCCCGTTGCTCGTCGCGGGCGCCGGAACGATGGTGGTGGTCACCAGCAGACGACGGCTGGGCGGTCTGGTCGCGCGGGACGGGGCGGTGCGGATGTCGCTCGATGTGCTGCCGCCCGGCGAAGCGGCCGACGTGCTGACCGGATCGCTGGGTCGTTCCCGGGAAAGCCTGGGCGGAGCGGAAGTGGATGAGCTCGTGCGACTGTGCGGAGGCCTGCCACTGGCCTTGTCCTTCGCGGCCGGACAGCTAGGTGCCCTGCCTCATCCCGACGCCGCCCAGCTACGGGACTGGCTGCAGGACCGTCGTACCCGGCTGTCCAGGCTCAGGCCGGTCTCCGGTTCCGGCAGATCTTGGACGGTGGAGGAGGTGTTCTCCTGGTCGTTCTCCGACCTGGACTCTGACAGTGTCGAGGTGTTCGGGCGTCTCGGAGGGCAGGAGGGAGACTCGGCGACGGCCGCGGCGGTGGCGGTGGCGGGTGACTGGCCGATCGAGCGTGCCCGGCGGGCGCTCGATGAACTTGCGATGGCCGGCCTGCTCGACTGGGCCCCACGGGACACCTACCACATCACCCCGTTGTTGCACCTGTATGCGGCATACAGGAGCTGATGTCCCGCATCGGAAATGCGGCACAGAGTGAGGGCAAGGCAAGACGACGTGTCACAAAGGACGCTTTCGCAATCTCGTGGGCGGATCGGCGGTGGACCGAAGGCTCCCTTTGCCGCGCCTGATGCGGCGAAGGGAGCCTTCAGCGACGCGAACCTGGGCCTGCCGACGAGAGCCGGCCGCGCCCCGATTGTCCACACGGGACAGCTCTAGGCGACTGGATGTCTGATTGATACCCATATGCGCGCTTTGCGAAGGGGTCGCGAGTGGCAATGCCGGTTCCAACCCTCTTTACCACTCACGACCCCGGTCGCAAAATACGCAAAGCACCCAAATCGTCTGAAAAGCCACTCACGCCACGTTTGCCATCCACCGACTCATGTGCCGCTTTTGCGGGGCGCGACACCAGCGGGCCGCTCGTGAGCGACTACAGCAATCCTAGCCGTTCTTCCGGTACTGGAAGTCCTGAAAGGACCCGGTGGTGCTCACGTCCGTGTAGTCCGAGTTGTTGGTGTAGTTCCATCCCTCATCGAAGCTGCTGTTGCCGTTATGTGTCGACGTGACGTGCAGGAAATAGTTCTCGCCGCGGTACCGGGGGCCCTTCCAGCAGCTGTTGGCGACGACCATGGTACTGGAGAAGCCGCCACTGTCCGGGAACACGGCTGACACTGCGTAGTCCCCATTCCCGTTGTTACACAGGCTGAACAGTGTGGAGTCGGCCGGCGCGGCTACCGCCTGCCCGCCCATGGCAAGAGCGCCGAGGACGACCGCGGTCGCGCCCGTGGCAACTTTTCGTGTCAACGAAGACATCGGCTACACGTTCCTCTCTTTGAAAAGCCGTACTGGCTTGTACATAGTGACGACTTTATTCTTCCGGAAACGATGCCACCACGCGATAAATTCACCGCGTACTGCCCTTTCAGTACACCGTTTTCTGCCCGGACGCGTTATTCAGGACAGTGGAGGTCGACTGGGCCGAATTTCTTCCCAGGCGACTGGCAGGCGAGCCGGCGAGGTGTTGGGAGTGTCGGTCTCGAGCTCGATGTCCTCGATCGGCACCGCGAGGCGCAGAGACGGAATGCGGCGCGCCAGGGCCTCGAAGACCACGGTGAGTTCCAGCTGGGCAAGCGGTTGTCCGACACATCGGTGCGGGCCGAAGCCCCAACCGAGGTGCCGTCGGTGGTCACGGTGGGCGTCGAGCCTGCCAGGGTCGGGAAACCGGGCCGGATCGTGGTTGGCGCCCTGGATGGAGACCACGACGTAGTCTCCGGCCGCGATCGGCGTTCCGGCGATCTCGGTGTCGGTCACGGCCACGCGCATTCGCCCAGGTCCCACACCGAGCAGCCGGACCATTTCCTCGACCGCTCCGGGTATCAGCGCGGGGTCCTCGCGGAGCGGAGCGAACCGCGCGAGGTCTGCCAGCAGCACGAAAGCTCCGTGGCTGATCATGCTCGCGGCGGTGTCGTAGCCGGCGAGCAACACGCTGATGGCCCCGACGAGCAGTTCCAGGTCGGTGAAGTTTTCGGGGTGGCCGACGAGGAGGCCGAGTGCGTCTTCGGCCGGTTCGGTCCGGCGCCGGGTGATCAGCTCCTGCATACAGGCGTAAAGCGGGGCCGTCGCCTTTTCCAGGTGGTCGGCGTCGCCGCGGAACAGGGCCTCGGCCGCGTCGAGGAGCAGCTCACGCGCCGACGCGGGCACACCGAACAGCTCGGCGATCACGGCCGAACTGACCGGCTTGGCGAATTGTTCGTGCAGGTCGGCCGGCTGCGCCGAGGTGGCGAGGTCGTCGATTGCTTCATCGACGATGCGCTGCACCACGGGCCGGATCGCGGCCATCCGCTTCGCTGTCACCATCGCGGGGGCGAGCGCGCGGCGGAACCGGACGTGGTCGGCGCCGTCCATCCGGGAAAAGTCGCCGGGGACGGCCGGGACGCCCGGCGGGGTGTTCGCCAGGATGTGCCCGGCCATGCCGGCCCGGACGCTGAACCGGGCGGTGTCACCGAGCACTTCGCGGACGTCCGCGTAGCGGGTCACCAGCCACGCGTCGATCCCGGTGGGGCACGAGACCCGGGGCAGCGAGGGGCTGTCCCGGATGTCTCCGATCTCCGGTGCGGGACTGAAGGGGCACGCCGAATTCGGCAACGGCAAAGGAACTGTGGGCGATGACACGGGCATGGTCCTTTCTGTGCCGGGACGGCCTTGTCCAGAGTTAGCAGGGGGTACCGATCCCCCGCATCGACAACACGGCGGATTGCCCGAGGCCCAGCTCGAACGGGTACCTTCGGGCAAGGGCACCGGCCATGGGTCGCCCAGATCATCAGGACGACCTGTCGGCTGACGATGGCCACCCGGGTCGTCGAGTGCGATTCGAGCACGCCGGACTCGACGAGTGCACCCACCACCGCCGCCAACCTGGTCACAGGTCCGCCCAGGCGCCGGCCGCCCTTCCGGTAGCAGGCCGAGCCACCGCCGCGGTGCCACCACGCGCACCGGCGTCCTGTTTCCGCTCGCACGTCCCGGTCCGGCACCACATCCGCTCATATGAGCGCACTTAGGACTCTCTCATGTCCTTATATGGGCCTCGTGGAGGGTAAATGGAGCGCAAGAGTGCACACTTGAGCATCTGCGGAATGGGGTTAGCGGAGGTACTGGTGGAGCAGACGATTCGAGTCACTGTCGAGGCGCTGGATTCGCTCACCCAGATGGGGATGGTGGCGTATCTGGAGCGCTTGAGCGGGGTGCGGGTACTACCGAGAAACCGGGCGAGTGAAGTCGATGTCGTCGTCGCGGCGTTCGACCACCTGTCCGCGGATGTGGTCGCCGCGCTGCGCCGGGTGGCCAGTGAGATCGGCCGGCCTGTCGTGCTGATCATCGATGACCTCAAGGACGACGAGTTGTTGCTGGCGGTGGAGTGCCGAGTCGTCGCGGTCCTGCCCCGGACGGCCATCTGGGACGACATGCTGCCGCGGATCGTGCGCACCGCGGCAACGGGCGGTGCCGCGCTGCCTCCGGACCGGCTCGGTGAGCTCTTCGCGCACGTGGAGCGGCTGTGGCAGCTGGTGCCGGACAGGAGAGGCCTGCGGCCGACCGAGCTGACCACCCGGGAGATCGAAGTGCTGCGGCTCATTGCCGAAGGCCGGGAGACCGCCGAGATCGCGGACAAGCTGTGTTACTCCGAGCGCACGGTGAAGAACATCATTTACGGCATCACGCGGAGACTCAACTTCCGGAACCGTTCGCATGCGGTGGCCAGCGCGTTGCGGGCAGGCATAATCTAGAAGATCCGGCGCGGGGTTCGCCGATCGAGCACTGTCCACTTTGTTCGGTGAGGAAGGCCGGCGCGCACTGGAGTCCCATTATGGACAATCGGCTGCCGCGTCCACAATGGCAGGATCGGGGAACGGTAAAGAGCCCGTCGGAAATGCCACGCCCAAATGAGTATGAATCGAACCGTGAGGAACCCCTTGCCCTCCGCCAGACCTTGGCTGCAGCGTGCGATGATGGGCTGCGTGGATGCTGAGGCTCACCCGGCTATTCAGTTGATCGGCACCGTCGCAATACGACGAAACGGTGTTACCGTGCAGTTCGACCGGCCACGGCAGGGTGCGGTACTGACCCGCTTGGCCCTGCGCGCGGGGCGACCCGTACGCCAGGACGAACTGGTCCGCGCGGTCTGGGGCCAGGCGCCGCCACGCAGCGCTACCGGCAACCTGCACACCTACATTTCGGAGTTGCGCAAGATACTCGGTGAGCCCTCGGTCCTGTACACCGATCGGGACGGGTACCGGCTCGACGTACGTGTCCAGGATGTGGACGCGCTGGAGTTCGACAGCTGGGTCGACCGTGCCGCGCAAGCTTGGTCCGGAGGTGGTGTCGAGGCCTGTTTCACCGCCGTCGAACGAGCCTCCCGGCTGTGGACCGGCGCCCCGCTACCGGAGATAGCGGGGCCGTTCGCGGAGGCCGAGCGGCGGAGACTGGAGGCTCGCTGGCTCGCCCTGCGCAAGCTGCGAGTGCAAGCGCTGCTCGCCACCGCACGGGTCACCGAGGCGGTGGCGGAGTGCACCGGTCTCGCCCATGCGTATCCGGCGGACGAGCAAGTCGCCGTGCTACGCAGCACGAGTCTCTACCGTGCCGGGCTGGTAGCGGAGGCCCTCAGCACGCTGGACGTGTTCCGCAGGCGGCTGCGGAAGGAGGCGGGCACCCAGCCCCGCGCCGAGGTCGGCAGGCTCTACGAACAGATGCTGACCGGTGATTTCGACACCGGGTGCGCCGAGCGCAGCCCGTCCACATCGGACGGAGGTCCGTCGCCCGCGGACAGCTCGCCCAGGGCGGTCCGGCCGGCGCAGCTGCCGCACCGGCCGTGGGGATTCGTCGGCAGGGACGACGAACTGGCCGAGCTTTCCCACACGGCGGGTTCGCCCGTCGTGATCACCGGACACGCCGGTATCGGAAAGTCCGCCCTCGCCTGCCAGCTGGCCCGCGGCCTGGCGCCCCGGTTCCCGGATGGCCAGCTCTATCTCAGTCTTGGTGGTTCGAAGCGCACCGGCGTGCCGCCGTTGGGTGAGCTACTCGACCACCAGCTGCTGACCTTGGGCGTCCACGCCGACGACCTACCGGGCACTGTGGAGCAGAAGGCCGCCCGGTGGCGCTCGTTACTGGCCGCGAGAAGCATCCTCGTGGTGCTGGACGATGCCGCCGACGCGGAACAGGTGGCCCCGTTGCTCCCGGAAGGCACCTCCAGCACCGCTGTCGTCACCAGCCGAAAACGTCTGTCCCCTTTGGACAACGTGCACCGGGTGCCGTTGGCCGCGCTGGAGCCGGATGCCGCCAAGCGGCTGTTGATCAGCGGATGCGGGACTCCCCTGAACGTCCCCATTTCCTACCATCATGTGACCCGCATAGTGGAAGCATGCGGCTACGTTCCACTGGCCGTGCGGGCCGCCGCCGTCCTTCTCGCCGAGGTCGAGGCCGACGCCGACGCGGTCCAGCAGTTCGCCATGCGGCTCCGGTACCACGAGAATCCCTTGGGGATGCTTTCCCTGAGCGAGGATGACGACAAGGCGTCTGTCCTGGTCGGACTCGAGCACACCGCCCGGACCTTGTCCGCGCCTGCCCTGGACCTACTGGCCTGGCTGGGCTCGAGGTCGTACGAAGACGAGGCCACCGTCGGGATGCTTCACGAACACGAACCAGCCGCGCGGGCGGAACTGGTCGAATCGTGCCTGCTCGATCACCTCGGCGGCGACAGGTACCGAGTGCCCACGCTGGTTCGCGGGTACGGTCGGCGGCTCACGCGGGCGGGCACGCGATGACCGTCGAGATCAAACTGCTCGGCCCGGTGGCAGCGCTTGTCGACGGCAGCCCGATATCGCTTGGTGGCCCCATCCGGCAAGCCGTGCTGGCCGTACTGGCCATGCGCGCTCCCGAGGTGGTTCAGCCGGACGAGCTGATCTCGCTCGTCTGGGGGGATGCGGCGCCGTCGAGCGCGGCCGGCAACATGCAGACCTACGTTTCGAGCCTGCGGCGAGCGCTGGAGCCGAACCGGTCGCAGGACCAGCCGCCCGGCCTGCTGATGCGGGCAGGAGGCGGGTACCAGCTGCGCCTTCCGCCAGGCACAGTGGACATTCAGGAGTTCTCCAGGCTCGCGGACGAGGGTTTCCAAGCCGCGGCGGACGGCAGGCTCGACGACGCGGCGGCCTCCCTGCACGCCGCGCTGTCGAAGTGGCGCGGCGAACCGCTTTCGGGCGTCCATGGGCCGTTCGCCCAAGCACAGCGGAACTCTTGTATCGAACACCGGTTGAACGTCCTGGAATCCTGGGCACGCGTCCTGCTCGAACTGGGCAGACCCGCGGAGGTCGTAGCGGCCCTGCGCGAGCCCGCCGCCACCAACCCGATGCGGGAACGGCTCGCCGCGTACTTCATCCAGGCACTGCACCAGTGCTGTCTGGACGACGAAGCCCGGGCCCATTACGAACTGGTCGAGCGGGAGCTGGGCGAGCGGTTCGGCGTGACACCCGCGGCCGAACTGAGTTCCCTGCTCGCCGACATCACCGACGACCAGAACGCGGCGCCCGCGAGCGACCGCGCGCCGACGCACCTGCCGCCGGACGTGCGATCGTTCACCGGCAGACAGGCCGAACTCGCCCGGATGCAGGGGTTCGCCCGCGCGCCTGCCGGTTCCCCGCGGCTGATCGTGTTGCACGGCGCCGGTGGCTCCGGGAAGACCGCGCTGGCGGTGCGTTTCGGGATGGAGGTCGCCGACCGCTTTCCCGATGGCCGGTTCTATGTGGACCTGCGTGGGTTCGCACCGGGTGGCGAGCTGCCGTCGACCGGTGCCGCGGCGGGCGCGCTGCTGCGAGCCGTCGGGGCGCAGGCCGACCGGATACCGGCGCACGACGGCGCGCGGGTGGCCTACCTGCGTACGTTGCTCGCCGGCAAGCGGGCCCTGATCATGCTGGACAATGCGCGCGATGCCGAACAGGTCCGGCCACTCCTCCCGGGCACGGACGGCTGCCTCACGATCGTCACCAGTCGCAGACGGTTGCGCGAGCTGGCCGTCAGCGAGGGCGCGTTGCGCCTGCCGGTGGACGTGCTCGCAGAATCCGAAGCAGTGGCGTTGCTCGGCGGGATCATCGGTCACCGACGGATCGCCGCCGAGCCCGCCGTCGCCGTCGAACTGGTGCGGCACTGCGGGTCGATGCCCCTGCCGTTGCGGATAGTCGCCGAGCGCGCCGCCCTGCGGTCCCGCCGCGAACTCGCCGAACTCGTCGCCGAGCTCACCGAGGCCCAGCGGCGGCTGGACGTGCTGTCCGCCGGCGAGGACAGCACGTCCCTGCGGGTGGTGTTCTCCTGGTCCTACGCCGCGCTGGCACCGGAAAACGCGCGCATGTTCCGCCTGCTGGGCGGCTTCCCCGGACCGGACATCTCGGTCCCGATGGCGGCGGCGATGGCAGGTTGCGCGGACCGGGATGCCGAGCGCGCGATCCGCGCGTTGCAGGAAGCCCACCTGCTGGAGGAACGGACCGCGGGATACTACCGGCTGCACGACCTGCTTCGCGCCTACGCGCGGGAGCGTTTCGAACTCGACGAACCGGAGGAGGCCAAGAAAACGGCCCTGCGCAGGCTCGTTGGCTGGTATCTCTACGGTGCACAGGCGGCCGACATTCTGCTGGCCCCGCAACCACGAGCGCCCGGCCCACCGATGGAACCTCTATCGGAAGCCGTCACGCCACCCGAGTTCACGCATCAGCGGATGGCCGCGGAATGGTGCGAAGCCGAGTTGCCCAACCTGCTGGCCGTGATCGAACTGGCCGCGTCGGCGGGATTTCGCAGGCACGCCTGGCTGATCCCGAACTTTCTGATCGGGTTCTTCATCAGACGCTGCCATTTCCCGGAATGGATCCACACGATGACGATCGCGATCGAGCAGTGCCGGGCGCTCGGCGACCCGAACGCGGAGGTTCGCTGCCGATACAACCGGCTGATCGCGTACAACCAGGTCAGCCAGTTCGACCGGACACTGGCGGAGGCATTCGAGCTACTCGCGTCGGACGAGATCAACACGGAGCCGGGGGTGCGGCCCTACCTCCGCAACGCCATCGGCAACGCCTTGCTCGGCACGGACCGTCCCGCCGAGGCCGCGGAACAGCTCGAGAAGGCGTTGACCGGAGAGCAGGGCGAGGGCGCCGCGCGACTGCCGGGACTTCTCGCGTGCCTTGGCGAGGCCTACACCGCACTGGGCAGGCTCACCGAGGCACGGGAACGCCACGAGCAGGCACTGGAGATGCGCAACGAACAGAATGACCTGGCCGGGCAGAGTTCCAGCCTGCGCGGGATCGGACAGCTGGAATTGCGGGCCGGGGACAGCCGGTCGGCGGTGAACCACTTCATCGAGGCCCGGCGGCTCGCGCGGACAGTGGGAGTACACCGTGAGGAGGCGCTCTCCCTGCGCGCACTCGGGGAGACGTATCTGAGACTGCCCGGCAGACACGCGGAAGCCATCGACGCGCTGTCGGCAGCACTGGACATCTTCGACCATCTTGGTGACGCGACCGCCGAAGACGTCCGCGCCAAGCTACGCGGGCTGTCGACAACGGAGCCCGACACCAAGCCGGCCTGACCCGACGACTATGCGTCGGGTCAGCCAGGTTCGGTTGGTCGTGAGTGGCGTGTCGGGTCGCGCAGGTACTCAGCTGGCCGTGAAGGCCTCCTTCCCTACCCTGAGAGTAGGGAAGGAGGCCTTCACGGCCCTCCACTGTGATCCCTGGTGACGCTGGGACGGCTGTGACACCGCTGCCCGGTCCCGAAGTCCGTCCGACACGCCACCTTTGCCCTGCCCCTCGATACGCCCTCACGGGACACCACGCTGCGCGTGGAGCACGAGCTCACCCTTCTCGGGTGGTGTTACGACGGGGTAGGGGCCGGGAGGGTCCAGCGGACTACCTCCAGGCCGGTGTCTTCGGCGCCCAGGGTGCGGTACAGGGCGGTGGCTTCGTCGTCGGTCATCGCGCCGGCGGCGCGCACGAGGCTGCCCACCAGTCGCACGGCGGCCGGGCCGTCCGGGTTGATCAGCAGGTCGAACTTTTCGTCCAGCAGGTCGAGCAGTTCCGGCAGGCCGACCCGGCGCCACATCGGCGCGAACACCCGCTCCCGGTGCTGCTCGGCGGTGGCGATCACCGCGCACAGCACCTCGTCGGGTGCCGGGACGATGAGCGGGCGCCCGTCGCCATTCATCGCGAGGTCGAACTCGGTGTCCCGCAGCAATGGTTGCAGGTGTTCCGGTTCGGCCGTGCCCTCGACCATCCGGCGCAGCACCGCGTCCAGTGGGTCGGTCGGCGAGTCCGGGTTCAGCGGCCGGTAGTCCGGGTTGGGCAGGAAACGGCCGACGGCGCCGTCACCGACGAGAGGCCAGACACCGACGACCGACTCGATCGGTGGCACGTCGTCGTCCTCGCCCGGCACCCATTCCGGATCCATCAGAAGGAACCAGTTCTCCTCCTGGCCGGTGCCCTCGCCTTGATCGCTCATCCGTGTCGCCTCCGAGGCGGGGATCTCATCGCTGCCGGAACAGCTCGGTCATCGCCCGATGCGCCGCCACCTGGTCGAGCCGGGGCGGCCGGTCACCGGCGGCGTGTACGTGGGCGAGCAGCCTGCTCTCCGGCGCAAGACCGTGCTCTTCGAGGTAGTACTCGACGGTGTCGGGCCAGATCCAGGTTCCGTCGGTACGGAAATTCATCGGTACGACCCGGCCCCGCCCCGGTTCCCACACGTCGTCCATGGTGTCCGGTGTCGTGAGCAGTGTGGTGGCCGCACGCAGATACTCGAGGACCTCCGGGGCTCCGGCCAGTTCAGGGTGGCCGGGCAGGAAGAACGGAGTGCCGTCGGCCTGCACCCCGTCGAACACCCGCGCGACCTTCAGGACGGGAGCGGGATCGGCCGCCCAGAGCAGGGTGCCGGACGCGAGCGCGGTCCGCGTCGGCCGGGGCATGTCCCCGTCGGCGGACACGACCTCGACGGCGGCATCCCCACCGAGGCGCACCGTGTCCGCCAGCGCGGGCAGCGCGCGCGACTCGGCGAGCGCGATGTACCTCGTTTCGGTCTCGCCATCCGCCCCCGACCGGCTGAGGTCGACCCACCGCGTGCGCCACAGGCCGCGCGCCCCCGGCGTCGCGCTCAGCACGGCGACCAGGACGGCGATCGTGGACTCGTCACCGGGCCCCGTGTCCTCCCGCGCGCGGTCGGGCACGGACCAGTACCGTGCGTCCGCCCCGGTCACGGGTGCCACCTCCGTCATCATCGGTTCTCCTCGCGGTCATGACCAGACAACCGGCGTGACGGCCCTGGTGACAAGCGCCGCGATCCAGCCGAAGTCCCGTGGCTCCTCGCCGCTGCCCGTTGGGGCATTCACGCTCGATCACGGTGATCCGAAGGCCTTGCGGAGCGTCAGCCGGGAACGGCTCGGTGAGATCTTCCTCGTCGAGTCCGTCAAGCTCGTCCCTCGCCGGTTCCCGGCCCCGGCCAGTCGGCTTCCCTCCGAGCCCGCCACGCCGCCAGCAGCGCGTGCGCCGCTTCGACACCGCCGTACTGCCCTGCCAGCGCCACGGCGTGCACCATCAGGTCGTACTGGTTGGACAGCCTGGCCGCGGCGAGTACCCGTCCACGCTCACTGCCCGTGATGCGGCCGTCTTCGCCGTCGGTTCGCGGGTCGAGCTCGGGACGTGGTCCGAGTACCTCCCCCGCCCACTGAAGCCATCGTTGGTCGGGCAGTACTTCTTCGGTGTAAGGCGGTACCGGATCCGCGGCCGCGACGTGGTCCGGCTCGGGCCGGTGCCAGCTCAGCAGGGCATCGAAGCTGGGCAAACTCTGCACCTGTCCGCTACGCAGTTGCTCAGCGAGAAGCTGGTGGTGATCGGTCGCCGTCGGATGTCGGGTTATCACTTTCACCAGCGCCGCCACCATCATCCGGTACAGCCGCTCCGCCACTTGCCCGGATATGCCGGAAAGCCCCTGTGCCTGCTGGGGAGTCAGGTCCGACCCCGCGGGTGCGGTGGCCAGTTCGTACGGGCCGAGCAGTTGTCGCGCCCGTTCCTCCAAGGTGGAGGCCACAGAGAGCTCGGCTGCCGTAAGACCGTCCTCCCACCGAATGGCGTACTGGCCGAGAACGTTCGAAAAGCCGGTCCTGAATTCGGTGATCTGCTCGTCAAGCACGGCGCCTGCGCTGGTGGCGATCCCCATTCCCGCCCACTGCCGCCGCAACGAATTCAGGCTGGCCTCAGGGGCGGACGACGCGTTCGCCACGCGAGCGATGTCGCGCAACAGCTCTACCCTGCGCCCTTCCGGTGAATCCACCAGGGCCTGCGGCAAGTCCTGATCGGCGACGCCCATCAAGCGGGCTCCCTCGGCGGCCAGCCAGTCTGCCGGGTGACGGAACTCGGTGATCGCCCTGGCCAGCGCGGCACCGGAAAGCGCACCGATCCGGAGGCGGTTCCACTGGCGCCGCATGGCCTCTGCCGTCGGGGGATGGTCGTCGCCGCTCCCGATGAGCCGCAGGAGCTCGTCCCGATGCTCGTCCCGGACCACGTCCTCGGCCCGCATCCTGGAGATTCCCTCGGTAAGGAAGTCCTCGTCGTCGTTCCGAAGCGCTGCCAGCCGCGCCTCTCCTTCGATGGCGTGTTCCGACAACTCGCGCTCGAATCTCGCGACGGCCTGCTCGATCCCGCCCGGGTCGACGACCTCGATACGCCCGGCGACCGTGTCCTCGTCGACCAGGTAGCCTTCGTCCGGCGCCGCGACGGCAGGCCCGGACGGCGTCCACGTCCGCAGGTACTCCAAGCCCTGCCGGATGTTCTCGCTCCACCACCAAGCTTCCAGCCGGACGTCACCATCGGTCTCGCGAGCGGTCAGCAAGAAGCCGGCGACGATCTCGATCAGCATGGTCCGGTGCAGCTGCTGGGCCGCGGCACTCGGGCCGACGCCCGGCACGACGGTGGACGGCGGCCCGACCATGGCCTCGGCGGACCTGAGTACCTCGGCCTGCCGCTCCGGGGCCGCCGCGTTCAGCGCGCGCCGCGCGTACTGGTGCGCGTCGGATGCGCTGGACAGAATCGCCTCGGTCGTCCCGGCGAGCTCGTCATACCCGTGCAGGCGACCGAAACCGTCCCGCAGGTTTTGCGCGAGCGGGCCGGCGGCATCCGGATCGTCCTGCCATTCCGCCGCGACAGCGGCCCGTATCCGTTGCCACAACCGCTGTTGCTCCGCGGCGCTCGGTCCCAGCCCCGCGCGGGGCTCGGGGGGCACGTCCAACAGCCGGTCGGCCTCGGCAAGTTCCCCATCGGCGAGGAGAGGGTCCCGCCGAACGAGGTAGGCGTCACCCTCCGACAGCGCTTCGTCCCAGCCGTTCTCGAACACCGCGACCTGCTCGGTAACCAAACCGGCAGCGTGGCGGCGCTGGGCCACCTGGTAGGGGACATCGAAGTCGACGCGCTGCCGGCCATCCCAGTTGAACCATGTCTCGAGCAGTGCGCGGAGCCAGGCGGTCCTCGTCCAGCCAGGCTCGGTCGAAGGCTCGCCGTCCAGACGGACGGCGAGCACGTCGACCAGGGCGCGATAGACCTCCGCGTACCGCATCGGGCGCTCGGCACCGGGCGCGGGCGTGGGCGCGCCAAGCGGACCCAGCATCGCCCTGGCCGTGGACCGCAGCCCGGACAGCAGGGTTTCATTCAGCGTGGATACGGTCTGCCGGGTACTCGGCAGCAACGTCTGGAGCAAGGCCGGACCTTCGGCGTGACCGAGCAGGTCCCACACCCGCAGGCGGAGGGTCTCCGCGTCGCCGGCGGCGCCCAGTCCGAGGTGGACACGGTGAGCCACCGCCGCGACCGCGCGCTCCCGCACCCACCGTGCCGTCACGGGCCCTGGCCCGCCAGGGCGTGGTTCGTATGGCGGCCCGAGGAGTCGTTCCGCCTCCTGCCGCAGCGCGGCTTGCCCCGCCAGTCGCTCCCGGGTCAGCAGCCAATCGCCCCCCTCGATGTCCCATCTCCAGTGTTCGTGCCAGCCTGCCACCGCCATGGCAAGGCTCGCGGGGTGCAGCCGCCGGGCGGCGACAGAGAACGGGACATCGAAGTCGACCCGCCGCGGACCGCCCTCGTTCACCAGGGCGGCCACCCTCGTGCGCAGGCCCGCGGTGGCCCGCCACTCGGCTTCCACCACTCCCCGTGTGGTGTTCTCCACGGACACGACGGCTGCCATCGCGATGCTCAGCAGCGACAGAAGGCGCCCACGGGTCAGGTGGAACGTGTCGGCCGGTTCGTCGATGAGTCCCAGCACCGCGCGGCCCCGTACCCGGTTCTGCCGGTGCTGCGAGGGCACCCCCTCAGCAAGCAAATCCCGTGCGGAGTCGGCTCGTTCGATCAGCTCGTGGACAGTCCCGAGCTCGCCCGCCAGGCGTTGCTCGACGACCTCCCAAGGCTGGTCGGCGCCTTCCTGGTCCCGCAGCGCGGTGAACCGGTGCCGCAGCCGGCCCGCGAGTTCCTCGGTCGCCACGTCCTGAACGGCCTGATCACGCCGTCCTCTTGCCAGGTGTGACCGATGCCCCAGCATTTCGGCCAGCTCATCGACGAGCCCGCGTTCCTGCTCATTCAGTTCGGCACCGGGTATTCCGAGCAAGCCATGACCATCCTCGCGCCACTGTGCCGCCACCCGGTCCTGCTGCCGACGTGCCTCTGCCGCACGCATTCCGTCGTCTGCGGCATACAGCTGGTTCTCGGTGCGAGCACCGGTATCGCCCGCCTGACGTTGTCGTCGCCAGTCCTGCCTGGACGCCTGGCCCACGACAGCCCACCGGGCGAGGTCGCCACCGGCGACCATTCGGGCCGCTCGCATCCGGTCCAGGCCGACCCGCACGTCCGGGTCGTTGCGCAGTCCGTCCAGAGCCGGAAGGCTTCCCAGGCGCAACCGGCGGCGCAGTCGCTCGTAGTCATCCCGGATGTCGGCTGTGGCGTCCCACGCGTCGCGCAGCGCACCCGCTTCCCTCTTGGACGCGGCGTGCAGGATCTCAGCGGCCAGTACGTCGGTGACCTGCTGGTGCAGGTCACCCAGCCGCCGGACGTTCGCGTCCGCGGCCGCCGCGTCGGGCATCGGTCCGATGAGGGCGGTCGCCCACCGTCGGGCGTAGGTCCCGGCCACCGACCTCAGCTGCTCCGGCACGTTCTCGTTGTCGCGCAAGTCAGCACGTGCCTTGGCAACCCGGTCGGCGATGTGGTCCCGGAACGAGTCGATCACGACGTTGTCGGTCAGATCGAACCGGGCCTGCCCCGCTTCCTCCCCGTCGCTGTCGGAATCCACGGCGTCGGGCATGTTCACGTCGCTGTCGGAATCGTCGTCGCCCCAGTGGATCGGTTCGGCCAGCCGGTCACCCTCCATCTGCCGCGGGCCGTCCGCGAGGTGTTCGATGGTGGCCCATCCGGCGCCCAGCACGGCCTCTCGCGCATCCCCTGCGCCAAGAGAACGCCGCAGATCACCGCGTTCGTACAACAGCCACTGGCTGCTGTCAGGTTCGTTCCGGGGCCCGGCGGGACTCATCTCGCCGGTCTCGAAGATCCGCACGGGTCCGGGGATCAGCAGCCCGCCGTTGGCCTGCCAGACCTGCTCGGCGGGCGCGATCACTTCGGCGTCGAGCATCTCGCTGAGCACCTTGGCCAGCTCGGCGCTGTCGCACGACACCAGCAGGATCCGGCGCTCGGCAGGTGGCTTCGGCAGCCGCTCCCGTAGCAGTTCCGCGAACTCCGCGAACCCGTGACCACCCGGCCGGTCCCACCGCAGCACCCCGGTTCCGTCAGGGGTTAGCCGCGCGCCCACGGTGAGCACGCCGGGCAGCGCGGGCAGCTGGCTAGCCACGGCACCGGCGGCGTCCAGGGTGGTCCCTGGCGCCGGGAACACGACGCGGTTGTCATCTGCCCGAGCGAACACCGAGGAGTCCGGGACCATCGTGGCGGGCCGCGAGAACTCGGCGAGCCGATGGAACTCGTCCCCTGGCAGGTCCCGGAGGTACCGCTGGGCCCGCTCGGGTAGGTCGACCCGCCGCTGTTCGTGCGGGCCGCCGGGGGTGAAGGCGAGTTCCCGGTCGGTAACCGTCCGCACCATGTCGGCGAACTCGGGGCGCTGCGCGAGGTAGCCCAGCGCGGCCGTCCAGATCACCTCTGGGGTCTCGTGCCGCAGTACACCGTCGGCCACCAGTGTCAGGTGCAGGTCACCGTCGCGGTTGTACAGCTCCCGGACGAGCGTCTGCACGACCTTCTTGGTCAGCTCGACCGTCGCCTCGCGGTCGCTCAGCGGGATCGACGGCCGCACCCGGGGACGAACGAGCCACTGGCCGCCGGTGGTCATCCGCGGGCCGCTGATCGCCCCGCGCGCGGGGTCGTCGTGGCCGAGTTCCCGAACGATCTTCCGGTGGTTGACCGGGCCGGTCCGGGATTCGACCGAATAGCGTTTCGAGCGAAGTTCGGGGAGGTTCACGAACGCCTCGGCGCCGAGCGAGGAGGGCGCCGGATGCACCTCCGCCTGCCGCATTCCGTAGTTCTCGCGCATCGACTCGAAGAAGTCGTCCGCATACGGGTGTCCCTTGGGCACGACCACAAGGTCGTTGTTGAACGCCTCGCCCCTCTTGTGTACTCCGTAGCCTTCGGGAGAGCCCAGTACCCGCTGCATCTCCGCGAGTTCGGACCACCCGGTCTCGTACTCGCCGTCGCTGTAGAGCAGACCGAAACGCTGCACGAGAGCCATCCGCAGCAGGTCGCTTGCCGCCGTGTAACCGGGCTTGGACTGTTTGGCCAGCTCCGCCAGGAAAGCCTCCTGAACCGGCATGGGCCGACCGCTGTGGAAGACCTCGTGCACGTTGACCAGCAGCACGTCGTTTTCCTCGGCCCAGGAGAGCATCTCGCGAACGCCGGTCAGCGAGCCGTCGGCGGCCTCGTCCGAGAACCGCCCGGCCCGCTCGAACGACGCACGCGGCACGTCGGTGAACACCATCATCGGTGCCCAACCTCGCAACTCCCTTTGTGATGCGGTGATGTTCTCGCGCATCTCGAACTTGGCCGCGCTGCCGGTGTCCAGCGGACCGCCGAGCCAGATGGAGGCACGGGCGCGCAAGAGTTGCAGCCGCGCGGGCAGCGGACCGGCGTTTTCCGCCCAGCCATGCCGCTCCTGTTCGGACAGCTCTCGGGTCAGCACGAAGTCGTCGAAATCCTGCAGGTTGTCCGGCGCGAGCTCGGACCAGTCCGGCGCCGGGTGCTTCAGGTCGAGCTTGCGCACCAGGTCGAGGCCCTGGCCGACGGTGATCTCGGAATGGTCGTGACCACGCAGGAACTCCGGCGGCTCGGCGGGTGCCAGCAGCCCGAACAGGTCGGGTTCGGGCAGCACCCCGCCGCGAGCGGGTTCGGCCGGTGTCGCCTCGTTCAACTCGGCGAGCAGCCATCCGGCCGGGTCAGTGGTCACCGGCGGAACCGCGGCGGGCGGGGCGGCGCGCGGCGGGTCGTAGTCCTCGGGAAGCGACACGTCCGGACGGCCGCGCCGCTCGCCATCGGACGCGGTGGAGCGGCCGCTGCCGACCTCGAGCATCCGACCGTCGGTGCCGCCGAGCACGTGCAACTGGGCATCCGACCGGCGGGAGGTCGTGACCGCCTGGTTGAACGCGAAAGTCCTGCCACGATGCCCCATCCGGCGCAACTCGTCGGCGAACTCGTCGGCAGGGCGTGTGCCGGATTCGGCACGCGCCGGGTCGCACGAGATCAGCAGCACCGGCCGTCCCCGGCTCACCGCACCGGAGGCGTGCACCATCCGCGCCAGCTCCCGGCCGCTGACCCGCCGGGTCTCGCTGGTGGCCTGGTCCTCGACGGTGAAGAACCCGTCATCGCCGTGCAGATCCACCGCGAGCTGCCTGCCCCGGTAGGGCATCCACCGGGTAGCCACCGGGGTGCCATCGGACGTGATCTGGGTATAGCCGCGATAGCCGACGTCCGGGGCCGACCTGTGCGTGTGCTGGTGGAACCGCTCCTCCCCCACCGGGAAGGCCACGGCCTTGGGCGAGCCGTCGCTGTAGTGGAACGCGATCGAACGGATATTTCCGGACGGTCCTGGTGCGCTCTCCGTCGCGGAGCGAGCCGGTCCGCGACGGCTCAGCTCGTGGAGCCATTCCCCGAACCGTCCGCGACGTGCCTGCGGCACACCCTCGGCCACCGGCTCGAACACGACCTCCACCCAGCCCCCGGTCGCCCCGGCGGAGCCCTCGTCGAACTGGTGCTGGATCGACACCAGTTCCGGCGTGTCGGCGTCGTGCCGGTTCAGGTGTTCTCTGAGCTCCTGCTCGACCTGCCTGTGCAGTACGGAGTCGCGCGGGCCGTGCCCGACGATGCTGATCCGGTGGGCCTGGGGCGGCCCGTCGCCCTGGTTGCCGAGGTAGTCGACCAACAGCGTGAGCCCAGCCCTCTGCTCGGCGGAAAGCCGGGGCGCGGCCCCATCACCCGGCTGGTCCGGGCCGCGCAACCGCAGGCCGCGGAGGCCGTCCGCGCCCTGCACCAACCACAGTGCCCCCGCGGGCGGCAGCGCTTCGGGGCCGCCATGCTGCGGCGAGACCTCCGAATACCCTGGGGGCCCGTCCGGAGCGTCGGAGTACCCCGGCGGGGCGCCTGGGGCACGCGGCGGCGCACCCTCGGAGTACTGGGGCACGCCCTCAGCCCACGTCGTGGCCCACGGCAGCGCCCACCGCGCGTGTACGCCGGAGCTACCCCAGGTCCGCCGCAAGTCCAGATACACCCGGACGAGCGCGGTCGACTCCCACGCCGCCTGCGCGACGTCCTCTCGCGTCCGGTCATGCCCAACGTCCACCAGCCCGGCGGCGGAGACAGCGCCGTCCAGCACCCTGCGCAGTACGTCGTAGCGCTCCCGCTCGGCCGTCGGATTCCTCGGCGACCCCGGCTCGGGTTCCGGCTGTTCCCCGAGCATGGCGTCGACCAACTGATCGGCCCGCTCGACCAGCTCCGGGTACTGCAGTTCCACACGTTCGGCCGCGGCCAGGAGGCGGCGCTCGATTTCGCCCTCTATCGAGGCGAACCGGCGTGCCACGTCCAGGGGGATGCCCGCGGCCTGTTGCGCCGCACGCTCGGCCGCGGCCCGGACCTCCGGCCACGGGAGGCTGAACACGCCCGGCTGCCCCGGCATCGGTACGGCCGGGGCCGCGGTATCGGTGGACGACGACCGCAACGCGTCGATCTCGGCCCGCAAAACGGCCGTGTGGTCCCACGCGTCCTTCGCGTCCGCCACCAAATCCGGCGAAGGCCGCCTGTGCAACGAGGAAATCATCGCCCTGCCCAGCACCGCCCCCAACACGGACCGAACGCGCGCGTTCACTTCCCTGGTGAGGTTGCCCGTCCCGGCCGGCAGCACCCCCAGCATGGCGTCGACCATGAACACGACCTCGTTGAGCCACTCGATCTCGCGCCCGTGCCTGTCGACGAACGACGTGAACTGGCTCACCTCGTACGACCAGACGTGATGGAGGTCGGCTACCCCGTTCGCGACCAGCGCCTCGCCGGCACGGGAACGGATACCGTCCCAGGACGCCGTCCGTGCCTGCCCGGTCAAGCCCTCGGCACGCATGCGGCTGGTGCGTTCCCACGCCACGCGAGCCGCGCGTTCCCACGCCGGCAGCCCCCGGTCCCGGCCGAGTTCGTCGAGGATGTGCCACGCCAACACGTCAGTGACCATTTGGTCCAGCTCCGACACATGCTCGGGCCTGCCCACCAGTCCTTGCGCCACCGTGGTCGCCTGATCGACCCGTGCCTGGTCGCCGTGGTCGCGCAGGCCCCGCGAGGCCCGAATGTTCTCCTCTTGCCAACGCTCACGGAACTCCGGATCCGCGTCGGGCCCGTCCGTACCGTCGACCCGTTCCGCTACGGGATGCGCGGTCGGCTGCGATTCGCCGACCAGCCGGTCACCACCGCCAGGAATGCCGGACGGCCCAGCCTCCGACTCGCCGGGATACCGTGCACGGGTGCCGGCTGAACCGCCCACGGACGCGGGCGCGCCACCGAGCAACCCATGAAACCCCAGCACGGCCTTCGCGATCTCGGAGGCGGCGCCCTTCACGTGGTATGGATCCGGCTCCGTTTCCCAGAACCAGCGCTCCACCACCACCGGAGTCACCTGCTCCCGGACAAAGCCTTCGATGTCGCCCGAACCCCTGCGGGCCAGGCTCCGCACCTCAGTGACCACGGCGTGGTGCAGCACCGAGAAATACTCCTCGGAACCCGGCTCCAATCCCGCCCCCGGAGAGCCGTCCGACAGCGCGATCGACTGGAGCTCCTGACTCAGCCGTGCGTCGGCGGTGGGCGCGTCGACGTGTGGCACCTCCGGGTACCGGCTCACATCGGGAGCTGCTTCCGGCTCGGCCTTGACCGGATTCTCCAGCAGCCGAAGATAGTCATCGCCGTAGTCGACAAGGATCACACCATCGGGGTTTGTCTCCCGGTCGAACGCGTTGTCCAAGGCCATAAGGACCGCTATGGTCTGTGCCCTGGGGTTTTCGCCTTTGTCGAACAGGTGGATCCTGAATTTCACGAATACCGCGTTGATACGATCGTGATCGTAGGTCAGCCCGTGACCAGAATCCTCCGTTGCCGTGTTGGCGAAAGCGATGAAGTTGGCTGCCCCCTCGGCACTCATAGTGTTCCGAGTCTTCGCCAATTTCATGGCGTAACTCGGGTATTTTCTGTATGTCTCTTCCCAATTCGCGAGGGTTTCGCCACTGTCGAGGACGGCCCCCAGGTAAACGCCCAGGATCCTTCCGTTACGCAGTGACGGCCATTCGGCGGGTGGGATGTCGGCGGACCGTCGGCTCAGGAACAAACCGTTCTCGCCGACCAGGGCGCGCTCATGCTCTCGGACATGTTTTTCGGTTACCTCACCGACCCTGACCACCGGTGTCGCCAGCGGTTCTTCTCTGACCAATCGCCGCATCTCGGCGGCGACAGCCCGCTCCAACGCCGGCCATACCGCCGTGAGCTCCGTGGCCGCTGTGGCAGGCAACCGGGTGTCGTCAGGATCGCGAGCTATCCCCTTCAGCATAGCCTTGGTCTCGATCATCTCGGCGGTGATCTCGTCGGCCCGGCGCACCACCGCGGAATGTAGCTGTCCATTCTCATCGGCGTAAGGCTCGTATACCCGGCCCTGGGGATCGTTCGGGTCACGGAACGGAAACGCGTTGTTCATTGCCCGCATCGGGGTCAGATTGTGTGACACCACGCGCACGATCCGCAGGTCGTCGGCTTCGCCTGCCGGCTCGTCGGCGCGGTAGAGTTCGGTTCTCCCCTGATCGAGCATCCGGCTGCCGGAACCGGCGGCTCCCGGCAGGAGCAAATCGCGTTCCCGATTCGCCGGCTCTTGTCCCGACTCGGGCTGACCATCCTCAGCCCGCCGCTTCCGCGATGCCTCGGCCTCGTCAGCCTCACCGGCACGTTTCGTCCCCGCCCCGGCCGCCGTGGAATCCCGCACGTCACCGCGCGGACCCAACCCGGCCTTTCGCCACCATTCCGCTATGGCACCCGAGCGGACCATTTCTCCGGAGAACCCTGCCACGTCGTTCGCGCTAGCAGGCTTACCGGTAACCGGGTTGTGCCAACCTTTCATAGCCAGCACCCACGGCCGAATCAGCTCGATCACCCCCGCCGGGTACCTCCCACGTGAGTCAGTGACCAGCTGAAGCCTCCCGAGTGGCAGCCTTGACATGTACTCCAGCAGCGTCCGCGGAGCTTGCGGATCATCGGGATCAGGACGCCAGGTCCGAATCGCCTCCCGCGACTCTGCCGGTACCGGCTGGGCACCGAACTCTTCGTGCCACCACTCGTCCACCTTGCGGTAAGCGACCACGCCTCCGGACAACAGCGCCACCCGGTCCGAGGCGTACGGCGCGCCCGTAGCGGGATCCGTCTCCGAGTGCATGCCCAGAACCCAGGGTTGCACCAACTCGATGACTTCCTGCGGGTATCTCCTGCGCACGCCAGAGATCGCCAGGGAACGGTTCCCGAGCGGCAGCCTCGACATGTACGCCAGCAACGTCAGCGGAGCTTGCGGATCACCGCGATCAGGACGCCAGGTCCGAATCGCCTCCCGCGACTCTGCCGGCACCCCCGCGACGTCGGCGGCCGGCCCGCCGGGAGCGGGCCCCGCACCGCCCGTGCCTCCCGGCACCCACGCCCACTGCCGCAACCGCCCGGCCAGCTCCGCCAAACCATCCGGCCCGAACCCCGAACGTTCCGCGAACACGACCGCCACAATCGCCGCATCCCGACGGCCCGAATCGAACCGGACCCCGCCACTCCCCAGGTCTGGTCCCAGATCCCGCCACAGCCGCTCCGCCGAACCACGATCCGCGCCGATGCCCTCGGACCCGAACCACCACGCACGCGCCCGAGCGACGAACTCACCGACCTCCCGCGGCGACCAATCCCGGCTCCCCGCACCAGGATCGTCCGGCAACACCGGCTCACGCTCCCCAGGAAGAGCAGGGGCCTCACCAGGCTCCCGGCCGGACAACTCCTCCAGCCGCTCCCGGTACCGGTCAAGCGCCGCCTCGTCGACGTCCTCGCCCGGCGGATCGACGCGTTCTCCCTTGTCCAGCCAGACCTGCGCCTGGACTGGCCCATCGGCAGACACGTGGCTGATGTGGACGTGCACGCCGAGTTCGGAGAGGGTGGGCCGGTGGCCGTTTTCGGACCCCGCCAGGCCGACCAGGTCGTCCAGTCGCCTGATGACGTCCCTCAGATGGTCCTTGACGGCATCCGTCGTGGTGAGGTCGCCGAAGCCACGCAGTTCCAGTCGCGGTGCGTGGTTCTCACCGTTCCAGTCGAGCAGGTGCTGCGCGATCCGGTGCAGCCGTGTGTCATCTTCGAGCCGTTGCAGGTTGGTCCGGTCGGCCGCGATCGTCGCATCCGGCTCCGGCTTCACCACAACGGCCTCGTGGGCACGGAGGATCGCCGCGCCGTACGCGGACTTCGCCAGCCGACGCGAGTCGGCTTCCCGCACGAGCGCGTCTTCGGCGTCCCGCGCGGCCTGCTCCGCACCGGTACGATCCCCGGCACGAACACCCTGGCTGGTCAGTACTTCGATCTTGGCGGTGTCGTTCTGGCTGTGCGGCCGGGGCAGCGACAGCAACCGGTCCAGTTCGGCTGTCTGCCGGGCCCGCCATCGGGCGGCGGCGAAACGCCGCGCCGCGTCGTTCCATGTCTGGTCCCGCTGGGCGAAGATCCTGGTCGCCTCGGCCAGGTAGGACGGGATCCGGTCGTTGCGATCGGCGCGCCGGATCCGCGCGGCGTTCTCGGCCGAGAACTCCACCGCCACGGCGTGCTTGAGGCCGAACTTGGCTGTGGGCTTGGCCACCAGCAGGAATTCGAGATCTTCCAGCCAGGAGCCGGTGAGCTTGGTTTCGCCCGGCGTCGGCTTGGCCCATGTCCGCGGGGTGTTGTCCCGCTCCCTGGTGTGCTCGCTCTTGCTGGCGGTTCCGCCTTCGGCGATCGGGCGCACCAAGGCAGGCAAGACGGGCAGCCCGGTCCCTATCGGTCCCAGCAGGCCGGCGGACTCGTGATGGTGCGAGGTGAATGCGGTCTTGTGCGTCTCTTTCGTGGTCTCGGTGGGCTTGCCGCCGAATTCGACGCGCTCGCTGGGCACGCCAAGGCGCGCGGACTTCCCGGGCCGGGCATGCAGGACCAGGTCGAGGCCGAGCGCGGGGTTCACCGGGATCGGCAGGCCGTCGTCGCCCATGGCACGAAGCAGCCCGTTCTTCGTCATCCGGTAGCCGAAGGATGCGGCCAGCTCCCGGTGAACCTGTTTCGACACGGTACCGCCGCCCTCGGCGATCCCCTGTCCGGCGATGGCGGCAAGCCGGTCCGGGTCCGGGTACACCTCCTCCACAAAGGACTTTCCCGGGTCCGGGGCGGCCAGGTGGCCCGGCTCACGGTGCCATCGGCGAAGAGCCTGCGGCGAAACGTCCTGCTTTCGGATCGCGGTGTCGCCGATCCTGCCGAGCCGTTCTTCGGGTGGCGCGGGGGAGAACTCCTCTTCCACCGGCTGATCCACGGCGACCTCGCGGACCAGCTGGACGTGGGCGAACACCGTGCCGCCGCGCCGGACGGAGATGTCGAACTCGAGCTCGGCCGTCGTCCGTTCCCGTGAGCCGGAGATCGCGGCGGTCTGCTCGTCGGTTCCGGCGGTTTCGAGCTCGGTCTCCGTCTTCACGACCCCGAAATGGTGCTCGGTCGTCCCGCCGGCGCCGCCGACCCCATACCCGGGGTGGCTGACGTCGCCGTCCTCGCCGGAGAAGGTGACGAGTCCGAAGGTGGTCGCGGCCACCACTGCGTGCGTCCAATTCCGCCCACGCGCGTGGCCGCTGGTTTCGGTCAGCCGGTTGGTGAAGGTCAGACCTCCCGGCGCCGGTTCACCGGGGCGCGCGAGCCCCTTCTGCCTGGCCTGGATCCACAACTCGTAGGTCTGCCGGGATGTCTTCTCCGCGACCGGCAACGGGACGGCCAGGTGGCCGCTGCCTGCCTCGTCGAGGTGCTGCTGCGCGTTGGCCAGAACCTCTTCGGCCCTGGCGTGGTTGTCGTGTTTGCTCCGGGCCGGCGTGGGCTCGAAGATCCGGTTGGCGGTGTCCGGCCCGATGTCGGAGTGTTCGGCCAGCGCGCGCCGTAGCTCCGGGATGGCCTCGGTCAGGTCGATCGGTGTGGTCGGCAACTTCAGACCGGGCCGCCACAGGATGGTCCGGGCCGTCGCGGCCGGGGGTTCGTTCACCTCGGCCGCCTGAGGTGTCTCCGTACCGGGTTCCGGGAACGGCAACTCTTCCAACAGGAGCCGCTGCTGTTCCAGATCGGCGTTCTCGCGTACCGCGGCGAGCTGGTCGGCGGTCAGCCAGACCAGGACGTTCTCCTCGTGGAACTGGTGGGCCGCGCGGGTGGTCTCGTCCCTGGGCCGTGGTCCCGGCCCTTCGGAAAGCCGCGTCCAGGCAGGCGAGTGCCGGTTCAACGTACGCCTGCCAGCCTTGCCGTAGAACGAGCTTTCCACCACCTGCAAGGTCCGTTTGGTCACGCTCACCAGGTATTCCGGCTCTGCCCATGAGCCGCGCGTGGTGATGTTGGCGGGCTCGGCGCGCTGCCCCGCCGTACGCGATGTCTGCCAGGAAACCGGCTTGCCCTCGACGATGCCCGCACCACCGGGCCCGCTGTGGGGGCCGATGCTGACCAGCACGCCTTCGACCTTGAACGGGTCGAAACTCCACTGCCGTCCGTCTCTGGACTGGATGACCGTGGCACCGGTCACGGTGTGGGTGGTGTCGGTCCACCTGCGGTAACCCAGCTCCTGGGGGTCGAGCATCATGTTCGACTCGGCCAGGATGATGCGCTGGCCGGAACCGTGGGTGACCGGGGGCGGGGAGACGTCGAAGACGCTGAACTTGCCGAAGCCGTTCGCGGCACCGAGGCCCGCCTTGATCCTGGCGAGCTGGCTACCGTCCAGCGGCGACCGGGCGACCTTGCCGACCAGCTCCTGTCCCAGCGCCACCCGGCGGCCCGCCCCGTCCTCGCGCTCCGTCCGCACACCGTCGAGCCGGCGATCGCCGGTGCGCCGGAGCCGGTCCGTGGCCGGAGGTCCGTCGTGGTTGATCGCCACGTCGTCGAGCGGGCTCGGTTCGCTGACCCGCGGATCGCGCGGTCGGCTCAGTTCGGGTATCAGCGTGTCGACGTCCGAGACCAGGGTGTCGAAGTCCACTTCGATCGAGGACGCCTCCGGCGAGCCGTCGCCGAAGACCAGTTTTTCCGGTACGCCGGCCCTCCGCGAACGGAATTCCGTGACGACGTCCTTGTCTTCCCGCCAGAACACGCCGTCCAGCCCGTAGCGCGCTGTTCCGGTGTAACGGCGGTACGGCTCACTGCCGAGCGTGCCGTCCGGACCGGGATGTCCCACGACCTTCGTGGTTTCCGTTTCGACCGACCGGCCGATCCTGGTGGACCGGTCGGTGGTCATGGTGACGCCGGACTTCACGTCCAGAAGCTGCGTGATACCGAGAGCTCCGAAGTAGAAGCGGCCGATCAGGGCCCCGCCGAGGGACTTCTTCGCTCGCCGGGTGACATCCGTTGTGCCCTCGGTCGAGCGGACGGTCTCCGGGCCGCGCTGACCGTCGACCTGGTCGCCGCGCACGGCGGTCTCGATTTCCCTGGTGACCTCGATGAGCACGTGGTCGGTGTGCCCCGTGCCCTCGTGGGTGAACGCCAGGGTGGTCACCGGGCTCGCGCCGAGCTGGTCGTCGCGCAGCTTCCTCCGCGCCTCGGTGGCCCGCTCGACCTGCTCCGCCAGCTCGCGGCTGAGCCTTCCAGTGACGACCGGGTCATCGGGATCGACGAGGAAATCGGTGTCACCCCACTTCCAGAGCCGCTTCTCGCCCTGCCCCGGGGTCTTCCGCAGCGTTTCGATGACCAGCTTCGCCAGTCGTTCACCCGCCCCGGTGTGTGCGAGCATCGCGCGGTGCAGCACCGCGGGCGGGGACGAGGGCTCCCGCTCTCCCTCCAGCGTCGGCCCATCGGGGCCGGCGACGATTCCGGTCGCCCGAGCCTCCTCGGCCGTGGTCACCCGGTAGGAGGTGAGTGCCCCGCGGAAAGTGATCGGCGGCCTGCCGACCACCCGAACCTCCACATCGGACTCGGCGAGCCAGATGACGCCGTTCTCCGTGGTGGTCTTGACGTCCTGGCCGGTGTTCCTCGCCTTCGACGTGTACTGGTGGGCATGCGCCCCCGAGCCCATTACCTGTCCCCCACCGGCCGGCTTGACCACTCCCAAATCGCCCAGTGCGCCGCCCGCGAGTTCGAGCATCTTCTCGTGGGTGGCGCTGGTGGTGTTCGCGACGCCGTCGCCTTCGCGCCGCGTGCGGGTGACCTTCAGCCCGTCGACGTCCTCCACATGCTGGTATCGGCGGGTGACCACCCGCATCTGCACCTGCGCCCGGATGGTCCGCCGTGCCTTCAGCCAGTTGGCCCCCTTGACGAGGGTGCCCACGTCCAGCCACCCGCTCGCCCCGTCCTCCTGCTGCGTCGGCGTGATCTCCATCGACTGCAGGTTCCGCGCCACCGTCGCGTCGCTGAGGAACTCGTGGATGGTCTTCCGCTCCTCCTCGCCGAGGCGGGGCAACACCTTCCGCAGGTAGGACTTGACCTTGTCGAAGGTCCCGGGTCGCTGAAGATCCTTGCCCTTGTGGGTCGCCGGCGCATGGGGGTCCAGGTGCACATCGATGACCCCGGCGCGCGGGAGTCGACGGCCGGTCGCCAGCCAGCCGCCGGCCTGCGGCGCGGGAACCGTCTCCGGCACGGCCATCGGCGCCCATATCGGGGAGCCCAGTGTCCGCTCTTGCGCGATCGCGACGCCGCGGTCGAACACGGACACCACCGTCCGGAAAGGAACCTCCGCGTTGTGCAACCGCCGGGGCACCTCGTACTCGATCGTGTGGCCGGCCTCGCGGGTCACCGTCTCGTCCCGCGTCGTGCTCGGACGAAGGAAGGTGGCGACGGCCTTGATCGCACCGAAGAAGCCGAGTCCCGGCGTCGGCATGACGGCGATCATCCGGTGCGCGCGGTCCTGATGGAGTGTCCGGTTCAGCTCGCCGGCCCTATCCGACGACTCGTGCCGCCCGGACACCTGTCCCGGCTCGTGCCGCCCGGACAACTGTCCCGGCGAATCCGCACCCGGCTCGCGGGCCTGGCCGAAATCGAACTCCGTGCGAACCAGGACGTCGAGCTTCCGGCTGCCGGCGGTGATCTCGAACCACCTTCCGGTACCGCCTGCCAGCTCCTCCGGGCGCTCCGCCAGCTTGGTGTGGAGAGCGTCCATGCCGGTGACTTTCGACGCTTCCGGCAGCAGCCGCCGCAGGTCGCCGACCACCTGGCCGACGTCGCCGACCCGGCCGGCCATGGTCGCTCCACCGAGGGTCCGGGCCGGGGTGAAGTCCGGCCCGGCGTCGCGCCGCCGGTTCTCCGCTGCCGTGCCGGGATCGGCACCGTCATTGTCCGCCGTCTGTGCGGTCGTTGGTTGCTGCTCCGGCTCTGGTTCCGCCGCTGGTGGCGGACCGGACGACTCCCCAGGCTCCGGCCGCCGAACCGCCTCGCTCGACGGACCGGAAGGCGACTCACCGGGGAAGAGCTCCCGACGCGATCGCGGCGGCGCACCACCCGGCAGCCCGGCCCTGCCACCCGACAACACCAACCGGTCCACTGCCCCACCAGACGCGTCGGGCCGTTGCGACGGCCGCGCCCCCAGAAAATACCCACCGTCCGTATCACGCTGAAGCAACACCACAGTCGCAGCGTCCGGCCCTGCACCAAACTGGTCAGACTGATGCAGTCGCACCGCACCCGACTCATTCACCACCGCGACCCGAGTCCCGGTCATCTCCGCCACCGCGTCCACGACCAGATCCACCATCAGCCCGACAGGCGCACCCGGCTCACCCAGCCACTGCACTTCGCGGTGATAGTCGAAAATCTCCCACCCATGCCTATCACGAAAACGAACAGCATTGAAATCTTCACTCAAATACCCGACCACATTACTGCGCAGATTCTCAGGAGAACCATAAACTGCTTCAGAATCCGGAATAACGGCAAGCAGAGCAACGAACAAACTATCACCGGAAGGCGCTACAGGAACGGGATCAAACCCCCACCCATCCAAAATGTCCCGCTGCCCCTCCGTCGGACCATGACCATCCATATCCAACCCGACGGAAGGACCCTCTTCCACACCACCATCGACAATTCCCTCGGCACGCGCTTTACCCTGCGCCACACCCAGGTAGAAGCCCTCCCCCGCCGCACTATGAACCAACACCACGGTCCCCGCGATACCCTCACCAAAATCCCGATACTCACCATTCTCTCCCCGCACCCGAACACCCACACTGAATCCATTGGCCAAAGCCGTCAACACCACCTCGTCCAGCCCCGCCAACGACCCACCCGACCGAACCGCAGCGACCGCACCCGAACTATTCGGCAAATCCGCATACCGACCCCAATTACCCGTAATCTCACCGGCCACCCGCGCACGCACACCATCGCCACCGGTAACATCCACCATCCCCCGCGCCCCCGACCCAAAAGCATCGAAAACACTACTCACACCAGCAATCGCCAGGTCGCCACCAACCTCCCGAAGATGGCCGGCCGCAGCGTCCAAACCCAGAACACTCCCCGCAGCCCGGAAATAACTGACAAGACCAGCCGAGGTCGGTTTTTTGTTCACCAGCAAAGCCTCGGCATAGTACTCCCGAACAAGAGGAATTGCCGACGACTTCGGCAGGCCCGGCAATTGTGGACCCGGGATACCCAGCTCACCCCTGACCTCGTTCACAACCGACCGTAAGACGTCGGTGTCGACACCCTCTTTTACGCCATCAACCGGCTCACCGAACAAATCTACCCTAATCGACCTTATCGACGCCTCAGGGTTCTCCAGTAGATAGCGACTGACACGCACCTTTAGATCTTCACGACCGACACCCTTCCCACGAACCCGAGTCGGCTCACCGGCCTGATCCTTAGCCAATCGCAAATACCTGGCTATGGTGGCCCTGGGAAGATTATCGACCGAGATCTGATGCTGTCGCAGGTACTCTTTGTACTCTTTCCAGTCGGTGTCCCGACCACTCGCACGGTTCTCCGCAACAAGCTGCGTCCCGAGAGTCTCAACGTCCGGATCGATAGACTTGCGCCGAACCTGAACCGGCTCACCGGCCCGCAACTTGGACTCATGCCAGTAATTCTGCGCAGATCTGTCGGTGACAGCTTCAAACCCATTCGCTAACAGATAGTTCTTGTATTCTCTCCACGTAAGTTTTTGACGACCCCTCGCACGGTTCTCCTCAATGAACTGCACCCCGAGAGCCGCCGCACGCTCTTTCGTTTCTTTCCTTCCACCGCCACCCTCACCCGCCGCGGAACTCCCCACACCGGCATCAGCGCCCTGCAGCTGGTCCGCAGGCAGCCCCACCGGGAACACCGTGAGATCACCCACCGTCCGCCTGACCAGTTCCCGAGTCTCCAGCTCGGTCAACCCGCCGTCCTGCTCACCCAGCAAGGAGTCCAGCCACCGCGCCGCACTCTGGTCCGGCCGCGCCTTCACCGGCTCGGACGAAGCCGCCAAGCCCTTATCACCCAACCCCTTGTCACCGACCAAACCTGGCGGCAGGCCAAGCAGTTCGGCATAAGACGGCGGCGGAGGCTCGTAAGCCGGCGGCGGAGCATCCTCGTCCGCAAAACCCGCCAACCCGTTCTCGATGTCACTCCCGGGCACCAAGACGGGCTCTGCTGGACCGTCCGACTCCAGACCGGCCTTGGACACAACCGGTTCGCCCGGTCCCCGCTGCGGCGCGAGCGCGCCATCGACCGAACTCTCCCTTCCCGACGGGTGCGAGGTGGGCTGCCAGCCGTCTGGTTTGGCGGCGGATGACCGGCCCACGACGGGCTGCTCCACCCCCGATTTCTGCGGCGTCTGCGCGGAGCCCGGCGAAACGACGGGCGGAGCGTCGGTCTGGTCCGTGCCCGGACTGTCGTGGTGCTGAGCGGCCGTCGGATCCGGGGACGGCTCGTCGGCCTGCCGACCGGCAGGCTCCGGCGCTTCCTTCGGTGCGGCGTGCGACTCGCTGGCTGTCCGCCGCTGGTCGAGAGAGTGCTCCGGAGCATGATCGGTCAACCGCGATTCGACCGTCTGTTCCGGGCTCTTGCCCTGGTTCTGTTCGCCGCCTGGCGCCCTGGCCGCGGGGGCTTCGGGTGTCCCCTGCTGGCTCGGCGGTCGCTGAGTCGTGGAGACCGGGTGCGTCCCTGGCGACGCCCCACCGCCCGCTCCGCTCTCCTGGCTCGGTGAACCTTCTAGCTGTCCCGCGAAACCGCCGGGCTGCTCGGCCTCGGCAGCGGGCCCTCTTTCCGACACGGTCCGGTTCAGGTTCGAGTCGTCCGGCACGTACTCGTGTCCCGACGGCTGTTTCCCGCCGTCCGGCGCCACGTCCGCTCCGCCGGAGACCGCCTGTTCGCGCGGTCCGACTGGCCGGGACAGCGTCTCCTGGCCTGTCTCGTTCCCGTGAGCCGACCGCGCGGACGTGGCGTCGGAGGACTGGCCGACATCGCCGTTCGTGAACGTTCGCGGGCGCGGGTCCGCAGCCTGGCTGGACTGCTGCCCGTCGCGCTGTGCCGGGACGGACTGCTGCGAACCTCGCGGCTGCCCGGAACCGGCGCCGCCTGCCTGTGTGCCCTGACCGTTCGAGATCGGCACCTGCTGCGAGGAAGCACCGCTCTGTTCCTGAGTGAACAGGGTGCCGAACTGCTGGTTGTCCGCTCCGGTCACCGCCAGCTGCCGCACCGCACCGCCGCCGGGCGAACTGTTCGCCGAGGTGTCCACAGCAGTGTCGGATCGCGAGTGTCCACTGGACGACACCGACCGGTTGTCGGCATCACCTGCGCTCTCGGACCGGGTCCGCGCGTCGTCCGCGGTCAGGTCGCCGTCACGGCCTGCCCCGCCCTTTTCCGAGAAGTCCTGGCCGACCTCGGAATCGCTGTCGCCCTCCGGCGCCGGTTTGGAGTCATACCCCCCGCCCTCGGACGGCGGAGCGTCGGTCTCCGTCCGCATCGTGAGCCCGTGCGTGTCCGCGAGGCCGGGAAGGTGCTCCAGGAGGTGCTTGGCGATCTTCTTGCCGTGGTTGCCGGCGTGGTCCAGCGGGCCGAACTCGCCGAGCACGCCCTCCCACCACTTGCCGTCCTCGTCGCCGGTGGCGATGAAGACCAGCGGGTTGGTCAGCACGATCGCCAGTGCCTGGCCGAGTGCGTGCGCGACGTTGCCGATCGCGCGGTAGTTCTTCGGGACTTTGGGAAACTGCTTCGACAGCGTCCGCCCGATACCGCTGACGACGCCGGCTCCCGCGCCGCCGATGGCACCGCCGACTCCCATTTTCCAGACCGATTCGCTGTCGAACTTCTCCCGCAGCCCGCCGGGCGCCAGCTGTATGCCCTGGATCGTCGCGTCCAGTCCGGCCATGAACGCCGCGCCACCGACACCGAACTTGACCGTGTTCAAGAGGATGTGGGGAGCCTTCTTGAACAGCTCCCGGAGGCCTGCGAGCGCGGCGGGGCCCGCCTTCGCGAGTGCCTGCTGCAGCAACCGCAAAAGCACGCCCTTGAGAATCGCCTTGCCGACCTCCCGGAAAGCTGTGACGACAAGGCCTGCCAAGAAGGGCATGACCGAATACAGGAGAGCAATGAACGAGATCAGCGCGATGACGGCGAAGGCCACCAACATGATCATGGATTTTTCGACGTCGGCGGCGGTCTGTCCGACCATCGACTTCAACTCGGCGCTGACCTCGGCAAGCCCCTCGGCCTGCGGGATGAGTTCGTCGTCGATATACCGCAGCAAGTGACCGGACGACTCTCCGTCCATGCCGGCGTCGAACTTTTCCCTGGCTTTTCGAAGTTGCGGAAGCAGCTCCTCGACCGCGGCGCCGTAATCGCGCCAGAAATCTCGGAGAAGTATCATTCCCTGAAGGTTGGCTTCCGGCCAGCGCAGGCCGACGACCACTGAGAAGAAGTTCTGGAGATCCTGTGGAAGCTCGGTCGGTTTGAAGACTCCCGACGCGCCGGACTCTTCTCCAGGTCCGTTGTACTCGGTGCCGCCCGTGCCTTTGCCGACACCGCTCATTTCAAGCCCCGCGAACCAGGGGCCTGCAGGCTACCGCGCGTGGTAGCGGCAAGGCTCGTCGTCATCATGCACCGAACTCTCGGATCAGTCCTTTTTGGTTTCAAACTTGATCGATTTGTCCATTCGTCGCGCCGCCTCCTCGTCCAGCCCGACGAACTGTTCACTGAGTTTCATGATGTTCTCGCCCATCGCGTCGGCGTTGGCGGCCGCCGCAGCCGAACCCATTTCTCCCACGTCGGCGTATTTCAGGTAGTTCTTGACGAAAGCCTTACCGATATCGTCGTCACCCCAGCAACCGCGTGTCATGTCCAGCCCTCCGATCAGCCACTTCGAGAGGTCGTCCAGCCGCCCTCCGACTGCGCGCAACTCCTTGGCGGCCGCGGAAACCTCATCCTCGTCGAGGAAGAACTGTTCAGCCATCGCGGGAGTCCTTCCGCGTGTCGTCGGAGAACCAGTTCCGCATGTTCTCCGGCGACAGGTTGTCCATTCCGTCGAGCATCGGCCCGAGAATCTTGTCCAGCACGTCGGCGGGATCGGCGGTGCCGTTGATCAGCCCGTCGAGATCGAGTCCGGGTACCGCTGGAGCGTGCGCGGTGAGTTTGGCCGTGCTCTCGGCCCGGCCCTTGCGCACCATGTCCACGATCACGCTGGCCAGCTGGGCGGGCGCCATGGAGCGGTATTTCGACCCGGTGAAGGTGATGCCGGTGAGCTCGCCACGGCCGTCGAAGGTCATCGACATCGACCTGTCCTCGGCGGTGACCGTGGTGGTCTCCTCCCGCCACACGCGGCTGGTCTCTTTCGCGGTTTCCCGCTGCCGCTCGAGCGCGGCGAGCGCCTCGTCCTTCATCCGCCGCATCTCGTTGAGATCCGAACTGTCCGGCCAGGTCATCGGCCTTCTCCTTTCTCGTCCAGCAGCTTCGACAGATCGCCGAGGTAGCGCTGCGTGTCGTCGCGCGGGTCGTCGTCGGCCGGGGCGGGCCCGGGCCTGCCCAGCACCCCGTCCGGCTCGGCGCCGCCTCGCCACAGGTCCCGGTGCTCGGCCAGCTCGGTCACCGACCGGTATCCGCCCTGGCTCTGCGGCGCCCCGGCTCCCGCGGCCATGGGCCCCATGCCGTAGCCGGGCTGACCGGCACCACCCGTGCCGGTCGACGACCGGACCTGTTTGCTCTCCAGCGGGACCCCGCCCGACGCGGCGCTACCCGGCCCGCCCGGCACCGACGCCAGCTCGGAAGGCAACTGGCGCACCGGAAGAGTCGTCGAACGGCTACCCGGCTCCGTCCCCGAGGTCGATCCCGACGCGGACGACGAGACCGTCTGCGGATTCGTGCCCTGCCTGTTCTTGGCCGACTCGCCGGCACCGGCCGACGCGTTCACCTCGCCCCCCGCGGTACGAATCCGCTTCGAGGACCGGGTGGATTCCCGGGGGGAGCCTTCCTTGCCCGGACCGGTCACCGAAAGACCGGTGACCGCTCCCGTCTCCGACGACACGTCGCCTGGCGAGCCCTCGTGACCAGAACCGAATTCCTCGGGCCGGCCCGGGCGCGGGTCCGTCGGGTAGCCGCCGGACTTGCCCAGCGGGAGATAGCCGGGTACTCCCGGATCGGGGAAGAGACCATACGGGTCGGAGGCGGAAACGCCGAAGGATTCCGGGGAGCCCGTGGAGGCCGGGGAACTCGTGCCGGGCCGGTACGCATCGCCGGTCGTGCTCCTGCCCACCACCGAGCCGAACGGCATGGCCGACCCGGCGGCCGGGAAGGTCTCGCCGGTCGGTGTGGTGACGTTCCGGACGACGATGCCGGTCGCACCGCCGCCGCCGGTGGCCGAGCCACGCCCGTAGCCGCCCAACAGGGTGTAGACCACGCCACCCGCTCCACCGCCGGAACCACCGTGAGCCGCGGGGTTCTCCTGCGACGTGATCGACCCGGCAGGTGGCGGATCGACACCCACCGACGAACCGCCACTCGCCGAACCGCCGCCCCCACCGGGCACGGCCGTCCCGCCCTCGCCGGACTGCCCGGCAAGGGCTCTGCCTGTGTCGAGGTAGACCTTCTCCAGGTCGTTGAGGATGCGCCACGCCTCCGGCCGGACGGCCTGCTCGCCCGCCGCATCGGGCTGTTCGGCGCGCGCCCGGAGCAGAACACGCATCCGTGCCTGACTGTCCAGCACCGCGTCACCCGCCCTGCGCAACAAGGCGCCATGGCCGGGGTCGCGCAGGACGTGCAGTTGCTCGGCCGTGATCGCTTCGACGCGGCGGCTCAGGTCGTCGAAGGCGTCGGCGGACAACCCCGCCCACCGCTCCAGCGCGGCGCGGTGGGCAGCGCGGAACCCGTCACGCACTCGCGAGAGTTGGTCGCGGGCACGGTCGAACGCGGCCGCCCATGCGTAGAGACCGTTGGCGTCGATACCGTTGACCAGCAAGGCGATCTGATCGACGGTCGGCCCGTCGGCCGGCGGCGCCTGCGACTCGGGTGCGGTCACTGTTCGGTCCCGCCCTTACCTATCACCGGCGTGGGCTTGTCCGCGGTGTCCTCCCATACGGTCGGATCGGCCTGCACCCAGATCTGTGACTCTCGGCCCTGGTTCTGCGCGCCACCGCCGCCTCCCATTCCGCCACCCATACCGCCCATCGGCATGCCCATCGGGGGTGCGCCCGAGGAAGACCCTGGGAAGGTGGACGTGACCTGTTGCCCGCCCTGCTGGCCGGTCATCGCGCCGAGCGACTGCTTGGCCGCCACATCGAACCGGGTGGCATCGCTGCCCCGGCCGTATCCGTTGCCACCGCCCTGGTTGCCACCGCCCTGGTTGCCGCTGCTTTGGTTGCCACTGCCCTGATTGCCGTTGTACTGCGAGTTGTGCTGACCCTTGCCGCGCAGGTAGTCGTCCAGATCGGACGTTCCGCTGCCGTTCGATCCGGTCGACTTGTAGTGGTCGCCACCACCACCCCCGCTGCTGCCGCCACCGCCGGAAGTACGGGGGTTGAGATCCTCCGGTCCGATGTGGCCGATCGACTTGCGCACGGCTTCCTTGGCGTCTTCGAACGCCTGCTGCCGGGCCGGGTCGTCGGTGTCCTTGCCGAGGTCGTCGATCGCCGACAAGGCCTCTTTTTCGACCGCGCCCAGCGTCTTCATCTGGTTGGTGGACAGCGGTTCGTGCTCGCCCAGCCCGGTTACGGCCTTCTTCGCTTCCTCGATTTCGTGGCGCACGGCCGGGTCGTCGATCGACTTGCCCACCTTGTCCAGCGCGGCCGACAGATCCTCCTTGGCCTGTGCCAGTTCCTCCGGAGTCTTCGCTTCGCGCAGATCGTCGAGCGCATCCCTGGCGTGCTCGACGGCTCCCTGCTGCTCCGGGTTCAGCTTGCGCTCGGCGGCGTCGTCCAACGCGTCCGTGGCCTCGTCGGCGGCCCGGTCCACGGTGCGTGGATCGGGCATGGAGTGACCGTCACCAGAGCCGCCCCGATCCTTACCGAGCGCCTCGTCGAACTGGTCCTTGATGGCGTCCTTGGCGTCGTCGATCGCCTTGTTCAGACCCGGATCATCGTTGCGGAGCTTGTCCAGCGCGTCCAGCGCGTCCTGCTTCGCCTTGGCCAGGTCCTTCGGGTCGTCGTCAGGCGACATCCCGCCGATGTCTTTCTTCGCCTGCTCGAGAGCTTTCTGCTGCTCCGGCGTCAGGTCGTTCTTGCCGAGCTCCTTCAGCACATCCTGCGCGCCGCCCTTGGCCTTTTCCAGCGCCTTCGGATCGACCTCGGCGTCGCCCGGCTTGTCCTTCTTGTCGTCGCCGAACCGTTTCTCGATCGCGTCCTTGGCGTCGTCGATGGCCTTGTCCTGCGCGGGATCACCGTTGCGCAGCTTGTCCAGCGCGTCCAGCGCCTCCTGTTTGGCCTTCTCCTGCGCTGCTTTCTCTTGCGCGGCCTTCTCCTGAGCCGCTTTCTCCTGAGCCGCTTTCTCCTGTGCGGCCTTCTCCTGTGCGGCGCCCGAACCGCTGCCGCCACCCTTGGAGTTCGGGCCGCCCGACTGGGTCTGCTTCTTGTCCTGGAAGTTCCCCGCACCGCCACCGCTCGGCCCAGTACCGCCGGTTTCGCCACCGGTCCCGCCGTTACCCTCGCCCAGCTTCCTCAGTACTTCATCCGCTTCCTGCTTGGCCTGTTCCTGCGCGGCCTTCTCTTGCGCGGCCTTCTCCTGCGCGGCCTGTTCCTGCGCCGCTCTCTCCTGGGCGGCCTTCTCCTGCGCAGCCTGTCCCGCGCCGGCCTTCTCCTGCGCGGCCTGTCCCTGCGCGGCCTTCTCCTGGGCCGCCTTCTCCTGGCCTGCCTTCTCCTGCGCGCCACCCGAGCCACTACTGCCACCCTGGGAGTTCGGACCGTCCGACTGGGTCTGCTTCTTGGCGTGGGAACTACCCGTACCGCCACCGCTCGACTCGGTACCGCCGGTTCCCCCACCGGTTCCGACGTCACCCTCGCGCAGCTTCCTCAGCGCTTCATCCGCTTCCTCCTGCGCGGCCTTCTCCTGCTCCGCATCAGTGTCGTTTCCACCGCCCCCCGCGTTGCCGCTACCGCCCTTGCTGTTGCTGCCACCCTTGTTGTTGCTGTCACTGCCCTTATTGCTGCTGCCGCCGCCCTTGCTGCTGCCACTGCCCTTGCTGCTGCCACTGCCCTTGTTGCTGCCACTACCCGAGCCCCCACCGCTACCGCCGCCTGAGCCAGCGGCACCGGTGACCGGTTCGAACGGAACCAACTCCTGCCCTCGGGTGCTGTACTTACCCGAAAGTTCACTAAGAAGCTTCAGCAGCCCTAAAATCATGGTCTTTTGAGCAGTACGCAGCTCCGCTGGCGAACGCGATTCATTGATGCTCCTCTTTCCTTCTTTGTACGTGTCCCACCAGCCTTCGGCGAAGACCTTGATGTCGTGCCCGACATCACCAACCTCGTACGAATAGGGCATACGCCCTCCGTTGAGAACCGAAAGCACACTCCGACTTTCCCGGAAGATCCTCCCGGCATAATTCTCGAAGGCAGTGCCGGATTCGCCTGCGAAACGCGCATCCTCGACAGCCCTTTTGATCTCCTTGTGAAAGCCCTCGTTGACGCTTTCGAGCACGTCGATCGCGGAGCCGAAAGCTTGCCCCAGCTCATGCCAACGATCCGCGACGGGATGGTTTCCTATGCCGGCCTCGCCACCGCCCGGCAGATTGATCAACTCGGCGACCGCGTCCCTCAGTTCGCCAAATCCATCGTAGTGGCCGCCCGACGCAGGCGGGCTCTCATTGAAGGAGCTCGGCTTACCGGCACCCTTGTCAGCCATCAGATTCCTCCAACCATTCGCACCGATCGATGGTGACTAACTTGCTGAATTCGAAGTCAAAGTGGGTGTTCGCCGCGCACAGGACTCAGGCTCGCGGATTCTCCGCCAGGTGACGACCTGCTTCCGCCGTACGACCAGATAGTCCGGCACATTGACGCTACCGCAGCGTCTTCTGACCTTTGGACAAATCGCTACTTTTGTCGTCTTTGTCGTCCTTCTCGTCGTCGCTGTCGTTCTTCTTATCGTCGCTGCCCTCCTTGTCGTCTTTGTCGTCCTTCTTATCGTCCTTGTCGTCGCCGTCCTCCTTCTTGTCGTCGCCGTCCTCCTTCTTGTCGTCCTTGTCGTCCTTCTTGTCGTCCTCGTCCTTGTCGTCCTTGTCGTCGCTGCCGCTGTCGCCACTGTCGGCGTCGACAGCTTTCGAGATCTTCCCCGGCATGTCGGAAATGATCTCCGTGATCTCCTTCTCGATCTCTTTGGCGTTCTCCAGATCCTGATCTTCGATCAGATCGGCAACCTCCAACAGATTCCTCGAAATCAGCTCGTAGATCTGCTTGAGGTTCTCCCCGTGCGTCACCACGCTGTCGGCCTGCCGCTGCACCACGTTCTCGAGCCACGTCGCCATCTTGAAATTGCCCGCATCCGTCTTCAGGCCCTTCAAATTCTGAAACGCGGACATGTCGTCGAGCAATGCGCCGATCTTCTTGGCCACATTTCTGAGAATGACAGGATCGGCCTCGGTCGCCTTCGCCACTCCACTCTTCCTTTCCGTTCCATTCGCTGCATTTTCCGGAGTGCGGATTCCAGCCGGGTCAGACCGGCGAGAAGCATCCCACTCGGGTTGTCTCGATGCCGGAATCAACTCTGTGTCTTCGTGGTCCCGGCCGAGGCGGAATGGCCGACGTCGCGGATGTGGCGTCGGTACAGGAGGTCGTGAGTGATTCAGATCGTCAGAACGACCCGAATCACTCACGACCCCGCGGCCGACGCCCCTGTCGCCACGACCTGCCACCGTCCGTAATCGAGAAACCTGCCTGACGCCGCATCGACCGTCGTCACCGACAAGGACCACAGGCCGAGAATTCGATCAACTCCACTCGGGTGGTATCGCGCCTGTAGCCGACCTGGACACACCCGGACCCTGCCTAACCTCGGCAGTTCCTGGGAAAGACCGATCAGGCGCCGAAACCCTTCGCGCCGTTGCGGTCGTTGTCCTGCATCCTTTCCGAGGCTTCCCGGACTTGCTGCTCTTTCAAGGCGAGGAACTCACGTGCGTCGTGCAGCTTTTGCTTCAGCTGGTCTACCTCCATGCGGTAGCCAGTGGCCGTCTCGCCTTCCCAGCCTTCCTGCATCAGCTTGTCCGCCTGCGAAATCAGGAGGTCGGCCTTGGAGCTGATCTCGTTGGTGGTGCGGCGCATTTCGCTCGCACAATCTTCGATGGCATCGTACTTGTAGTGGATCGAATCAAGGCTTGGCATGCCTTTTACACTCCTGTCCTCAGTTGATGTGGGTAAACGCCCTGGGCGGATGCGGCCCCTTCACGGCGTCGAAATTCGCGGCACGGCGATCTTCTACAGGGGGTAGCCTTCGGTTCGGCCGACGCTGGCGTTCTCCTCGTCCAACGCCACCTGGCCGGACGCGGCCTTCTGCATGAGATTGCTCATGTCGTTCAGGTCCTGGACGACACCGGTGCCGACCTTGTCCTTGAAGAAGTTCGCGGCCTCGGCGAGAGCGACGGTCATGTTGGATTTGCTCTCCCCCGAAAGCTGTTCCGCCCGCTGGCAGATCATCTGGACCTGATTCTTCACGGAATCGGCCAGGTCGGCATGGGCGTTTGCCGTGCTTTTGACTTCAGTTTCGTTAACACCCGTAGTCACGGGAACCTCCGTAGTCACAATCGATTTGTCGGGGGCGCCACCGGTTCACGAACTGACGCCGTGTGTAATCACAGTAGGACCGAATACCGAAGGCCCGGACTGTCTGCCGTGCATTCGGGTGAAGATGGGGAAGTCCCCTCGGCAACAGAATCGGCGCGTTCACGGCCCCGCCACGCCGCCGCTCAAGTGCAGCGCGTCCTGGGCGCGCAGCACCGGCCCGGCGGGCAACAGGTCGATCAGCTGCGGCGCGACGTGCACCACGTCGGTTTCGCTGTAGCCCAACGCTTTCAGCTCGCCGGGGCCGGCGAGCGGGAAGCGGGTGCCGGTCGCGGTCACCAGGTGCACCGGACCGGCGCTCCCCTGCGCCGTGGCCGCCCCGGCCACCAGCGCGCCCCCGCCGAGCGGAATGGTCACCTGGTCGACGGTCGTACCGCCGACGTGCTCGGTCACCGGGGCCGCGCCGGCGTTCACCACCGCTCGCGGCAGGAACTGGAAGGCGACCCGCCCTGCCTCCTCCGAGCCGCTGTCGTACCGGCCGCACAGGGCCGAGTCCGGCGGCGGGACGATGGCCTTCGGCGGTGACGGCGGCAACGTGCCCACCAGGTCCGGCCCCGACGACGACTCGGGCACCTCCGCCAGCGCACCGGGACCGGCCTCGATCAGGGTGGGCCACCCGGAGTACGCCTGGCGGGCCGCGGGCGCCGCGAGCAGCAGCGCCGCCGCCGTCCGGCTCAGCGGCGCCTTGCCGTCGGCGCGCACCAGGTACAGCTGGGTCGTCCCGGTCGCCGGATTGCGTATTTCGAAGACCTGGCCGACCCGGGTCGGTTTGCCGTCCACCTGCGGGCCGGGCTGCCCCGCGCCGGGAGTGTCCGGCACGGCGACGTCCGGCCCGGACGGGATCGGGTTGAGCCAGGCCAGTGTCACCGGCGTCGGCACGACGGCGCCGTAGCCGAGGGTCTCCAGGACGACAGGGTCGGTGACCCGGTGCCGCCGCCCCTGCCACAGCAGGTACGTCACGCCGTCGGGGGCGGCCACCAGCGCCGCCTGCTCCGGCCCGGCCGGCGGCGTGGGGTCGGCCCGCAGCAGCAAAGCCGCCTTCAGGCCGCTGCCTTCCACGGCAGGCAGCGCACACACCGTCCACGCGCCCTTGTGCGGTTCGACGGGCAGCTCGTCGGGAGCTCCCGGAATACCGATCGGCAGCCCTACCTCCGCGCCTCGCAACGAGTTCGCCGACACCGCGACCGGCGGCCCCGCGCTCCCGGCGACCAGCCGGGCCGAGGCGAGGTTGTGCACCGGGTGCAGTTTGCCGTCCAGGTAGACGTACTTGGCGCCGCTGTCCTCGTTCAGCACGACAGCGCCCTGCGCGCGCCACGACGTGTTCCCGCCGGGCTTGAGCAGGCCGATGATGCCGAAAATCGCCATCACGACCACGGAAAGCACGACCCCGAGCAAGGTGCCGAGCCGGAAGCGCTTGTTCGGCAGCTCCAGCGCGTTCGGCCTGCCGTGGGTGACCGCCGCCGACAACCGGCCCAGCACGAAGAAATAGGCATGGGCCTGGTCCCGCCGCGACTCCATCAGCCCGCCAGCCCGCGCACGATGACGAACACGTCCAGCACCTGCAACAGCAGCGGCACCACCGCGATCGCGACGAGCAGCTCCACGATCTCCACCGCGCGTCCCCAAGGCGGTACGAGCCTGCGCCCCGGTAGCCGCTGCCCGGCCAGCACCAGCAACGCGGCCACGGCCAGCAGCGGCAGGAACACCGCGAGCACCAGGCCCAGCGGATCCCGCTCACCGCCGATGTGCAGCACGTTCAGCAGCACGCACAACGCCGCAGGAGCGAGCAGCGACCAGCGCTGCGCCACCCCGTTCGGATGCCGTGCCCGCAGGTACAGCAGGAACGCCACCACCAGCGACAGCACCATCTGCCAGCCGGAACCGGACAGCGCCAGCATCGGCAGCAGCAGACTCAGCGCCAGCCCCAGACCCACGTGCAACGCGACGGAGTAGGCGGTGGTCGCGGCGCCTCGGTCGATCACCAGGGCACTCGGCACCGGCTCGATGTCCTCACCGAGCTGTTCCGGCGCACCCGGCAGCATCGGCAGGGTCAGCCCGGACAGCCGGAACGCGGTGGTCGCCACGAACATCCCGGCGAGGAGGATCACCGCCACCCCGATCGCCGCCGCCTGGTGCGGCGACAACCCCGACACCGAGCCGATCAGGCCCGGTATCGCGATGGCGATGGCCAGCGTCAACGCCCCGGCGAACACGGTCGCGGCGTCCGCGACCGCCACCAGCCCGGCGGTCAGCGCGAGGATCGCCGACCCCGCGGCGGCGGTCAGCGTCACCGGGAACGGGGCCGCCGGGGCCAGCGCGGCCACCAGCGACCATCCGGTCAGCGCGGCGTAACCGACACCGCAGCCGGCCAGGATCGTGGCGACCGGCGGGTTCTCCGCGCCGCGCGCGACCAGCGCGCCGCCGGCCAGCAGGCCGAGAGCGGTCGTGCCGGCGAGTGCGGCGGTCAGCACGGCCGAGCCGATCCCGGCGAGCAGCACCGGCCCGGCCAGCCAGGTCAGCACCGCGCCGATCCGCAGCATCCACCGGGTGTGCCCGGCCGCCCACGTGCCGGGGTGCGCCCGTACCTGCTCGCCGACGCCCTCCACCAGGTCGTCGTAAGCGATCGCGGGCAGCTGATCGGCTCGCGGGCGCAGGTAGACGGTCTCGCCGTCGAGCAGGTTCAGCTCGGCCAGCGTGCGATCCTCGTCCAGCGGCGGTTCGCCGAGACGCTGGGCGACATAGCCCTCGTGATCGGCGGCCTCCTCGACGCGCTCGGCCCCGAATCGGGGCAGGATCGCGGGCAGCAGATCGGCCAGTGGAACCTCGGTGGGCAGCGCGACTTCCGTCGTCTGGTCCCGGAGCACGAACCGTAGCCTTCCGGCACTGGTTGTGCGATGCTGCGTCTGCTGCTCTTCCATAACGGGTACGGGGTCCTTCCTGCCAGGGCTAGTGACCATGACCCGGCCCGCACGGTACTTCCGGAAACCGGCCTCGCCAGGCCTTCCGGCGTCCGAGGGCCGGAAAAGAGGAACTACCCCCACCAAGGAGTGGCAGCGTGAGCACAGTGCTGTTCGCCCGGCGGTCGCGGCGGCCCAAGCCGGCCGCGCCGACCGACGAGATCAAGATCCAGGAGCCGCCCCCCATCCCGGAACAGGCCGACGGCGGGATGAGTTCGGTGCTGATGTACGCGCCGATGGCGCTCGGCTCCCTCGGCATGATGATGATGATCCTGCGGCCGGGCGGAGGTGTGTTCGCGCTCGTCGGCGGGGCCATCATGGGCGCCTCGGTCGTCGCGATGCTCGTCGTCGGGCTGCTGCGCAACGCGGTGCAGCACAAGCGTCAGCTCAACGGGCACCGCCGGGACTACATCCGCTATCTCGCCCAGCTCCGCGGACGGGTGCGCTCGTCACTGGACGCGCAGCGGACGGCGGCACGCTGGGTGCATCCCGATCCCGGCGCGCTGTGGTCGGTCGCCCTCGGCTACCGGCTGTGGGAGCGGCGCCTCGCCCACGACGACTTCGGCGAGGTGCGGATCGGCCTCGGCAAACAGCAGTCCGCACTCACCCTGACCCCGCCGGACACCAAGCCCGTCGAGGACCTGGAGCCGCTGGCCGCGCACGCGCTGCGCCGGTTCCTGCGGGCCTACACCACCCTGCCGGACGCGCCGATCGCGGTGTACCTGCGCGGGTTCGCGCAAGTACAGCTGCGCGGCGACAACGAAGCGGTGCTCGGCCTCACCCGCGCCATGCTCGCCCAGCTGGCCACCGCGCACGCCCCCGGCGACGTGCGGATCGCGGTCTGCGCCGCCGATGAACGCCTGCCCCGCTGGGACTGGCTGAAATGGCTGCCGCACAACCAGGACCCCGACCACCACGACGCCGCGGGCCCACGCAGGCTGATCACCACCGAACTCGGCGAGCTGGAGGACCTGATCGGCGGGCCCGAGTTCGCCGGTCGCCCCAGTTTCGAGGCGAACACCCCGGTCACCACGTCCGAACCACTGATGGTGATCGTGCTGGACGGAGTGAACGTGCCCGACGAGCACCGGGCGGCCGACGAGGGCTACCGCAACGCGGTGGTCCTGGACGTCTCCGGCGCGCTCAGCTGGCAATCACGGCCGAGTGCCCTGTTCCTGGATACCGACGGTGAGCAGCTGTCCACGGTGAACTTCGACCGGCTCGGCAAGGCCGTGACCAGTCCGCTGTGCGTCCCGGACAGGATGAGCCAGACCGCCGCCGCCGCGCTGGCCAGGTGCATGGCCCGGCACCGGATCGGCGAAGCCGCCCAGGACGACGAGCCGCTGGCCGGCGACTACGACCTGGCCTCGCTGCTCGGAATCGGCGACATCCGGACCTTCGACCTGGCCAAGTACCGGCGGGAGCGAAAGACCGGCAGGCGGCGGTTGCGCGTGCCCATCGGTATCGCCGCCAACGGCACCGCGCTGGAACTGGACATCAAGGAAGCCGCCGAGGACGGCATGGGCCCGCACGGGCTGTGCATCGGCGCCACCGGGTCGGGCAAGAGCGAACTGCTGCGCACCCTGGTGCTCGCCCTGGCGACGACGCACTCGCCGGAGGAACTGAACTTCGTGCTGGTCGACTTCAAGGGCGGGGCGGCGTTCCTCGGCTTCGACCAGCTGCCGCACACCTCCGCGGTGATCACCAACCTGGTGGACGAGCTGGAACTGGTCGACCGGATGCAGGACGCGCTGACCGGCGAGCTCAACCGGCGACAGGAACATCTGCGGGCGGCGGGCAACTACTCGTCCCGGCGGGAGTACGAACAGGCCCGCGCGCAGGGTGCGCGGCTGGAGCCGATGCCCGCGCTGTTCATCGTGGTCGACGAGTTCAGCGAGATGCTCTCCAGCAAGCCCACGTTCATCGACGTGTTCGCCATGATCGGCCGCCTCGGCCGCAGCCTCGGCGTGCACCTGCTGCTGGCCTCGCAGCGGCTGGACGAGGGCCGGATCAGCAAGATCGAAACCCATCTCTCCTACAAGATCAGCCTGCGCACCTTTTCGGCGATGGAGTCGCGCAGCGTCATCGGCGTCCCGGACGCCTATGAGCTGCCGAACAGTCCCGGCAATGGCTATCTGCGGCCGGACACCCAAACCCTGTTGCGGTTCAAGGGCGCCTACGCCTCCGCGCCCTACCGGCCGCGGCGGCGGACCGGCAAGCTGGCCTCGGTCGAACAGCACATCGTGGACTTCGGCACCGACTACGTCGAGCCCCCGGCGACCCCCGAGCCGGAACCGGAAGCCGAGTCCGCCGAGGAGGCCGCCACGCAGACGATGATCGACGTGCTCATCGAACGGATGCGGGGCGTAGGGCCGCAGGCCCATCAGGTGTGGCTGCCACCGCTGCGGCAGGCCGCCACGCTGGACCAGCTGCTGCCGCCACTGGTGGACCACCCGGACCTCGGGCCGCGTCCGGTCGGCGACCTGCACACGGCGAACCTGGCCGTCCCGGTGGGACTGATCGATCTGCCCGCTCAGCAGCGCCGGGAACTGCTCGTCGCGGACCTGGCCGGGAACAGGGGCAACATCGCGATCGTCGGCGGCCCGCAGGCGGGGAAGAGCACCCTGCTGCGCACCATCGTCAGCTCGCTCGCGCTCACCCACACCGCGGCCGAGGTGCAGGTCTACTGCCTGGACTTCGGCGGCACACTCAGCGTGCTCGCCGGCCTGCCGCACGTCGGCAGCGTGGCCAACCGGCTGGACCGCGACCGGGTGACCAGGACCGTGCGGGAGATCATCAACCTGATGTCCCGGCGCGAGGCGCTGTTCGCCGAGCACAACATCGACTCGATGGCGTCTTACCGCAGGGCCAGGGCACAGGGCAGGTTCGCCGACAAGGACCCCTACGGCGACGTGTTCCTGGTCGTCGACGGCTGGTACACCATCCGGCAGGACTTCGACGACGTGGAGGACCAGTTCACCGAGCTGGCCGCGCGCGGCCTGAGCTTCGGCATCCACCTGGTGGTGGCCGCGAACCGGTGGTCGGAGATGCGGCCGTGGCTGCGTGACGTCCTCGGCACCCGGTTCGAGCTGCGGCTCGGCGATCCGGTGGACTCCGAGGTGACCAGCAAACTCGCCGCCACCGTGCCGGAGGTCCCCGGCCGGGGGATCACCATGGACGGGTTCCACTTCCTCACCGCGCTGCCCCGGATCGACGGCGCGTCCAGCACCGACGACCTGGCCGACGCGACGATCGAGCTCGCCGAGGCGCTGGCGACGCCAGCAGCTCCCAGCGCGCCGAAGGTGCGGCTGCTACCGGTCTCGGTGTCCGCCGCCGAGCTGCCGGGGCCGAAGGCGCCCGGCCCCGCCGCCGAGATGCGGGTGTGCCTCGGTATCGAGGACGGCAAGCTGGAACCGCTGTGGCACGACTTCGACGCCAGCCCGCATCTGCTGGTCTACGGCGACACCGAGTCCGGCAAGACCAACCTGCTGCGGCACATCGCACGGGCCGTGGCCGCGCACCACCACCCGAGCGAGGGCAGGGTGCTGTTCGGCGACTTCCGGCGCGAGCTGCGCGACGCGATCCCGGAGGAAAGCCAGATCAGCTACACGGTGGGCGCGGACGCCCTCACCGAGTTCCTCACCGGAGCCGCGATCACGTTGCGGGAACGGCTCCCGGGACCGGACATCAGTCCCGGCAGGCTGCCCCAGCGCGACTGGTGGACCGGCGGCAGGCTGTACGTCATCGTGGACGACTTCGAACTGGTCGAAGGCATGGGCAGCGGCCCGCTCGAGCCGCTGCTGCCGCTGCTGCCACAGGCCGCCGACATCGGGCTGCACGTGATCATCGCCCGCTCCACCTCGGGCGCGAGCCGGTCCATGATGAACCCGGCCGTCCGGCGCATGTGGGAACTCGGCACCCCCGGCCTGCTGCTGTCCTGCCCGAGGGACGAGGGCTCGTTCCTCGGCAACGTGCGCCCACGGACCCTGCCTGCCGGACGCGCGCAGTACATCAACCGCAGGCGCACCGTCCAGCTCGTGCAAACCCCCCGGGTCACGGACTGACCGAGCGGGGCCGAGGCAGCGCCGGCGTGCTGGCACCTCATGTGGCGGGGTGGCGGCTCACGCGCGTGCCGGTTGTCGACGATGAAGGAATCGGGACGTTGAGTGTCCCGATTCCTTCATCGTCGATGGGGGGTCGGTCTGCTTCTCGGGGGTGGGCCGAGCCGGAACCATTGGAATGGCAGTGTGCTTGATCGCGAGCCGCGATCAAGCACACTGCCATCATGACGCCCGGGAACCGCTCAAAGTATCCTGATCTGTTCGATTCTCACTCCGCCGGGGTGGCCGGGAAAGCTGAACAGAACCCATTTGTCCACCGGGTTTTCCGGCTGCCAGCGCCCGTCGCCGTACCACTGGACGCGATTGTTTCCGGTCCAGAACTTGTCCAGCCACATCGCTCCGCCGTTGCCCCACTTGTTGTAGACACTGTGCACTCCGGCGTTCGCGAAACACTGCTCGTAGCTCGAGTCGTTGATCGGATGCACCGTGATGTTCAGGAAGTCGTCCCTGCCTGCGCACGGAACGATGTCGGTCGCCTCCGCAACGCCGACCGGAATCACGATCGACATCGCGAGGGCGGCAACGGCGGACAGGACCAACTTTTTGACGTTCAGCGCCAACTGAATCCTCCTTGACCTGATTTTCCGGGCGTGATGAACCCGATTCGTATCACTGTCACATTATCGCGATGATCGATGTCCACACGCGATACAAGCGCCGAAGAACTGCTCGCCGGGCCGATAGGCCTGACCACCGGAGGCGATCAGACTATCGCCAGTGATTGGATCTTCACTCCGCCGGGATTATTGGGGAATTCATACTGGGTCCACTTTTCCACGGGTACGTTCGGCTGCCAGCGCCCGTCACCAAACCACTGCACCCTGTTGTTTCCCGTCCAGAACCTGACCATCCACGCCGACCTTCCCCAATAGTCCTTCATGTCGATCTCACCCCCGTTCGCGAAACAGTAGGCGCGATTGGGCCCTTCAGCCCAATGCACATAGACCATGAGGAAATCGTTCCGATTGTTGTCACATGCCACCTCGTTGGCCGCAGCCGCGGTACCGGCGGGAATTGTGCCAAAAATGGCGATTGTGGCCAGCGCGGTCAACGTCAACCTCTTGATATTTCGTTTCAACCAAACCTCCACGATAGGATTACGAATCGCCGAAGGCGGCCGATCTAGGCAGCCTGCGAGGTCGCTACCGGGTATCGCGACGCGATCCCCGTTGCGCGCGGCCGGACGTCACGCGCATCGACTCAGGTCAGCCGAGGCACCCGAGAGTCATGACGGACGACGCGGCTTCCGGCGCATCGGTCGGCTCGGAGTTCACGGTCATCTCTTGCAGGCCGAGGATGTTCATGGTCACTTCCTTTGTTCGGTGTGGGTTTGTTGTTTCTCGCGGTGACAACGCGACCGTCCCCGGGCGCGGACCACCGTGAGCTCATAGTGGGCCGGCGACCGTCAAGGACGGTCCTGGCGCGGATCCCGCGATCGGGCGGGTCACCAGCCCAGGCGCCAGGAGGTCGGCCAGCCGATTGACCCCCGAGGACAACGACGCGTGTACGAGGAGCAGTCCGGCCGAACCAGCGGTCAGGTCGCAACTGAAGCGGAGCAGCCCCTCGGCGGGAACCGCGATGCCCTCCGTCGTCCGGACGGCACGCGCGTGCATCTCCGCCACCGCGGCGGCCCGGACGTCGAGATCGGCCTCGGCGTCGGCTGCGGCGAGAGTGAGGGCCACCGCGCCCCAGTCGAGTGCCAGCAGTCCGGCCCACCCCAGCAGGGCGTGGGGTGTCACTGCTGACGATCCAGGTTCGGGGAAAGGGAGGGACCCGGCCAACCGGGCGAGGGTGTCACCGTGGGCGGAACCGCCCGAGCGCAGGTGGAAACCGAGATAGCCGACGATCGCGCCGAACCGGCCTGCGTCGAAGGTGTCACTGGTGAACACCCAGCGCTCGTGCGCGACGTAGTCCGCCAGGTCCCGTCCGCGAGGATGATCGAGCAGATCCAGCACCGTCGCGGTGCCCAGCGTACCGGCGAAACCGGGGGTGGCCGGCTCACGCACCGCCCACGCTCGCCGAGCGAGCCAGTCGACCCACGGTGCGGGAGGGGTGACCCCCGAGCACCGCCACGCCCACAGCACTCCCGCGGCACCGTCGAAGACATTCCTTCCCCGGTAGCCGGACGTGGACAGCGCCGAACCGGGAAACAGCAGATCATCGCGGTCGGGTGTCGCGCGCGCCGCGATGAAGGACCGCAGCGACTCGTCATCGACGACGCGGTGTTCGGCGGGCTCGACGCCCAGGAAATCCACCGCCTGGGCGAAGTCGGGGCCGCCGACCGGGTACCGGGCCTCGGCCAGGGCGTATCCGCGGGCCACGGCGGTGGGGTCGAGGGGGGCCAGCGACGGCAGGTCGTTGAACAGCCACAGCCGCAGGACGGCGATGGCGTGCGCGTCGACGTCGACGTCGTCCTTGTCCGGCGCGAAGAAACCGGGCGCGCCGATGGCGTGGGGTCGTGGCCGGTCGATCGGGTAGGACGCTTCGAAGTCGATGAGGCGCACCGCGTCATCGGCGGTGAGCATGATGTTTCGCGGATGGATGTCGCCGATGACGACACCCGCTTCGTGCACCTTCTTCACGGCGGCGGCGACCTTGTCGAGCACGGCGCCGACCCACTCCGCATAGCTTTGCCTGCCGAGTCGCTCACGCCGATCGGCCGCGGCGGCGGCCAATGTCTCCCCCTCGATGAATTCTTCGACGAGGAACCAGTGGTTCCACAGGCGTTCGATTCCGTGGACGTCGACCACCTCGGGCACCGCCCGGCATCGGCTCAACATCTGGAACTCGTGGTGCAGGAGCTCGACCGCGTCGGAACCGGAACCGAACGGAGCGGTGAAAGGCCTGGCCTCTTTGAGCAGCACACGACGTCCCGATGCGTCGGTGCCGCGATAAACGCCTCCCCCGTTGGAGATGTGCAGGGCTTCGGTGGCCCGCACGCCGGAGCGGACCACCACCTGACCGGTCACCTCCTGCTGCCGGGCCAGGACGGCCTGAGGGGGACTGACGAAGTCCGGGACCGTGAACGCGACCCCGCGGGGGTCGGGCACCAGCCGACCGCGGTCGTCGCGGATGGCGGGGACCGGCGTTTCGGTGCCGGGCATGGTGAGCTCCCGACACGCGCCGTACCGGGTGAAGACCGGGCTGTCGTCCGACCAGCTCAGATCGTTGAGCACGTACGGACCCGGAAAGCCCCTGAGTTCTCTGGCGAGCGCGTCGAGCAGGTACACCGACTCGTCGTCGTCTCGCGGGTAGACGGTCAGGAACTTCCCGGACGAGACTCGAGGCGCGTATTTGCCGTTCATCGCGTCGAGCAGCGTCTTGCTGCGCAGGTACTTGAAATCGACTTTCCGTTCGGCGCACAGCACCGCGACGACGGCCAGCGTCGCCCGCGCCAGCGCCGGGGTGGTCGAGACGTGAATCTTCCAGCCCTGTTCGGGAAGTTCCTCCCCGAACGCCACCACGGTCCAGATGTTCCGGTGCGTCACCTGCGCATCGGCTGCCTGCACCGGGGGAAGAAAGCGCTCTTGCTCGTCATCGACGAGAAAAATCCGTTCGTGGAATCGTGGGCTCGCTATCATCGCGAGGCTCCAGTCCGTCCCTGCCATGGCGCTCCCACGTTTCTCCGGCGGACACGAAGTTTCACTACGCTTCAGCTGGTGAAAACACTAATGGCAGACACGGCGGGCGGGTAACAATTTGCCCCTTCCATGTACGGGAGCTGCCCCTTATTACATTACGAACTCTTTATATGTGCACGGCTGTCGCGTTCGCCGGGTCAGAATTCGAATGTCCGAAATGGAACTGAAATGACCAGCAGGCGAGGTTCCCCATGTCGCATCTGTGACGCTGAGCGTCTCCAATGCGACATGGGGAACAATCGTGCGACGAGGCCGACACCTCGGGGATTACGGCTCGGTGGTGGGTTTCGGGCGGATCGTGCGGGCCGGGCGCCAGCGGCGGCGGTGGGCCGAGCCGACCAGCCTGGCCAGCCACACCAGCACGAACGAACCCCCGATCGCCGCGAGCACACCGGCCACCGCCAGCACGGTGTGCAGTTCCTCCGTGGCGGCCGGAGGCGGTGGCCGCAAGTCCGGGGGCCGGATCAGCGCACCGCTCTTTCCGGGCAACACCTCGGTCACCGCAGCCACCGGGTCGACCGTGCCCCAGCCGAGAGCCGGGTCGGGCACCGCGGCGGCGGGCGGGATCGCGGTGGCCCGCAACCGATCCCGCACTCCGGCTGCGTCGAGGTCACGGTGATAGGCCCGCACGAGCGCCGCCGTACCCGCCACGAACGGCGCCGCGTAGCTGGTCCCGCTGCCCTGCCAGTGCCCGGGACCGCCCGGGCCGATGCTGATCACGTCCTTGCCCGGCGCGGCCAGGCCGACGTACCTGGCGACGGCCGAGGTCTCCACGTGCGCCCCGGCCGAGTCGACCGCACCCACCGCGAGCACCGACGGGAACGCCGCCGGGTAGGTCGCCTTGACGCCCTGCTCCTTCTCGTTGGCGACCGAGGCGACGACCACGACGTTCCGCTGCTCGGCATAGAGCACGGCGGCGGCCAGCTCCGGGCTCTGGTCCGTGGTCCCGGCGGACACGTTGATCACACCGGCCCCGCCGTCCACCGCCCGGCGGATACCGTCCGCGAGCCGCTTCGGCGTCAGCGAACCGGCCTTGTCGTTGTCCATCGTGGTGGCCACCCGGATCGGCAGGATCGTGACCGCGGGCGCCACCCCGGCGAAACCGCTGCCCGCCACGGGGGCGGCGCCGACGATCCCGGCGACGAACGTGCCGTGGCCGAGGCAGTCGTCGTTGGCGGCGCCGTTCGCGGTCACGTCCGCTCCGGCCGATACCCGGCCGCCGAACTGTGCGTTGGCCGCGTCCACCCCCGTGTCCACGACGGCGACTGTGACGCCCTCGCCCTTGCTGAGCGGCCACACCTGCTGTGGCTGCAACATGTGCTGCGGCCACGGTGTGCGCACCGCGGTCTCCTGTGGCGGAGGCAGGCACTCCTGCGGGCGTTCCGGCAACGGCTGCGGCTCGCCCTGGGCGTGCGCGAGTACCGGCGTGACGGCCAGCAACACGGCCAGCGTCGCGGCGTACCCGGACAGGCGGCGCACCGCGGTCATGACGCCGTCTCCATGGGCATCCGGTCTCGCTGCGCGATGTCGGCCCGCACCTGAAGCAGCGATGTGGTCAGCCTGGCCACCGCACCTCCATCGTCCATCAGGCGGATCGCCGCCTCCTGCCGCTTCGCCAGTACCCGGTCCAACCGCTCCAGAACAGCCAGGTCCCTGGCGTCCAGCTCCGTCGAGCCCGGCGACTCCCCCGGAGCGAGCTCCCGCAGCAACACGGCGTCCCTCGGCGCGGCCGGGCTACCCGGTTCGTGATCCGGCTGGCCCTCGGCCGTACGCACCGCGAGCGCCTTGAACCTCGCCCCGGCCATGAAGATCGTCTCGTTCAACGCACCGCCGGGCAGCAACTCGGTGGTCCGGCGGGCCGTGCTCGGCCAGATCAGCACGTCGAAAGCCGCGTCGGGCAAGGTGACGTCCAGTTCCGTACTGGCGCTGAGAAATCCGGGCTCGGTCAGCACCGTGCCCGGTGCGCCGTGCCGCTCGACCGCGTCCGCCGAGAGGCCTTGGCGCAGGACCGGACGGCGGTGGGTGGGCAGCCTGCGGACCCCGGAGACCAGGCACGGCAGGTGCCCGTCCAGTGGCGGGTCCTGGCCCGTGTGCACGGCGTCGTTGAGCGCGGGACCCGCACCGTCGCCGGTACCGAAGTAGAGGTACACGGCCACGTAGTCGGTCTTGACGCCGTGGTCGTTCTCCTGCCGCAGGGACGGCCAGGACGCCATCGCCGCGTTCACCGCGGCCAGCGCCTCGGCGAACCGCTCCCCGGCGGCCTCGGCGAGCCGGGCCTGCTCCGCCGTGGTGCTGGCCCGGTCCGGCAGGTCCAGCGCGACCGCTGGGACCGGGGCGGATGGCTCGGGCCGCTCCGCCGGTTCGACGGCCCGCGGCTCCGCCGGGTGGGCGACCACCTCCTCCGCCCATGCCTCGGTCGCCGTCTCCGCGGGCTCCGGCACGGTCGGCGCCACGGCGCTGCCGAAACTGCTCACCGATCCGGCAGGCACACCTGACACAGTGGCCACCGGAATCGGTGAGGGGGTCACGATCCGGTGTCCGGTCGCCGCGGGCCGGACGGCCGGTGCGGCCGCGGGCTCGGGGTCCGGGCCGGGTGCCGTCTCCTCGGCTGTGTCGTCGGCGAGCACGGCTGCACACAACTCGGGGGTGGAGAGCGCGCCGTGCTCGATGGCCGCCACGGCGCCCTCGTCGAGAGTGCCGGCCAGACTCACGCTCAGCGCGGCGCGCTGGTCGCCGTTCAGGCCTGCCAGCAACCGATCCGCGGCGCGGAGCAGGGCGAAGCCGACCCTCTCACCCGGCACGCCGATGGTCAGGGTCCACACCGCCGGGTCGAACGGCGCGGGCGGGGTGAACTCGGGTGATCCGGCCGGCCGGATCACCACACCCGAGGGCACCACGTCGGCCACGTGCGCTGTCTGCCCGTCCTCGTCGGAAGGACACCACGATCGCGGCCCGTGCCGGATCCAGCCGGGCGGTGGCTCCGTCACGGCGAGCACCTCCTGGTCCCCCGTACCCGCGGGTTGCCTGAGCACGGTGGGAAGCGGCCGGAACCGTCGTGCGCCCGCCACATCCGGCACGACCGTGTGCAGCATCCCGGTCGCCGAGGCGCGCTGCGTGCCGGTACTGAACACGACCTCCTCGCCCAGCACCATGGCCAGCTCCGCCTGCCAGACGTGGGCCGCGACGTCCGGATGGCCGGGGACCAGCTGGAACCGGCCGAGCCGTAGCTCGCCGAGCACACTCGCCACCTGCTCCGGTGCCGGGACCGGCCCGGCGTCACCGACGACGACCTTCGGCAGCCGGTGGTCGACCGGCACCACGAACGTTCCCTCGACGTGCTCCGTCGGCGCCCAGCTGTGCCGGACGGCGACCCCGGCGGGAACCGGCAGCGCGACGGCACCCCTCGTGGCCACCGGCTCAGCGGGCAGCGCCCGTTCCCACGCCGGGGCCGGGTACCGGGTGCCCGCCCATCGGCCGGGCAGCCCAGGCCGGAAGCGGTACCACCCGGTGCCGCCGGTGCCGTACCCCGCGTACATCGCGGCCCCCGGCACGGCGACCGGTACGCCGTCCGGGGCGAGGATGTCCACGCCGAGATCGTGGCTGGCCGACCACACGCCGTCCGGCGTCCTGGCCAGCCCGGCCGCGCCGAGCCAGATCGCGCCGACCTCCACTGCCCTGTCCCGGCTCGCCAGCATGGCCCGGAGCAGCGAGCCGAGTTGCACACCCACCGAAGGCTCGCCCGCGACCCGTCGCGTGGCCAGCACGAACAGCTGGCCTGGTACGGCGGGCGCCCAGGTGAGAAACGCCTCCGTCCAGGCGGGCTCCTCCCGGTGCCGCACCAGCACGTGCGGCCCCCGCCACTCCCCGACCAGACTCATGCCGGTTGCCCGGTCTCGGCGTCCAGGTCGGCGGCGGTCAGCTTGGTGAGCTCGGCCGGTTCCACCGACGTGGCGCCTGCCAGGCGGGACGCCTGGTGGTCGGCCATCCGTTCGAACACGCGGCGGGCGGTGCGGCCGTTGCCGAACGTGCCGTCCTTGGGAATCTTGTCGAAATAGCGGGACAGCGCGTCGGCGGCTCCCTCGTCCAGCCGGTAGTCGTGTTTCTGGCACAGCGAGCGGACGATGGTCACCAGCTCGTCCGGCGTGTAGTTGACGAACTCGATGGTGCGGCTGAACCGGGACTCCATCCCGGGGTTGGCCGCGAGGAACTGCTCCATCTCGGCCGAGTAGCCCGCCACCACCACGACCACGTCGTCGCGGTGGTCCTCCATCAGTTTCACCAGCGTGTCGATGGCCTCGCGGCCGAAGTCGGGCCCGGTACCGCCGCCCCCGCTGCTGAGTGTGTAGGCCTCGTCGATGAACAGCACACCGCCCAGCGCGCTGGTGAACGCCTCGGTGGTCTTGATCGCCGTGCCACCGATGATCTGGGCGACGAGGTCCGCTCTGGCCACCTCGACCAGATGCCCGGACCGCAGCACGCCGAGCTGGGCCAGGATGCGTCCGTACAGCCGGGCCACGGTCGTCTTGCCGGTGCCGGGTGCCCCGGCGAACACCAGGTGCCGCGACATCGGCGGGGCGGAAAGGCCCGCGTCGATCCGCCGCTGGGCCATCTTGTTCAGGTTGACCAGGGAGGTGACCTCGGCCTTGACGCCGGCCAGCCCGACCAGGTCGTGCAGTTCGGCGAGCGGGTCCTTGCCCGAGTTCGGGCGCGTCGCGGGCCGCGAATCGGTCCCGCCGGTCCCTTGAGACCCGGTGGGTGCCGCGTGCCTGGGCGCGTCAGCGGTCACCGCGACGCCGTACGCGTCGGACCCGACGTTGCCGCTACTGGTCAGCCGGTTGACTTCGATCGCGGCACCGGCCACGGTCTGCCGGAGGCCGCTGCCGTGGTTGTCCCGCACCACACAGTCCACAACGGACACCGTGTCGTCGGTTTCCACCCTGATCCCGTCGGCGGATCCGCCGCTGAACTCCGATTCGGTCACCTTGCCGGACGCGCCGGGCTCGAACCTCAGCCCCGTACCACCGCTGCCGTGCACCCGGCTTTTGGTCAGCGAAAGGTCACCGCCCGCCCGGACGAGCACACCGTCCCCGCCCGTCCCGGTGATGTCGGCGTCGGTGAGCGCCAACGTCGCCTCGGCGACGACCACGGCCGACGTCCCGGCCCCCTTCACGCTCAGCCCGCTCACCGCGGGACGGGCACCACCGGCCACCACCAGGCCCGCCGCCGCCGCGCCATCGATCTCCACCCGGTCCAGCCGTCCTCGTGCCTCCCCGGTGACGGCGATCGCCGTGTCCCGGCTGTCCCGCACGTAGAGCCGCTGGAAGAACGGGTCCGCTCCTTCGTCGACGTACACGCCGACGGTGCACTCCCGCACGTCGACGCCGTCGAACTCGGGCACGCTCCGCTCGGTCACCCCGATACCCGCTCCGTCCACATCGGATATCTCGACGCCGCTGACCACACCGCCGGACCGGTCGGCGAAATGCAGTCCCCTGCCCCCGGCACCCCGGATCCGGCAGCCGCGTAGCTGTGGTGCGCAGGACTCGGCCACGTAGACGCCTTCCGCCGAGCTACCCTCCACCCGGCAGTCCTCCAGCAGGATCGACCCGGTACTGGCCAGGAACCAGCCGAGGGCACCGGTGTCCGCCACCGTCACCCTGGTCGCGGTCAGACTGGCCTGCTGCTCCACCGCGACCGCCGGTTTGCCCGAGTCCCGTACCGTGCTGTCCTCGACGATGAGGGTGCTCTGGCCGTTGAGGAAGATCCCGTTGCCTTCCGCCGAGTCCACCGTGCAGGAGCGCATCAGGAGGCCGCCGTCCCCGGCGACGACCACGCCGGAGGTGCCGAGGCCGGACAACGTGCAGCCATCCAGCACACCGCCCTTGCCCGCCGCGACGACCACCCCGGCGCCCGCTGGATTGCGCACCGAGCACTCGCGCATCAGCACGGTCCCGCCGTCGCACGCGTACACCGCCGCCCAGCTCACCGCCCGCACCTCGCATTCGGTGACGCTGAGCTGCCCGCCGGGAACGAAGATCGCAGGCGTCTCCTCGTCGGAGGACACGATCGTCAACCCGGACAGGGCCGCGGAGTCCGTGGCGAGCACGACGGCGGAGCCGGAACTCGCCGCGAGCCGGACGGTCCCCGGCCCGCTTTCCGCGGTGATCGTCACCGGTTTGGTCAGCACCACCTGCTCGCTGTAGTGGCCCGGCTCGACGAGGATCAAGGCGCCGTTCGGGGCGTAGGCGACGGCCTCGCCGATACTGCGGTAACCCTGGCCCGCCGGGGAAACCGTGATGGTGTGTCTCATGCTCGCTCCTCCGCGCACCCGCCCTGTCACGCGCTCACCCGCTCCAGCCGCCCGCCGAGGCTGGCCGCGGCCAGCTCGTGCCGGGTGCGACAGCCAGTCTGCAAATACAGTCGCGTCAGGTGTTTCTCCACCGTCTTCTCGCTGATCAGCATCGTGGCCGCGATCTGCCGGTTCGACATTCCACTTTGGACCAGGTGGACGATCTGCTGTTCCACTTCGGAGAGCTCGTGCGGCCGGTCACGGGACGACGGCGCGGAGACGCCGCGATCGGCCATCACCCTCTTGACCTTCGCCCGCAGCGATGTGCCGCCCAAGGTCGTCGCGAGCCGGTAACCCTCGTACAGCCACGGCCGCGGCTCGGCGGTGACCAGCCCGGTCGCCAGCAACGCCCACACCCGGTCCGGCTGGTGACCACGGCGGCGAGCCATCGACTCGCTCGCCCGCACCCACGTGGCGACTCCGTGCACCAGGCCGTGCGCCAGCGCCCACGCCTCACGCGACCGGGGACTGAGTTCCCGGCGATGCCTGGCTTCCACCTCGGCGAGCACCCGCAGGGCGACCCGGCGGGAGCCCTGTTCCACCGCGATCACCGCGAGCCGCGACAACAGCTCGACCGTGCCGGGCCCGGTTTCGCCGTCGGCCCGGTAGGCGGCCCACCCGGCGGTGATCGCGCCGGGACCGTCCCCGGCGAGGTAGAGGCGCCCGCTGTCGACCCAGCCGCGCATCGCGCCGAGTGGGGCGTGGGCGGGCACGTCGTCCAGCCAGCCGGCCGCCTCCCGGTCCGCCCCTCGCCAGGTGCACATCTCGGCGGCGAGCAACCTGGCGAACTCCATGCCGAGCGGGTCCCCGGTTCCGGTCAGCGCAACCTCCCTGGCCGCGCTCAACGCGGCGGGCCATCGGCCAGCCTCATAGTCCTGGCACATCCGGTGAAAGGCGGCCAGCGGTCCGGTCGCGGGTACCTCGTAGACAGTGCCCAGCACGGCCCGCAGCACCGGGACCAGGTCGCGCCGGGCGCAGGCGATCGCCATCTCCGGGCCGAGCCGTGGCCGTCCGTCCCTCTCGCCGGTCAGCGGCATGAACGCCCGCTCGATGTCAGCCGGGGTGATCGGCTCCCCCGCGAACCAGCGGTCGCACAGGTCCGCCGCGGGGCCGGATCGGACCGGCAGCGGCACCCGCCTGCCGAGGTGGATCGCGGCCAGCGCCCCGGCCGCCGCCGTCGCGCTGTCGCCGCCGGACCCCGGCCCTGCCACCAGTTTCGCCAGCGGCTCGTACCGTCCGGACCGCAGGAGCGACCCGATCGCCTCCGCTCGCGCCGAACCGGGCGTGCTCACCCCTTGCCGCCACCGCGGCCGGGCCCGCGCCAGCTCGACCAGCGTCGGCTGAACGGGCAGAGCGTCTCCGGCCAGCGCCGCGTGCTCGAGCAGGGGCAGCTCGTCCGGGCCGCCGTGGAAGGCGTCGTTCAGCATGGCGCGGGCGATACCGGCGTGCAGGTGCCGGACGGCGTCGGCACCCGCACGCTCGATCACCGCGTCGGCGAGTGCGGGGTGGCGCACGTGCAGCCGGGCGGAGCGATCGGTGGACAGCACGCCGTCCAGCACGAGCCGGTCGAGCGTGCGCCCGCACTCCGGCAACGGTGTCGCGGTCGCCACGGCGAAGGCGGGCAACTGGGCGAGCCCGAACGTGGCCCCGCTCGCGGCCAGCAGAACCAGGCCGGTGCCGACCTCGCCGAGCTGCCGCAGTCGCTCCAGCCGCGGATGCCCGTCCGGCAGCGGGATCGGTGCCACTGGGTCGCGCAGGCACAAATGGTGACCCACGACGGCGAACCGGCCCCGGCTACGCAGATCGGCCAGGACGGGAAGCAACGTGCCCGGATTGCCCAGCAGATCGCCGAGGCGGGCCCGCAGCGCACTCGGCACGCCTGGATCGGCCGGTGCCCCACCGACCTGCCGGATCAGCGTCCGGATGTCGTCTTCGGACAGCGGGGCAAGGTCGATCACGTGCTGGGCAAGCGGTTCCAGGGTCGGCTCGACAACCGGACGCGCGTCTTCGCGGGTGGCGGTGACGACTACCGGCACTCCGGCCCGCCGCGCCAGCCGCAGCAGCACGGCGGGTCGCGGGATCCGGTCGGCGTCGTCGATCAGGATCGCCGTTTTCCCGCCCAGCGCGGAAAGCAGGGCGGCGAGCGCACCGAGCAACGCGGCCCTGCGCTCAGCCCGATAGGCCTCGGGTGTCCACAGTCGACCGAGCTCGCTCAGGGCGGCGAGCAGGTCCGGTCCGGCGTCGATCTCCTCGAACCGCTCCCGGACCCCGGTGAGCAAAGGAAAGATTCCGAACGGGTCCTGCTCCATCGAGCCACTTGTGCGCAGCGACAGGGCCGGTCGGCCCTGTGTGGCCAGCGTCGTACCCAGCCGGGACAGCACCTCGGACTTTCCGCTGCCTGCCACGCCCCGCACCAGTGTCACGACGGGCTGCCGCGCGTGCTCGCGCAGGGCGGCGAGTTCTTTCTCGCGCCCGACGAAACCGGTGCCCGTCCGTCCCATGCGCGCCTTCCTCCCTGGTTTCGAGCGGTTCTTGGGGTTCTGTCGTCCAGACACACCCGTAGTGGCGCTTTTCCTTCATTTAGCCAACCCGGCTCATCTGGACAAAGCCGCCCGGCGGATCAGTGTCTTTCGGCCACCCCTTTCGGGTTTGTCAGGGCAACCCCGCGCTTGGTGCGACAAAGGAAAGACCGTCGCCGCTCAGGTGAGCGCGATTGTCAGGACGGACACAAGTGCTGGTCCGAACAGGAACCTGTGGGTTCCCGTGCACCCGGTCGGCACGTAGTTGGGCGAGCATTCGCCTATGGACGAGCTGCTCGACGTGATCGGCCGCCCGGACCTGCCGTCGCTGATCGTGGTCACCGGGCCGGCCGGAATCGGCCGGACCACGCTGCTGACGACGGTGCGGGAAGAACTCGCCGCGCGCGGCCGGCACACGGCCGCGATGCGGTTCAGCCCCGATTCGGACGCCATCCCCGGCTACCTCCCGGACCGGTGGTCTGATCACCGGGATTCACCGTGGCCGGTGGCCGGACCGGTCACCGGCGCGTTCGACGACCCGGCCCTCGCCTATTTCACCGCGGCCGGCATGGCCGCCACGCTGCTGGCGGCCGAAAGGGCGGTCCTGCTCATCGACGACGCGCAGTGGATGGACCGGGATGACATCGCCGTGCTGGAGCAGCTCGCCCGCAGGCTGGCGGGCACGGCGGTGAGCTGTGTGTGCGCGGTGCGGGTCCCGGCGATCGCGAGGGACGGCGACCTCCGGAGGGCGGCCATCCGCAGGTTGCGGCGGGACGGCTTGGTCCATACCGTCCGGCTGCGCGGGCTTCGCCGCGACGAGGTCGCCGCCGAGCTGGCCTCGATGCTCCGGCACACGCCCGATGCCGCCCTGGTCGACCATGTACATCGCGGCAGCCGAGGCATCCCTTCCGCACTGCACGACTCGGTCGAGACGCTGCGACAGAACGGCTCGATCCGGCTCGCGGCCGGGCATGCCTACCTCGACCGCGCTGAAGAACCCGACGGACCCATCGGCCACCGCAGGCTCACCACGGCCATGCTGGAGCTGGGACCGGACTCGTGGACCGCCGCCAAGGCGGTCGCCGTCCTGCACCCGCTCGGCTCGGCGTTGCCCCGGCTGCTCGCCGAAGCACTCGCCTGCACCGAAGCCGAGCCCTCCGACCGGATCGCGGTGTTGCGCCAAGCCGGTGTGCTGCACCGTGGCCTGGCCGGGACGACATGGCGCTTCCCGATTCCCCTGGTCGCGACCGCACTACTCGGCTCTCTCGGACCGTACGAGAAGCAGCACCTCGCCAGGATCGCCGTCACCGCCCTGTGGTCGGGTGCCGCACACTGCGCCGACCCGGACTACCTTGCCGATCAGATCGCGGCCGCGGGCAGGCTCGTCGACCCGGCACCGGCTCGCGCCACGCTGCTGGCCCGTGCGGAAGCGGCGCTGTCCGACCGGCCGGCGACGGCCAGGCGCTGGCTGCGTGCCGCCGCCGACCTCGCGGAGGACGTCGAGCAGTACGCGAGCATCACCCTCCGGCAGGTGCTTGCCGGTTACCTGGCCGGAGACACCGACGGCTGCCTGGACGAGACGGCCTCCCTGCTGGAGCACTGCCCGGAGCAGCTCACCCGCGACGCCGTCCAGAGTCTGCAGCTGATGGCGGTGTTCACCCGGTACGCCAAGGGCGATTTCGACACCCTCCGGCGGATCGCCGAGCGGCGCCGGGACCGGCCGCACGGCCCCCCTCCAGGACCGGTGCCCAGGGCGATGGCGTTGAGCCTGCTGGACCGCTGGGCCGAAGCGAGAAGTTTGCTCACGAGGACGGCGGAAACCTGGCGCGGCACCGAGACCTCTGCTCTGTTCGGCATCTGCCTGCACTCGCTCGCCGAGTTCTGGAGTGGCCGGACGAGGGAGCTCGAACCCACCCTGCGGCCGGGCGATGACCCGCTCTCGCGCACCGTCGAACCGCTCCGGTCACAGCTGGTCGACGCGTACGCGGCCGGGCTGCTGGCCACCGGCGACCTGAGCGGCACCGAGAAGCTGCTGACCGACTCGGATGTTCCGGCCGAGCAGCTGAACCCGTCCGGCAGGGCGCTGCTGGCGGCGATGCACGGGTGGGCAGGACAGGCGATCGAGCTCGGCCGCCGCTGCGTGGCCACGGCCCCGCTGCGAGGCGGCGATCCCGGCCGTGCACCGATGTTGTTGCAGGTCACCGAGCTGCTGGTCGCGCAAGGGCGACTCACCAACGCCAGGGAGATGCTGGCGAGCGGCCGGTCGGCGGGCCCACCGCTGGCGCACCTTCTCGACTGTGCCGAAGCACTCATCCACCACACCCTCGGCGAGCCGGACGACGCGACCGGCAGGCTCCGGCAGGCCCTCGATGCGGCGGCCGCGAACGAGCTGCTCGTCGGCACCGACCTGTGCTGGTCACTGCTCACCGAGCTCTCGCTGGCTCGCGGCGACCGGGACACCGCGGCGCGGTGCCTCGTGGAGATCGACCGGGTCGCCGAGGCGATGCCCGACGGACGTGCCGCCACGCACGCGTTGCTGATCCGGGCGACGGTGACCGGAGACCGCGCGGCGGCCGAAGCCTGCCTCCGGCTCGTCAGGGAACGCGGGCAACCGTTCGAGGTGGCAAGGTCGATCTCCCGGCTGGCCGGTGGCGGGCTCGGCGACCCGGCCCTGCTCGCCGAGGCCTATGAGCTTTTCGGCGGATTGGACGCCCTGCTGGAGCGGGCGTGGCTGCGCAACCTGATGCGGGCGCACGATGTCCCGATCCCTGGTCGGCGGGAAACCGTGGCCGAGAACGAGCGGCTACTGGGCCTGCTGGTGTCCGAGGGGCTGAGCAACAAGGAAATCGCACAGATGCTGCGGACCAGCGGCAAGAGCGTCGAAGGCCGGCTGAGCAGGCTGTTCACCCGCACCGGCCTCACTTCCCGGATCGAGCTGGCGAGAGCGCTGCTGGGCGATGCCTTCCCGGGTTAGCCGACCGTCGCTGCCGAGGGATTTCCCTACATGGCGCGGCCTCGCGGACAATGTTGGATCGACCTCATGGGCCCGACCGTAGATTCGCCCGGGTAGACACAAGACGTCACAGAGGACGGCAGGCACGGTGGAAACGACGGTCGTGGATCCGTACGCCGTGGACAGGGTGCGGCAGGTGATCGCCCGCATCACGGCCACGTTGACGATGCTGGAAGGGCAACAGGGCGAGCTCGCCGACGACGTGCTGGGGCGGGTCGAGGGCGCCGGAGCCGTGGTGGCGGCCGCGCGGGAGTTCGAGCAGACCCTGCGCGATGAGCTGCGGGCCGCCGAGCATCTCGTGCACACGATCGGCAGCGAGTCCGGCAAGCACATGCTGGAGACACAGGCCATCGACTACGAGAACAGCCAGAGGATCAGTCGGTATGAGCCTTGTTGACGACCTGGCCGGACTGCCGGATGGCGCGGTCGTGGCCGATGCTCTCCGGCCGCTCGACCACGCCTCGCCCAGCGGCGCGGAGAACCTCGCGAAGAACTGGCGAACCACGGCGGCACAGTGCGCCGCGGAGATGCCCACACTGTCGAAGGCCTGGCATGACGCCGAGGACGGATTGGCGGGCATCACCGCGGAGACCGGAAGGGCGCTGGTCACCAAGCTGATCAAGGCGGGCGCCGAGCTGGAACAGGCCACGGTGAGCGCGGCCGACGCGCTGGACAGGGCGGCGGGTTCCGTCCTGCGCGCGCAAGACTTCGCCAGATCGAGGTCGGAGTGGCTGCTGTCCTGGGTGCGCAGCCAGGACGCGGTGTACCCGGACGTCGCCGCCGAAAGCCGGAGTTCGGCCATTTCCGCGGCCGCCAAGCACATCGCCACCGAGATCCGATCGGTGACCGACGCAGCGGCGGCCGAGCTCGACACGGCGGCCGCCGCGCTGCGCAAAGCCGCGGCCGGCGCACCCACCTTCTCCAAAATCACGATCACCACCACCGTGACCCAGCCCGGTCAGAACCCACAAGCGAAACCGGCCGTCCACCTCTCCGAGCCGGCCTCCACCAACCCGGAAGCGCCCCATGGGGGCAACAACGCGCAGATCCACAAAGGACACAACAGTCAGTCGTCCGGCGGCGGTGCCTCCGGTGGTGGTGACGGCGCCTCCGGCGGTGGCGCGGATGGCGGTGGCGGTGGCGGTGGCGGTGGCCGGGAATCGGGGCCGAGCGGCCCGCCGCCCACCGGAGAAGTCCGCGACTGGATCACCGAGGCACTGCGCATCCTGCGCGAATACGGCGTCGACATCAGCTCGATCGATCCGGCCGACCTGGCGGCCATCATCCAGCACGAGTCCGGCGGCAACCCGCACGCGCAGAACAACTGGGACTCCAACGCGGCCGCCGGGCACCCGTCGAAGGGCCTCATGCAGACCATTCCGTCGACGTTCGACGCGTACAAGCTGCCCGGCCACGACGACATCTGGAACCCGGTGCACAACATCATCGCCGCCGTCCGGTACGCGCTGAAGCGGTACGGCTCGATCGACAACGTGCCTGGCGTCGCCGGGCTGGAGAACGGGCAGGGCTATGTCGGATACTGACCGAAGCCGCGCCACCCGATGGGCGACGGTCGGCAACGCGCTCGTGATCGCCGCCGGGGAGACCATCGGCGAGCACGCACGCGGCCTCGCGATGTCCGTCGCGGCCGATCCCGGCCACGAACTGGTGGTCGCCGACTTGCCGAGGAACCCGACGGTCGCGATGTGGGAGGCGGTCGCGGAAGCGATCCCCCGAGGCAGACAACCGATCCGGCTGGTCATCGCCGGCGGCTACGGCGAGGCCATGACACTGGCCGGGCACTGGCTGGCCGAGCGGCTCGCCCGCACGGTGGTCGTGCCGGACGGCGAGGTCCACCAGGGCGCCAACGGCTCCCTCCTCGTGCACGGCGGGCCGGGCAGCGGGTGGCTGACCTGCCGGCCACGGCAACGGTCGCACTGGGAGGCCAAGCGCTTTCCCCGTCCGTCGTGGGACAGCCGCGCGGTGGGCGACGTGCTGGCCACCGGGTCGAACGGCATCGCCGAACCGATACCTGCGGGAATGTGGCTGCATCCCGCCGCCGATGACGAGCACGTCGCGCGGCACCGCCGGCGTTTGGTCGAGACCGTCCCCTGCCGGCCGGACGCGATGACCGTGCTCGTCGGTTGCCCTGGCATGGCCCCGGTCCGGATCGAGGATGTCGCCTACCTGCGGAGCTGCCTGCCGGAAGATGTTCGCCCGCAGGTTCGGTTCGCTGTCTACGGCGGGGTCGCCGTAGGGCCCGGTGGCTACTTCGGCCAGGTGCTGGCGCAGTTGGTGCACCAGCCCGTGGTGTGCTACCCGGGCGTCCCGGTGGGTGGCGCGGAATGGCCTGAGATCCACACCATCTGGCCGAACGGTTCGCTCGGCTGGCGTTGCTTCGCCCGCGAGGTCGAGTACTTCCCGGCCACGGACACGACCGCCGCGACACCCGCCGTACGCACCCACTGGCTGCCCTTCGCCGGGGTCACGCAGCTGGATTCCGCCGCCTACTGGTACGCCCCTGACGCGGTGATCGAGATCGTGCAGGCCGGGTTGTGGCTGCGGTCGCCGGAGGGGTACGGCCACGCGGACGCCGTCCGGTCGCACCCGTGCGACCACGCCGGGCCCAAGGTGTTCTTCGACGACTCGACCGAGCAGAGCGCCACGCGGATGCACTGGCTCGCGCGCGACGTGGCCAGCCGGATGCCGCCGGACGTCCGGACCCGCACGAGTCTGGTCGCGGCCGGGACGATCGGCAGGCACGCTCCCGCCGCGCCGCGGCCCGAGCAGGCACCGCGGCCGGGCCCGGTCCCCTTTCTCCGGCCGGAAGCCCATGGCGCTGCGGAACTGCTGAGGCCGCAGGGCAGACCGGCTCCGGAAGCCGTCGCGCTGGCTCCGGCCGCGGGGCCGGTCGCGGAGCGTGCCTGGCTGCGGGAAAGCCTCGGCCTCGAGTTCGACGCGATGGCCGGTTCGGTGGCCTTCGCCGTAGCGGAACACACGGGAGCCTGGGTGCTCGGCCAGGTAGCCGAGGACGACGTCCACACCGACGCGGTCGCGGTCCGGCTGTACCTTTCGGCGCACGGGGAGAAGATCGACCGGGCTCTCCGGTTCGGGGAGACCGGCCCGCACGTGCCACTCGCCCGCTGCGCGGCGGCCGGACTCGCGCGGTTGCCGGCACACCGGGGAGCGGTCGGGTACCGGGCTTCCCCGACACCCGCGCAACTCCAGCTGTACCGGGACCACGACGTGGTGACCGACTGGGGATTCACCAGCGCGCTGACCGAGCCGTGCCCGAGCCAGCCGGGCGAGGTCGACGTACTGCTCTGGTCGATGACCGCGCGGCTGACCCAAGCCCTCGAACCGGAAGGCGACGAACAGGTGCTCGGGCGGACGCTTTTCCTGCCGGGCACCAGTTTCCGAGTGCTCGAAGTAGTGGCACCGGAGCACGGCCGACGGGGTCGGTTGCTGCTGCGCGAAATATCCGGGCAGGAGGCCGATCCGGCACTGACCCGGCAGGCGGGCCACCTCGACGAACTGGCGACCAACTCGCTGCGTGCCGCGGCCGAACGTTGGGCGCAGGCCCAGCCGAACCGCAAGATCGGTGCGGCGGCCCACAACCGGTTCGGTGAGCTACCCGGCCTGCTGCCACGCTGACCGAGGAGGAAGAAATGCCGGAAAATGCCGCGGCCGGGCCCACCGGCGCGGTCGAAGCACCCGCGCTGATCGACCCGGCCTGGAGCCCCTCCGACGAACAAGCGGTCGTGCCACTGGACAAGATCATCGGTGTCTGGGCGGCGGACGACGAGGGGCAAGAGCCCTTGTTCCGGCCGAACCCGGCGTACGTGCCGACCGAGCCCGGCGCACATCTGGACCTCGTCGACGGTGTGCTGCAACTCCTGGCCAGGGGGGCGGACGTGGGTGTGCCGCAGCTGGCCGCGGCGCTCGCCGACGCACTGCTCGGCATAGCCGTGGACGACGAGGGCACCGCGCTCGTCCGCCCGGCCCCGGACGGGATGCCCTCGGTGCTGGTGGCCACCGCTCCCGGCCACCGGCCGCGCGTCGACACCCCGGGCTGGCGGGCGGTCACCGTCGCGAAACTGGCCCGGTTCCTGCCCGAGCAGGGGGTGGACGTGCTGCTCAATCCGGGAGCGCCCACCTCGATGCGGGTCAGTGCCGGACTGATTCGCGAGGCCGCCGGGCAGCTGCAGGTCCATTCGGGCAAGTTCGAGGGCCGAAAGTAACCCGATCCGGTCCTTCCACGGAAAGTCCTTGTTTACTTGACGGGCGACAACCAACCGACATCGGAATATCGGGATAGGGTTCCTATGATTCGCAAGCTAACGGCGGGCCTCGGCGTCACGCTGTCCATTTTCGCCACCGCCACGGCCATCGCCCCGGTGGCGGTAGCAGATACCCCTCCGTCAGGGACCTGGGTATATGTCCAATCCTTCAGTGCACGCAATTCGACCGAAGCAGCTTTCGCACAGCTTCTCTGCGACAGAGCGGGCCAAAGCCGACCCGAGGCCCGCGCCTACCAGTGCGTTTCCGTTCCCGACTACGTCCAGTTGTGGGAACTGCGCTGACCCTACGCGGCAGTTGACGCCCGGCAGCTCGCCGGAAGCACGAGGAAGATGAGCACGGCGAATCCCGGGAGCGGCGGCTGACCGTCGGCGACTCTCGGGATTCGTGGCTTTGTCGGCGCGTCGACCATCCGGCCGGCAAGCACGAGGTGTTTCCTCGCAGAAGTCGCCATAACAGAAACTTGCACCGAAAGGAGCGTCAGAATGTCCATCGCAGACAATTTCAGCATTTTTGACGACATCCTCGAGCGAATCGGAAAGGAGCAAGAAGACTTGCTGGCCGCCGAGGCCAGGGTCGTGGCAAAGGTGACGTGTCCCGATCACGACACGTCGACCCCGATGCGACCACAAGTCCGAGACTGAGAAGCGCGCGGCCGCTGGAATTCGCGGCCAGGCATGGGATCGCCAGTCCTCGAGGAAATGTGTTGGCCGGATGACGACCGGCGCACTCTTATCCCTGGTTCGCCCACCGACTTTTGCATGGCGAACACTATCTGTACGTGTGATCGGCCGCCATTGCCCTTACTTCACACGAGAAAGGTGCTACAGGGCAGATCTTGCCACGCGCAGAGGCTTTCCAGTTGGCTGGACCCGGATCAGTTCTGTATATCTTTGCTTGGGCCTTGAGGACCGCGGCTCGTCGACTGACATGCATGAAGGAGATCCGTGACAACGGAAGGCATTGTTTCTGCTATCGCTGAACATCCGTGGGTCGGCGCGGTCCGTCGAACACCATGGGGCGCGCTGCTGGTTCGACCTTCGACGGACGCGATGACCTTCGATTCTCGAACTTGGTCACTGGTCGGCGAGTATCTGCAGAACTGGGCCAATTTGTACGACTGGGCCTTCACGTCCGCCGATCTCGGCGATCGCGCCGGCGCGGATATCGTCGGACTCACCGGCGGCAGCGCGCTGACCGAGGACGAAGTTCGCGAATGGGTCGAGCAGACGGCGGCCTTGGTGCTGGAATCCCGGCCGCGGCGCGTGCTCGATCTCGGCTGCGGGACCGGGCTTCTGCTGCGGCATCTGCAAGGACACATCGGATGCTATGTCGGTGCCGACCTTTCCAGGTACGCCGTGGATCGTGTCCGCGAGGCCCGCTTGCCGTACACCTACGCTGTGATCGCCGGAGCGCATAGGACCGCTTCACCGCAGGTCAAGCGGGCGATGACCGAGGTCATGGGGGCGGCCCGGCCCGATTGTGTGCTGATCAACAACGTCGCGCAGTGTTTCCCTGGGACCCAGTACTTGGCAGCCGTACTCGGCGATGCCATCAACCTGGTCGAACCGGGTGGCCGGGTGATCCTCGGCGATCTGCGGCACCACGGACTGAGCGACGAGTATCACCGCCAACTGACCTCCGGGCCGCGTTGGGCCTCCGGTCGCTTCGATGAAGAAGAGGAACTGCTCCTCGACCCACGACTGGTCGCGTTCTTCGCCAGCGTCTCGGGCAGGAAAGTCAAGGTCTCAGTGCGGGCGAAGACCCTGCGCGGCGACAACGAAATCACCCGATATCGATACGATGTGGTGTTGCATGTCGAGACACAAGACGAACAGGTAGAACTCGATCAGGTGCACTGGGAGGATCTGCCAGGAAATCGGCTGGAAGCGTTAGCCCGGCTGCTCGAAGTCGGCCCTGTCGTGGTCACAGGAATACCCAACGCGTTGCTGACCCCTTCGGCAGACGGGGCCACGGCCAATGCCTTGAGCGCCGTACTCAAGGGGACCGGCCTGGCGGTGGAGATCGCGCTCGACGACCCGCGAAAGCTCGATATCCGACCCTCGAATGGCCACACTTCACAACCTCGAATCCAGCCGACACAAGATGATCCGATCGACCGGTTCATCACCCGCCGACTCCCGGAGGTGCTTCGCGGCCACCTGGCCGAGAGTGTCCCGGGGACTCGCTTGCCGGAGATCATCGTCGATCCCAAACCGAACTGGTGACACGGCTGGATACTTCGCGCACATGACGCTACAGCTGTCGACGCCGGGCGTTGGATCAGGCGAGAAGTAAGTTCGGACAACATCGATTGCCCGTTTTGACGTCTTCCGGTCTTGATTATCATGTCCTGCACTATAATTGATTCAAAAGTCGCTTGCGGCGGCCGTGATGGTTATCCTGAATGACGAGGCGATTGAATGTCTCCAGTGGGCACTGGCAAAGTGATTCGATTTGATGATGTTCGCGGCTATGGCTTTGTCGCACCGGATGTCGGCGGTGAAGACGTTTTCATCCATGTCAACGACCTCGAGTGCGACAAGCGGCTGATCGCGCCTGGCGTACGGGTCAAGTTCGCCACCGAGGAAGGCGACCGGGGTTTGAAGGCGTCTCGGGTAAGTCTGGCCGAGCAACGGGCGGAACAGCATGTTCAGGAGGCCGCAGGCGGTGATTCGGTGGCGCTCGCCTACGAGGACGACATGGCATGTGACGTCTTGACCGTCCATGAACTGCGTGACGAGCTCACAGAGGCCATGCTCACTGACGTGCCCTCCCTGACCGGGCAGCAGATCCTCGCTGTGCGGGAGAGCATTCTCGCGCTGGCGCGCAAGCATTGCTGGATCGACGAGTAGGGACAGTGCGCTGGCGGGGCTTCTTCCGGGAGAGGATCAGACCGGAAGTTGTGGATGCGCCGTGATCGGGCGACCGTGCGCACCTGTCATGACTCTGACGGCGGCGCGAGACCACAATGCCCAGTCGCGCCAGAAGACTTCACCGAACCACTCACAGCGCTCGACGGCTTCCGCGAGCACCGCCCGGCCGCGGTCGCTGTCACCGTTCGGCCGCGCATCTCGGGTAGGAAAGCCGGGCATCCCGACGTCTATCCGACTGGCGTTGCCCCGGTTCTCCGGACCGTCGCCTGTGGAATGTCCGAACAGTTCCAGCCCGTTCCCGCCTCCCGCGGACACTGACCTCGACACCGTCGACCGGCAACCGGCCCTGCCCGCACCGCGAAATCGTCCTACGGGCGGCTCTCGACCCTGTCGGGCGCATCACGGTGATCGTGCCGCGGGGTTGGCCGCTCGTGCTCGGCGTCATGCGCGCTGAGCAGCGCTTCGTCGGTCCAGCCGTGCCCGAGTCGGCAGTGGTACCGGCCGTCCGCTGGGCCGACTTCCAGCATGGGATCCCTGGTAGTCCCTGGCATTGATAGCTGGCGGGCGGCGTCGACCCGCCGACAGCGCCCAGCCGGACGCCGTCCCGCGCGATCCGCTCTTCCAGCAGTGAGGCGGGCGGGACCGGCGGGATCGCAGTGCCGGATCGTAGGATCTTCGCGGTCGCCCAGGAACCGAGTCCGAGGAAGAACCATGTCCGATGACGTCACCGTCGGTCTCATCGGGGCGTGGGTCGAAGCCTTGGTTGATGTTCGAGGGCACCGACGAGGATCGATGGGTCGTGAACCCGCAGAACTTCCGGGAGACGCGCGAACAGCTGCGTCCGAAGTCCGGATGAAAGGACGAGCGCGATGGTGCGAAAGCGGAAGACCCTTCCCAAAGACTTCGAGGAGATGCTGACCTCGGCCTCGGTGGAGGAGCTCAAAGCCGTCTTCGACAAATGCGAGATCGACGCGCGGGGAGGCTATGCCAAAGGCACCGCCATCGGTTTCCCGGAGTGCCCGGACGAGCTCATCGTCTGGTTGACCGGGCAGGGGCTCGCCGTCGACTCCCCGGACAGCTACGGCAGGACCCCGCTTCATGCGCGAGCTTCACGCGCCACTCCGAAACCGGTCGCGCAGATCCCCTTGTTGCTCTCGCTCGGCGCGGACATCGAGGCGGCCGACAAGTCCGGGCGAACGCCGCTCCAGGCCGCGGTGGAAAGGCTGCGGGTCGAGGCGACGCGAGTGCTGATCGAGCACGGGGCCTCGACCGGGGTTCTCGACAGGCGCGGCACCACGTTGATGATGCGCGGCCTGATCGGTACGCGAAACGCCGACCTCCCCGAGTGCGTCGAGATCATGAAGCTGCTCCTCGAACACGGAGCGAGCATCACGGCTGAGATGAGCAAGCAGGTCGAGCGGATCGGCCGTGGTTTCGAGTTCCACCGGGAGAACTTCAACCCCGACTTCCTCGAACAGACCGACGCCGCGCTCGGGGAGCTGTACCGGATCTTCGGGGTCGAGGCGGTCGCCCGGCGGTCGACGCACGATGGGTCGGCGCCGATCGTCGTACCCGACGGATCCTGGCAGGAACGCCACAAAGCGCTCTGGGAGCTTCTCGTGCCCTCGAGCGGCGCGGGCGCGACAGTGCAGTGTGAGGCCATCCGCGTCACCGGCCGGATCGCCGACGAGATGTTCCGGAACGGCGGGGCGAACTGGGACCGCGCTTACCGTGCGATGGCCGATGCGTTCCCGGGTTTCCTGACGCGAGGCGAGCCCCTCGGCGACGAAGAACTCTATGAGGCCAAGGAGATCGTCAAGCAGATCAGGTCAGGCCGCGGCGAGGAAGGCCACCTCGATCGCTTGAGTGAGCTCGCCGTCGTCTGGGTCACGAAGAATCCGGCCCCGATCGCTTTGGGAGCGGTGGACTACACACGCTGAGGCCGGCCCTGTCAGGGCGACGTCCGGCGCCGCTCCGCAAGCCACGTGTGGCAGCCGCCGCGGGTGGGGCGTCGGCACAAGATGAAGCGGCACCGGCCGGATCCCGCTCGGGCCGGGCGAAAACGGCTTCTGAAGTCGCCATGTCGGCGGAAAGGATCACCGACGCCGTGCCTACACAGAACGTGCCGCTCAGCGCGCAGCCGACACTTGTGTAGATGCTGTTGGTGCCCCCGGACAGGCTCCGCCGGGATGCACAGCGGGGTGCAGTCTGTTCTCGGTACAGGGGCAACTCCTTCAGGCTGCACATCGTTCGACGAGAGGCCCCTAATCATCAGCGCCGTCGTACCGCTGATCATGCAGCGCCGGAAGTCCCTGTCGACAGACACGTAACGCTCGCACCATCCGAGCCGCGCACAGCCAGCCAGGAGCCAAGACAGCCAGCGCGATCATAGAAAGGGAAGTTGACACCAACTGATCCGCAAACCAACGCCCGTTCTGTCATCAGAGCCCTACGACGGATCGCATAGACCCAGTCCGATTGGACCCAAGAACCTAAGGCGACTCGGTTCCCGCCCAAGTGGGAGGCAAAGACCAGGCGAGCAGTCTGGCCTTCGCCCGCGTGGCGTGCAGCGCGCTTTCGGATAGGCGGCGGGCGCGGATCCTCGGCGTTCTGGACGCCGTGGCAGTAGCCCTGGCTTTACGGCGATGACCGTCGACCATGTGGCCGCTTTCAATCAGCTCGTCGCCGACGTCGAGTCCGCAGACCGACGTTCGGTCCGGTGTCACACACCTCAGGCCATCGAGCACCTTGGCGCTTAGCCGCGTGACTACAGTGAATTGCCAACGGCAGTGGGCACCCTGATTCCAGGACAACGATTCGAAGCTGCCCGAAGCGGAACCGAATGCAAACAGCGTTACCGTCCGACACGCCGCAGGTCGACCTGGCCGCCGTGCTGCTCGCGGTCGCGGCGATCATCCGCGCCATCCTTGGATCGACCCCGGACGACGGAGAAGACACGCGACCTTGACCAGCCGCAGGCCAGCGCAAGCCGCACACTTGCCGTGTCGTTCCGCCGAGGAGATCCGCGATGACCATCACCATTCTGGTCACAGACGCTCACGCGTTCTTCCGGCCTGCGAGCCATTCTCGACGGCGAAGTCGACATCGAAGTTGTGGCCATGGTCTCGGACCACGATCATGCTGTCAACGCCGTGCTCCGCCCTGCGCTCGGACGTCGCCATGCTCGACATCCGCATGCCGCGACGGGCGGACTCGGTGCGGAGTCGGTGCTCCTGGCCGCTGCAGATTCCCTCGGATTAAAAGTCCGCAGCTCAGCCGTGTCGTCTAGTGACTTTCAGTACCAAATTTTGCCAGTTTGTGCAGGTCAACGCCAGTCTTTACCGAAGACGAGTGCCGTCCTGTGCCGCCCCGTGTCGGGCTCTACGTCGGCAACGGAGCCCAATCGGAGACGACGTGGGCCCCAACGACGGGCTTGACGATTCCAGTCTCGGAGGCGAGCGGTCAGGTCCAGCCCGTCCCCTTGGCTGAGTCGACACGCCCGGCCCTGCCCCCGGGACGCCACTCCGCCGAAACCCTCTGGACCGCCTTCACCGCACACTGCGCCGACTAGCACCCGCCGCACGCCGCTGCGGAACGGCTGAGAAACCGGGCTGCCGGAATTCCGGCGACGGCCCCCGCGTCGGATCGCCTTCCGATGATGCGAGGCTTCAGGCGGAGATCTTCTCGTCGGGCTCGAATCGGTCCACGTACAGGCGTCCGAACTCGCGCCAGTCGTTGACTGAGGCGCGTTCGTCGGCGAAGTTCTCCAGACACTCGTCGAGTTCGTCGAGGGACCATCCATCGCGCAGGTACGGTCGGACCCAGCGGCGATCGTTCTCCCACGCGGCGAATGCCCACTTACGCCCCGCAGACCGGTGAAGGCCTCCCCAGAAGAGGTTGCCCGGATCCGGGCCGCGCAAGCTCGGGAAGTTCGCCGCAGGTGACCAGCGTCGCCATGCCTGGTTGAAGCTCAGCTCCAAGGCCATCTTCGTGCTGGTCAACGCCCCGACCCCGGCTGCGAGCACACCGAGCGCCACACCCTCGACAACATGTTTGACCTGCTGGTCCTTGTTCGCCATAGCCATGGACAAACCTTAGACTCGAGAACGAAGCGCTCCGCCACATCACCGGGGCCCGCACTCGGAACGCTTCACAGCCCCGGAGGGGCCGGTTTCCGCGTGAACAGCGCGATTCGCGGCTCCTACCACGGTGTCCAATCGAGCCAGGTCAGAACGCCGACCGCGGTGCCGCCGATCGTGGCCAGACCCACGATGACGGTTCCGGGTTTCTTCCACCGTTGCCATCCGCGTTTCGGTGCGTCGGGCTCACCTGCCCCTATGGAGACGGTGTTCGAGCCGCCGCCCTCAGTCTGCTGCGTGGCGAAGGTGACCGTGTTGCGGTCTCCTGTGACGATGAGCTGAACGGCACCGTCAGCAGCGGCCTTATCAGGAAGGGCTTGCCCGTCCGGGGTGCTCGCCCTCAGTTCGGCGACCAGTGTGGCCAGCGTGGCGCGCACACGGGACAGCGAACCTTTCAGCGCGGCCGTCGACACCGTCCAATACACCGCCGCCGCTCGGCTGTTCCCGGTTTGGTTCACGTTGTTAAGCATGCTGACGAGCGAACCGGCCCACGACGGGCTGAGATGCACGCTCTTCTCGTTCCGATCGACCAGGGCTTCGACCTCGCCAACGCCAGAAAAGATCAGCGCGCACTCCCAGTCGTCGACCTCATCACGGATGGGTTCTGGGATCTGCGTGCCATGCAGCTGCTGCTCGATCGGGTTGTACCCGGCGAAGTTGGTGACCTTGATGAACAGCGGCGCTGGGATCCGCCGGTACTCCGGCAGGTCCTGATCACCGCTGTAGCCATTGAGTTCAAGGCTTGCCCAGTCACGCAACTTCTCTGAACCCGCGCGGCCACCCAGCACAACGCACTTCCGGAGAATCGCGGACAGCGAAACACGATCGTCCAGGACTCCCGCTTCGAGTTCATCGAGCAGGCTTTCACGCTTGAACGGCATGGCCCATCATCCCCCGCACCAGCGAACTCCAAGTCACAGGGGCTTGGTCAACAAACAGCAGACCTGTCTATCGGTGCCCTGCGGCTTCGAGCAGGTTCTTCGGCCGAACGCGTCCGCCGGGACTCGCCGCGTGGGGCCGGCCGAGGCGGGGCGAGTGTCCAGGTAGCCGCTGACGGGCTGGTCGGTGTCGTCGGCGCCGTCGCCGGGTTCGAGGTGCCGGACATACCAGGCGTCGAGGCCTTCCGCCAGCTTCCGGCTCGTGGCGGCTATCCGGCTGCACAGGGCGTCGGCGCCCGCCTGGCCGTGCCGACTGCGCCCGCCACCGACGACATCCCATCACCAGCATCGAGATCCATCCCGACGTGCTCTTCGCACTCGGGCTGACCGACGGCCCCGGCGACCTCACCACCTAACCAGCCGACCGATGGACGCGGCAGGACCCACCCACGATCACAGCCGGGCAATAGGACTCAATGGGCGATCTGCGCCCGGTCGGGCGTTGGCTCGACACTGCCAGTTGCCGGATTCCACCACCGACGAGGCAGATTTTCCCACAACCAGGGCAGCTCATCGAACCCGACCAACGCGGGTTGGCCTTCATGATCCCCAGGAGCGACATGGTTACCGTCCCCATCGAACCAGAGCTCTCGCGGAATCCGTCGCGTCTCAGGGCGCCAGTTGGGATCACCGACCAGAAGGCCGATCAAGGGGCCGCGCTGGAGTTGAAGCGCGGAGGTCGGCACCCGCCACTCGCGCTCGTGCAGCCACTCGGAACGACCGCCGCCCTCGGTGTTCGTATTCAGCCGCACCGCCCAGTGCCGTAGCTGGTCCGGCAGTTCGTTGATCAGCCGATCTCGGGCGTGCCACACCGGACCACCTCCAGCGGTGAAGATGGCCTGCCGGCTGAATACGAGAGCCCACGGTGGCCATCCACGCTCACTGAGCAGCCATCGCAAGTGATCGCGAGGGCTCTCGGTCAAGCACACGACGGGACTCCCGCCACTCGGCTGGACGGTCCCCACTATCCGTTGGTCCCACAAAATGTTCGCAAGTCGCTGCGAAGGGTCCATGTCCCAGAACGACTGGGGCGCCTTGTAGTTCAGCAAGGTCCCGCCCGGCCTGCCGCAGAAATGAAGCAGCAGCTCGGATTCCGCAGGGCCAGCAGGGTTAAGGCTCCAGTATGCCGTCATCGATGCCCTCCAAGGTGTTCGGCGGCAGCGTCTGCGTACGCGGCCGAGATCGCCAAACCGGGCGAGTTGGCCGGGTCGAAGTGCTTGTTCCCATACCGACTGGTGGTCTCCGTGGACCGGTGCCCAAACACCTGACGTGAATAGCGCTTGCTAGCGCGGGCGGCCAGGTGATCCAGCCCTAATTTGATCTCCGCGGCGGGCATCGCCTACTTCCACGGCATCCAGCCGAGCCATTGGAAGACGCCGGCCGCCGCGGCGACCACCGTGGCCAGCCCGATCAGCAGGCCACGTTTGCGCCACCGCTGCCACCAGGTCTCCTTCTCTGACGGTGTCGCCTCGGCGCTGCCCGTGGTGGTGATCGTGGCATTGCCACCGGTTGTGGTCTGGCTGCCGACCACGGTAACGGTGTTGCGGTCGCCGGTGATCACGAAGTGGATAGCGTCGTCGGTGGCCTGCTTGCTCGGTGCCTGGTCCCCGTTGGGGACGGCGGCCAACAGTTCTCCGACGAGTTCGGCCAAGGCCGTGCGCACGGCCATCACGACGCCCTCGATGGCGGAGCGGCTGACATCCCAGTACAGCCGCGTGATCTGGTGGCCGCCCGGGTTTTCGTGGTTCATCCACAGAACAAGGTCTTGGGCGCCCGGAGGCACCAGCTTCACTGTGAGCTTGTCCGTTCGGCTGAGGGACTCGAGTTCTGCGATGCCGCGGGCGAGCGGAACCCTCTCGGTGATCGTGTCCCGGGCGAAGTCAGGCAGCGACATCGGGGAGATCGTCTGCCCGGTGACCAATCCATGGAAGGTGGCCCCGTCGATGCACAGTGGCGCCGTGACCCACCGGTAGTCGGGCATCGTATCCACGTTGGGGTAGCCCTTGAGCTCCTGTCGCGCCCAGTCGCGAAGCTGCGCGGAGCCGACCTCTCCGCCGAGCAGGATGCACTTTTGCAGCAGGCTGGTGATGGACGTGCGGTCGTCACCGAGTCCAGCGCGGAGCTCGGCGAGCAGTCCCTTGTTCTTGGCCATCCCGAGATTGTGCGCCGTGCCCCTGACAGGTTCCCTCGGGGACGCTGGTGGCGGGGTCTCTACACCCCGGCAAGCTGGTCGGCGTAGATCCGGTATGCCTTGTGGTCGGCCGAGGACGCGCTCTCGGCACCCAGCGCGGCCGCGGCCGCCAACAGAGCCTGGTAGACCCGCAGGACGCGGTCAAGTGCTGGCTGAAGCCTTGTCCGCGACGCACCTCGCGGCCCCGACGCAGTGCCGTTCGCTCGACCTCGCCTAGCTCGTCGTGGCGGGCGACCCAGGGGTCGGTGTGGCTTGGAACATTCGGATGCGATCACGATGACTACGCGTAGCCGGATAGCGACCACCAGCTACGCAGTGATCAGGTCGTACAGGAAGTTCACGCCCACGCCGAGCGGGATCGAGAAGAACAGACCGGCGAGGAAGAACGACCACTGCTGGCGGCGGTTAGGCTTTGCCCCCTTCGCATGGGCACTTTCGATAACGGCTCGTACAGCGTCTGCTTCTTCCTTGTTCAGGGCAGCAAGGCGTTGGTTCTCTTCCGCTTCGGCCCGCACCCGCTCCAACGCCGCTGCCTGGAGGTGCACTTCGGCGGTGATGTCGTCGATAAGCTCCGAGGACGAACTCAGATTCTCCTGCAACGACGCGATGCGATCGGCGAGCGTTGGAGCCTGCGGAAGGTCAGGATCTTGACGTCGCTTGCCGAACTTTCGTCCCAACAATCCCAACAGAACGCTGCCAAGGGTGCCGGACAACGCAGCAATCACCTGGAGCAGGATGTCGTCCACTGGTTCCTCTCGACCGTGACCCTGATTGCTGAGTAGTCGCTGCCGTCTGACTTACGTTGCACAACCAGCACGCGTGTTATCACACTGTTGTCACAGACCGTGTTCATGTGCTTCAAACGTCGGTGCAGGCGCAGCGCCTCAGCACGATCATCATCGGAGGCACCGAGAGCGGTCAACAGCGAGTGGAGGATCTCTTCGCCGCGGCTGGGGGCAGGCTTGGTGATGTAGTACTCGGCAGTCCCCAGCAGCACGAGGCCAGCTCTCCAAGCTTCTCGTAGGACAGACCGCGGCGCGGTCTTGAACCCCGCCAGGAGCGTGCAGAGCTGTTGAGCGGCGGCGAGGTCCAGCTGCGCCATCACCCCAGTTTCCCACCCGCCGTCATAGCGCGTCACCTGACGACGCGCTCTCCGGCTTCACCGGCTGCGACTTCACCTTGAGAGACAAGGACCACCGGTACGGGCACCAGCTGTACCCACACCTGCTCCGCATCGGAGACGTCGTGGCTCGACGACGCGAAAACATCCCGCACAGCTACCCCGTGGAGTACGACGTCGCACAGCGAGTCAGAAGGCCCAATGTCGGCGGCGCGTGTTCAAGTGGTTTTGCGGATCAGGCCGGTGTAGGCGGCGATGGTGAGTGTGGCCAGGGCCCAGAGGAGGGCTTGGAGTGCCCAGAGCAGGTAGGTAAAGGCCTGGCCCCATCGGGTGGCGGTGTCGAGGTCGCAGCGGGTGCGCAGGCCGGTGGTGCCGACGGGCAGGCCGCGGTCGATGCCAAGGCCGATGAGTTCGGCGGTGGAGCAGGGGGCGCCAGGCGCTGTGACGGGAGTGGTGGCTGGTTGGACGCGCTCAGCGGCGCGATGGTCGGTGCGGGTGGTGATCTGTCCTGCGGTGTAGCCGGTGGCTCCGGCGAGAACGAGTGCGATGAGCAGGGCGGTGACCAGGCGGTGGGCTCGGTAGCCGTAACGGCCCAGCCAGCCCCACAGCCGGTGCCGGCCGCGCGCGATGGGGCCGCCGAGTGCGGCGGGGGCACGGCGGCGCAGGTCATTCTGCTGGGCGATGAGGATCGTGCGGGTGTTGTTGTCGTGCCCAGCGGCGCGTTCCACGGTGGCGAGTTGTTGGTAGGGCTGGGGCGAATACTCGGGGGTGTGGTGGACCAGCAGATGCAGCCATTCCTGCCAGGTGATTTCTCGTAGCTGGTTGAATTCCAGCCCTCGCACGACAAACTGATGGGCGCTCTCAGGACAGTCTCGGTCGCGGCGTTCCTGCCGGGACTGCGGGCACACCAGCGAGGCAGGGAAGAACAAGGCCCTGTCCACGTGAGTTTGCGTCAGCACCATCACCGGGCCCGACTCGTTGCCTACCCGTGCGCTCTCCAGGCCAAGCTGGCCGACGCGCGCATCGGCCAGCCGCAAGGCTGAGAGTTTCCCGGCGCCGGTGATGGTCGCATCGCGTAGGAACAGGTCGCCATCGACGTGGATGCGGTCAGCGTCGATGGCGGGGCCGTTCGAGGTGGTAATTGTAGATTTGTGGAGGTAAAGGGATCCGCCGATGCGCGCATCGACCAGCCGCAACGCTGAGTACTCACCGTCGCTGCTGAAAGTGGAGCCATCCAGGTTGAGGTAGCTGTCGATATGAATACCCTCAGCATTGAGGGCGGGGCCGCCTGTGTTTGTGACGGTTGAACCACGGAGGTTGAGGAAACCGCCGATGCGTGCATTGACCAGCCGCAAGCCTTCGCGATCACCGGCGCCAGTAATCGTTACGTCCTGCAAGCACAAGTCGTGTTCGGTGTGGACGCGATTCGCGACCATGAAGGGCAGCCTGCTGCCAGACAAGTGCAGGTGGTGAAGCCGCGCGTGCTGACACTTGATGCCATCCGGAAGCGCACAGTCGGTCAACATGAGGTTGGTGACCGTGGAGACGTGATTCAGGTCCAGGAGACCGACCACCCGCACACCCTCGACGAACACCCCATGCGGATCGAGCTCACCACGACGTCCCATGAGCAGTTCGCGAATCAGCGTCGCCCTTACCTGTAACCCTGGGTCTTCAGTGTTGGCGAGCTGCTCGGCCGTCAGCTTGCTGCGCGGTTTTGTCCAGACGCCTCGGCGGGCACCGTCGAGGACTGCTTCTTCGAGAGGGCTGAGCCCCTCCAGGACCGGGGGCAGTCGCGAGTCGCTCACCTCACTACTGTGGACGACGACTACGCCGGGCAACAGCCCACCGATGGCCCGTAGCGGCCCGCACGTGCCACCGTCACAAACGTGGGCTGAGTGATGTGCTCACGGCTGCCGTTCCCCACTACTGGTCGGCGCCGCGGCCAAACCCACGGCGCACGATCGTTGTCCTCGCCCCGAGCCAAACGACAGTAGTCGCAGACGGTGTCGGGTTTCTAAGCGTTACTACTCGGCAATAGGTCTCCTGGGCCACGGTAGATAAGTCGAATTCCGGAACCAGCATCGTGCCGATGCGCGCGCAAGGTGCCTAGTCGTTCTTGATCGAGGAGAACGGTTGCCTCGCCAAGCGCGTCGAAGCCTGTGGACCAAATTCTGATCTTGCCGGGGGCGGCATCCATCACGCGGAGCCAAGTGCCGGGCTCCGGCGTCGTGCCGTACCAAGTAACGTTCTGCACATCTACATCCACATCCTCACGACGCCACCGACGCGAACGACGTGTCCGTGAGCGGTTGATGAATGTTTCCCATGCGGAGCGTGATTCGGGTGTAGGCCAGTCCTGATCAAGTGCCAGGATGGGATCGAGGTCGGCGATCCATTGGCGCATGCTGGCGGCTGAGTCGAAGGTGGCGTCAGAGTCTGTGACGGCTGTGATGGCGGCGAGGCGGTGGTCGAAGCCGGAGCGGATGAGGATCGAGGCTTGCTGGCTGCAGGTTCCTGTCTCGATTGCGGCCACGGCCGAACCTGACAGGAGTTCTGTGTCGATGTTGTTCTGAGCGGCTTCGTAGAGCCTGGCGGCTTCCATACCCCAGACCAGGCGGTACACGACGTCGGCCTCAATGAACTGGGCTACTTCGACACGCTCGCCGGGGATGGCGCCTAGCGTCGATCCTCGTATCCAGTCCCTCAGTACCTCGCGCCAATTGACCAGCTTCGTTTCAGGCTGGAAGACCCGCATGTCGAACACGGTCTCGGCGATTGCTACGAGCAGATTGGCGGCCAGCTCGTGATCGTCTTCGAGGAGGGCTGTCTCAGCCTCGACTGCTTGGGCGACGATCTGTCCGGACACCCTGGAAAGCTCGGAGCCAGCGACTGCGCCCAACCCAGCCAGGTACCAGCCGCGGCGCTGAGAGGGAGTCGACGCCCGCCATAGGTGTCGCGTCCGGCTGTAAACGAGCTCTCGCAGAGCCGGTTCCAGATCTTCTTGACGTCTGAGTTGACGTTCCCACAACGAGTCGCGGAGCGCATCGGCGACGATCTGAGTGGCGGCGTCATCGGCGATGGCTTGGTCGCCGTCCCCGACGATGCTCAGGATCCCGATGTCAAGCAGTGCGAGGTTTGACCGCCAACTTTCGGCCGCCGCGGCACTCCGCTCACTGGGCTCTCGATCTACGACGGGGAGCGACCAGTCCAGCCCGCCAGTGAGGTAGGTCAGCCAGGAGTCGACCGAAGCGAGTCCCTGCGAGTCGAACATCCTTCGGAGAAGAGCGACACCGATTTCGATCAATCCGGACCGCAGGGTCTTCCCGCTGTCTTCTTGCGTCAGGCTGCGCCAGTCACGGCGCCGCGTCGAGGTTTTGTCGAAGGTCGGATAGAGGACAAGACCCTCTGTGTCAACGAAAGCTCGGCCGGCACGCCCAATGACATTGGCGAATTCAGAGCCGGAAAGCAGGTCCCTGCCGCGGCGTACCCCGTGGAAAAGCACCGCAGAAGCTGACAGATTCAAGCCCTGAGCGAGGGTCGGTGAGGCGATCGTCACCTTCAGCACCCCTTGTTGCAGCAGCCGCTCGATCTCTCGCCGGAAGGGACCAGGCAGTGCTCCGTGATGGATGGCCACGCCGAGCTGGAGACACCGCAGGATCGGATGGTCGGCGCCGAACCACTCAGTCCCCACGGCCAGCGCGTCGCTCAGATCAACGCTCGACGGCAACACTGATTCCACCAGGCCTCGTCCATGGAGATCGACGATCTTGCTGGCGTAGGGCTCCACGGAGTTCCGCTGAGGACAGAAGACCAGAACGGTCTGACCCTCCTCGACCAGCCGCCACCCGGTGGCGATGACGTGTTCGCGCTGGTCCGAAGGAAACAGCTTCTTGCGCCTGCCTACCGGCTTCTTCGCATCGAAGTAGCGAGGAATGTACGGCTGCTCGGCTCCGACAGTGATGGACAGCCGGGCATGGTCACCGCGCCACTCGACAAGGCCGAACCGCTGCTGCGTCGGTCGCCAGGACTCGCGATGCAAACCGTTGGCTTCGTCGTCGGTGATCCATGCGACGAAGTCATCCAGGTCCGGTCCAGAAGGGAAGATCGCCGAGAGGCTGAGAATGCGGCGACGCGAGGCGTCCGAGCGACGGAGCAGCCGTTGAATTTGTGCCTCGTAACGAACCTCCCGCTCGGAGGCCCCGATCATGTGTCCTTCGTCGAGGACCACGAGGCCCACATCATCGAGAACGGAGGGATCAGACCGAAGAGCGAAGTCCAGCTTCTCAGGTGTCGCTATGACGATCTGGCTGTCGCGCAAGGCGTCCTCGTCGACGTCGCTCGTCCCCATGCTGCCGTAGAGCGAGGAGACTTTGATGCCCAGCGTCGAAAACGTCCTGGAAAGGATGTGCTCAGCCTGTGCTGACAATGCTCGCAGCGGGGTGACATAGACCGTTCGTCGGCCTTGCGCGAGACACGTGAGGATCGACAGCTCAGCGATGCGTGTCTTGCCGGCGCTAGTGGGCAACGCGACGACGAGATCGCGCGGGTCTTGGAAGATTCGGTCAACGATATGGAGCTGGGATGGCCACAGATCTATCTCCGAACGCTCCCGGGCAAGCAGCGAAGCGATGAAGTTGTTGCGCAGATAATTCCACCGCCCGACACGACCTTCTGCTCCAGAGGGTGGATCGCGAGGTATGTTGGTCTCAAGACTGGTGTTGAACAATCCGCCCATCAGGTATCGAGTGAGCCGGTAGACCCACCATGGCCCAGGGGCACTCACGTCCGAAGACGCTTGTTCGCCGTCGCGAAGTTCATCGAGAGCGCGACCAAGCAGAGACCGGTCTCCGATCTCAATGGCGAACAGGCAAGCTGTGACCGCCGAAAGATAGTTCTCGCTGAGAAGCAGGACAACGGGGCCGAACCCGTCCTGCGACGCGCCTTCGTCCATGCTCTCATCCGTCGAGATGAGAGCGGCCAGCAGCGTGTCATCGGTGACATCGTCCGAAGCCCGCAGCGCCAGCGTCCGGCGCTCGATAGCACTCAAGTCCCGCATGAGCAGATCCGCCAGCGTTTGCTCCATCGGCGTCAACTGCGCCGATTGCCTGCTGGTCTGAATGAGGGAGAATGCACGTGCGGCGAACCCGCCGAGGTGGCTGGCTGCGCCGGCGACAAGCCGGTGAAAAGCCAGGTCTGTGCTGGAAGCTGCGTTCTGGGTAGCGGCTTCGAGAGCATAGGAACTTTGGATGAATCCCTGCTGCGCGAGGAGGATCTGCTCAACCGCGCTGGACTCTGCTACCTCGAGTAACTCCAGGCTTGTGGACAGCAATGCGTACCCGTAGTTCAACAAGTCCGCGTCGAGGAAGGAAGTGAATCCCGGTGCGCCCGGTGGCAAGACACCGTCACGGCGGATCATCGATTGGGCTTGCCCGCGCGCGAGCAGCCGCTCCCGGAAACCGGGGTCAGTAGCAGTAGCCAGAATGTCGGCCAGCTCCCAAGCTTCACGAGCCATCAGAGATCACCTTTTCGTAGGCGCCTTTGATGAATTTCTGGTGCTCCTGGACGCGCAACGTGATCGTCAACTGCGCCACTGCACCCTCGTACTCTTCTAGATCGGCGATAACGTGCTGACTTGGGTTGCTACTGGTGAAGAGGAACATCAGATGATTAACGTTGTGGGGCCGGATAGTCTCGTCGCGCTGCATCGCGGACACGGCGATACCTATTTCAACGTCGTCTGTAGACAAGAGTCGCTCGGCGAACTGGGCGAGGGACTGCGGCGACGGTAGCTCGTTGTCGCGGGCCAGTCCTTCGCGGGCTTCGGCGATCGTACCTTTACCCAGCTTGACACGACTTTTTGCTTCTGCCTTGACGATGCGCACATTGCCGTCAGGATCAAGCTTGGCCCCGAGCGCGTCATCGCCCCGCATAGCCCACTCTTGATGGTCCCGGTCAATGAGCCTGCTCGGCCCGACCACATAACCTTGCTCCTCGCGAAGATAGGCCGTCGCAAGGATTTCTCCGATGTCTCCGGATCGAGCGCTTGCCTTCGTAGGAAGCTTGTTGCGGAGGTGCACAGCAACAGCCCTTTTTCCCAGCCGGGCCGCTATCCGCGCGAGCGCCTCGGACTTGGCGTAAAGGTGCGGAAGCTCCGCGCTGAGTATAGCCACGCCCGTGGTTTCGTCGAACGACTCAAGAACGCCAGCAAGGTGCTCGCCTACAGGTGCTGGCTCCTCTACGGCGCACCAACTGCGAAGGTCAGCCACGTCCCGAAACTCACGCATCCTTTCTCACGTCGGAGTGGTTACCGGACGAACATGAGAATCGTTCCTTCACCTTGCTGGAAGGCTACCCGACCTCTCCAGCACAGTCGCAGCATCGGCTTAGGATAAGCACCAAGAGATAGCCTCACGTGATCAACTCTCTGCACGGCCACCTGGATGGCCGCTGCAGTGATCCTGAACGGGACGACGGGGCCACCTCGCTCATCCATGACCAGCACCGGTCGGGCGCGCTGCCGGGATCGAGCGCTGCCGGTCAAAGACCAGTACTTGCCCGACGGTATCCCGGCCCGCCGACGCGACTGAGCACGCGCACCACTGTCAAGACGGTGTGACGCCTGCAGAGACCCGACGGTCCCGCCAGAGTCTGGCCAGGACCGTCGGGCTAGAGAGTTAGATCGCGGTGACGCGCTGGGCCTGTGGGCCCTTCTGCCCCTGGCCGATCTCGAACTCCACGCGCTGCCCCTCATCCAGGGACTTGAAGCCGTTGCCCTGAATCTCCGAGTAGTGCACGAACACGTCCGGCCCGCCACCGTCCTGCTCGATGAAGCCGAAGCCCTTCTCGCTGTTGAACCACTTCACACTGCCCTGATCCATACTCTTCTACCTGCTCTTCGTCGTGTCAGGGCTCTGCCGATGCCCTGATCTTGAGAGCGATTCTCGCAGGCACCCACCCGTCGGTACACCCGTAAGGGCCGAGGCTGGACCGATCACCACCACTTGGACCATCGTGCGGCGGCGGGCACCACCTTCGCTTCCAGTTGATGCGTGCAGGGGCGCGGCGCGGCTGGCCCTGGTGCACCGGTCCGGGCCCAGAACGCGACCGACGTGGGGTCGCGATCGATCGGCAGTGTCGTCCATTCGTAGCGCGAGCCTCGCGCGGCAGCCGCGGCGACGAGAACAGAGCCCGCTCCTCGGCGGCGGTGTTTCTCTTCGATGTCGACGTGGACGAGGATCGCGCGCCGGTCGATCGAGCAAAGAGAGAGCTGGACTTCACCGAAGGTCGTGCATCCCAGTCGCAGCTGGATGGATCCGATCCCAGCCGGTGTCGGTGGGCGGCGCAGGACGAGGTGGAGTCCGTACTCATCGACCTGGTCCTCACTAACGTGTCGCGACGGCGACGGGTCGACCAGCGCCCACACCCCGCCCCGTCCTGGTAGGGCGTTGCAGGCTTCGCAGAGCCACTCAGGTGTCAGGTAGTCCTGAGACCAGCTTTGACGGACTCCGGCGACGGCAAGGTCATGACCCCAGGGACAGAGGGTCGGTGTTCCGGTGCCGGGGCGGATCGGGACTTCCAAGGAGCGCCAGTGGCGGTTGGCGCCGGTCATCGGAAGTCCCGGGAGGGGCCGGTGGTCATGGACAGGTCGAGGCGTTCGAGTTTGTCTGCGACGAGGGTGACCACGCCATCGGCAGCTTGGACCTGTCCACGGATCAGCAGCGCCGCGCTAGCCCGCGCGAGCACTTTGTACCGTGCCCACAGTCCCGGGGAGACGAGGATGTTGGCCATGCCGGTCTCGTCTTCGAGGTTGAGGAAGGTGATCCCGCCGGCGGTGGCGGGCCGTTGGCGGTGGGTAACCGCTCCCCCGATCCACACCCGTGTCCCGTCCTCGGCCTGGGTAAGGGCGGCGGCGGTGATAGCGCCATGGTCGGTGAGCCACTGGCGGAGGTATTCGACGGGGTGGGAGCCGGGTGAGATGCCGGTGGCCCACAGGTCGGCGGCGGTGACCTCGATCCGTGTCATCCCCGGCAGTGCTGGTGCGTCCAGGCCGGGAGCGAGGCCGGGAAGATGCTCGGGCCGGGTGGCGGCCGCGGCGCCGGCCGCCCAGAGCGCTTGGCGCCGCTGGGGGCCGAGGCTGGTGAACGCGCCGGCGGTGGCGAGGGCTTCGAGGGCGGGTTTCTTCAGCCGGACGCGTTCGGTCAGCTCCCCGATGCTGGCGTACGGGCCGTTGTTCTGGCGTTCGGTGACGATCGCCTCGGCCGCGGTGTCGCCGACGTTCCTGATCGTGGCGAGGCCGAGTCGGATCGCGTGGCCGCCGGTGCTGTCGCGGTGGGGTTCAAGGGTGGCGTGGGTGAGGCCGGCGTTGATGTCGGGTTCGTGGACGATGACGCCGTGGCGGCGGGCGTCGGCGACCAGCGATTGCGGGGAGTAGAACCCCATCGGCTGGGCTCGCAGCAGGCCCGCGCAGAACGCCGCCGGGTAGTAAAACTTGAGATGCGCGGAGGCGTAGACGAGCAGGGCGAAGGACATGGAGTGGGCTTCGGGGAAGCCATAGCCGGAGAACGCCGCGATCTGCTCGAACACTCCCACCGCGGTGTCGCGGGCGACACCGTTCGCCGCGGCGCCCTCGAAGAACCTCTTCGCCAGCTTCCTCATCTTCGCACTGGACCGTTTGGAGCCCATCGCGCGGCGGAGTAGGTCGGCCTCGGCCGGGGTGAAGGAGGCGACATCAACGGCCATCTGCATGACCTGCTCCTGAAACAGCGGCACCCCGAGTGTCCTATCGAGACTCCGGGCCAGCAGAGGATGCTTGTGTTTCCAGGTTTCCTCGCCGCGGCGCCGCGCGATGTAGGGGTGCACGGAGCCGCCCTGGATCGGACCGGGCCGGATGAGCGCGACCTCGACGACAAGGTCGTAGAACTTCCGCGGCCGCAACCGCGGCAGCGTCGCCAGCTGCGCCCGGGACTCCACCTGGAACACACCAATCGCGTCCGCCGCGCACAACATGTCGTAGACCTTCGGGTCGGCGAGGTCGAGCTTGCCGAGGTCGATCGTCTCACCGTGGTGTTCGGCGATGAGGTCGATCATGTAGTGCAGTGCGGAGAGCATGCCGAGGCCGAGCAGGTCGAACTTCACCAGCCCGACGGCGGCGCAGTCGTCCTTGTCCCACTGCAACACCGACCGGCTGGGCATGCGGGCCCACTCGACGGGCACCACCTCCGACACCGGGGTCTTCGAGATCACCATCCCACCGGAATGGATCCCCAGATGGCGGGGGAAGTCCTCGATCGCGTCGGCGAGTTCGAGGACCTCGTGCGGGATCTCCCCCGTCGCCTCCTCGCTGGTTTTCTGCACGCCGGCCCAGCGGTTGACGACCTTGCTGTAAGCGTCCTGCTGCCCGGGACTGTAACCCAACGCTTTGGCGGCGTCCCGGATCGCCGACGGCGCCCGGTAGGTGATCACGTTCGCCACCTGCGCCGCATGGAAACGGCCGTGTTTGTCGTAGACGTACTGGATCGCCTCTTCACGGCGGTCGGACTCGATGTCGATGTCTTCACCGGACTAACATCGAGATGACAGATCCCTGTTCAGCAGGTGCATCGTGTCCGCCCTGCCTGATGGAATGCCAACGCACGCCCAGCGACATGACAGGACGTTGTTCACAGGTGAGTGTGCTCCGGCGAGCCAGGGGTGGGCTTGCCCTCATCGGTTGCTGGAGTCGAAGAAGGCCCCGCCTGGGGGAGGCGGATGGCCAAGGCGAGGATTCCGCTGCTGCCAACGGCGGCTGCCAGGTGGTCAGGGCGCGGTGGTTCGCCTCGTGTTGAACGGCTCGGATTGGATCCGGGCTGGCGCGGTGCCCCGGGTAGGCGCGGGTCGGAGTGAACGGTGCCCGGGTTGGACCAGTCGCCCGGCACCGAACCCGCTGTGTAAGGGCGGCCTTGGTGGTGGTAACGGTCTCCAATATCGGAACGACTTCAAAACGCGTTGCGGCAATGTCTTCGCGAAGGGAGAGACATGAGTGTCGGCGGGAGTTGTTGCGTAGCCTGCTCGTCCGCTTCAGGTCCGCACCTGCGAGATGTTGGCGGAACGCATCAACGGCGGGAAGAGCAACTGGGCGGCTCCTCTTTGATAGAGCGCGGCGGGCCGACCAATTTCCGGAACCCTGCGCTTCCCCGTGGGTATGAGGAAATCCTCGGCTCCGATGACTTTTCGACGGAAGTTGCTCGGGTCGAGCGAAAATCCCCACACCACCTCGTACACCTGCCGGAGGTCACTGATGGAGAAGGGCTCTACGCAGAAAGCCGCGGCGACTGTCGTGTATTCCAGCTGAGAACGCGCCCATTCGAGCGCCTCGTGGAGGATCACGGCGTGGTCGAAGGCGAGTTCACCGGAATCGACCGAATCCACCGGGATCCAGCTCGCAGCTCGGGCGTCGGTGCCGGCTACCGGAGCAGACAGGTTCGGCACCAGTGCGAGGTAGGCCACCGTGATCACCCGGCCGCGCGGGTCGCGGCCGGGGTCACCGTAGGTCTTCAGTTGCTCCAGGTGCAGCCGCCGCCCGTCGAGTCCGGTCTCCTCGCTCAGTTCGCGCAGCGCTGTGTCGTTCAGCGTCTCCCCGTCGCGGACGTATCCGCCGGGCAGCGCGGGCCTGCCGAGAAACGGCTCCTTGCCTCTCTCCACCAGCAGCACCTGCAGCCGGTTGGCCCTGATGGTGAAGATGACCAGGTCGACGGTCACGGCGACACCGGTGGCATGGCTCGCTTGGGGAACTTCGCTGATCACGACTCCATCATACCCCCTAATGGTCAGATTGACTCTAAGCCTGCAGGCGCTTATGGTCATGGTGACCTATAGTGCGGAGGTGGCGACATGGGGGAAACTTCAATAGCGTCCGACGGTCGGTTGGACACGGCTACCCGGCGCCTGTGCGCCGGCGTCTACCTCAACCGCCACTTTCGCGACCTGGTGATCCACGGGGTGCACAACGACTGCCGGCACCGCGTGGCGCCGTCTTACGGGTTCGACCTCGTCCCGGTCCTGGAGCACGCCCGGCGGGCGTGGGTGCTCGGAACCGCGCACCAGATCTGCACGCTCGCGGTGTTCACCGCCGGGCTCCTCACCGACATCACGGCGACCGTGTTGGCCGGGTGCACCATCGCGGCGATGCCACTGGCGGCGGACGTGCCCCGCCCGTTCCTGAAAGTGTTGAAGCTCAAGGGACGTTTGCTTCGTCAGAAATTCCTCGGCAGGAAGGTGCCGGCTGAACAGGAGCAAGAGCTGAAGGAACAGGCCCACCGGTTCCTTCTGAATCTCGCCGGATGCGGGGTGCTCGCCGCCGGCGTGGTGTTCATCGCAAGCAGCACGCACGCGTCCCTGCCGGCTTCCCTCCCGCAGGGCATCGTCCTGTTGTTGCTGACGGCAACGCTGGCGGTCGCCGCAGGCGTGATCCGGCAACTCGCCGTGAACCGCTTGCATCGCGCCGCGAATCTTCGCCCGGCCCGCCTGTCCAAGCGGTCAAAAGTGGCCGACACGCAGCAAACGAGCACGTTGGTGGCGTACGGCCACGACTATTCGACCTACGGCACTCCGAGCCCCTTTCTGGGCAGCGGAATCGTGCACAGGTGGCCGCAGTGGTCGATCCAGCTGGAGCGCGACGAAGCCAAGAAAGCCGACTTCATCACGAGCGATGAACCACGTTTTGACGCCGCCGAACTGATGCGGTTCCTCCGCAAGAAAGCCACCGAGCTGAGCAGGTCGCACGAAGGACCAGGGTTGCCGGGCCTACGCGTGCGAGATCGACTGTTCATCGCGCAGGAGAAGGTGTTGTCGGCCCAGCACCTATTGGGCACCGAACCGACGTCCAACGAGATGGACGAGATCACCAACAATCCGAACAGCCCTGTGCAGCACTACCTAGAAGTCAGCGTCAGCAAGACAGGTGAAGTGGTGACCACGCTGTTCCTAGGCCTGACGCTGCGAGCACGCACGCTGAACGTAGACATCGCGCTCGGCATGCTCACGAGCCTGCCGTACGAGTTTCTCTCCGTTGACGCCCATCGGGAGAACGGCGTAAGCGCAGTAGTCCGCGCGGCGTTCCGCGCATTGCGCGACCTTCCTCGCGAAGCCGGCGACGCGTGGCGCCTCAGCACCGCGCCCTGGGTGGTCGCCCGTGCGCTGTACGCACGGCAGGACCGCGCGGTGATGCCGAGACGGGGCAGGGGTATCGGCCCGTGCTTCAGCATTCGCCAGGAGGTCGAACTGGTCGACCGGAGCCGCCACGTCGCGTTCGACCGCCGGGAGATCGAGGAGAACAAGAACGTCATCCTCAACACCTTGCTCGACTCAATCGTCGAGTTCCTCAAGTCGAAGGGAATGGACGTCTCCGCGGTCAAGGGACAGGTCACCACCATCATCAACGCCAACGTCTTCAGCAGCGGAGACCTCAAGATCGACAACTCGCCGATCGGCCCGAACCCCCAGGTTTACCAGTCGAACCCGGCGAGCAAACCAGGAGCAGAGGAATGAACACGAATATCAATGTTCACGGCGCGATGTTCAGCGGCCCCACCTCGTTGAGCGGCGTAGCCATTGGCCCGTACGCGTCGGTCAACGCGGTACCTGGTCCGGTCGAGAGACCAGAGATCGCCCACGACGTCGGAGTGATCACTATGACCGCAGACGAGACCCGCGCCGTCCGCAGGGTGCTCGAACTGTCACCGCTCGACGACGCCTTCCACGCGGGCGAGCGGTTCACCCACATCGTGGCCGTGCAGACACACGGCCAGGGCCAGGGTGCGGCGATGGACGCGGCACGGAGGCTAGTTCAGCGCTTCGCCCCGAAAGTGCTGGTGCTGGCTGGGATCGCCGGCGGCATCGATCCGTGCCTGCGCATCGGCGACGTCGTGGTCGCCACCAAGGTCGTGGGATACGACCTGTACAAGGAGACACCGGCGGGTACACAGCGGCGCGGCCGGTACTGGGAAGCACGGGCCATCGCTGGGCACGCCGTCGGCGAGTTCTTCTCCGCGCGGGGCGAGCCGGCCGAGTTCCCTGGCTTCGTGGCGCAGTCAGGGCTGATCGGCTCCGGGAACGGTGTCATCGCCCACGGGGACGCGGAGGTGCTGAGGTACCTGCGGGGATTCAGTGACAAGACGCTGGCCGTGGACATGGAGTCCGACGGACTGGGCCAGTTCTGCTACGAGAACGGCGCCTGGCCCTGGGTCGTCGTTCGGGGAATCTCGGATCTCGCCGACGAGCAGAAGAACGACGACGCCCAGCCGATGGCGGCGGAAAACGCCGCCATCGTGGTCCGCGAGCTGATCCCGTACCTGGTCGGGTGAGACGACATGGCCGACTTCGTCATGGGTGTCATCAGCTCGCTCGCCGCGACCTCGCTCACCGTCGCGAGCGGATGGGTGCTCTCCAAACGGCTCCGGCGGGTGCTGACAGCGATGTTCTCGCGATTCGCGGGCTTACCGGTGCAGCAGGTGTACGAGCGCCAGGAACTCGCCAGCCCGGATCTGGCCCGCGATCTGGCAAACGCCCAGTGGATCCGCGTTCTGACGGGCCGAGGGAACGAACTGACCCGCGACACGTTCACAACCGTGTGGACGGGCGGGATGCGGCGGCCACCCCAGTTCGTCGAGGTCCTGTTGCCCGACTTGCAGCGCGGCCCGGACTCGTGGCTCGCCAGACGCGAAGAGGACATGCGACGCGCGGACCCGACCTTCTCGGCCGGATTCCTGGCCGAACAGGTCCGTACGAACACACATTTCGTGATCGCCGCAGCCCGCCGCCACGGCAACGTGTCGCTGCGCTTCTACAACCTCCCGCACACGCACCGGGTGATCATCACCAACGAGGTGGCCTATCTGACGCTGTACGGCGGATCGGTTCACGGCCGTCACTCGCCGTGCGTCGCCGCCCAACGCCCCAGCTTGCTCTACGACATCGCCCTGTCGCTGTTCAGCACGGCGTGGGAGCAAAGTCAGCCGGAGAACCGAATCCTGGAAGAACAGCAGCTCGCCGCTACTCCGCCATTCCGGGGCAGTGGTGGACCTGAATGACCGGCCTACGACGGGTTGGCGGACAATCGCGTCGTGAAATTGCCCGAGCCTTGTCAGCACTACCCAAAGGTCGCACTGGCGCGATCCGGGACGTGCTGTGGCGCGGATTTTGGCGTTCCTTGAGGCAGGGGCAGAATATGGGTCGGAGGCTGAGCAGCACGGCGCGGCTCTACACACCGCCCGCGATAGCGCAGTTAGTCTCTACGGGGGAAACATGGACCGCGTTGATGTGCTGGTGGTTGTGGCATTGCGAGAGGAGTTCGATGCGGCCAAGGCAGCTGGCCAGGCGATCGCTCTGACAGGTCCAGGGGTGCTTCAGTGGGAGGAGCGCGACCTGGACGGCACCCCACCGTTCCTTTGGGGTGAGTACCGCGTCGATGGGAAGGCTCGGTTCACGTTGGCGTTGGCCCGGCCGACGCAGATGGGCGGTCGCGTTATAGGGCCATTCGCTGCGTCGCTGGTCGAGCGGCTACGTCCGGCATCGCTGGCCATGTGTGGGGTGTGCGCCGGTAACCCCGCAGACACGGCGCTGGGTGACGTCGTGGTCGGCGAGCCCGTCTATGAGTGGGACGAAGGCAAGCAGTCGGCCTCCGGGTTCGAGGGTGATCACCGGCAATTCCGGCTGGAGCCTCGGTGGCTGCGCGCCGCGCAAGACTTCGACCCCAGCAGATTGGCCAGCTACGGCGACGCCAGCGAGAGTGAAGCACTGCTCTGGTTTCTCGAACAGCTACACCGTGGGCAGCAACCACGCAGCCATCCCGCGCGCGACGCCTACTTCCCGAGCGGCACCTGGCAGCGGCGCTTGCCGCAGCTCGAGGAGCAAGGTCTGATCCGCCGCACGCAGAACGGCGAGGCTGTTCTGACCAGAGACGGGGCCGGCCTCGTGCAGCGGCGGCTCTACGACGACGTCGAGGGGCCGCAGCAACTTCCTTTTCGCGTACTCGCCGCCCCCATGGCCAGCGGCAGCGCCGTCATCGCCGATCCCGACGGCTGGGGCCGGTTGAAGGCGATGGGCATGCGGAAGATCACCGCGGTCGAGATGGAGGCCGCTACCATCGCGACCGTCGCCCATGATCGGGGACTTACCTGGCTCGTCGCCAAGGGCGTGATGGACCACGCTGACACCACGAAAGACGACCGCTACAAGCAGTTCGCCGCCCGCGCCTCCGCTCAAGTCATGTTCGCATTGCTGGAACGCCTCGTCGTAAAGACAGACACGGGCGCGCAACGCAGGACCGAGAGGGTTGGAACGCCTGGGATCTCCAGTGCGTCTGGACGCGGAGGACCAGTCGATCCCCGTGTGTCGGTGGTGGAGCCCGCCAGGGTGGATGTCGTGTCGTTGCTCGACGAGCTTGCGGCTGGTGATCCGGCGCCGAACAACGCGGGACGCACGAACGGCCGCCTCTACCTTGTTGTTCACCCTGTGGACGCTGTGGGTGACGCTTTCGCTGGTGTCAGCACCGTTTCCTCGACCGGAGACTTGGATGCTGTGATTAGTCAGGCGGTAGTTGCGCGTGGAGGACCGTCGTTCTCGCCTGACCTGGGCAGCGGTGTGTGGCGCCGCCGCAGCAGCGGGATGGTCAAGGAAAACGGCATTCGCGAGGACGGCTCGGTCCGAGAGGACTCTCTGCTGGTCCTTAAAATTCAGGAGAACGGGACTGTTGGTCTGCTTTGCGGTCGTGCAACTGCTATGGCTCATTCCACATGGCGTCCTCTTGGCTCCACCGCCGCACCCGCCGAGCACCGAGTGATCTTGCCCAGCCTGGTGCTCGGACTTGTGGACGGCGCGCTGCGTGTGGCCGCAGACCTCGCGAGCAACTACGCCAAGTACGACGGACCTTGGGTGATTGGCTTACGCCTCACCGGCATCAAGGCGGCGATCGCCTACGAGTATGTGCAGAACGGCGACGAGGATGAGGTGGAACCGTACGATGTAGACAGCTACCAGCAGACGGCGACAGCAAGAACCGCAGACCTGCTCAGGACACCCGAAGTCCTCACTGAGCAACTCGTCGGCGCATTGCTGCGCGGTCTCAGCGTCGACAAGGGTTACCTCCCGTACGCCAAGTCCGAATAGGCCTACCCGGGCGAATGGCCCCTTCTCAGTCTGGACCCGAGCGAGGATCCCAACTCCGGCAAGCGCGCGAACTCGCCGCCAAGGGCCAGCTCATCGGCATGAGCGGACGTCTGTTCGAAGCCGAGCCCGCAGGGAATTCGTATGCTGCCGGTAGGCGATGAAGTACAAGTGCACCGGAGACGGGCGGCCTTTTCGTCTGACCGGACCGAAGTGGGGTGATAGTGCCAGGCAGGGCTCAGCGTAGATCAACTTCAATATGGTGCTCCGCGAGTAGGACCAGCAAGTCCTCCAGGGTGATCGCTGGACTCAGCCGACGCCGGTCGTAACCGCCGACGAGGTGCTCGCGGGCGACGGCCGAGTTATGCCATACCAGCCGAAACGGAGCCTGTGCGCCGAACTGTCCGCGGAGGCAGTCGTCCAGGCCGTCGAGGGTCCAGCCGAAGTACCCGCCCGGGCCGTTGATCGCCTCGCCGATCGCGCAGTAGAACCCTTCGACGTCGGTCACGAACCGGCCGTCGAGGTCGTAGGTGGTTCCGGCAGGCCGGGCCAGTGCGCCGGTCCGGTAACCGAGCGCCACTCCTGACCACTGGCGCCGCAGTTCACGATCGTAGTCCGCCCACAGATTCGGCCGGGTTGGCCGTCCAGCGCGCCAATGCTCCAGAATGTCGAGAGTTCCCGTCGGCAGGGGCTCCCCTGCACCCACCTCGACGGTCACGTCCAGGAGTCCAGCACCGAGTGGTGACGGCTCGGCTGAGCCGACCGTTCCGGACACCACGGCGCCGGTTAACGCGACAGCGGAACCATCGGCGGCGATCGCGTGGACCCAGGCGTGGACGCGGCGCCGACTCGGGCTCGCCGTGGCCGACTGTCTCACCACATCGAGCGCGGTCACCAGCGGAGGTTCCGGTCGGCAACCGAGAAGCCGGATCTGCCGCACCGACGGTGCGGCTTGCTCGCGGAATACACCCGTGAGGTCCCCGCAGGTGCCGCAGAACGTCCCATACCAAGTCGTCAGGACGAATTCGTCGACGTCGCGGGGACGTACCACCGCATCCGTGCTTTGACCGACGTAAACGAAACCATCGAGGTCGATGTCCACTTTTTCGGGCATGGCCGCATTCGGTCGCTGCGCGAGTACCACGACGTCGCACAGATCTTCTCCACACCACGACTGCGCTGGACTCGGCAGTCGTGTGGGCGCGCTCAAGGAGACGTTGCCCAGCCAGGCCCGTTCGGTACCGAATGCTTCGGCAGGCAGCTGGCCGAGGAGATCGGCGAGCACTCCTGCCGGGGTACATCCGACAAGCGTGAACCGCTCCCGCGGCCGAGGCGGAAGGTCGACGAACAGGCCTTCGATGTCGGCACACACCGCCAACGGGACGTCGTCCTCGGAATCATCGAAACCGATCTCGCCGAGGAGCAGCCAACGGGGGCCTACCGGATACGCCCACGTCCACTGCTGCCGCTCCGAGGAGAACCCGGTACCGGGGTTGGTCATCACCCCGCAACCCTACCGGCAGGTAGCGCCGTGTCAGGCCAGATCGCGAAGGTGGAATTCTTGCCTCACATGCCGACACAATCCGCCCAACGGCAGGTGCGTGCCTTTCTCAGAACGTGCGACCTGCGGCATGAGCGCGCGAAGCTCGGTACCACGAGCATACTCTCGTAGTGATCGATTTTCCGCCGGAGGTGGAGGCGCGCTACCGGCGTCTGGCAGCACAACGGCACTGGCCGCAGGAGACCGAAGCCGCATTCCGGGCAAGCGTCGCGTGGTATCGGGCGCTGGACGAGGGCTCCGAACTTCGCCAGTACTACGAGTACGTGGATCATGAAGGCCTGGTCGACGAAGGAGCTCGCTGGCTATGGGAAGCGATCGTGGTCGAGCACGAGACAGTGGCCATCAAGCAAATCGAGCTGGATTCGTCCGGGGCCGCTCACCGCTACTGGTGGCGGAATATCGAGGATGACGCCGGTGGACTCACCGATCAAGCACTCGACCTCGCCGACGCCGGCCTCATGCCTGTTTCCCGTTCTACGTTCTATGCGCTCTGGGACAGCGACACTGACAGGTAAAGGGGACGTTCAGTCGTCGCGATGGCGCGAAACCAGGTCGATCAGGTTTCGGTGGGTCTCGGGGTCGGCGGCCACGACCAATCCCTGGATGCCGGAGTGCACTGGCTGCCCGGCGAGATTGGTCACCACACAGCCGGCCGCCTGGCACAGGGCGATGCCGCTTGTGAAATGCACGCTGTCCCGCAGGTGCCCGTCGGTGATGTAGCCGGCCCGCCGTCCGGCCGCGACCCAGGCCACCGCCAGGCTCGTGGACACCACGCGGGGGCGGAAGTCATCCGTGAAGGCATCGTCCAGCAGCATCCGCGCTGTGCGGAACGCCACGGCATTGGGGAACGGCGGGTCGAGATTGACATCCACGACCGCGGTCGCCAGCCCCGGGTACCAAGTGCTCGTCGCGGCCGTCGCGGCGGAGGAACGCGCCGTGGCCACTGGTCCAGAAGACCTCGCCGGACAAAGGGTCCGCCGACACCGCCGCCGTCACGCCGCTCTCAGTACGCAGGGCGACGTTGACCGCGACCAGCGGCGTCTGGGCCGCGTAGTTCACGTTGCCGCACAACGGATCGACCAGCCAGGCCCGCGACCCGTCCCCGATGTCCGTGCCGTACTCTTCACCGAAGATCACATCGCGCGGGTAAGCGTCCCGCAGCGCACTCCGGATCACCCGCTCCGCGGCGAGATCCACTCCTGTGGCGAAATCTCCGTTGCCCTTCTCGAACCGCTTCACAGTGCCGCCATAAGAACGCCGGATCACTTCACACGCGTCGTCGACAGCACGGATCGCCACCTCCACATCGGAGTCGGCCCTCATCGTCGTAACCACTTCAACCATGAATCAGATCCTTCCACCCGCGAACATCCGCTCATCGGCATGAGCGGACGTTTGAGGATGCCCGCCGTTGACAGATGGATCTTGACGCCGTGGTTGGCCGTGTAGTGGGTACGGAGTGCCGTTGATGTGGCTGATTTTCGTTCCACCTAAAGGAAGTAGTCGGCTGTCGCTGACAGAAACGTTCAGGTCACGGACGTACAATATCGCTTCCCCGTACGTAACTTTTCTGTTGCATGGTCCGATGCAAAGGACCATGGCGATCCACGAGGCGTACACGCGCGAGATGTACGACAAATATGGCTACTTCGCGGTGTGGCTGCCGTCAGTTCCTCTGGCACTTGGTGATGTCGGCACGTTCACCGGGCATCGTTTCGACAAAAGAACCACGCTGGCTGATCTCGGGGTCTCGTTCCGGATCTCATCGGCCAGCGCCCGTGCCGACGTGGAGTACACCTCCAGCGGCGCGGTCAGCCTGGTAGCCGATGGCGCGGTCGGTGTGACCCGGAGCATGCCCATGGCCTCGTTGTTGATCACCTTCTCTCGGGAGGGAGCGACGTTCTTCCAGGGGCGCGAATGCACCGAGCAGTCGATTGATAACGTGGCGGGGTTGGAATCAGCGCTGTTGCCGTTGTGTCACAACAGGACCTGGCGACCGAACTATGTGGTCGTAACCAGCCTGGTGTCGACCGGGCCGACAATGGTCCTCGTTTCAAAGGACAGCGGGGCGCGGGTGGAGCTCGCGTTGGACGCGGACGGTCTCGGTACGCCGTTGCCGCTTGCGAAGGCCGCTGGGAACTTCGTGGTGACCGCGAAGTCCGGTCTGGCTGCGAGCGTGATGACACCGGACGGCGCGACTCCGCTGTTCCGCGCCGCGTGTATGCGGCGCAAGCTGCTGGGCGGCCGCGAGCTGGAGATCCGCGGCGGGGAGCGAGAGCTCGACTTGGAACTGGCCCCCGTCGTGTGGGGCGATCGGGTCGCGGTATGACCGACAGGGACACGCAAACCGCCTGCCTCACCCGGTGCATGGCTGCCGCAGCGGCCATGGCGGGCGGTGACCCGGTCGAAGTGGAACACCTGTTACTCGCCGCCGCCTTCAACGATGACGAGGATTGCCGGTCGCGACTGGTGATGAAGCAGTTGGGCGCGCACCACTTCTTCACCGACGAGACCTACCAGCAGGTGGCGGAGGCCTTCGTTAACGCAGCGGAGTCCGACACAGAATGGACGCCCGAAGCAGCGGCTGTGCTAGAGCGGCTGGCGTACTGGGCGACTCGGACCGGCGACCATACCGCCGACACCGCGCACCTGCTGCTGGCGTGTGCGGAGCAGGAGCCGGCCAAACTGGCGATTGCCGGCGTCACACTGCGGGACGCCGTTCGGGCCGCGATCACCGTGCGGCACCGGGTGTCGCCTGCGGACCGGCAGCCCAGCGACCGAGGACCAATCCTGTCGCCGCGCCGCCGGGACCGGCCACTGCCCTACCAGTTCACCGTGCGACGCAAGGCGGACGCTGGGCCGAGCAAAGCGCGACATTTCGGGCTCCGCTCGCAGACTGCGAACACGGCCGGGCTGAGTGCCCGGATCCAGTTTCACATCACACAGCTGCACGTGGCCACGCTCATCGCGCTGAGTGTCGTGTCGTCGCTCATGCTGGTCGCGATCGCGCACGCCGCGCTCACGGTCACGTGGTGGGCGCTGTTGTGGTTGGCTGGCCAGTTCGGCAGACGGGCACTGCTACCCGTCGTGGCCAGAGTCGTGGTCGACGTGGCCCTGGTCATGGTGTCGGTGCCGCTCGGGCTGCCGTGGTGGCTTGCCGTTCTCGCCGTGCCGCACCGCGTGCTCGACATCGTGGAGGGCAGGCTGGGGCTGCTCGAGGTGCGTGGCGAGTCGGCCGACCCACTCCTGTCCGAGAAGGACGTCCGAGCCGACCGCCGCGTCAACGCAAAGGCCGGTCGCTTCTTCACGATGCTGAAACTACGGCGGGAGCTGAGCACGCGATGACGGTTTCCACCTTCGACCCGTTCCGCCCTGTGCCCGAGCCGGAGCTGCGGGAGTGGCTGCGCGAGCGTAACGAGCGGGCGACCGACGAGGTTGTGCTCGACTACGTCATTCCGCTGTCCGGCATGATCATGCCCGGCGCAGGGTTCGGCATGCGGCTGCGCGCGCTCACGCGGCTCGTCCCGTCGTTGCGGCTGACGCGGACGCACCGGACCCGTGATGGTCACATCGGCCTGCACGAGTGCGACATGATCACGGTCCTCCACCGGACACAGCTGTGGCCGGTGCTGGCCACGCGGCTCGCGACGGCGGCGTTGGCCGTCGCGATGAGCCTGCTCATGGTGGTCCCCGGCTGGGTGGTGGCGGTGTTCGGCGCGACGGCGTGGCTCGCGACCGGCTGGCGCGCCCGGTTCGCGGTGCCCCTGCTGACGGTCGCGTTGGCGGTTCTGGCCCTTGAACGGACCTCTCTGGCGCTGTTGTGGGCGCCCATGGTGCTGCTGATGCTCCAGGTCCGCCTCGCCTTGCCGACGCTGACCACGGGGCTGTTGTCCCGCAAGGTGTTGACGAGCCCGGTGCGGTTCCTCGGCAGAGGGTTTCTGTTGCGCGCGATGTGGGACCGTACTGCCTCTTCGGTGTTGCTGGCGGTCGACAAGGCTACGCACGACGACCGGGCGCGGGCTGGGATCTTCGTCGACGACGCGGCGCACGGGGGTGTGGCCGCGGAGCTGCGGCCTGTCCTGGTGCAGTGCCAGGCGTTGGGGGCGGTGGGCCGGTTGGCGTTCCAGGAGGCGATGAAGCTCTCGGAGGAGGCACGCGACCTGGCCGTCGAGGCGCCAGCCGAGATCCGCGGGTGGTGTGCGCTGCAGTCCGGGGACGTGCTGCTCGAGGCCGGGCAACCCGACGCTGCGCAGGCACGGTGGAAAGAGGCATTTCACCTGCTCGACGGCCGACCACGGGCCAGGTACTGGGCCACCCAGGCCGACCTCCGGATGATCGAGGCCCTGACCTTCGACGTGGCGGACACCGAACGCTGCCTTGCAGGGCTGCGGCGGCTCTACCGGGTCCGCGTCGCCGCGGTTCGCGACGGCGACCTGCCGTTGTTGGATAAGACGGAGATGTACCTGCTGCGCCTGATGAACGAGGCCGGCAACGCGGTCGGTGTCGTCGAACACCTGACGCGGCAACGGGAGTACGACGCCGGGCTTGTCCCGATCGGCGACCGGGTGGCCGACTACGCGGCGCGCACCCTGCTCCTCGCGACCCTCTACCTCGACATCATCGAGAACCCCGACCGGTATCCCGACACGATGAGTGTGGACGACGAGAGCAAGCGTCAGCGGTACCACCACGCGGGCACACTCATGGACGATGCCCTGCGACACCTCAGCAGAGCCGCAGAACCGGTGCTGGAGGCACAGGCCTACGCTGTCCTCGCCTACGTCCAGGCTGCGACCGCCCTAACCGACGCCGCAATGGGCAACGCGCTGGAGAGCCTCAACATCGTCCAACGCGTCCGCTACCAGCTGCCGACAAGCCGGTGGCGTGCCCGCTGGGTCGCGGCACACGCGCACACCTACGCGCTCGCACTGGGGCTCGCGACGGATCGTGATGCCGCACTGGTCGCCGAGCTGCTGGAAACCGTGCGGGCGCAGGCAGTCCCAGTCGAGGCTGGCGTGGCGGGCAACCGCCTGCGGTCGGTGTTCGACTCGCTCGTCAGCACCACGAGGCTGCCTGGCGGCGTTGCCGGCGAGACGACCGAGGCTGCCAGTGATGAGTCGTCGGCCCACCAGGTGCTCCCTAGCTCGATGGCCGGCTGGTTCGAACACGACGACGCGCGGGTCAGCACCGGCGTCACGGTCGGGGAGACCGGCGGCGATCCCACCCTGACCGACCCACTGCGCACCGAGGCCACGATCCTCGTCGACCAGGCGGCCTGGGTAGGGGGCGACCCGGCCACCGCAGTCGACCTGGACCACGAGTTGACCACCATGGCGCCTGACGGTTGGTACTGGAGCTTCGCCCGCGTCGATGACTGGATCTATCACGCGGTGCGCAGCCCCCAGGGCGAGTGGACGGCCAACCGCCAGCCCTACAGCCCGTTCGCCGAGGCGTTCCGTGACCTGGTCCGTCACCTGCCCATCGAGCTACCCGACGCCGAGCCTGTGAGGACCAGGCTCCCCGGCACCGCACTCGTGGCGGAACACCCCGCCGAGCCGGTGGACGACGGCACAGCGACGGCAGCACAGGCGCTGACCCGAATCCTGGACCACCTCGGCTCCGCGCTGATCCCCTCGGTCCTCGCCAACGCGTTGAGCGCAGAAGGCCCGCCAGTGCCGCTGTCGGTCGCACCGACCGCCTCGCTGATGGTGGTGCCCGTGTGGGCACTGCGGATCAGCCCGCTACTGCGAGTCGCGGACGTGGCCGCGGTGTGCCATATACCGTCGGTCGCCCTCCTCGCGCACCGGCGGCAGGTGGCCCACGGCGAGGACCGCGGCGCGAGAGTTGGCACCAACCGCGTGCTAGCGATCCTGGCGCCACACGAGCCACCGGACGATCTCTGGTTCCAAGACCTGCCCCACGCGGCGAGTGCCATACCACCGAACGCGGAGACCGTCACCGGACCGGTCAGCAAAGCAGACTTGGCCGCACTGCTCACGCGCCGCCGGGCAGGTGAGGGGGTGCTGTTCCTGGCTGGACACGTCGACCCGCCAACCGATGGAGAACCCGGCAGTGCCGGGTTCCGTCTCTCCGGGCGGGAACGCTTCGGCCTCCGCGACTTCTACCAGACCGACCTCGACGATCGGCCTCTCTACCGGATGCCAGACAGGGTGATCCTGGCTGGCTGCGCCAGTCTGGGGGTGTACGGCGAACAGGGGCAGTTGAGCTCGCTCGTGGACGCGCCCGAATGGCTCGGCCTCGGCGCCGCAGCCGTCTACGGCGGTGCGCACCACGTGCTGTGCACGCTGTTCGCCGTGATCGACTCCCCGCACACCAAGCGCATCGACCTCGCGCTTGTAGAAGCCATGCGGCACAACATCGAGCCGGCCTGGGCCCTGCGCGCGGCACAAATGGCCGAGCTGCGGAGGTGGGAGACCGGAGAAGGGTCGATGCCCGCGGTCTTCCTCGCCTACGCTTACGTCGGCCTGGGTGCCGCCATGACCCATGGCGCGAACGTCCAGCCGTTCGTCCGTGCCGCGGAGCGGGTGGTCCCCTCCGCCGAGCCGCCCGAGGCCGAGCCGCCCGCGGCGCAATCCCTCGACGCGATGCTCCCCGAGCCACGCACGTTCCACGACCAGTTCCGGATGCTCGCTCGGCATACCCACGACCAACAGGGAAAGGGCGACCGGCTCTCCCCGAACGTGCTGCCGGACGGCGGCGTCGAACTCCATGCCGCGGACGGGCAGGTGGCCGCACGTGTCGCCGTGCGCGGCGCCTCGTGGGAGATCGACACCTTCGACGTGATGCGGCTGAGCACGCGTACCGAGACGGAGTGGCGGGTTTCCGGGTTGAGGCTGTTCGTCACCGACACGCGGCTGATTCTCTTGGCGGACAAGCCACTTAAGGACGGCAGGCGTTTCGCGGGGCACCTCCGGTACCCGTGGATCAGTTCCGTTGGGTATCGGCCGAAACAGAGCGTCCTCAATGACTGCGAACTGGTTCTCTCGACACAGCAGGACCTGTCCGAGGACCTGACGTACTTCAACCGCCTGGTTCTGGTCCTGTCCAGCGACATCGACAGCGGCCGACTGGCAAGAGAAGTGGTCGGCAGGCTCGCACGTCACCACCTAGCCCGTGGTGGTCTCCCCGCTGCCGTCGTGTCCGAGTTCGAGAAGCTGAGGGACGCCGAGCCGCTGCCGGATCCCGTCAAGGGCTCGCACGCCACCTACTTCATCCCCGCCTTCAAGCCTTACCCGTACGGGGTTGACTACACCGACCACTCGCAGGAAAGCCAGTGGCTCGGCCCTAACCTGGGCGCATCCGACTGAACAACGAGACAGGTTGCATCTGCAGGCCGAACGCGAGTATTAGAGGAGGCGAACAGGAATGACGCATGAGCCTCCGCGCGCTCGGAAGCCCGGGTGGCGGCGTCAAGAGCTCTAGGGCCTGTTTCAGATGTCAGAGCCATTCGTTGATCGCGGCGATGGTGGCGGTGGCTTCGTAGCGGACGGCGAGTTTGTCGTATCTGGTGGCGACGGCTCGGTAGCGTTTGAGCCGGTTGATGCCGCATTCGACGGCGTGCCGCTGCTTGTAGATCTCCTTGTCGAACACGGGTCGGCGACCACCGTGACGGCCTCGTTTCCTGCGGTGGCGAACCTGGCCTGTTTCTCCGGGATGGTGCAACGGATGCCCCGTTTCCGCAGCTAGGAACGGTTGGCGCGGGAACCGTATGCCTTGTCCGCCAGCACCCGGTCCGGGCGGTTGCGAGCACGTCCCCGCCCGGACCGGGGCACGCTGATCCGCTCCAGCACCACGGTGAACTGCGGCGAGTCATTCCGCTGCCCGGCGGTGACCACAAGGGAGAGAGGTTTCTGGCCCTGCTCGCAGGACAGATGCAGCTTGGTGCTCAGCCCGCCCCGCGACCGGCCGATTCCATGATCGTCCGGCTCGACGTCGACCCCGCCCGGAGGTTCACGCTGCTCGGCCCCTTTGTTCGCGCACCAGCAGCGTGCTGATGCGCGCGAGTCACCGTGGAATCAACACTCACATCCCACGTGATCAGCCTGTCCGCGTCCGCCTGGGCCTGCAACCGGGCCAGAACCCGCTTCCATGTCCCGTCGCGCTGCCACCGCCGAAACAACCCATACACCGCCTGCCAGGGCCCATAACGAGACGGCACATCCCGCCACTGCACACCCGTCCGCACCCGAAACCGGATCCCGTCTATCAACTGCCGCCGCGGATGCACCGGCGGACGACCCGGCTTCTTCCCCACAGGCAACAACGGTTCCAGCTTCGACCACTGCTCATTCGTCAGGTCACCACGCCCCACACAAAGATCATCTCAAACAAGACCCACTTCTGAAACAGCCCCTAGAGCCGGAGAAGGTCGGCCAACCCCATGTCTGGTCGGCGAGATCCCGCGGTCGTGGACGCAGCTGGCGAGGTACCGGCATCAACGCTGCTGGTGGCAGCGCGAGCTGATCACTTAGCCTTTGTGGGCCTCATACCATCGGCCGAGTTCGGCACCTGTGATCATGAGGTATGCCTCTCCCGCTCTCGAAACTTGATCAGGGTTGGAGAGCGGATCCTTGCTGGTCGCGCAGGCGAGGTGGTCGATAGCCCTCACCGAGCTTCGAGAGCGCACGAGGCGTAGCGGTCCGACTGCTCAGCAAGTGCAGTGAGCCGGTGTTCATTCTCGTCCGCTCAACAGGGCTTCCAAGGCGGCCGCCGCGTGCCCCTCCCACAGCCCTGCGAGATACCCGGACCCATTAATCAGATACTTGCCTTCAATGTCCACCTGTGTACAGTCCGGCCGCGACCGCCAGCATCTTCTCCTGCCGTTCGGCAGGGACACCGAGGGTGACAAGGTCGACGATCCGGTCCCAGCGTGGGCGCCGCACAGCGGCGCGACCGAGCCATTTACTCGCTGAGCTCTGCAGTTCTGGGATCGACTTCGCGTAAGCCCAGTGCCCATGTCGATGGGAGAACTCGGCCGCGATCCGTTCGTAGAGACCCGTGAGGCAGCCGTCGTCGTCGACTAGCACCACGATGAGAAACAAGATCAGACGACGATCTTCCACGCTCAGCGTCTTTGACGTGAAGTGATCGGTCGTCGCGAGCCCGCTAAGCACAGAGCGGCCTCTGCGCCGCGCTGTTGCCGGGCGCGGTCGGCGCGCCCAGGTCAGGACCTGGTGCACGGCCAACGACATCGAGCTGGTCTACACGCCCACCAACGCCTCCTGGCTGAACTGGATCGAGTGCGAATTCACCGCCGTCCGCTACTTCACCCTCGACGGCAGCGACTACCCCAGTCACACCGCTCAGGAAGCCACCATCGCCAGCTACCTCCGCTGGCGCAACCGCCACTGCCACCCCAAACGCCACTTCGCCGTCAACTCCAAAATCCGCCGCCCGGATTACCTACCCAACGTTGCTTGATACGGCACTAGCCCGACCGCTTTCCAACACAAAAGGAGTCAAGCAACTCGTGCTGGTCGCGGTACAAGGTCGGATCCGGCACCTGCTGCACGGTGGTCATAGCGACCTGTCACTAGCCCTGCGAGCTGCCCACTGTGCCAGCTCCTCCTCCGCCGAACGCAGCCCGTCTTGAGCAAGTTCGTCGAGGTCAACGTCTTCGTCTTGTTCGTGGCGTCCTTGCCAATGAGCAACCGCGCCACATCCGAGCGCCGCGAGCAGCCAAAGCACAGCCAGAAGCCCTGCCCACGTTGCTCCAGTCGAGAGGGCGAGGTAGATCTGGACGATCGCCACGACTGCGTAGGTCACGGCAAAGCCGCGCCAAATGTGCTGGTCGTGCATCCAAAACCACCTCCTAGCACCAGACTGCGGTCGTAAGAAGTCGGCGTTGTGACCAGGCACGTTACGGCACGGAACTGGCTGTCAACGACCTGGTCTCGTCGCTCTGGAACCGAACCGCAGACCACTGGTGCGCGGCCGAAGGGGCTGACGAGCCTTGAAGGACCCATCGGTCAATTTCGCGCTTGTCAAATAGATCGTTGCGACAACCCGCTATGCGATCCGCTCCACACCAATTGTCCGGAGAACATCGGACAGCCAAACCAGACCATAGCCAACTACTTTGGAGTCATCGTCAAGCATTTCGACAAGGCTAGCCCAAGACTCTGAGACCTGACCGACAGTGAGTTCAGTCGGTTGCCCGTATACGTCGTGCAGATCTCCAGGAGGAACCGACCAAAAGTAGTCATGCGTCACCTCGAGAGAACCGCCCGCCTGATCGCCTACATGGCGAAGTAGCAAGTCGAAAACCTTTCGGAGCTCGTCGATGGGCACCTGGAGCGGATCTTCAGGCATCAGCAGTGACCTCCGAGACCGGGAACAGAACCCTTGATTCTAACAATCTGACCATTGAACGCGAGCCTCTTCGGCATGGTCCAGCCGAGGGTTGCTTGAGCATGTGGATGGTGTGCTCGATGTCGAACCGGCGCAGGAACGCCTGCCAGGCCAGGTCCACTGTGGCCTGATCGAGACTGGTGCGGGAATGCCAGAGCCACACGGGTTTCGGGATCGCTCCGGACAGCAGGCGCTCGACCTCCAGCCTGATCACCGTGCCTTCCGAGGATGGGCAGGTTCCCGGTATGGCCGACCCAGGCGATGCGGTGGGTCAGTCGCGGGTGCAGCCGATCCCAGACCCGGATCAACGCAGGGCCGTAGAGCCGGGTCTCGGTGCGGGTGGTGACATCCGGGTCGCCCCAGATGGCTGGGTCTGCGAAGGCGAACTCGCCGCCATGGCGGCGAGGCCTGCCCATGGTGCCGAGCAGGTGTGGAGATGCGGGGCGGCGCAGGACCCGATCGGACCGCATCCTGACCAGCACGGTGACCGGAAGATCGGCCAGCACATGGGTCAGGCGGGGACCGTCGTAGCCGGCGTCGGCGATCAGCAGGATGTCCGGATCGCCGGCCCGCCACTGCCCGGCGGTGATCAGCCGGTCCACCACACCCCGGACCTGGACCGCGGTCACGGTCGCGGCGTCGTCGCCCGGCCGCGCAGCCGGACCGCGTCCAACGGTGCTGTCCACGAACTGCGCCCGGCCTCCAGCGCTCCGCCCGTCCAGCGCTCGGCGGGGACACCGGCGAACTCAGCAGCGCTGGGCCTTCGGCAAAAGCATGGTGTTCGTTCTTCCCTATCAACTTCACGTGTTACTGCTGGTGATGTTGTGGCACGCGAGGTGAGTATTGGGCAAGTTGTGGACGGCGCACTGGGTGTCTGGTGCGCTGGAGGTTCCGGTGGGTTGGCAACCGGTTCCTCGACGAATGGAGTGATCTTGTCGAGCGCGAGGAGGCGTACGGGCTGGAGCCGGGTGATCCGTTCATGGTGGACCCGGACTACCGGGTGGATGCGCGGCTGACGCGGCTTTCGGCCGGTCGTCGTTCGCGCATTTGGCGAAGGTGACGAAGCGCTCGTATACCACCGACTACTTGGGTGTTCTTCAGCTTCCTGTGGCAGCGCGGAAAGAACTGGGACGCGGCGACCGCCGATGATCTGCTGGACTTCGAGGACTGGCGGCGGCGGTCGCCGCGCAACGTGGCCCGGATCGGCGGGGCGAAGTGGAACCGGGAACTCGCCGCGCTGCGCCGGGTTGTACAAGTGGGCCGCCCGGCAGGGACACGTCACCACCAGCCCGGTGACCGTCAAAACGGTCCGCAGCCAGCACGGCGACATGGTCGAAGTTGCGAGGGAAGTCCGATCGTCCAACGTGAAGTGGTTGACCCCGTGAACGTTCCGGCCGTGGCGTGATGTCGGGTTGCGCGGGTACACGGGTGTAGGAACCCCATCGTCGGGAGGCCTCGACGCCTGCCCACCCACCGACGCCGTCACGCCGCTACACCTCAGATCGGGTGAGCCTCGCGCCCAGATTCGGGTGCGGGGTCACGATGTCCCGTGTAGGCGCGAAGACGACGACCTACCAGACGAGTCCATCTAGATGGTTATGGCCGGAAAGCAGGACAGCGATGCGACCCTGCGCCGCTTCGCGTATGTCAGGCAGGGGGTGATGTGCGTGAAGCGCGAGCTCTCTCTGCATGTCATAGAAGAGCAACCGCTCCCGCAGATGCTCGCGCTCGAACAGCTCCGGATACGCGCCGTGCAGCCATCCGGGGACCTCTGCGAGTGTGGTCTCGTCGAGCCCTCGTCCCTCGGGTACAGGTGGGTACTCTCGCGCCTTCGCGCACCAGCGCAGGATGGTATCGAGCTCGACATCCGCTGGCTGAGCCAACGCCTCCGCGAAGTCGATAAGACCGGAGACGCGTCCTTGGTCGACGATCACGTTGGATCCATGTAAATCACCATGGACGAGGACGGGTTCGTCGGCGGCGAACAACGCCAGCCGCTCCTGGATCCAATCGGCGACGTCCGCGAGCAGGCGTGAGTCATGACCGGGCAGTCGCCGGGCGCCCTCGACCTGCTGGAGCGCCGCGCTCACCACGGGTGGATGGAACTCAGCCCGCGGCTCGCCGGCGAGCGCGTCGCCAAGCCAGGGCGGCAGCAGGCCCGCCGGGACAGCAACCCGGTGCAGGGCACGCAACGCAACGCCGAGGCTCTCGATCATTGCTTGGCGCGTGGCCAAGTCCGCCGCCGGCCACGCTTCGTGCATGGTTCGGCCGGGCAGGCGTTCGGAGATGTACCACGGCCCGTCCGGGCCGTCGCCGTGGGCGAGGTGCCGGGCGCGTAGGACCTCGCTGCCGGCGAGCAGGCTGACGACTGTCGCCTCGTGGCGAAACGCGTCGCGGAACTGTCCGTTGCTCAGTCGTACGACGTATTCGTCGCCGACCCACACGCGGCTAACCCAGCCGGCCTTGGGAAGAAAGCACCCGGTTGCCGGCAGACCAGCGGCCACCAGCGTCCTCAGCAGCGCCGGATCGACAGCCGTCTCGTCGACGAACGGTGTTGATTGGTCGCACACGTACCAAGTTTCGCACCCGCTACACCCACAGATCGGATGAGCCCCAAAGCCCGGCTTCACTCCACTCGCGACCGTCGCCTCCGCAACACCACCAGACTTGACAGGGAAGTCGAAGGACAAGGAAAGCCCGTGGTCGAACCACATTAGGTAACCCTCGATGCGGGCTCCTTCAGGGGATGTCCATGCGAATCCGGTCCTGGTGCAAGCCTGCTGAAACCACGACGCCAGACGAGACTGAACCGTCGGGTAAACTCGACCACCTGACCACAGCACAAGCCGCCGTCGCCGTCATCCAAGCCATCTCAGCGCTCAACGTCGCCCACGACGACCCGGACCTTCCCGCCGAGATCTTTCCGTGACCACCGGCAGTCCGTCGTGGGCACAGATGAGTTGCGACGCCCGGTCCGAGCCTTGCGCTGTCGCGTAAATCTCACCGTGCGAGCGTCCTTGTGCAGTTGCCGGACCGGTTGACCGCTCCGCTGCGCCATTTCCTATCGGGAAGGTGCAAGCTATAGGTCGAATCGGCAGGCGGGCTGCCGCTGAACGTCTCGACCTGGCCGTCGCCAAACGCGTCGAGCCCTGCGAACATCCCACCAGGGTCAGCGGGCCAAGCCAGCCAGCACAGCCGATCCGGTCTCGCGAGTAGTGAGATAGGGCCGCACGTCGTGAGCTCTGGTTCCGTTGTGAATGGCGACGTCGGCTACGTTCTGTCCGAAGACCGGAGCTAGCTTCTGCGGATTTTGCCACCACATCACCCATGTCGGCGATGTTCGTCCAGTGCTGCACCCGCCCGGGCCAGGCACCAAATTCCGTGGCTGGAGCGGGAGCGAGTCGATGGAAGATCAGGTTTGGGAGGCCCAGAGGTGAGCCGAGGGTGATCAACGTCGTCACCGGGTACGCCTGCGCCGCGAACAACGTCTCGTAGGCGACTACCGATCCAAGTGAGTGAGCGACGATCACAGAGGTTCGGTCAGTGATCGCGTCGAGGAGTCGTAGCCGTACCTGATGCCGGATTGCCTGATCGGTGAAGTACCTTCGCACCTGTTTCAAGCTTCCAATCATCACCCTGTCCGGTGACGACGTCCGAGATCGAACTCGTCGATCGCTTCGAGTACCACACGGCGGACACCGGCAGGCCGCTGTTTGTGATGACCATCCACATATCCGCCCTAGGGTTGGGGCAGCGTTGCGGCGAGCCAGCAGCCGCGCGGCTGCTGATCGTCGACGAAACGCAGTGGACCGCTAGCGTCGCGGCCTCGCGAAACGCGATGCGTGCCTGGTGCGTCATACAGAGAGTAAGGCTGTATAACCGAGGATGATGCACAGCGGAGAAGCAGTTGGGTGACCAGGGCAGTGAAGCCGACCTCACCGGAGCCAAGTCGGCGACAGTGATGCGCGTTTCGAAATTCTCGGGGCAGCTTGATGACCTTACCTTTGAAGTTGACCCTATGCACCGGTTCGCCGAAGCTCTACGGAACTGCGGCATCAGCGTTCGCGAGGTCTACGAACCCAACATGACCGTGCTCAGTGGCTGTCTCGACGATGCCACTCGCGGCAAAGCCGAGATCGTCCACGTTCTGTCCCACGGTGTATGGGACCAAGGCTCGAACCGGCTCCGCGTCGCCGCGCGAGGTGCGGAAGGGACCGCGAGCCTTGGCAACTGGGTCGATCTGCGGTCCTGGCTCGCGGACGTCGTGCTGGTCGAAGGGCCCCCGCTACTGGTCCTCCTGGACGTGTGTTCCGGAGGTAGCCCGACAACTCATGGATGGCTGGACGGCGAGAAACGTACGGTCTGGCTGCTCGGAGCCGCAGAACCGGGCTTCAACGCTTACAAGGCGCGCTTTACCGTCGCCTTGACGGCGGTCCTGAGGCGAGTCGCGGCCGGCGATGATCTCGGCACCGACTTCTCATGGAAGTATCTTTCCCTGGATCTCTTCAGCAGAGCGGTGTGGGACGAACTGGTCCGCATCTGCGAGGAAGACGACGCGCTACCACAGAGGCTAGCCACCAGCCGGCACCAACTGGGCAGATCGGCCACGGCAGCCTTCTTCAAGAACCCGGGTTTCACCAGCGATCCGATCCTTCGGCTGCGCCGACAGATGGATCAGGTGCTGGTAACTACGATTTCCGCCGTCGATCCAGTGCTGGGCGCCACGCACTATCGCTCGCGGGCGGCTGGCACTAGGCCCGACCGGCCGATGTCGAGATGCCTCTTCACCGGTCGTGAGCGAGAGCTGGAGAAGCTCTCCAACTGGTTCGACAAACCAGCTGGAGACCATGGGCTGCGGATCGTCACCGGCGGCCCAGGAACGGGTAAGTCGGCTCTCCTCGGGGTCCTGGCCTGCCTTACGCACCCGGACCTGCGCCCTTTCGCTGAAGCCATTGAGCAGGGAATCCCCGCGCGGCTCAAACCCCGACGCCGAAAGCACGGGCACATCGCCGCCGTCCACGCACGCAACCGGACATCGTCTGAGCTACTACGATCCATCACCTCTCAACTCGTCGGGATCCTCCCCAGGGCCATGGACGACATCGAAGACATCACCGAGGCGCAGCAGAATACTTACATCGAGCGATTGACCGAGGAGCTCCGCGCAGCGGGAACCCAGCCGATCATCATTCTGGACGCGCTCGATGAGGCCGCTGACCCTGTAGGTCTCTTGCTTTCGCTGATCCAGCCGATCGCCACCGCGCGCATGATCGACGGCTCCCCGGTATGCCGCCTGCTGATCGGGACTCGGAAGCAACGCAGGCTGGTCTCTCTGTTCGATCTGCCAGAAACTGGCGAAGACGGCCTCATTGACCTCGACGACATACCCAACGACCGAGTCTCAGGAGAAGTCTACGACTACGTCGCCGAACTGATCAGGCAAGTGGATGGTCAGCATCCCAGCTGGGATGCTGAGGAGACGAACGCCTCGACGATTCGAGTCCTTACCGAACAGGTCGCGGAAGCGGTATCCGGTGAGCAAGCAGCCGCCTACGACATCGGACCGTTCCTACTGGCACAGTTGTACCTACACCAGGTGATGAAACAACCGGCTCCGCGGACGACCGAGGATGCGGAGTTTCTCGGGCGTCTGGCGCCTCGCTCGGTTACTGAAGCCTTGCGGTGGCAACAGTCCGCCAAAGACTCTTCGCCCTGGCTCCGTCCCTTGCTCGCTGGCTTCGCGCACGCCAAGGGTACGGGAATCCCAGCGCGGCTGGCGCGGCTCATCGCCCAAGAGCTCGCTCCGGGGCTTGCGCGGCCGAGCTCCTCCGAGATCGACCAAGCCATGGAGATGGCACGATTCTACCTCCGCAGCGAAGTCGACGATGACGGAAGCACGATTTACGGACTGTTTCACCAGGCGCTCCAGGACCACCTTTGGGAACATCCGTACGGTGACGGGGTACCCTGGGTCGACTACGCTGTGTCAACAGGGAGCAGGTCCGCCGCTGAACGTGTGTTCGCGACTCTGCTTACCGAGTTCCGATCGGAAACACAGCTACTGGACGGTGATGACAAGAAGACGTCTCCCTATCTCTATCGCCATCTGGGTGAGCACGCGATCGATGCCGGCCGGTTCGACGTCCTGGCCACCAGCCCCGACTACCTGTCCCGAGCAGAACCGGAAAACCTGCTGCGAGACTTCCGGATGACCACGGCAGTTTCAGTATCCCGAGAGGCCGCAACGGTCTATCTTAATTCCGAGAAATTTCATCGCAAGGCTGTTCCGTCGCAGCGCTTGAAGCGTTTAATAGTGGACGCTGTCGGTTTGCGCGCGTACAACCTGTACGAATTCCTGGTCACTGACGGACCCGGAATGGGGTCGCCGCGCTGGGCCACTTCGGAGGCCTCACCCTACCTAGCGGATGTCATTCCTTCCGGGGTTACGGGGGTAGTCGGCATCGACTGCGCGCTGCTCGAAGGGCGGCCCATCGCGATTGTGGCGAGCCGGAACGGTTCGATCCGGCTCTGGGACCTGGCAGCCGGTACGCAGCTCACCCAGTTCCTGGGGAAGGCAGGCAACGATCTAACGAGTTCTGTGCTGTGTATAGAGGTCGACGGCCGGAGTGTTTTTGTCAGCGCCAGGAAGGGCGGATCCAGCTGGGATATCCGCGGTGGCGACGAGCTGTTGATCGGCGATGCCGCTAGGCGCGACGAGGTAGGAAGATTCATCGCCTTCTCTTCGGTGGAGGTCGACGGTCAACCGTTCCTGGTGACGAGCAGTACTAACGGCGCGCTCCAGGTGTGGGACTTGGCAGAAGGAGCAGAGAAGGCCGCTGAAATCTTCGGACGACATCAGGCGATGTGCGCCGTAACGGGCGGCGACTCGGTCATCGTCACAGGCGGAGCGGACGGAGTTCTGAGATCCTGGCTTGTCTCTCCGGATTTCGAGCTCGAACAGCAGATGATCACAGAGTTTGGGCAGATCGACTCGATCACCTACGCGACGGTTGACGGTCGACCGCTAGCGATAGTCGGTGCAACCGGTGGTTCGGTAGCCCTGTGGGATCTGTTCAGCGGCGACGTGCTCAAGCGCAATTCGTTCCATACGCGCGGGGCATCGGTTCTTGTCGAATGCATTTCCTTCGAAGATTCCGTGGTCGCGGTGATCGCCGGACGAGACGGCTCGTTGTGGGCCTGGAGCCTGGTCGACGACAAGACCTACAGGATTGGCCGCGCGAGCTCCGTCGACGCGATCACTTGCGCGCTGGTCAAGGGGCGCCCGACGGTGATCAGCTGCGGCAACGACGGGAACATGTATCTATGGGACCTGTCGGTAAGCATGGACACACAGGAACCGTCCGTTGGCCACAGCGCTGAGGTGTGGCAGACAGCCTGCGTCGCCATGGATGAACGCGAGCTGCTGATCACCGGCGGGTACGACAACGTGGTCAATGTCTTCGACCTCGAATCAGGGCTCCAGTTCGCGAGCTCGACAATCGCGAACGTCGTACCTCCAGTAGGTCTGACCTGCCTGCGGGTCGACGACACCGAAGTGACGGTCACGTGCTCCGGACGTTCGGTCATCGAGGTTTGGGACCTCCGGACGGGCATCGAGCTTGACCAATCACCCTTCGAAACAACGGCGCCTGTGGACGCCGTCACCAGCGCCGACATCGGGGGAGCGCCGATCGTAATCACGGGTGATCGTGCAGGAAGGATCCAGGCCTGGGATCTGAGGACCGGCACGAGACGAGGCGGTCCGGTCGACGGGCATACCGGACCCATCACCGCCGTCCGGTTCGCCCATCTGGAAAAGCAGCCGGTCGTGATCACCGGCGGATACGACTCCGCGGTACGGATCTGGGACCCAAGCACCTTTGAACAGCGAGGTGAAGCCCTCCAGGTTTCGGGCGGCGTGATCATTCAGCTGGCGGCCGGCGGACCGGCTGATGCACCGGTCTTGGCAACCTGTGGACGGGAGGGAACGTTAGATGTATGGAATCTGGCGACTCGAGCTCCTGTTGACGTCCAAACGTTGGACTGTAGCCGATACGCCCGGTCAGTCGAGTGTGCGAACCTCGACGGCCGCCCGGTGGTGATCGTCGGCAGTCACTACGGGTCGTTGAGCCTGCTGGACATCGAAACCGGTGAGTGCACGACCTTTGCCGAACTCCGCTCTCCGGTCTTCTCGATCACCTGCACACACGATGCCATCGCCGTAAGCTTCGGCACGGACGTCGCGGTCCTGAACTACCCGGGGATTCGCGTTTCAGGATGATGCCTCAACAGCCGGCGAGGTGCTGGTGGACGATGTCCCGAAGCCGTTCACTGGCGAGGTAAGAAGCAACGGCGTGCGTGAAAAGTGGTCCGGCGGGAATCGTCATATCAGCGTCGACCTCGTGGAAATGACCGGCAAGCCCGGCAGGGATAGCGACCAAATCCGCCGGGTCGGCGATGTTCACCCAGCGCCGTACCCCCGGGGGACGGCGTCCCATTCCTCCGATCGGAGTGGGCTGGAGCAACGGATGAATGCGATCAGGCAAAGCGAGCGGCGACCCTACCGTCACAAGGAGCTCGACGCGGAGAGTCGGGTAGGCCCAAAGCGTCTCGTAGGCCACCACCGAGCCAAGTGAATGGGCGATCACGATCCGCGGCCGGTGACTGCTCATCGCTGTGGCAACCTCGGTTCGGACAGCTTGGCGCCGGAACGGGTTGTACGGGTCGAAGTAGCGTACGACCTCCCCAAGGAAGGTGCCCAGGAACTGATCGACAACTCTGCTCTCCACGCCGAAACGTCGTACCCACCATGACGCCAGCTGCCGGATCGGGGCAAGAGCTCGCCCCTGGGCCGCCTCATCCCCCCAACCGAGCTTGCGCATCCAGCCAGCCAGCAGCTCTGCAGGAGCGCCGCCGAGCGTCCGGTCAAGCAGGTCCAAGTCATCACCACCTTGATGATCGAGCCTCAGGTGGTGGGCGTAGTAGGCAGCGGCGACGGATGCCATACCGAGCGATTCGCTCCACTTGCGTCCCAAGCTGATCGCACTATCCGTTGGGGCGCTTCGCTGCCAATTGCCGACTCCGTGTACTCCCAGCACGTCGACGCTCATCCAGTGGCTCCTCTGTTCGATTGGATCGGCAAGCTACCGGACCTGACCCCGCCCCCGGCCCGTGGCCCACTCTGGGGATAGTGACTCGGCGACGACCCTGGCGAGGAGGCTCTTGCCCACCCCTGCCGGACCGGTCACGACCCGCGCCACACCTTCGGCGGGATCGCGTCGGACACACCACGCCACCAGGCGGTCCCGCTCAACACCGCGAGCCCACAACGGAGTCGGGCTCACCGACGCAGTCAGCCACAGCGCGACCGCACCGGCCCCCGGTGCCGCACCCTCCGCCAGCTCACCGCCAGGCGGGACGGGCGGGCTCGCGCGCAGAGGCTCCAGCAACTGATCCCTGGCCTCCCGCCGGTCACCTCGATCCGTCAGCGCCTGCCACCACGACAGCCCCGCCTGGGCCACCACCAGCGTTACCAAGCCCGGGGTCAACGCCCAGGAAAACTCGGAGGTCGCCAAGTTGGTCATCACGCCGACACCTGCCGCGGTCACCACCGAAACCAGCGAATGCCACCACCGCACTGCCCATAACCGGCCCATATGTAGTAGTCGCGAAAAGCCACGCTCATGTGACCACAGAGAACGACCGCCGCGCTCCCAGCACGCCACGGCTACCACTGGCAGTCCGACTCTCACACCAATTTTCTGGAGCAGATCTGGAGCACGCCGTCAGTTACAACAGCGCCCAACGACACCGGACCGCATCGATCAGAGCGCAACTGCGCCAGCCGACCTGCGGGTTCTCGATAACCGCAGGTCAGCGCCTTGCTTGAACCTGACTGGCAGTGAGGGGGTCAGGATTGCCGTTCTCGCAGGCCAGAAAGCTGTCACCTAAGCGACTCAGAGATTCCCGCGAGACGACACGCACTGCCGAAGCCGACTACCCACAGTCGCAGGCGAAGGCTTCTGAAGAATCTCCTGCAACGACGACAATCCAGAGCTGACCACTTCGAGAGCAGGTACCGACAAGCAACGCACGCGTCCACTAACGCAGAGCCGATCCAACAGGCAACAAGACTGCGTGCCCGGCCGAGGGTGGCAAGAACAGCGCAGCACTACCCGCAGGCAGGACGAACCGGCGAGGATTCCCTCTGCCCACAGCTAGAACCCGGCGGCATTGAGGTGCCGACCGGCAGAGCTGCCACCTTCGACGGCGACACGCAACGACCGTACAGCCGATTCCGCAGTCGCTTGCCCAGCTGTGGAAGCAAAGAACTCCGAACCTGCTGAAAGTCCCACCACAGCGGTCGTGACGAACAAGCAGAAACGCTGCCACGCCACCACCCGGCTCCGCAGAGCACTCCTCCACCTATGAGCACACCGGAGCAAACGGAGACATAACGGAGCCCAGTCGCGATCAACGCCGAGGCGAAATTGCCGCCGAAGGACCAACATTTCTGCAGGTCAGAGGCGATGTTGATGTTGTGGGCCGGGTCGGGCTCGAACCGACGGCCAAGGGATTATGAGTCCGCTGGCCATCGTTGGGTGACGTGCCCTACGTCGGCTCGCCGGCGGTTCCGGCAATCCGTTGCCACAGTATGGCGACGAGGCGGCACAGGGCGATGGCGGCGCCGGGGCCGAAGATCACCAACCAAAGTCCGATGATGCCAGGTTCCTCGTGGCTGACCGCGGCCAAACTCAACCCTGTCACCACTGCGGCCGATACGAGCAAATGGGCCGACAGCGCGATGAGCCTGGCTCGTTGCGTTGGGTATGACCGACCGGCGAGGTAGATGGACATGATGAACGCGGGAATGTAGACGAGCCCTGCTCCGGTCATGTTAACTCCTTCGCTCCGCCTATCAGCAGGCTAACCGGATCAGGGCTCGACATGTCAGCCGTCTCCGGCTGTGTGAAAGATCTGAGTCGCGACCAGCTGACGGGCAACGCACACGATGAACGGCCGATCCCGCGATGAGACCGCCCGTCCGCTACCTCTTGCCCAAGGCATCGCTTAGAGGGAGACCACCGTCCATCCAGACCGGGCGCCATGATCCGGGCCAGCTCACGTGCCAGGATATCCTGTCTCGAGGCGCCGCCTCCTCCGCGTAGTCGGGAATTGTCGGTGCCGACTGCCATGATCTCTGCGCCCGAGATCCGCTTGGGCTGGGTGGGTAACCCGGCTGGGCGGCGTCGCTTCCACACAACGCCGCCCAGCACCCACGCCATCGGGCCAGTAGCAGGTAGCGCCCCTTCGCCGAGCCATGGTCTCTTAGATGGCCGGCTGGGTCGCCAGTCTCGAAGGGCCATAAACCCGGTGCTCACCGCCCAATCGTGCCAGGATTCTCCAGGTGGCTCCGCGTTCCCTCCCCCTCGGCGTGGAGCCACCCTTTTCCTCGCAGTTGCTGCGCGCTCCCGACATCGCCTGTCATCATTCACACGAATTTCCCTGGGGCAAAACTGGGGCACGAGAGGGTCCCGAACGGTCTTAAACTGCATCCAGCAGCGCTGAACCACAGCGCTTTTCCTGCGATTTCTCCGTTCCCGCAGGTAGAAACCCCCTGCGCACCTCACTGACAGTGAGAGGTCACGAATGCTGTTCTCGCAGGTCAGGACGTCACCATTGAGGCGACCCAGGAGATTCACGAGCGAGTAAGCCTCATCCCGGACATGGTGCCATCGATCACCAAGACGTTGCGCATGTTCGCAACAGCGAACCTCCGCAAGCGTGCGCACTTTACGTGGATCTGCAGGGCTGGCCGATACAGACGCCATGGCGTTTTGTCGACGCCAAATCACTCACTAGGGCAGCCAGCTCGTGTTTCTCTGGGGCGTTGCGCTTCCCTGCTTGAACTCGAACCAAGAAGCCACCCCGGACAATTCCTCCGGTCTCACCTCTCCAGCATTCCCGATTGCAAATACCTAGGGCGGCCCTGTCTCCAAACGGTCGATTTTGCGGAGTTAGGGGGTACGAACCCGTTGCGCACCCGCCAGTTAGGGCGCGCTTGACCAGAGCCCATCACCCGAGCGTAGATCTAGGTGGACGTTGTTCGCATTGATCGGGTCAGGGCCGCCGAAGGATAGAGATGTCACGACGAGAAGAACCGCTTCTCCTGCCACATGGTGCGGCGTGAGCACGCAACCCCCGCCCGGGCGGCGGGATCCTGTGGGGCCAGGACGTGCGAGTCGCCCCAGCAAGAGCCTCTCGGCGCCGCGAGCAGGCGGCGACTACAACACCGAACGCGCCTGGACCTTTGTCACCGAAGTGCGTCAGATCGTAGATGGCGATGGCGCCTGGCTGAGGCAGCAGTTAGCGAGTGTGGCCCAGGAGCTCGCAATGTGGGCCCACCACGGGCAAGGCAGTGATTCATCCGACCCCGATGACAAAGCGAGGATTTCATGAACTCAGAAAAGGAGCGCCCCCAGAAAAGCACCATGAAGACACCGACTAACGCGCCCGGTCTCAGCGACCTAGCCCGCTCTCCCTTCGGGCTACCACTCGCGTTACACGCCAAAGACGTTCGAGTCGCGTGGGCCGGCCGGACATCCACGGAAGAGCACCAGGATCCCCGCCAATCACTCTTGCGCCAGCTCGACCGTTCGAAGTCCGCACTGCCCGAGTCATGGGTCGTGGCATGTCACTTCTACGACGTGGAGTCCGGGCGCATGGAGCTCGAGCAGCGTGGCCAGCGCACAGGCTATGAACGTTTCGACATACCTATCGCCCGAGACGGCGGCATAGCGGACCTGCTCGCCGAGGCCAAACGACCCGACCGCCGGTTCGATGTGGTGATCTGCGAGTCCATGTCCCGGATCGCACGAAAGATGTATGAAAACCTGTCCGTCGAGCGTGAACTCGACCGCGCCGAGGTCCCCGTCTTCGCGTCCAACGAGCCGATCCTGCTGACAGGCGGCCGAGCACAGCAGATCCTGCAACGCCGGATCAACCAGTCGGTCGCTGAGTACGAAGTCCTCAACATGCTGGAGCTGTCCTGGGGCGGAACCTGCACCCATGTTCGCGAGGGCTACAACATCGGCAAACCGCCCTACGGCTACCGCGCGAAGATTCTGCGCCATCCCAACCCCGCGAAAGCCGAGAAAGGGATCACGAAAACACGCCTTGAACCAGACGGAGAACGAGCGAAAACCGTGGCCCTGATCGCCAAGTGGCGATACCACGAAGCGCTGGGATTCGACACCATCGCCGAGCGCCTGAACCAAGACCTCGACGAGCACCCACCCCCACAGCCACCCGGTGGAAGCCGGGCGCGCGGCGCGTGGTCGAAGTCCAGCGTCGCCGACATCCTGAAGAACCCGAAATACACCGGATACCAGGTCTACAACCGGCGAGCCCGCCGCAGCCGCGGCGCGCGGAACCGGCAGAACCCTCCAGAAATGTGGGTCTGGTCAAGCGAACCCGTGCACGAACCCCTGATCCCTAAGTGGATGTTCGACGAAATGACCGCCACCAGAACCCAACGTCAAGGATCACGCGACGGCGCCGGTCTGAAGCAGGATCCCCGTGCTAAACGCACTTACCTGCTGCGAAGCCGCGTCACCTGTGATTGCGGCCGTCGCATGATGGGCACGCCCCGCAAATCCGGCGTCTACTACCGCTGCCACCCGGCAGGCAACAACCGCGGACGACCGGATAAACACGAGAGCCACCCGCCCACTGTCTACATCCGCGAAGACCTCATCCTCGACCAAGTAGAAGCCTTCTTCAACGAGCGCCTGTTCGGCACACAACGACACGCACTCTTGCTCGCGGACCAAGACGACAGCCACACCGCCAAAAAGCAGGACACCGAGCAGCGACGGCTAGCACTGCAGAACAAGATCGCGGACGCCGCCCGCAAACAAGACAACCTGCTACGCCAAGCCGAAAACGCAGACCCCGACGATCCCTTCAGTCAAGGCCTCAGACAGCGCTACAACGACGTCTTCACCGAGCGCAAGACACTCCTCGACGAATTAAGCCGAATCACCGGCGACGCCGACGACCCGCGCCGAACGAACCCAGACCAAGCGAACCTGCTAGACGCACTGCCCTACCTGAAGGCCAACCTGCGCCACGCCCCAGCAGACCTACTGCACCGCCTGCTAGACCTGACCCAGCTCACGATCAAAGTCCATTACCAGAACGACCAAGCAACCATCAGAGCCACGTTACCCGGGGACCTGGACGCGATAACCGCCATCGGCGACGCCGCGTCACAACAACAATGCCCAGGCCAGACCCAATGTGCATCCTGCTTGTGCCCCCGGCGCGGTTCCAACAGCAACCCCACGAAACAAAATCAGCCCGTGGGCTGCGGATCTCTGCTACGACCGTGATCGAGCGGCACCGCCGCAAGGCCCGGTGACGGCCTTGAGCAACCCGGACGGAGCAAGTGCGCCCGCAGGGCAACGCGACCTCGCACTGTTCATACAGTGCGCGTGCACTGCCCTCGTGGCCATCGGTGCCGCCTATGCCTCCTACCGCCACGGACGCGAGTTCGCATTACAGTTCGGCGCCGACCCCGCCACCGCCGCCATCTGGCCACTCATTGTCGACGGTCTCCTCATGATCGCCACCGTCGAACTCTGGAAACCCTCCGACCACGAACACGCTCGAGGCCGCTGGACCGCATGGCTCGCCTTCGCCTTCGGCATCTCGCTGTCCCTCTGCGCGAACATCGCCTCTGCTCCGGTATCGAGTGCTTTCGGAGTAGCCGTTGCGGCCTGCCCACCCCTTGCACTGCTGCTCGCCGTCGAACTCCTCAACCGCGCACTCAAACGCCACCGCACCAGCACGCCCGAGACATCCACCAACACCTCGCTCGAGCAGGAGTCCGCTCCTTCACTCGCAACTCCCCTTCCGGAGGCTCTATCTGCTTCCACATCTGAACTGACCGCCGAACAACGGATGTGGAACTTTTACATATCGGAACAGCAGCGTGGGCGGACCCCGTCCGGCGCCGACCTCGATCGTCTCGCCGGAACCCACAACTACGGTCGCCGCATCCTCCGAAAATGGCGGACGAAAGGCACAGAGCACTTGCTGGAATCAGGTGACAAGCACGAGCCTGTACGGCGCGAAGCTGCTCATCCGGCATGAAGACTTTCCGACAGATAGCTCCTGGAAGTCCGCGACGACTGCGACGCGGTGCTGGCAGTTGTCGCGACGATCATCCGCGCGACAGCGACCAACGTGCGGACATGCCGCTGAACGGTGGCGTCCTGGGTCTTGCCGCAACAGATGGTGCTGATGGTGACGGTCTCGGCGCGCAACATCGAGACCCTCAAGGAGCTGCCGACCGAGCACCTCCTCGTTGGCAACCGCGCGATGGGGCTACGGCTGGTCAAACGGCACCGCGGCGCGCGCGGTTGTTTCAACACCGCAACCTGTGAGCTCGGGTACGCCCATCGTCGCCTGCACACCCCGGGCAGGCTGTACGCGCTGCTGCACCGTCCGATGGACCGTGGCCGCGGCTTCACCGGCAGCGGCACAGTCCGGTCAGTCTGGGGCAGCAACATCAGACGTCGACTCATCCATGCACGGCTCGAGCACAACACTTGTTGGACCCGGATGGGGATACCGATTCAATCACCGGCTGGAGTCAGCAACTCCTCGATCTCGGCGATTACCTGAGTGTTGTCCTGGTAGTGGATCCCGCGGATGCCGACCGCACAGGCAGCGGCGATATTGGGCTCTAAATCGTCGAGGAAGATCATTTCCTCGGGGCGGACCTCGAGTCGCGCGCAGCTGAGCTCGTAGATCCGTGGATCTGGCTTGCTCATGCCGACCTCGTGCGAGTAGACGATGTCATCCACGAGGTCCTCGAACCCGTATGCGGCCTGCTCCCGTTCCCGGGCGCCGACGAAGCTGTTGCTCAGGATGCCGGTCCGATAGCGCGGGCGCAGCCCCCGGCAATACTTGATCAACTCAGAGTTGCCGGTGCCCAGATACTGCCCCCAGAAATCCGCCATCATCGCATCGGCCTTGTCCCTGGCAACGCTAAATCGATCGCCGATCGCCTGACGCACCTCGTCCTCGGTGACCCCGCCAATGGCCCCGGCCGCCCAGACATCCGCCAGTCGTCGACCGACCTCACCCTCTACGAGACCGAGCCTGGCCTCCCACCGCCTGCCGACTCCAAGGTCGGGCGCGATCTCCAGTACGTCGCCGATATCGAACACCACCGCACGAATCGCCATGATCGCACCCTATCGGCCGCAGACCCCAAACACGGAGGACAACAGTCTACGAATACCTCACCAAGAACCGTGACGCCGCAGAAACTGGAGGCCATATGCCACCGGCAGCGCGGCCGTCCACTTTGGACTGTCTGATTCCGCGCCTTGACCGGGCGGTCGAGTGCTGAAGACTGACACGGCCACCCGCTGGTCCGGTCCTGCTGATGAATGGATGGACCTGGCCTTGAGGGGCCATAATGGTGAAGTGGATGGATCTGATGCGCCGAAGGTCGAGTGGGTGGTCAACCTTCCGAGCGGGCCGCCGGAGAAGGAGGCCCTCGCACGCCTCGTCGACGCTGACGGCGGCCGGGACGACGCCGAGAACTCCTACTACGAAGCCTTCGCGGACCCCGGATTCATCCGGGTCGAGGCGGCGCAGCGCCGGTTCCGCGGCCAGTACCTCCGACGTCTACGACGCCTGGCGCGGCAGGGTGACTGCGCGAGCGCGTTCAGCGATTGATGCCCGACGCTAGTCGCTCTGCGCTGGGTGAAGGATCGGGTCGATCCCGACGAGCGTGGCGGTCAACCGGTCGACGCCCCGCAGGGGACGTGTCGACCGGGCCACTGCGCGGCTCGGCCGCGCGGCGCCGCACAAGCGGCTGCTGCCAGCGAGCGCAGAGCAGCAGCCGCCGACCGATCCTGATCGCTCAGTCTCGGAGCTCGGTCCAGGGTGTCAGTACAGGCGAGATCGGCGGCCGGCCCTCCCCCGTTCACTTGAGCAGCAGTTGCGCGGCCATGGTCGTGCCGTCGGTCCGGATCGTGCCCGCCACGGCCCGCGCCCGTTCGCCGGTCTCGGCGGCCAGGGCCTGCTCAAGCGCGGCGGCCAGGGATTCGGTGGTCGGCACCGGACCGTCGTGGGCCACACCGATTCCCAGCTCCGCCACCCGGCCCGCCCAGTACGGCTGGTCCGTCGCCTGCGGGACGACCACCTGCGGCGCACCGGATCGGGTGGCCGTCAAGGTGGTACCGGCCCCGCCGTGGTGGACCACGGCGGCGGCACGCGAGAACAACGCGAACTGGTTGACCTCGCCGACAACGAAGCAGTCGTTCCGTTCATCGATCAGGGCGAGATCCGCCCAGCCGCGGCCCAGGACTATGCGGCGGCCCTGCGCGCGCACCGCTTCGATGGACACCTGGGCGACATCGGCCGCGGCGTGCATCGGCATGCTGCCGAAGCCCACGTAGACCGGCGGTGGGCCGTCGTCCAGGAACGCCGTCAGGCCGGCGGGCAACGAGCGCTCGTCCGGCATGATCCACGCGCCGGTCTGGACGACGTCGAAATACGACGGCTCCCGCCAGGGGTCCAAAACGGGATCCGTCGCCAGCCACGGCAGGTCACCGATGACGTAGTCACGGACGCCGTCCACTGGTGGCAGGCCGTTGGCCACCCGGCTCGTGTTCAGCGCGGCCCCGAACAACTCCTCGATGGCCCGCGCGTCCAAGTCCCACAACTCCCGGTCGCCGGTCGGTCCCGGCGGGAACGGTTTGCCCGGGTACGCCAACGGTTCGTGGTGCGGCGAAAGCAGAGTGAGCTGCTGGAAGGTCACCGACACCGCCTTGATGCCCAGCTTCTCCGCGACCGACAGCGCGCCCGCCGCGGCGGGGAGCATTCCGGTCACCACCATCACGTCGCAGCCTTCGGCGGCCTTGGTGACCGCCTCGAACTGGTCGGCGATCAGGGCGGCCGCGTACTCCGACATGGACGACGTCGGAGGCGCCGCTGCCGTCAGCGCACTCGCCGACGGACCGACCGGAACCATCGGTATCCCGATTCCGGCCAGAAGACCCGCGAAGTCGGGCGGCGCGCATACCCGAACCTCGGCGCCGAGTTCCCGCACCCGCGTCGCGAGGCCCATGATCGGTTCGACATCCCCGCGCGATCCATACGTCGACAACAGCACACGCACGTTAGTACTCCCATTTCCGCAGATTCCAGCTTCGACCGGTGATTCTGCGGCAGCACCGGGGGCTTGCCACAAGCCCCCGGACACGCTATAAGTTGACTATGGAAGGAGTGAGTGCGTCCTTCTTCCGTCCTCATTCCAACTCAAGGCCGAGCCTCGGCCACCGCGATTGACCGAGTTCAACCTGAACATCGCGGAAGTATGCCCGTCATCTCACGGACGCCCACCACAGTGAGGCAGCCACGGAGCTGCACAGCGCACGATGCGGTGATTCTGACGCTGCCGGACCGACTTGCAGATAACAGGACGACGTTGGGAGTTGTCAGTACGGGACGGCGATGCCGGTGGCGCTGGTGGTCTCGTAGACCACGCCGTTTTGGTGGCATATTGGACAGTGCGCAACACGGCGCCATTGGGGATCCAGGGCGTCTCGAAGTGAACGTCGATGAGCGCGCCATCGTTCTCCGAGTCGTAATCGCCCGCGAGGGAGCCGCCCGGGCCGGGAGAAGAATGGAAATCCTCAATGGACGCCGGGCGGTGTATTCCACTTTCACCTCAGGCGACGACAAACAATCCGGATGCCGCTTAAACTCGAATTCAAGCCCTACACCAAGGTAACCGACGAAGATAACCAGTGGATCGAAGTGATCCACTTCGACGTAGAGCTGGACTCAGCGGCCCCGCCCGACCGGTTGTGCTCGGTGGCCGAAGCCATGGCCCGAGCGGAGGCCAGCAGGATTCCGTTCGAATGAGCAGGCCGTCGTTTGCGAGGACCCGTGGATCGCCGGCGTGTTTCCGCCGGCTGCGGCTCAAGCCCGCCGAGGCGGCAACCTGGCCGCCAGACACGACGGCGTGTGAGGTGGTCCGTCGGTCCGGAGGCTGGGGGCAACGCCAGGTTGCTTTCCTTGTGCTGTCGCGTTTCTAGGCGGTCGAACTTTGCACCTGAAGTGGATCGCGAGGCGCGGTCGGCTTCGCGTCGAGCATCCGCTGCCCGAGCTCCTGGAGCCTCTTGCGTCCCATCGCCTCACGTACGTCGGGGAACCACTCCTCTTCTTCCTCCTCGACGTGGTGCCGCACATTCTCGATGAGTACGGTGACCTTCGCGTCGAACCGCTCGTCCTCGGGATCCATTTCCTTCAGCTCGCTCAGCATCCACACCACCACGTGGTGCTCTTCCACGCTTTCGAGCACGTGATCCTTGGTATCCGGCGCCGCCTCCCGGGCGGCCGGGTAGAAGATCTCCTCCTCGATGTAGGCGTGCACCGTGAGTTCCTCGATGATCGAGTCGACGATCTTCCGTTTGGCGACGTTCGCGTTCGGACCCGCTTTTTCGAACTCCTTGAAGAGTCTTTCGACGGTTTTGTGGTCATCTTTCAGCAGGACGATGGCATCGGTCGACATGGTGTTCTCCTTGGTCCGGCGGGAATCGAATGGGTCAGGCCGCGGGCTGGAGCAGGATCTTCTGGGCACCGTCGAGCTTCTTCTGGAAGATCTCGTACGCCCGGGGTGCGTCGGAGAGCGGAAGCTTGTGGGTGGCGAACCCTTCGACGCCGAGCGGGTCGTCGTCGGCGGTGAGGACCGGCATGATGTCGTCGATCCATCGACGGACGTTGGCCTGCCCCATCCGCAGCTGGATCTGCTTGTCGAACAGATCCATCATCGGGATCGGGTCGACCATCCCGCCGTACACTCCGGACAGCGAGATCGTGCCGCCGCGGCGGACGCTGTCGATCGCGGCGTACAGCACACTGAGCCGGTCGATGCCCGCCTTCTCCGTGATCTTGGCGCCCAGCTGCTGCGGTAACAACCCGACCAGGTTCTGCGCCAGCCTGCCGACCGGCGCACCGTGTGCCTCCATGCCCACCGCGTCGATCACCGAGTCGGCCCCGCGGCCGCCGGTGAGCTGCCGGATGGCGTCGCCGATGTCCTTGTGGTCCCGGGTGTCGAGCGCGGTGACACCATGTTCCCGGGCACGCGCCAGCCGCTCGGGTACCAGGTCGACACCGATGACCTCGGCCGCACCGTGGTGGCGGGCGATCCGGCAAACCATCTGCCCGATCGGGCCCAGGCCGAACACCACGACAGTGCCGTCGTCCGGGATGTTCGCATAATCGACGGCCTGCCAAGCCGTAGGGACGACATCGGACAGATAGACGAACTGCTCGTCCGGCGGACCGTCCGGAACCTTGATCGGCCCGTACTGCGCCTGCGGGACCCGCAGGTATTCGGCCTGCCCACCGGGCACCTGCCCATAGAGCTTGGTGTAGCCCAGCAACGCCGCGCCCTTGCCCTGATCGGTCACCTGGGTGGTCTCGCACTGCGATTGCAGGCCACGAGTGCACATGTAGCAGTGGCCGCAGGAAATATTGAACGGTATGACCACCCGGTCACCCGGCTTGAGCCCGCTCACCCCGGACCCGACTTCTTCGACCACACCCATCGGCTCGTGGCCCAAGATGTCCCCCTCGGTCATGAAAGCACCGAGCACCTCGTACAGGTGCAGGTCGGAACCGCAAATACCGGTGGAGGTGATCCGCACGATCGCGTCGGTGGGAACCTCGATCTTCGGGTCCGGCACCGTGTCGACGCGCACGTCACGCTTGCCGTGCCAGGTGACTGCCTTCATGGTGCTCCTTCTTTCCGCGTGCGGTCCGTGAACGCCTACGGTTTCCCATCCCTGCCGACAGCAAACCCCACAGGACGATCATGGTTCGTTTCGATCGCGAGCCGCCGGGTATCCAGCGGGCGAACAGCAAAGTGACCCGCCCCAGGAGGCCCTTGATGAGCACGATCACCAAGTCCGTCGACGTCGAGGCTCCGGTCAGCGACGTCTACAACCAGTGGACTCAGTTCGCCGAGTTCCCGCGGTTCATGGAAGGCGTGGAGCGAGTCGAGCAGCGCGACAACACGCACACGCACTGGACCATCACCGTCGCCGGCGTCTCGAAGGAGTTCGACGCCACCATCACCGAGCAGCACCCGGACGGACGGGTCGCGTGGAAGTCCGACGGGGGCCCGAACCACGCAGGTGTCGTCACCGTGCACCGCATCGACCAGCACAACACCCGGGTCACCGTCCAGATGGACATCGATCCCGAGGGCTTCGTCGAAAACGTCGCCGACAAGCTCGGCATCCTCGACCGCCGCGTCCAGGCCGACCTCGACCGATTCAAGACCTTTCTCGAGAACCGCGACGGCGCCGAGACGGGCGCCTGGCGCGGCGACGTACCTCGTCCCGGGCAGTCCTGACCCCTTAGGACCACCTCACCCAAAGCAGGGTCGTTGCCCGACGACAGGGTGAGGTCGGCGGCCGGTTCTCCCGGCCCAGGCCGTTTGCACAGATGTGGCCGGTTCCGTGTCCAGGAACCGGCCACATCGCTGCCACGCCCGACGGTCAGCCGCCCGAGGGCGCGTTGCTGAGATCGACGACGCAGAAGCGGTTGCCGTCCGGATCGGCAAGAACAACGAAGTCCGGCTTGGGCGGGTAGCTGTCCCAGCCGACGTCTTGGGCACCGAGTTCCTTGAGACGCGCGACTGCGGTCTCTTGCTCGGCGGCGGTGTCGACGAGAAGATCTAGGTGAATCCGCGGGTACGGCTCGATCGGCGACCTACTGGACATCAGGCCCAGCACGCGCCCGGAACCATCGGCGTGGACCAGCGTTCGCCAGTCGTCCCTGGCCCATTCGTCACTGGCCACGAGGTTCAACGCGGCGGTCCAGAACTCCACCGCTCGCGGGAGATCCGACACACCGATCACGGGAAAGCCGAGCCTGAGCATGCCGACAGGGTAATCCCGATCCGGGTGCCAAATCGCGGCCGAAGATTTCCGTACCTCGATAGCGGGTGCGCCCTGGCCATGACGACACGACAAGGACCCCGCGCCGTCCCTTCGGACAAGGCGCTGGAGGCAGCCACTCAGCCGGGGTCCACCGTGGACGCCTCCGTAACGGACACTCTTCGCGTCGCGGCACGAGTCTTGGTGCCCACCCTGCTCACCGGTGTGATCAAACGCCGACCTCGGGTCATGGCTTTGGCGCGGAAACTCCAGATCGACCGGCCTGCCGTGCGCCTGCACGGCGAACTCCGGCGTCGCTACGGCGATCGCCCGCTGCGACTGCGGGTACCGGGCCGCTCGATCGACCTCGCGCTCTCCCCGGAAACCGTGGGCACGGTCCTGGCGGGCATACCGTCGCCGTTCAGCCCGGCGACGGGAAAGAAGGCGGCGCTGGGCAAGTTCCAGCCGCATGGCGTGCTCATTTCCGAAGGACCTGAGCGCGTGGCTCGTCGCGAGCTGAACGAGGCCGTCCTCGAACCCGGCCGGGAAGTACACGAATTGGCCGAGCCGGGGGCACGGACCATCGCCGCGCAGGCAGGCGAGATGCTCGACGCCGGAAAGCTCGACTGGGAGACGTTCAACATCTGCTGGTGGCGAGTCGTGCGGCAAGTGACACTCGGCGGCGACACAGCCGAAGACCGCGAACTCACCGACCTGCTGGCCTCGCTGCGGCAAGCCGGGAACTGGGCTTACGCCAGCCTCGACACCGCCATACCCGGAAGCGCTTCCTCGAGCTGGTCCGCCGCCAGGTCGCGTTACAGCGTTCCGGCAGCCTCGCCGCCGCACTCGCCGCTGGTGCTGGCGCTGACTCTTTTCGTAATAGGTGTTCTCGGGTTCTTCTTCCTCCCCGAGAACAATCAGGCGGGTGAAACACCCTGTGGATCTTCAGCGCCACGAGGATGCTCGACATCATCAGGAATTTCGCCGGCGTTCTCGGCTTGGCGGCCGCGCTGAAACCCTCCGCTATCCGTGCCTACGCCTGGCTCGTCTTCGTGGGCTTCGCCGACTTGACGGCCTTCGGAGTGCTTTCCGCGGCAACGACCTTGGCCGGTGACGCGGCGAACTTCGGCTGAGCCGACAACGTGCTTCACGGCATGGTCTCGATCGGCGCGCTCGGCATCGCCATGGCGTCCGCCTGGCGCGCGAGTGCACCGGAGCAGGCGAAGGCCGGGGCTAGCCTGGCTCTTTCGCCGGGTGTTCCAGCCAAACCCGGCTACCACGCGCCCTCACCGAACCCGCAGCTCCCTTTAAGATCGAGGCTAGAGCTTCTCCAGCGCCTCGGGCTTGTGCACAGCCTCGCCGCCGCTCTTGTCGCTGCGCACCAGATACTGAGGCTCGTCACGAGACGCCCGAACTGTACGACCGGCCGCCTCGGTGTCCGAGGTGATCTCCTTGAGCACCTCACCCGTGGCTTCCCCACCGTGGCTGTTCCAGCGAACCCTGTCTCCCTTGTGAAAACGTTTCGTCATTTCTTCTCCTCCCCTGAACCACGAGCCGCCCAGACATGGAAGCCGACCGCGACCGCGATCGCGAGCACAACGCACCACAGAACGAAATAAGCGGGAACTCAGTGCCGGATCAACGCCACCAGGCCCACCAGCAGGACCAGCGCGGCGCCGACAGCCGTGAACAGAGACACCGCGCTGGCCGGACGATCCGCCATGAAACCTCCTCTTCGTCACGAACCGAGTCGCACGAGCGCGTCCGCCGCCGAATCGGGATCCGCATCGATTTTTCGCCAGGCACCATCCTTTCGAGACAGACGCCGCCGGATCTTCGTCGGATTCCAGCCGTCCGGGGACGCCTTGCCGAGTTCGCGCCACTCGATCGAGGTGGCCACGCCCGTCCCCGGCCTCGCCCGCAACGAATACGGCACGACGAACGTCCGGGGTCCGGGTGTGGTCACGCTTCGCGCGGTACTCGTTCAGCCGGTCTTCGCCATCGTCCACCTCCGTCCGGGCTCCGCCGTCAGTTCCCCGCCCAGCCGCCTTGCTGCTCGGCGGCGTCGACATCGGCCTCGGCGGTCGCGGTGTGCGCCAGCGCGGCCACGGTCTCCTCCAGCCCGCGCTGGACCTCCGCGTCGTCGGCGTCGCGGACGCTGTGCAAGATCACGGTGAGGCGGGAGGCGGCCGGACCGTCGTCGGCGATCGACAATTCGCCCTGGTAGTCGTGCGGCCCTTGGGCTCCCCAACGCAAGGAGTGGTTGTCCTCGTCGACCTTCAACCACGCCTCGCCGTCCACGTGTTCACCGTGGACATCGGCCTCGACGTGGACGGCGTCACCGCCCTCCGGTTCGGCCTGGGTCATCTGCGGGAAGTAGCGCGGCAGGTTCCGCGGCTCGCGCAGGAAGGCGAACAGTTCGGCGGCGGGCATCTCGATCGTGGCAGTGTGGCGGTATTCGGTCATATCTCCGCGTACCCCGCGCCCCGCCCTCGAAACGCTTGATCAAGAACCAGCGTGTCCGAAGGCGGTTTGCGCGGAGAGGCATCGCAAAGCCTCATTCAGTCGGCCGTAAGGTCGGGCAGGCTCATACCGAGTTCCGCGGCGACCTCCCGCGCGGGCCGGTGCTGCTCGACCATCGCTTCGACCACGATACGGTGATGCCCCGGCAAGAACTCCACCTTCTCGGCGGACGACACTGGTCGCCGTTCTTGGGCCGTTTCCAACGGACCCGCGGCGAGCAGGAGTCCGTCCCGTCCGTCCTCACCATGAGCGGGCATGATCGAGTCCGGCTGCTTCCGCATCGTTGACATCGATTGTGACGACCGCTTACCCCGTTCCATGACCTCGCACATGTGATCCCGGCGAGCGAGGCTCGACAAGGCCGGACCACCGAGATCGTTCTGGACCGGCTCGCCCGCCTGGTCGCGACAGGTTCCGAAATCAACAGCCGTCGGCCGAGCCGGTCGGCGAAGTCGCGGGCTCCTTCTCGGCCCGGCCTTCGGGTTTGGCCTCGCTGTCGAAGCGGTTGCACACTTCATCGATGGAGTGGGCGATTTGGCCGAGTTCGGCCAGCACCGCCCGATGGACCGTCCGGATGGCGTCGGCTTCCTCTTCCGCACGGGAGACGATGAGCCGTGCCTCGTGATGCGCGCCGTGTTCGATCTCCTCGCGGGCACTCTCTGCGTCGGCGGCCGCCAGCAGCGACTCGCTTTCCTTACGGGCCTGTTCCTTGATCTCACCGGCTTCGGTTTTGGCCACCGCGAGGATCTTCTCGATCCGCCTCCCCAACCCGCTGGCCTGATCCGGCCCGGCGGTTCGAGGCGCTGGAACCTGGGCTTTGGCGAGCCTGCGCTCAGCAGTCCTCCGGGCTTTCTCCTGCCGATCCACGCGTTTCTCCGCCATCCGCACATATTCGTCGACCTGGCGGCGGTCGTATCCACGCAAGACGATCGGGAATCGGACGTCGGACTCCGTCGTTTCCTCGGTTTCGGACACCGTGCTTTCCATGCGCCCAGTGTCGAACAAGACACGAGGACCGGCAATCCGAAACCTGATTTTCGTACCGCCGAAAGCACTTTCGGGCGTATTCGCCATGAAGGCAGTGTTTGATTCTCGCGGCACTTCAACGACTATTCCGCGAGCGTTTCCTCCTTGACCGGAAGGTCAGGCTCACAATGGCCATGCGACCGGCAGGAAATCGCCGGTCGCGGGCGCGTCGAGCGCGGTGCGCCGCCCCGGATAGACATCCAGGACTGCCGCCATACCGGTCGCTGTCAACGCGCGTTGCACGATGGCGTGCGATCCCAAAGCGATCCGAAGCGTGACCCGATCCGCGGCGGCCAGATCGACGCCGGAATGCAGGACTTGAACACCCGCGAAACTCAGAAAGGTGACCTCGGCAAGGTCCAGCACGATCGCGTGTGGCGATCGCCTCCGCTCCAAAACGGCTTCGATCGCTTTTGTCACCACGAGGGCGGTGCAGGAATTCAGTTCACCGGCCAGAACGATCACGTCATCCGCACGTGTTTCACTTGAACACGCAGAGTTCTCGAACGATCGCGAGTCCGTCAGGCCAGCCAGAATCGCATTTCGTCTCCGGTCAGGCGACGGACGGTGGTGATCACACTGTTGTCTGCGCTGATCGCCCATCGCCAGGACAAAGGAGTGACCTGCAGCGAAAGCAAGTGCCGCCGATCCTTCACCCACAGCCAGCCATGTTGACGCCGCGCCAAATAGAGCGGCGACCGTGACTCAGGGCTCGATTCGATCAGAACACGCACCGACCCGGCCGGCTCGCAATCGCCGGTGGCCCATATCTCGGCAACACGGTCACATACGACACCGTTCGCCATCCGGCATCCTTTCCGTACGGGTGGCCGGGCACCGTCACCGGGTGCCGACGACTCGTGGCTGGTCATGAGGCAATTCGACGTGTGCCTTCTGCTGATCGAGTTGTTCGGCGCCATTGGCCGCGTCGACACGTTCCTTGGCGGCGAAATCGTCGCCGTTCGCCACGACCGTGCCTGCCAGGTCGAGCAGTTGGCCGGGTTTGACGTCCACGGGCGAATCCCCGGAGGGCAGCAGCTTAACCCACACCCGGTCGGTGGTGTTCTCCCCTGCCCAGAATCCTTCCGGACCCGGCACCGACTGGACCGGTACGGCGTTGCCGGAAATGGGCTTGCCGACGAACGAGGTGAGATCTCCTTGCAGGAGAGGGAACACATCGCGACCGTCGGCGGTGAGCCGACCGGCTCCTTCGGAAGCGGCCGGTGTCGATTTAGCCGGCGGCATGACACCGTTGGTGTTCTGGTCGTTGCTTGCCGTCTGGTTGCTCCCGCATTGAGTCAGGCCCAAGATGAGGGCCGCGACGATGACCAAGGCCAGTAGCGCCAACCAGATCCAGCCGCGGCTCTTCCCTGATCGAGTACCGGTCGCCTCGGTCGCCCCTCCGGCGCGGAGCTTTCCCTGCCCCCGTGTCGCCCCAGACTGTCCACGCGAACCGGTTTCGGATGCTGAGTGTTGTTCTCCTGGTCGTGTCACGGAAGCCTGCTTTCGTCGGGAACGAACGTAAATCGGTATACCCGTCGAACTGCCGCGACCCCATGGATTCCTGTCCGACGTACCCGAGAGTGCGAACGCGTCTTTGGCGAAACCCTGGAGACAAGCCCTGACGCCATCACGAACAGGTGAGGACGGCCGATGTCATCCGTCAAGTGTTCCGATCAAGGCCAGGCAGAGTGGGTCTTGTGGGTCGTTTTAGGAGCGGAAAGTGGGGTATCCGGACGACGGACGCGCAGTAGACCCGTACGAGGGAGCCAAGGGATGAGCACGATCACCAAATCCGTCGACGTCGAGGCCCCGGTCAGCGACGTCTACAACCAATGGACCCAGTTCGCCGACTTCCCCCGGTTCATGGAAGGAGTCGAGCGGATAGACCAGCTCGACGACACCCACACCCACTGGAAGGTGAAGATCGGCGGGGTCACCCGGGAGTTCGACGCCACCATCACCGAACAGCACCCGGACGAACGCGTCGCCTGGACTTCCGACACCGGGCACACCCACGCCGGAGTCGTCACTGTGCACCGGCTCGACGAGCACCACACCCGCGTGACGGCACAGATGGACATCGACCCCGAGGGCTTCGTGGAGAACGTCGCCGACAAGCTCGGCATCCTCGATCGTCGAGTCCAGGGTGATCTGGATCGGTTCAAGACGTTCCTCGAGAACCGCGACGGTGCCGAGACCGGTGCTTGGCGCGGTGACGTCCCCCGGTCGCCGCAATCCTGAATCCCGGACAGCCTCACCACCACAGGGTCGTTGCCCGACGACAAAGGTGAGGTCGGCGGCCGGTCTTCCCGACCCAGGCCGTCTGCACAGATGCGGCCGGTCGCTCTTGGGAGGGGCCTGCCCCATTGCCACCACCATGCTCGATCAGGCAAGGGGAAGACATGACCGCACCTGGCCCTGAACCCCAAGACGTCCCTGGCCTCGAACCGGGTGGCTCCGTGCCACCGGGAGACGTCCCGCCCGACGCCGGGCAGACCTCCGGCCTGTCGCACCCCCAGCCGATACCCTCGCGTGGCCCGGGAATCGTCGCGCTCGTGGTGATCGGCGTCCTGGTACTGGGCGTTGCCGGGTTCTTTGTGCTGCGCGCCCTGGACCTGCTCTGACCCTGACACGCTATTTACAGGTCCGCGCGCTTGGCACACAACAAGGTCACCATTCGGCGCCCCGACGCGTGGCCGACCGATTCGCCGCCGCGCGATACGGCGCGGCCGTGGTGTCGGGCAGCCTTCTCGCCAAGCCGACCAGTTCGGCGTCTTCGTGTTCGAGGACGTGGAGCAACGCCGTCCCGACATTTCCGGTGGCCCCGGTGATCACAGTCCACACAGCCTGCGCTCACCCGGACTGGTGATCGCGGAAACACGACTCGTCACGGCCGTCACAGCCGCCGCCGACGAGCGCTGCGCCGTCCTTATCCCTCAATGACCCGAATCGCCACTCACAACCTCCAGCAGCTCGAAGACACGGATCCTTTTCGCGGGCTCGGACGCGCAGGTGAGCGGGCGGTCCACTGGGAAGTACCGTTCGCGCAAATATACTGTGCAATGAGGATCGGCGAACTCGACCCGCCAATCGGAACCGCTCTCGCGAACCTCTTCCACGAGACGGAGCGCATCGATTTCGGTGGCTCCGGTAGCCGCGCGGGCGTGATGCTGGGCAGCTTGAACGATGGGCTCGAACGAGGACCGGCCGCGGAGGAACTCGGTGTCGAGCGTGCCGCGCAGATATTGGTGGACGATGCCGTTCGCTCCGCCCGGCCGCAGGCCACCGAAGGTGAACCCATGCGGTAGCAGTACCATCGCGGGAGCGAAGCGGCAGCCTCCGACATGGCTGCATTCCCAAGTGGCTTCAGGGAATTCCTCGGCTACCGCGGCGGCGAGTGATCGGCCGCGGATAGCGCAACACATGTCGTGCCTGCCGTGAACGCAGATGAGCGCGAGAGGCCCTGACACCACGTGCCCCTGTGCGGAAGGGACGCGGGAGAGTTCGGCGGCATCCGCGAACTCCCCGGCGCGGATCTCTTCGTGTCCAGAGCGTGCGTCGATCCGGAACCATCGTGAAGGCCGCTTCAGCACGGGGGCACGGCGGCCGACCTTGCGCACCAACGCGATCCGGCCGTTGACACGCGCCGCCCAAGTGGTCAACGAAGCCACCGCCGCCGGGTCGAGACCGGACTCCTTGAGCGCGAACCGCCCCCATGGGCCAGGATGCTCGATGAGCAGCCAGTGTTTCGCGGGTGGAGCCGTACCTTCTCCGGGATCCCCCGCGGCATCGGCCAAGTCCGCGCAAAGACCTCGCTCCACCGGTATCGCGGTCATGCGCCCGCGGCCATCAGCACGCCTTCCCGGAGCAGGCGCCGGACGAGCACGAGCTGATCGGTTCGATCCATCCCCGGAACCTCCCCGACTCGCCACATATTTCCGTCCAGCAACGCCGACAGGGCGGTCGCGGTGGAATCAGGAAGCGAGATGTGCCGATCCGGGAGTTCGAGGACGACACGGCCGTTCCTCGCGTCCCGAACACGGAAACGCAGACCGTCCCGGCGTCGCACGGAGTCGCCGTCGACGAGGTTCAGCGCGAAGGTGGCGGCCGCGACCGGAGCCAGTGGCTCCGGCCGATTCCCTTTCCACGCCCTGTCACGGACGTATCGGGCGATGTCTTCGGCCGGCACGGCTTTCAGCGCGGTGATCAGGTCGTCCCGGACTGACTCGAGATGATCGTCCAGCACCCCTGGATCAGCGATGTCGATCCCCAAAGGCAGGGAGGTACGCAACCGGTCGTCGGCACCGACGAGAGCGGTGAGTGCTTCCACCAGAGCGAAGCTGGTGACGACGTGGACGCCGATGGTCAGATGCGCGGAAACATCGCCGAGAGCGGTCGCGGAATGCAGCCAGCCGCGCGGGAGGTACATCACGTCACCGGGCTCGAGGACTTCGTCGATAAACGGAGCATCGTCACGAGCCCGCGCCGCGACAGCATCGGCGTGCTCGTGCCACTGCTGGTCGCGCAGTGGCGCCGGGTGAACGGGCGCGTGCACCTTCCAGTGCTTGCGCCCGGCGAACTGGAGGACGAAGACGTCGTGCACGTCGTAATGCGCGGAAAATCCCTGCGAAGACGGCGGAGTGATGTACGCGTTGACCTGTGCCGGGTGGCCGAGCTCGTCGGTCAGGCCGGTGGTGAAGTCGATGATGCCCGGCCACATGCGGTGCAGGGCTTGCAGCACGATGGTGCCGCCTTCGGCGAAAAGGGCGGCGACCCGGTCGTCGACGATCTGATCGCCGATCTCGGCGCCGACACCACCGCCACCGGTGAACGAACGAGAATCGATCACCGATCCGTTACGGGCCATGCGCAGGAACGGCGTGCGCACTCCACGGCGGGACAGCATTTCATCGACGCCGTCCAAGTCGAGCAGATCATCGAAGCGGTCGCCGGTCCGCCGCAACAAGGGCTTCCGGCCCCAGTGCCGGGTGGAGAACTCTTCGACGTCGGATCCGACCAGCCGCGTCAGGGGGCTCTCCGGAGAAATACGGCCGTCCACCGGTACCGGGACTTCCGCGGTACCGGTGGACGGCTCGCTCAGGTCAGCTCGCGCCACTGTCCGCGCCGCCGTCGGCTCCGCCGTCGTGCTGGCCGGGAGTGCCCTGCCCGGCGCCGGAGTCGGCAGGGCCTTCGGCACCGCCGTCGGCTCCGCCGTCGTGCTCACCAGGAGTCCCCTGGCCGGCGCCGGAGTCGGCCGGACCTTCCTTGTCCTTGTCCGATGTGGTGGAAATGTCGTCGTCGTTCAGGCTCACGTCGGTTCCCTTTCGTATGACCCGGCCGGGCGCCGGATGGATCACAGCCTGGCTACCCCCGATCGGCACCGCGCACACCTCGGACGCCTGACTTCACCCGCGCGGAACGGAGCTGTCCGAGCTGCTCATCGGTCGGCTTCCGGCAGGCCGGGCAGCAGTTTGTCGAGGGTGATCGGTAATTCGCGGACCCGGACACCGGTGGCGTGGTGCACGGCGTTGGCGATGGCCGCCGCCGTGCCGACGATGCCGATTTCACCGATTCCCTTGCTGCCCATGGGGTTTACGTGTGGATCGATCTCGTCCAGCCAATCGGCGCGCAGATCTTCGACGTCCGCGTTGGTCGCGATGTGATATTCGGCGAGATCGTGGTTGACGACGTGCCCGAAGCGGGGGTCCAGCACGCTGTTCTCGTGCAGGGCCATCGACAGGCCCATGATCATGCCGCCGAGCAGCTGCGATCGCGCGGTGATCGGGTTGATGACGCGTCCGACGTCGAAGGTGCCGTACAGTCGTGACACCCGTGTTTCGCCGGTGTCGACGTCGACTCGGACCTCGGCGAACTGTGCGCCGAACGCATACATCGCGTAGTCGTTCTCGGCCGGGTTGTCCGGGGTGTCAGCGCTGATCTCGTCGCCCTCTGCCGGCTCGGCCCCGTACTTGTCGCGGAACGCTCGCGCCGCCGCGACCAGGGTCGAACCCCAGGAAGCGGTGCCGGTGGAGCCGCCCGCCACGGTGGCGGACGGGTAAAGCGTGTCGCCGATGCGGACGTCGACCGAGCCCGTGGGTACTTCCAGCGCGTCGGCGGTGATCTGCGGCAGGATGGTCCACGCGCCCGTTCCCAGGTCGGCGGCACCGATTTCCGCGGTGTACCGGCCGTTTTCGAAACGGATGACCGCCGTGGAGCCGGGCATCCGCTTCGCCGGGTACACCGACGCGGCGACTCCCGTGCCGATCAGCCATGGTCCGTCGCGCCGGCTGCCTGGACGGGGATCGCGGTCCGCCCACCCGAAACGCTCCGCGCCCGTTCGCAGGCACGCGACGAGGTGACGGCTGGAGAACGGGTTACCGGTCTCGGGGTCGCGCTCCGGTTCGTTGAGGACGCGCAACTCGATGGGGTCGAGTCCGAGTGCGACGGCGAGTTCGTCCATGGCCACCTCGGAACCGAACATCCCGGGGCATTCGCCCGGCGCGCGCATCCACGACGGCACCGGCACGTCGAGCGCGGCCAGGCGGTGGGTGGTCGCCCGGTTCGGGACGGCGTACATCATCCGGGTGGGCGCGGCGGTCTGCTCCGCGTACTCCTTGATCCGTGAGGTCTGTTCGACGACGTCCACCCGCAGGGCCCGCAACCTGCCGTCGGGGTCGGCTCCGAGCCGGATGCGCTGGATCGTGGGCGTGCGATAGCCGGTGAGGCTGAACATCTGCTGCCGGGTCAACGCCAGTTTGACCGGCCTACCGGGCAGGGCGCGGGCAGCGAGTGCCGCGAGTACCACGTTGGCGTGCGGGTTCCCTTTCGAACCGAAGCCGCCGCCCACGTAAGGGCAGATCACCCGGACTTGCTCAGTGACCAGGCCGAACACCTCCGCGAGCGTGGACCGCACCGGATGAACGCCTTGGGTCGAGTCCCACAGGGTCAGCGTTTCGTCGTCCCACAACGCTGTCGTGGCGTGCGGCTCGAGCGGGTTGTTGTGATACATCGCCGTCGTGTAGGTCTCGGCCACGGTCACAGCTGCTTCGTCGAACGCGTTCTCGACGTCGCCTTCCGAGGTGTCGGTCGGGAAATCGCCGTTGACGGTGTCCGGCTTGCGCAGATCGGGCCGGTCCGCCGCGAGCCGGGCGTCGTGCGGCTCGGTGTCGTACTCCACCTCCACCAACTCTGAGGCGTGCTGCGCGACTTCGGGCGTCTCGGCCAGTACCAGGCCGATCACCTGGCCACGAAACGCGATCTCGCGGTTCTGCAGGACCGCCAGTTCCGCGTCCTCGGTGGACGCGAGCCGCTCGGCAGTCAGGGGCGTGATCACCTTGACCACGCCATCGAGAGCCTCGGCCGCGCCCGTGATGAACCGAGTGCACCTGCCGCGAGCGATGTCGGCTTGGATCAGCCGGCAGTACACCGGCCGCTCGACGGGGGCTTCGTAGGCATACGGCGCTGTCCCGGTGACCTTCTTCGGTCCGTCGTCGCGGGTACGTCCCTGGCCGATCGCGTGCGGTTCCAGCAACCCGGTCATCATTCACCTTCCGCGGCTGTCAGCTCGCGCAGCACCGCGGCCAGGGTGCGCGTGGCGAGCGGGATCTTGAACGCGTTGCCCCCGTCGAGACCCTCCAACGGTCGCGCCTCGGCGAGTTCGGCTTCGGCGGCGGACCGGAAGAGAGCGTCATCGGGCCGCGCGCCGCGGAGAACCTCTTCGGCGCGCAGCGCACGCCAGGGTTTGTGCGCCACTCCCCCGAAAGCAACGCGGACGTCCCCGATCCTCCCCTCCGACGACATGGACACCGCGACGGCGATGGACACGAGGGCGAAGGCGTAGGAGGCCCGGTCCCGGACCTTGCGGTAGGCGGACCGGCGAGTCCACGGCGCGGGCAGGCTGATTTCGGTGACGAGCTCCCCGTGCTCCAGCACGGTGTCGCGTTCCGGGTGGTCGCCCGGCAGCCGGTGCAGCTCACCGAACGGGACGATTCGCTCACCCGACGGTCCGAGGACTCGAACCTGAGCCTCGAGTACCGACAGCGCGACGGCCATGTCCGAGGGATGCGTCGCGGCACAGTGTTCGGACGCACCGAGGATCGCGTGGTGCCGCGTATAGCCGCCGAGCGCGGAGCAGCCGGACCCAGGCGACCTTTTGTTGCACGGTGTCGTGACGTCCTGGAAATACACGCATCGGGTCCGCTGCAACGGATTGCCGCCGACGGTCGCCATGTTCCGCAGCTGCGGCGACGCGCCTGACAGCAACGCTTCGGCCAAGACGGGGTACCTCTCCAGGACGCGGCGGTCGGCAGCCAGGTCGCTGTTGCGTACACCTGCTCCGATCACCAGGGTCCCGTCGGCGGCCTCACGGATCGCGGCATGGGTGACCCCGGTGATGTCGATGACCCGGGCCGGGCGCACGATCCCGAGTTTCAGGTGATCGACCAGATTGGTCCCGCCACCGAGGAAGACGGCGGATGGCTCGTCGGCCACGGCCCGCACAGCGTCCGCGGGGGTGGCCGGGCTGGCGAAGGTGAACGGCCTCATCCGTCTTCCCCCGCCCGATGGATGGCCGCGACGATGCCGGCGTAGGCGCCGCAGCGGCAAAGGTTGCCGCTCATCCGTTCGGCGACCTCCGCTTCCGTCCACTGTGGAGTCGCGGCCACGGGTGAGGTGACGTGGCTGGGCGAACCATCGCGGAACTCCGTCAACAACCCCGCGGCCGAGCAGATCTGACCAGGCGTGCAGTAGCCACATTGGTAGGCGTCACAGTCGAGGAACGCCTCCTGCAAAGGATGCAGCTCCCCTTCGGAGGCCAGGCCCGCGGCCGTGGTGACGTCCGCGCCGTCGCAGGTCACGGCGAGCACCAGGCAGGCCAGCACCCGACGCCCCCTGACCAGAACCGTGCAGGCTCCGCATTGACCGTGGTCACACCCCTTTTTCACGCTGTACAGATCGAGGTGGTCACGTAGCAGGTCCAGCAAAGTACGACGAGGATCGACGGTCAGCCGACGCGAGGTCCCGTCGACGCAAATGGCGATCGTGCTGGCTTCAGCGGCCGATTCGGTCATGGCCATGGCTTCACCGCCTGTCCTGTTTGCCCTGTCGCCGAGCCATACCCCGCTTCTGCCGCTTCGAAACCGGCACGGCTGGTCACAGCCCCTGGCCGGTGAACTCTTTCGTGTCAGCCGACGGTCTTGGCAGAATAGGCCGGTGACCGACATCGCTGAGCCCACCGCGGGCGCTTCGCCTTCCGGCCTGGACGAGATCATGGGCGGACGCCAGCACACCATCGGCAGCTTCCGCTTCCACTTCGCCGACCAAACCTGGGAATGGTCCGACGAAGTCGCACGACTCCACGGCTACGCGCCAGGAACCGTCCAGCCCACGACCGAGCTGCTCCTGTCACACAAACATCCCGAAGACCGCGACACCGTCGCCGGAACACTGGCCGCGACAGTCCGCGACGGCACCGCGTTCTGCAGCCGTCACCGCATCATCGACACCACCGGGAACGAACACCACGTCCTCGTCGTCGGCGACCGCCTCTACGACAGCACCGGCACCACCGTCGGCACCACCGGCTACTACATCGACCTCGACGCCAGCCGCGACGAACACCGCAAGCAGATCCTCTCCGAAGCCCTCCCCGACCTCCTCGACACCCGCGCCTGCATCGACCAAGCCAAAGGCGCGCTCATGCTCGTCTACGGCATCACCGCCGAACAAGCCTTCCACGTCCTACGATGGAGATCCCAGGAAACCAACACCAAACTGCGAGTCCTCGCCGAGAAACTCGCCACCGCCCTCACCACCCTCGGCGGCGGCCCCCTCCAGCAACGCACCCAGTTCGACCACCTCCTGCTCACCATCCACCAGCACCCCGGCTCGGTATAGGCCGTGCCGGGTCGTGCTAGAGCAGAACGCCTCGGCGGAAACCGTGGGCGACGGCTTGGGCGCGGTCCTGTGCCCCGAGTTTGCGGAAAAGCCGTTGTGCGTGGGTCTTCACCGTATCTTCGGCCAGGTGCAGTTCACGGCCGATTTCTCCGTTGCGTTTGCCTTGGCTCATTCCCGTCAGTACCTGCAGCTCACGACTCGTCAGCTGGACGCCGACAGAGGACGGCAGCCGCGGCACAGGCACGGAAATGCTGTTGAGAGTGTCGGCGAGAGCGGAGACGACCTCCGGCCAGGAGGTGTTCCAGCGAAAGTAACCTCGGGCGCCGCCGCTGATCGCGTTGGCCACGACCACAGGGTCGTTGGCGGCCCCGAAGACCAGGATGTTGGCCCGGAGATCCGCCTTGACGAGTCGTCGAACGGCCTCCACTCCGCTCGGTGTGGCGCGTTCCAAGCCGACGAGAACCAGATCGGCGGGCCGACGGGAATACTTGGCCAGCAGCCCCTCAGCCTCCGCTACGCAGTCGACATGGTCTACGCCGGGAACCGCGGACATGGCACGGCTGACCGCGTCCCGCACTCTTCCCCGGCTGTCACAGATCAAGATCGCTGTCACGGCTTTACCCTTACTTCTACTCTTGGCTGCGAGTGAGCGCGTGATCGGCGGTCAGGGGCACGAGTACTGCTTCCTCGAGCCCTTGACCGCGTGACGTCGACGCTACTTTCGCAGCAAGGTTTCAGTGTTGGCGGCGGTCACCCGGGTGCCCGAACCGGCGTCGAGCGGATCCGTGGCGACGGTCCCGTTCACCGGAGCGGGCAGCAACTCGAATTCGCTGTGGACAGGAGTGTTCGGCTTCAGTGCCGTAAGCGCATCCTGCGCGTGCTCCACCCGCGAGAGAAGCGGCACAACAGGCAAATCGGCCTCATCCAGCTGAACATCCAGCGGGCTGTTCAGATCCGGCGCCGGGTAAACCTGCCCGACCGGTGTCGTGGTGGGCGGTACCGCGGCCGGGACATCGGTCATCGCCGTGGTGATGGCCGGCCGCAGGGAGTCCTGGTCCGCCGCGGCCAGCTGGTCCAGCGGTCGCGCTTGCCGCAGGGCCTCGGCCAGCCCGATCGCGGCGGGAGTGACGATGTGCTGATCCACCGGGGTGGCGGGCAGCTCTGGATCGACGTGTTCGGCCGCCGACGCGACGCCGCTTCCCAGCATCAAAAGGCCACCGCTGGCGAGCGTGGTCCGCAGGACGTACTTCACCCAATCTTGCACGACAAAAACTCCTTCTTGAATGAGAAAAAGGAAACAATGGCGACCTGACACCGCGAGGAAGCGACGCCTGGTCATGACGATCGACCGAGTCCGAACGCCGATCGGTTATCCGGTCAGCCGGGCCTGACGCCCGGCTGGATCACCGCTGCCTGCGGAGATCGGTTCTCGAAATCGCTGCCACTCAGCGGAATCCGATCGTTCTGCGCCGCACTGCCTGACATGAGAGCACCGCTCCCGTGATCACCAGCGCCTGCCGCGGCGAGATTTGTCCGTTTTCCACACGCTGTCATCGGCGACCACAGCGGAATCGGCTTCCCTGCGGCATGACCGGACACACGTGGATGCGATGCCCGAGACGGTTGATGGCTGACAACCTTGTGTCCACGCGGAGACGGAAGAAGTGTGGTGACGTGGTCCGCTTCGCTCCGAGCGGAGGAGACGATGTCCGGCTCCGACGCGGGGGCATCATCGTCGGATGCCAGGCCGCCGACGCGATCACGACTGGCTTCGCCCGGCGGCCCTTGGCCAGCAACATCAACTGTGGTGGCTGCGCGGCGATCCGCCTCGATGGGGGCATTTGCCACCCTTACCTCGGATTTCACTGCCTCATCAAGGTATTTCGACGAGACAGCACCGTGACCAATGAGCGCTTCCGCGCTATTTGGTTTCTGGATCAAGGACGGCACCACCGCCACGGGCAGGGTTCGGTTCGCTATCGCGGTCGCGGGGCTCATCTCGACAGCGATAGCCGGACCGCTCGAGCCATCGATGACCAGGGTGTCAGCTTTCGCGGCGACATCGCCCGCGATCCATGCCACGGCGGTGGCCGCGACCATACCGCTCACCAGGACGAGCGAACGGGCCAGAAGGCGACCGACACGCATCGCGCCGATTGTCCGACTCCCCACGCCTGGCTCCCATTTCTTGTCAACTCGTTCGCGCCGTGCGAATCATAAGAGTTTCGTACGACGGCCACCTCGCACCCCTCGCCCGAAAATCCGATGGCGGCACCATTTATGCCCTTCTGTGACCACCGACTCGAAGCTGACCAGCGAAAATTGAATGAGAGCCATCGTGACGACAAAGTCAATACACGCGAAACCAATACACTCGAATCAGTGACCACAAGCCGGGCGGAGCAACGTCCCTGCGTAACACGATCGCGGGAACCGCATTCTCGGTTGCGCGGCCAGGCCGGCGTCGCTCAGGCGGACAGCTGCTCGCGCAGCCTCTGAAGCACCTTCGCCAGCAACCGGGAAACGTTGCATCTGGGAGACGCCGATCCGGGCCGCGATCTGCGATTGAGTCATGCCTTCGAAGAACCGCATCTTCACGATCTCCCGCTCCCGTTCCGGCAACCGGTGCAGCAGGGGCGCCACCGCATGGTGGTCTTCGACGAGTTCGAGGCGCGAGTCCACCTCACCCATCACATCGGCCAAGTCCGTCGTGTCTTTGCCGTTGGCGGCCGGTCGATCCAGTGACGAAGCCTGATAACTGTTCGCCGCCAGCAAACCTTCATGGATCGTTTCGACGTCGATCCCGAGGTGGCCGGCCAGCTCGCTCGGCGTCGGAGCGCGGCCGAGAACCCCGGCGAGCTCCATGGTGCCCTGCTTGAGCCGGAAGCTCAGTTCCTGCATGCGCCGCGGGACGTGCACCGCCCAGCCGGTGTCACGGAAGAACCGGCGAACCTCACCCATGACCGTCGGAACGGCGAACGACAGGAAGTCACCACCACGGCCTGGGTCGAATCGGTCGACGGCCTCCACCAGGCCGACCCGGGCCACCTGGACCAAATCTTCTGTCGCCTGGCCTCGGCCAAGGAAACGCAGGGCTACGTGGTCGGCGAGCGGCAACAGCTCAAGGATCAAGCATTCACGTAGCCCTTGGCGACGCGGATGATCGGCCGGAAGAGCGGCCAGCTGTTCGAACAGTGGGCGGCAGTGCGCGTACCCGGCGCCGTCGCGAGCGCGTCTGCGCTGCGTCGGCACCACACTTTCGCCCGCCACGCCTCGGCGGGGCACCAAGGCAGAATCCACAATGGACGCAACATTGTTCATCGCGTTGATCGCCGCCTCCTGCACCCCAGGGTCATGCTCTCGTCGTCAAGTCGGAGATACCCGAACGAAAAGGCGGCAAACGTGGACATCGACGAAGCAGCGGGCCCACACGCCACTTGCGCACGATCCGCAGGAGTAGTCTGGACCAGTCCAAGGAACAGCCGGAGGCAGTTCGGCAGGTGACAGGAGTACTCCACAGGATGCCAGCCGATGCCTCCGCCGAGGACCTGGTGCACGAGGTCGCCGCCGTACCGGCGCAGGCCGCTCGCCTGAGGAACGTGCTCGCCGACTGGGCCCACCATCAAGGAATGCCTGTCGAGCTGGCAGAAGACCTCAAGCTGACCGTGTACGAAGCGATGACGAACGTCGTCAGGCATGCTTATCCGGCCGGGACCGACAACATCATGACGGTCACCGCCGTGCACCAGGCAGGCTGGATCACGGTCACCATCGCCGATTCCGGCAGCTGGCGGGAAGGTCATCGGCCGGACGGCGGGCGCGGGGTCCCGATCATCACCACCTTCGCGCCGAAATCCACTGTGACCAGCACTTCGGCCGGCACGACCGTCAGCGTCTCCTGGCCTCTCACACCTCACTGATCGACTGACCGAAACTTCTTGTTCTTCATCGGAAATCGAATTCGGTTTCTGAAATGGGCATGCCAAATTTGCCCTTACCGGCGACAGCGCGCGGGATCAGGCTGGACATCTCGACCGAAAACGATTCACGCCAGCGTCAGGAAAACAATTGACGGAAGCACTGTGGCTGACGGGAGCAATAGGGCGTCTCGCTCGGCGGGATGCGGCTGGCTGCTCAACCGTTGCGGCATAGCCTAGTACACCTTCGCTATGCTCGGGAACCGCCCGGGCCGCTCCTTCCGCCCGTGCACTCCTCGGCTGGTTGTTGGTTCTTTCCTCGACGCTACAAATGAAGAGACGTGGTGACGGATGAGCGGGTCGGCGACTGCGACGATGAGTCGTGCCGGAGAAGAAGAACTGCGCCAGCTTCTGGCCGGGCTGACGGCGGTACGGGACGGGGACTTCGGCATCAGGCTGCCGGACGGCGCCGACGGACTGCTCGGCGACATCGCCACCGTGTTCAACGGGATGGCGGACCAGCTGTCCTTGTTCACCTCGGAGGTCACCCGGGTCGCCCGCGAAGTCGGCAGCGAAGGGCAATTGGGCGGACAGGCGAAGGTGCCCGGGGTCTCCGGCACCTGGAAAGACCTCACCGACTCCGTGAACGCGATGGCGGGCAACCTCACCACCCAGGTGCGTGACATCGCCCAGGTGGCGACCGCGGTGGCGCGAGGCGACCTGTCCCAGAAGATCGACGTCGACGCCCGCGGCGAGATCCTCGAACTCAAGGACACCGTGAACACCATGGTGGATCAGCTGTCCTCGTTCGCCGACGAAGTCACGCGCGTCGCACGAGAGGTCGGTAGCGAGGGACGGCTGGGCGGCCAGGCGGAGGTGCCGGGCGTCGGCGGCGTCTGGCGCGATCTCACCGACTCGGTGAACTTCATGGCGGGCAACCTCACCGACCAGGTCCGCAATGTCGCCCAGGTGACGACGGCGGTCGCGAAGGGCGATCTGTCCCAGAAGATCACGGTGGACGCGCGCGGCGAAATCCTCGAGCTCAAGAACACCATCAACACGATGGTGGATCAGCTGTCCTCGTTCGCCGACGAAGTCACCCGCGTCGCCCGTGAAGTCGGCACCGAGGGCCGACTGGGTGGGCAGGCCGACGTCAAGGGCGTCTCCGGCACTTGGCGCGACCTCACCGACTCCGTGAACTTCATGGCGGGCAACCTGACCGACCAGGTCCGCAACATCGCCCAGGTCGCCACCGCTGTCGCCAAGGGCGATCTGTCGCAGAAGATCAACGTGACGGCGCGCGGCGAGGTCCTGGAGCTGAAGAACACTCTGAACACCATGGTGGGTCAGCTGTCCGCCTTCGCCGACGAAGTCACCCGCGTCGCACGTGAAGTCGGCACCGAAGGACGACTCGGCGGCCAAGCCGACGTCAAGGGCGTCTCCGGCACCTGGCGCGACCTCACCGACTCCGTGAACTTCATGGCGGACAACCTGACGGCGCAGGTCCGCTCGATCGCCGAGGTCACCACCGCGGTGGCCCGCGGTGACCTGTCGCAGAAGATCCGGGTCGACGCGCGCGGCGAGATCCTGGAACTGAAGGACACCATCAACACGATGGTCGACCAGCTGTCCGCCTTCGCCGACGAAGTCACCCGCGTCGCGCGTGAGGTCGGCACCGAAGGCAACCTCGGCGGACAGGCGACGGTCCGGGGTGTCTCGGGAACCTGGAAGGACCTGACCGACAACGTCAACGTGATGGCGTCCAACCTCACCGGTCAGGTGCGCTCGATCGCGCAGGTCGCCACGGCGGTCGCCCGGGGCGACCTGTCCCGCAAGATCACCGTCGAGGCCAAGGGCGAGGTCGCGGCGCTGGCCGACGTCATCAACACGATGGTCGACACGCTGTCCGCGTTCGCGGACGAGGTCACCCGGGTCGCCCGCGAGGTGGGCACCGAAGGGATCCTCGGCGGGCAGGCCCGCGTGCCGAACGTCGCCGGCACCTGGAAGGACCTCACCGACAACGTCAACTCGATGGCGAACAACCTCACCGGGCAGGTCCGCAACATCGCCCAGGTGACCACCGCGGTCGCGCAGGGCGACCTGACGCGCAAGATCGACGTCGACGCGCGGGGCGAGATCCTGGAGCTCAAGACCACCATCAACACGATGGTCGACCAGCTTTCCGCGTTCGCCGCGGAGGTCACCCGCGTGGCACGCGAAGTCGGCAGCGAGGGACGGCTCGGCGGCCAGGCCGAGGTCGAAGGCGTATCGGGTACCTGGAAACGGCTCACGGAGAACGTCAACGAACTCGCCGGGAACCTCACCCGGCAGGTCCGGGCCATCGCCAAGGTCACCAGCGCGGTCGCGGAAGGCGACCTCACCCGCTCGATCACCGTGGACGCCTCCGGCGAGGTCGCCGAACTCAAGGACAACATCAACTCGATGGTCGAGTCGCTGCGCGAGACCACGCGGGCCAACCAAGAGCAAGACTGGCTGAAGTCGAACCTGGCCACCATCACCGGCCTGATGCAGGGACGTCGCGACCTCGCCCTGGTCGCGGCGGCGGTGATGGACGAGCTGGTCCCGTTGGTCGCCGCGCAGTACGGCGCGTTCTACCTCGCCGACGAGACGGCGGAAAGGCCGGAACTGCGGCTTGTCGGCGCCTACGGGCATCCCGACGCCGACGATGGTCCGGTGGCGCGCTTCCGGATCGGCCAATCGCTGGTCGGGCAGGCGGCACGCAGTCGTCGCCCGATCATGGTCGACGAAGTCCCGGAGGACTATGTGGCCATCTCGTCCGGCCTGGGGAAGACGAGACCGGCGAATCTGATCGTGCTCCCGATCGTGGTGGAAGATCAGGTTCTCGGCGTGATCGAGCTGGCCTCGATCCACGGTTTCACCGAAGTGCACCGGGCGTTCCTCGAACTGCTGATGGAACAGATCGGCGTCAACGTCAACAGCATCGTCGCCAACGCGCGTACGGACGAGCTGCTCGACGAATCGCAGCGACTGACCGCCGAGCTCCAGACGCGTTCGGAGGAACTGCAGTCACAGCAGGAAGAACTGCAGCGTTCCAACGCCGAGTTGGAGGAGAAGGCCGCGCTGCTGGCGACCCAGAACCGTGACATCGAGACGAAGAACCTCGAAATCGAGCAAGCGCGCCAAGAACTCGAAACCCGTGCCCACCAGCTGACACTGGCGTCGAAGTACAAGTCGGAGTTCCTGGCCAACATGAGCCACGAACTGCGCACCCCGCTCAACAGCCTGTTGATCCTCGCGCAACTGCTGGCCCAGAACCCCACTCGCAACCTCACCTCCAAGCAAGTGGAGTACGCGGGCATCATCCACTCGGCGGGTTCGGATCTCCTGCAGTTGATCAACGACATCCTCGACCTGTCCAAGGTCGAGGCGGGGAAGATGGACGTCACCCCGGAACAGGTCCCCTTGCGGCAGCTGCTGGACTACGTCGAAGCGACCTTCCGGCCGATGACCTCGCAGCGGCAGCTCGACTTCCGGATCCGCGTCGGCCAGGACGCCCCCGCGCAGGTGCTGACCGACGATTCGCGGCTGCGGCAGGTGCTGCGCAACCTCCTCTCCAACGCGGTGAAGTTCACCAGCACGGGCGGAATCGAGCTGCACATCGAGCCGGTCGGGATCGAAGAGCTGCCTCCGTCCGTTCGCACGAACGGGCCTGCCATCGCCTTCCGGGTCATCGACACGGGTATCGGGATCGCGGAGCACCAGCTCGAATCGATCTTCGGCGCGTTCCAGCAAGCGGACGGCACGACCAGCCGCAAGTACGGCGGAACCGGTCTCGGATTGTCGATCAGCCGGGAGATCGCGCAGTTGCTGGGAGGCCACCTCACCGCGGAGAGCACTCTCGGTGAGGGCAGTACGTTCACCTTCTACCTGCCGGTCGCACGCCCGGACTTCACGGTGCGGCCCGCCATCGGTACGGAATCGGCCGCCACTCCGGGCGCCGAACCGGTGCGGGAATCCCCGCGCCGCACGCATCGCCGCCTGCTCGTGGTCGAAGGGCGGCAACGCGGTCTGCTGACGCTCGTCGCCGAGAGCGCCGCCGGCGATCTGGCCGACAGCAGGGACTTCGGTGTCATCACCGCCGACGTCGAGGTCGTGACCGCGGCGGGCACGGAGGAGGCGGCGTCCGCCCTCGCCACCGACGCTTATCACTGTGTAGTGCTCGACCTCGACCTGCGGGAAGGGACCTCGTTCGCCTTCCTCGACGCCATGCAGGGTGACAACGCCCTGCGGACGGTGCCCATCCTGGTCCACAACAGCAGGCGCCTCGACCACGAACAGGAACAGCTCCTGCAGACGAGAGCCGAGACGCTCTCGCTCGAAGTGTTGTCCGGCCTGGACGAGCTGCGGGAACGGATCGCCCTGCACCTTTCGGCGGATGAGCCGGGGTCGGTGCTGCCCTTGGTCCACCCGGGAGAGAAGCCCGCGCCGGTTCACCCTCAGGACGTCGACAACACCCTGCACGGTCGCACCGTGCTGATCGTCGACGACGACCCGCGCAACGTCTACGCGCTCACCGGAATCCTGGAACTGCACGGTCTGCAGGTGCTACACGCCGAAGACGGTCGTAAGGGCGTCGAGCGGGTGACCACTCATCCCGGCATCGACCTGGTCCTGATGGACATCATGATGCCCGAAATGGACGGCTACACCGCGACCGCGACGATCCGGGCCATGCCCGAACACGCCCGGCTACCGATCGTGGCCGTCACGGCGAAGGCGATGCCCGGTGACCGCGAAAAGAGCATCGCCTCGGGCGCGAACGACTACGTCACCAAACCTGTCGACACGGACGAGCTGATCGCCTGCCTCAAACGGCACCTGACGGTCTGAGCGGGGAACTGGAATGTCGGTCGACGAAACCGGCTCGGTGCCTTCCCCCGGCCTTTCCCCGAATCTGGCGCGTCTGGCCGCCACGGTCGCCCGCCTCCGCGACGAGGTCGACCACGCCCATGCCGTCGCTGACGGACGCGCCTTGATCGAACTCGCCAAAGGTGTGTTGATGGAGCGCTTGGGCTGCGGTCCAGGCGATGCCGCGCGACAACTCGCGACCCTCGCCGAACGCTCCGGGGTGACTCGGCTGGAATTCGCCGCCGACGTCGTCGGTGACGCGGCCAAGGACCGGCTGAGCGAAGTAGCGGCGGAGTTCGTGGCTCGTACGGACGAATCCGGCGAGGACACCTCGGTCACCGTCCGTCTGCGGACGGCGGAAAGCGGCGTACTGGCGGCGGACGACACCCAGCGGGCCGCGGAGGCGATCCTCGAGCACGCCCTGCGCCCCCTTGGCGCGACCGCGGTCGCGGTCTGGCTCGCGGGTCCGGACGGATCGCTCACGCTGATGGGGGCCGCCGGATTCTCCACCGAGGAGGCCGCCCGCTGGCGGTACGTCCCTCCCGGAGTGTCGACGCCCGCGCAGGCCGCGCTGGCCGAACGCGACTCGGTGTGGTTTCCGGCGCTGTCCTCTTCCGGCCTGCCCTCGATCGGACAGCACGCCATGGCCGTCGGCACCCGGATCGCCATCCCGACCGGAACCGGCGGCAGGATCATCGGCGTCGCGGAGATCTGCTGGCCGAACCAGGTGAACCTCGAAGCAGGCCGGATGCAACGGCAACTAGAGGCACTGGCCGAGCTGTGCGCACACACCCTGGAGAACGTCGAGGGAGGCGCCGCGGCCTCGACTGCCCACCTCGCCACGAGCGTGCTCGGCGAGTTGGTCGATTTCGTCGACGGCCTGCCCGACCCGGCCCTCCTGCTTTCGCCGTGCCACGACGATGACGACCGGTTCGGCGACTTTCGGATCCATCACGCCAACCCACGCTTCGTCGATCCAGGCGGACGGCCGCCGGCCCGGCTCATCGGAGCCCGGTTGCTCGAGATGTATCCGCTCGCGGCGGAGGAAGGCGGTCTGCTGGACAAGATCCACCGGGTCCACGCGACGGGAGAGCCGTTCCGCGACCGGAACACGACGATCACCACCTCCGTGGATCAGGTTCCGCTGCCGGTACTGGCCGATGTCAGTATCAGCAGGCTCGCCGGCACGGTCTTGCTCGGCTTGCGCCTGCAGGATGACGCCGCCAAGCTGACCACGCTGCTGCAGCACGCCCAGCGGCTCGGCCGGATCGGTGGTTTCGAAGAGAACCCCGTGACCGGAGCCGTGCTGTGGAACTCGGAGCTGTTCGCCCTCTACGGACTGCCTTCCACGGCAGCCCCTCTCCCCCTGGCCCGGCTGGCCGACTACGCACACCCTGACGATTCGCCCTCGATCGGCCGGTTCCTCCGAACCCTGCTGCACCACAGGCGATCCGCGTCGACCGCGTTCCGGCTTCAGCGCTCCGATGGCGTCTCCCGGTACATCCGGGTCGTCGCCGAGCCCGTCGTCGACAGCCGGGGAGATCTTCTCGGAATTCGCGGTGCCTATCAGGACGTCTCCGCCCAGCACTGGGCCGAAGTCGCCCTCTCGGCCACTCGCGACCGGCTGGCCGCCACCGAACAACAAGCGATCGAACGCAACCGTCTGACCCTCCAGCTGCAGCACGCGATCATGCCGCCCGCCCGAGATCCGCTGGACGTCTCCGGGATCCGGACCGCCGTCCGGTACCGGCCCGCGGAAAAGGAGAACCTCGTCGGCGGCGACTGGTACGACGCCGTCGCTCTTCCCGGCGGTGAGATCCTGCTCTGCGTCGGCGACATCGCGGGGCACGGCATCGACGCGGCCACCGGGATGGTCAACCTTCGCAACGCCCTGCGGGGCCTCGCCGCCACCGGCGCCGGGCCCGCCCAGCTGCTCACCTGGCTCAACCTGGTCGCCTACAACCTCACCAACCACGTCACCGCCACCGCCGTCGCCGCCCTCTACAACCCCGCCACCAGGATCCTGCGCTGGGCACGGGCGGGCCATCTCCCGCCGATCCTCCGGCACCAGGGACAGACCACGACGCTCCCGCTCATTCAGGGCACCTTGCTCGGAGCCGTGCCAGAGGTGACCTACCAGGAAGAACAGTTGCATCTCGACAACGGCGACGTGCTGCTCCTCTACACCGACGGCCTGATCGAGCGCCGCGACCGGCCAGTGCAGGATTCGATCACGCACCTGGTCGGTCTCGTGGACGAGCACGACGGCGACCTGGAGCAGCAGCTCGACGCCTTGCTCACTTACAGCACCGCCGACACCGACGACGACACCTGTGTCGTGGCCATCGAAGTCACCGCGAAGTCGTAGACCGCGGACGGTCGAGCAGAAGCCGTCGGACTTCGGCCAGCACCACCTCACCGGTCACCTCGTCGACCGGCCCGGACGTGCCCCGGCTTCCCGCGGCGACGACCACGATGGCCACGTCGCGCAGTTTGACGTTGGTGTGCTGGGAAACCGCCCTCAGCGCGGCAAAAGCCTCGTCGGGTGTCCACTGCCGCAACAGCATCAACATGCCCTTCGCCTGTTCGATGCTCGGCTGCGTGGCCAACGCCCGTCGCAACTGCTCCACTTCGACAGCGGGAGCCGCCGCCGTCAGGTCTGGTCTTGGCTCCCGCCCCTGCCGGAGGCTCATCGCGTCGTCGTGACCCACGGATTGGGACGGCAGACAGCTCCATCTGGACGTACGTTCACCGCCGCGCCCGGCTGGGCACGGTTGAGGTCCGCGACGTAGCTGTTGGACAGTCCGAAGGTCTGCTGCATCATCACCGGCGCCACGGCACCCTCCACGGGACAGCCGACATGCCCATGACCGAGGGCGTGACCGACCTCGTGGTTGACCGCGTACCGGTGGTAGCCGAGAAGATCGCCCTCGAACGAATGGGCGCCACGAACCCAGCGTGCGAGGTTGACGACGACCCGGTGATCACGGGTGAGATAGCACGACGAGTCGTAGGGGATCTCGAATCCGCAAAGGTCCGGGCGGCGGCTCGTGGCGGGGCTGGTGAGACTGATCCTGAACGACGGCGAGGCGTCCAGGTCATCGATCCGCCGGAGCGACACGTTGTCGGACCCGATCCATCCGCGCGGGTCCGCGAGAATGGTCTCCACTTCCGAGGCGAACGAGGGAATGTCCACCCCGTCCTCGATCTCGACGGTGTAGGTCAGTTGCCGCGTTCCGGCGCCCGCCACCGAACCGCTCACGCCGGGCACGACGTGCCAGGCTCCCGCGCCGGTCGGTGTGAAGGGAGCACCGTCCGGCAACGCGGCAGGCTCCGGCGGGGGCACGATCGACTGGCCACTTGCCGGTCGCGGCGAAGGTTTCGGCTCCGGCGGGCCTGGGGCGACTGGAGTCTCAAGAGCGAAAGGTGCCACGAAAAGCGCCAGCGAAAGCACCAGGGCGAGAAAGATGACGGTCAACGGCCACCACGTCCGGTCCGCCTCCGAAGCCTTCCGCCGCCGGCGAGGCGCCGGCTCCTCCGGCGGACTCGCGATCGTCCCATGCCCACGCGTGGGCACCCGATGTTTGGGAGGCGGAGCCGGTTTGGTGCTCGCGTGCACCGGCGGCTTGGTCAAAGGAGCGCGAGGCTGTGGCAGCCAGTCGACGAGGCTTCCGTCGCGTCGTACATACGGGCTCTCAGTAGGCAAGGCTCAAACTCTCGCAAGCCGCGGCGGGAACGACGTCGGATCGCGGGTACGACACCGTCTTAGGATCGCCGTCCGAGGTATACCGATGCCCGGCGGGCGAACCGAGCTGGTCGAGCCAGTGGGCCGAGCCGTATTCCGACTCTGGCCCGGTCGACTGTGACCGGATCCGGGGGATCGCCGCGGGTTCGAACGCGCGGGAACACGGAGACGGCGCGGGACCGGCCCCGACGAGCAACGCTCCGCGATAGGTATAGCCCGGTCCTTGCAGCGCCAGCTCTTCTCGCCGAGGCTGCGCGCCGTACGGCAGTGCGAGTGTGCTGGGTTCGTAACCGGGCAGCGCCCGTCTGATCAGGCCGTCTCCCTCGGCGATCGCCTCCGATGCCGCGGCTTCGTCCGCGCGGCGCAGGTTCGTGTGCCGCGCGGTGTGGTTACCGATCTCGAAGTGATGGTCGGACAACCAGCGCAAGGCACGTTCGTCACCGCCGAACGGGCGCTCGTTGACATACAGACTGGCGACCGGCCGGAATCGGGGGTGCGCGGCCGCGACGTCCAGCAAGATCCGTACGGCGGTGCCCGGCGCCGGCTGTCCCTCCGGGGTGAGCGCGAAGACGCTCGGGTCGCCGTCGTCGAAGGTCAGTACGACCGGATGCGCGCCCGCGGGCAGATCGAGCCGCCGGCTCACCAGGTCGGCCGTCGTGACCGGGACGTAGTCCTCGGCGGCCAGCCGTTCCAGCTCCGCCGCGAAATCGGCGGGAGTACGGTCGTAGACCGATCGCGGCCTCTCGACGAGCCGGTGGTACATCAGGATCGGTACCCGGCCGAGTTCGTCGGCGGCCACCTGCCGCGCGTACGCCGGTGTGACGCGGGTGGGTGCGACCGCAGAAACGATTCCCAGCTCCGGCGACGGGGAAGTCGCCGGACCCGGGGCCCCGCATGCCGCCACCAGGACGACGGCAGCCCCTGCGCCGAACCGGAAAAGAAAAGACATTCTGAAAGTGTGCTGCCGGAACCGGGCGCGGGCACACCGATGCACCGAGTCGGGTGAGCGCGAACTTTCCTGCCCTCGCGCGAAAACCGAAGTATCCGCAGCTCGGGGCATCCGGCCCGGAATCGGGCCCGGCACGATGTGGTGATCGTCGGAGACCGGGTTTGCGGGAAGATCAACACGGGTATTTTCCTGGACTGGCAACGAAAACATGAGCACAACTGAAGGAGACCGGATGACCGACCACAGCCGCCGTTTCGTCCTCACCGTCGGGTTGGCCGGACTCGCGGCGAGCGCCTGTGGCGCGCCCCGGCGAGGCAGCGCGGCCGCGGCGCCGATGGCGTCCGTCCCGGCCGTGGCACCGGCGGTCGCCCAGCCGCCCGCCGACCCGCTCGCGACGAACCTGCTGGTCGGCTTCTGTGGAGCGCCGGGCGCGAAGGCACTCGGCCGGATGACCGGAGACCTCGCTGCCGCGAGTCGCGAGCTGCGGAAACAAATCGGCACCTTTCCGCAGGAGCGGTCGATCACACCGGTCGTGGAGTTGATCGCGACCACCGTGCACCGCTCACCCGGAGCCGACGGCATGTACCGCAGCCGATGCGGCGACGAAACCGTGCGGGCGTACCTCGACGCCGCACGCGCGATGAACGGCCTGCTGCTACTCGATATTCAGCCCGGTCGCGCGGACTTTCTGCCTGAGGTGCAGGCCTACGAGCACTGGTTGAAGGAGCCCGACGTCGGGGTCGCGCTCGATCCCGAGTGGGCTGTCGAACCGGGTGTCGTCCCTGGAAAGAAGTTCGGACGCACCACCGGCGCCGAACTCGACGGCGTCGCCCACTACCTCGGCGAACTGGCGCAGCTTCACCGGTTGCCCGCCAAGGTCATGATCTACCACCAGGTGGCTTCGTCGGTGGTGCGTGACGAGGAACTGCTGAAACCGCATCCTGGCGTCTCGGTGGTGAAGGTCGTGGACGGGATCGGTTCCGCCGCCGCCAAGAAAGCCACGTGGAAAACGCTCATGCCGAGCAAGCCCGGCCACGTGCGAGCCGGTTTCAAACTCTTCTTCGACGAGGACACTCGCCGGGGCGCGGCCTTGATGACCCCGGCGGAGGTTCTCGCATTGGCACCCACGCCGGCTTACGTCCTCTACGAATAAACCGAGGAGCAAGCCTGCGACGATGCGACACCGCCGACGTTTTCCGTCGTCGCACCTGGCACATTCTTCCTTATTCGTAAAACACCACTTCACATCAGGTGATCCGGCGGCCTCCCCTTCAACCAGCCGATTTCCTCAAGGCACAGCTCTGCTGACAACCACCCTCCGTCATGACTTCACTCGCTCCACTCACTCTTACGTGTGCCCCATCCTTCGTTCTCGCAACAAACAGCACACTCCAGCATTGCGATCTTCACCGATTCCACCCCTTCGTGTCCTTTACATTCACGATTCAGCGGGCAACAATAAAATCTTTCGCTCATCCAGAAATACACTCTTAGGAAGGGATCCACCCCGGGACCCTTCTCATCTCGGCCACATGTCGCTATTATCGACTACGGTCGAAAACACGGCCCAATGGCATTGACGCACCGTAAAAGTGCAAAATCCCATCGGGTACACGGACGCCCGACGCGGAGCGCCGGACGTCCGCCGAAGGAGACAAGAACTGGGCGGTTCCGCTCCCGCGGAGAGCATGGTCAGGTGCCCGGAGGATGGCGTCGCGGCTCAGCGGGCGGATAAGTGTTCACGGGCGGAGCATCGGCACCCGAGGCCGGATATCCGGCCATCGCGCCGGCTTTCGGGCCTCGCCGGACAAGGCCGGCGAGGCCGAGCAGGCCCACCAAACCGAACAGGCCCCATAGTCCGTTGTCGCCCCCGTCGGCATCGGACCGCTCGTCGCGCGGGCTCCCATTTCCATCACTGTCCGCCTGCTGCGATACCGGTGCCATCGGAGCCGGTTCGCCGGCCGCGGCCGCAGGGCCCGCTCCGGCCAGCAGGACGGCGGCGGCCGCCATACCCGCACAGGTCGATTTCCGTAGTGCCTTTTTCATTTCGATCCATCCTTCGAAATTCGGTAGATGAACGATCGATCAGTCAGGTCATACCCGCGGCGAGCGAGTTCACACCCGCCTTCACGGGAACGTGTCGATATTTCGGCCGCATGACCCCGGTTCTCGGCCGGGTTTTCTTTTCACTAGTATGGCGATCGGTTCAAACAGGAGCCGTGGAAGTACGGACCGTGTCTTCGAGTCCCCCACCGGCCGTCCTTCCTTGTTCGCACGGTTAACAAATCTGTCAATGATGAACATGGTCCACATCCGTGGATCGGGGGAGACTTGAACGATCGTCATGTGATCGCGCCTTTGGGCGCCGCTTTTACACCACGTCTGATCTGCATGGCAGGCGACCGTCTCATACACCCGGCGGACAGCAACAACGACCTCGCTCGCATTGTCGTGCGCTGGGCGCGCGCTTGGACTGCCGAGACCTGGCCCGCTCGCCAGTACTTCACTTCGCTGGGCACCGGCGACGACGAAAACCCTTGCTACTCAGACAATGACGTTGCCGGGTGGTTGCTCATGCAGCCCCAGCCAGGTTCGCTCGCCTGGCGTGTGCGCTCAAGGGAGATCGACGTCGCGACGGCGCTCACCGCGGAAGCGGAGGCCTGGCCCGTCTGAACAAATATGAACACAAGCAGCCCTGCTTCGCTCGTATCACGGCGAAGCAGAGCTGCTTACCGTACCCGTTCTTTCTTTCCGGGAAACATCCTGCTCAGAACTATTTCGTCAAGCTGCGAACAGCAGAATGCCTGTAACCCGATTGGACCACCTTTCACGCGGTCAGCGGACCGCCGTGCCCACACGATGGTGGACCGGGTTGGAAAAGACAGCCGATGGTCAGTACGTTTCCCCACACTGGACGGGAACACACCTTTACTGCCGTCCCGCACGACGCAATCGTCGATTCAAGGAGAATCCATGCTGAAGAAAATCGGTTTTGTCGCGGCCACCATGGCCGCCGGAGCGATCCTGAGCGGCGGCATCGCGTCCGCCGACACCCCGGACTGGGACCACAACGGTGGATACGACCACAGCGGCCAGGTGGGCTTGGTCAACGTCAACAACCTCGACGCGCTGCACAACGTCAACGCCGTGGTCGGCGCCTGCGGCAACGATGTGAACGTGCTCGGGGTCCAGGTCCCGATCCGGAACTCGCTCAACGGCATCGGTGTGCCGATCCTGTCGCCGGGTGCGCACGAGGCCAGCGGCGAGTCCCCGTACAACTGCGCCGCGGGTGCCGTGACCGACGGCGGCACCGTCCAGCACAACTGATTCTCCCTGCCGAAGCCCTCCGCGGTGGTGTGCGGAAACCGGCTTAGGCATGGGGTCCGGCGATTCGCGTCACAGTCGTAAGGCCCGGAACACGAAGAAGAGATGCACACTCCGCTGCGTGTTCCGGCGCCGCCGCGATGCGGGCGCGACGTCGGCACGGGTGGGGCCGGTTCATCCTGCCCAGGAGTTGACCGGCCCCACCCGGCGTGAAAAGCACCATGACCACCGTTCCCGGGACGGCGCACCGACGGCACGCCGTCCTGTAGTCTTTCCTCGCTAGGAGTTTTTCTGTGATCAAGCAGCTTGGGTTCGTCGCTACCGCTCTGGCCGCCGGAATGGCGATCGCCGGCGGGTCTGCCTCGGCGGCCGGTGCCACCATCGCGGACCACCCGGTGGACCACAACGGTCAGCTCGGTGTGGCGAACGTGCAGAACCTCGACGCGGTGCACAACCTCAACGCCGTCGTCGGTGTCTGCGACAACAACGTCAACGTGCTCGGGGTCCAGGTCCCGGTCCGTGACGTCGCCGAAGGCATCGCCGTCCCGGTCCTGTCCCCGGGCGAGACCGAAGCCGAAGGTGCCACCCCGGACAACTGCGCCGGTGGCGGCATCGTCGACGGCGGGACCGTCCAGGAAAACTGACCGATCCCGCGAAACAGCCGCCGCACGGACGCCCCCTCCGTGCGGCGGCTTTTGCGCGTCATCCGAGAGAGTCGTTCATGAGAAACAAGATTCGCCTGCTGGCTGTCGTCGCCGTCGGCCTTCTGACACTCGCGACCTGCCCTGCGGCATCCGCCGCCAGCGCACCTCGGCTCCTTCTCGAACAGGACTTCCCCGATCCCGATGTCGTCAAGACCGGCACCGGCTACTTCGCGTTTTCCACGAGTACCGGCGCGGTGAAGGTGCCCCTTGCCGGTGCTCCGGCACCCGAGGGTCCTTGGCGTGTGATCGGTGATGCTCTCGCGTCCGTACCGAAGTGGGCCAAACCCGACGGCGGATTCTGGGCTCCCGACGTGACCCAGCTGCCGGACGGCACGTTTCTGCTCTACTTCTCCGCGGCGGTCGCTCCCGGCGGGGAAATGTGCATCGGCACCGCCTCCTCGGCCAAAGTCGAAGGCCCGTATACCCCTGTCGGCGACGCGCCCCTCGTCTGCGTGCCGGGCGACGGCGGCGACATCGATCCACAGACCTTTGTGGACACCGACGGGACGCGATACCTGCTCTACAAGAGCGACGGCGCGGCCACGGGCCCGCCCGCGGCGATCTGGTCACAGAAGATGCTTCCCGACGGCCGGACACCGACCGGTCCGCGAATCGAGCTCCTGCGCGCCGACCTCACTTCCGAGAAGGCGGTCGTCGAAGCTCCGTCGGTGGTGAAGACCCCCAGTCGCTATCTGCTCTTCTATTCGGCCGACACCTTTCAGAGTTCCGGCTATCACACGGGTTATGCCTCCGCGCCCACATTGAACGGGCCGTTCGTGAAGGCCGACGCCCAGTTTCTTTCGACCGACCTTCTCGGCGGCAAGGTGGACGGGCCAGGCGGCGCCGACGTGGTGGACGGGCACATCTTCTTCCACGGCTGGCTCGGTGGTGGTCGCACGGCGCGCGGCCTGTACGAACTTCCCCTCGGTTTCCCGAACGACGTTCCTCAGCTGGGGTGACCGATCCCCCGCCACAACGAAGGCCCGGTGCGGAGTAAGTGCCGCACCGGGCCTTTCGCCGGGGCACCCCGTCCGGGGTCCGGTCGCGCTAGGCGACCGGGACGGTCAGCCCACCAAGGAGGTCGTTCACCAGTGACGACAAGCTGATCAGGAGTCGTTGCAGCAGCGCGTTGAGCAACGCCGACACCGGCGGCAGTCCCGCCCGGGATTCCACGTCCGTCGCCAGCTCGTCGACGTCCTGTTTCGCCGTGGCGTTCTCCTGCCGGGCCGTGGCCGCGCTGTCCTTCGCCTCTGCCTGGATCATGTACCGCTCGCCCTGCGCCAGCTCGGTGAGCACAGGAGCGAGCCGGCCGAGGGCGGCCTGCGTCCCCGGCACGTCGCCGCTGTCCGCACGCGAGACCAACGCGTCACGCAGGGTCTGCACCTCCGCGGCCACACTGGTGGTACTGGACGACCCGTTACCACCGGGCCCGCCCGCCGTGGCGACGCCCGCACCCGCCAGCGTCACGGATGCCGCGGTGACGAGAATGACCAACGCCCGCGTCAGTTGACTTCTCATGTCGCACTCCTCTGGGTTCCTGCTGTCGATTGATTCATGGTGAACTCTCCACCCGAATAACGCGACCGGACATCATTCCCTTACCCAAGACAGCAATTTCACAGCGTGCACACCAGAAGCAGATCCGGCGAAACAAACGGGAAGTTCGCGTGAAGCCCTTCGACTCTTGCAGGCACGGCTGAACACCCAGCGTATTCAGGACACCCGATCGAGGGCGCAATTTCCTCAACCTGACTGACTTTTGCTTGCACCTCAATACAAGGCGCATGCACATGTTCCACTTCACCTTCACCCCATCAGTGGCGTTTGAACAACAACACACAGGGTAATCATTCGATTTCTCTCTCGCCGGAAAGACACTCGTAAGAATGCCGTTATCGCTTCCCACTTCAAATGCGGAAACCAGCCGACTAAGGTCGAAGGCAGCTGAAAAGTCCGACCTCCCGGTGCTGGGACCTGACACGAAAGCGTCGGCCGGACGGAATTCAGCGGGGTGAGCGTCCCGGCGCGGGCAGCGCCGGGACGCTCTTTCGCCGGCAGTGCCGACCCACTCGAGCCCGGTTCGACAGAGCCTTGAGCCATCGAACCCCAGTGCTCACACTCTCGCCTGCCAGTGAGAAGACAGGCACACGTTCGCTTTGCGGCTGGGTCGTGAGTGGCGCTTCGGGTTAGAACACGAATCGCCACTCACGACCAACCCGACGGCGCGCGACCTTTACCCTTCCCCCCACTAAGGCACGCGCCCGAGGGACGACGCCGCGCAGGCCGGTGGACATTGTTGCCGCACAAGGACAACAGCCGGAAGCACAGCGGTACCGCTGTCGGGTCAGATCACCCTGGAAGACCCACATGCCGAAGGTACCGAACGGGTGTGATGGCTCGTCCGTACTTTTGCCCATGTTAGATCCGGGTAATGTCCTTGAGCGGGCGGACTTCTCGCCCGGAGTCGATTCTCGTGACTCAATTTCGTGTTAGGTATTACCAACCCGGAAAGGATCACAACAATCATGACTGAATTGCGCCGCTTGGCGCTCGCGGCGGCGGCAGCCATCCCGCTGTCCCTCGCCTCCGCCGGCATCGCATCGGCCGACCTGGGCGATGGCCCCTGGACGGCCGGTACCTCCGAGACGTCGGCGACCTACGCCGGTATCGGTGGCGCCGGGACGATCCACAGTGATTCCGGTTACGACCACCACGGAAATCGGTGGACGCAGGAAAGCGCGGTTCTGGCGGGCCCCATGGGGGCCGTCGTGTGGCACAACGAGGAGTCCGACTTCGACACGGACGACGACTGGAACGACAACGACTGGGCCGTCGACGACAAACCCGGCCGCCCGAACCACTTCCACGGGAAGCGCCCGGTCACCCATACCGACGGCGACGAAGTCTCGTCCACTCGTCCCGCGAAGACCCTCCCGGTCCGGGAAGCCCGCCCCGTCCGCGAGGTCCACCCAGTCCGGGACACGCACCCTGTCCGGGAGGCTCACCACGGTCACGTGGCCTACGCCGAGTCCACCAAGACGGCGGACGAGGACGGTGCGACGTCGTCGCATGTCGCCAGCCACGCCGGCGACAAGCACGCGGTGTACGAAGCCAGTGATCTCTCGGCGGGTCCTGACGGAGCCGAATCCGAAGGTGTCAAGGCTGTCGCCAAGCCCGAGTACACCAGCTACCACAAGTGGAACATCTCGGCCGACGAGGACGGTGCCGTCACCCACGAGGTGAGCTCGGTCGCCGACGTGGACGACTGGAACGACGACCACCACACGTTCGACCGTCGATGAGCGGCGTAATTCACTAGAAACACGCGAAGGCCTCCTTCCTTGCTAGGCCCAAGGAAGGGGGCCTTCACTATGAGAAAGATGAACAAACGTGGAAGTGGCCGGCTTCCCCGTGCGCGCACAGCGGGGAAACCGGCCACGTCTGGTGGGCCGCGCGAACGTCGGGCAACGACTCACCGCCGACCCGGGAACACCAGCCGGGGTCACTGGGGATTTACCCGCTCACCACTACAGGAAACCACTCGGTCAGGCGGTTGACCGGTTTTGGTCAGTGGTCAGGAAACGAAGTCCGGCAAAGTGGTGCCCGACACGATCCCGCCTTCGATGATTTCGCCGGCGAGGGACCATTCGAGTCGCACGGCATAGTGTTCGGCCAAGAGCCGAGCGTCCTTGAGGACATCCTCGACGAGGTCCGCGATGTCCTCGTCGCTGCGCTCGATACCCAGGTTGGCCCCCCGAAGACTCCATTCGGCACTCCACAAGAGACGGGCGCAAGTGTTGTTCGCGTCGCGACGCAACTTGATCTCGATGACACGCTCGAGTTTCGGCGTCGCTCGCGGAACGGGCCGGTGCGCGGCTCGCAGAGCAGCGAGTTCACGGGCACGCTGCTGTTCTCGGGATTCTCCCACCTTATGCCCTCAAGAAAAGGCGAAGTGCCCGGTACAGAGGGATCGCTCGCCCCGTACCGGGCACTTCACACAAGAATCGTCGGTTCCCGTGCACCCAACGGGCACCTGGACTCAGTTGTGCTGGGCCGACCCGCCGTCCAGCACGCTGCCCGCGGCGCAGTTGTACGGGGACTCGCCGCTGGCTTCGTGCGAGCCCGGCGACAGGACCGGCACGCCGATGCCGTTGAGCGCGTCACGGACCGGCACCTGGACGCCGAGCACGTTCACGTTGTTGTCACACGCACCGACCACGGCGTTGACGTTGTGCAGTACGTCGATGTTGTTCAGGTTGGCCAGGCCGACCTGCTCGCTCACATCGTGCGTGGGGTGGCCGTGGCCCTCTTCGTCCGGGGTTCCGGCGGACGCGATCCCGCCGGTCAGGAACGCTCCGGCCGCCATCGCGGCGGTGACGAAGCCGATCTTCTTCAGCATGATTACCTCTCGAATCGGAATGGTGTCGGCGAGGCGCCGGGGAAAGTACGCCTCCGTGCCGCGGGGGCAAACGTACAGAGGCGAAAGCGACTGTTCGCCGTCGTTCGCATCATCGGGTGGTGCTGCACGGCTGCTGACCGAGGTTCTTGTAGTCCGAAAGGGTATTGTCCGCGTTTGCCGTCTCGCGTTTTCCGACCCTAGAATCGACTGCAACCACAATATTCGACGCTCTTCGGTCACGCGCAGTACTTGACCGAAGATCAAATACCGTCGTGACACACTTTTGCGCCCTCGTCGCCTCCGGGAATTCTTTCCCTGCGTGACGAAAACGTCGATCCGTCCTTCGAAAGTGATGTTTCCGCTCCGCCTCTACGCTTTCCGAAAACCAGCGTGACGAGGCCGTCTTTCAGGCCGGTCCGCGTCGTGGGTATAGGAGCCGTTCGTGGTCGATTACGGGATACTCGTCGCTTCCGCCACGTTGTACGCGATGGGAATCGTCGCCCAGAGCGTCGCCGCCCGGCGGGCCGGACACCGGCCGGGCGCGGGACTGGGGCTCCTCGCCCGTCTCGCCTCCGATCCCCTGTACCTGTTGGGGTTCGGCGGCCAGGTGGGTGGTTTCGCACTCGCTTTCTTCGCTCGCGAGTCGTTGCCGCTGTACCTGGTCCAGACCGCGTCGTCCTCGGCGATCGGCCTGGCCACCGTATTCGGAATCCTGGTGCTGCGGTGGCGATTGCGGACCACCGAAACGGTGATGCTGGTACTGATGGCGGCCGGCCTCGTCGTCCTCGCCGGTTCTTCGGAACCGTCGGTCGCCGCGGATCTCTCGCTTGCCACGGCTCTGATCCTGACGGGCGTCTTGCTCGGGATAGGCGTCGCCATGACTCAGGTGAGCCGCACCACCACGTTCCCTCTCCCCGCGATTCTCTCCGGTATGGCGTTCGCCGTCGTGGCGATCACGAGCCGCACCTTGGCGCATCTGGATCTGGCGGCACTGCCGGGAAACCCGCTGACCTGGTTGATGCTCACCGCCGCCGTACTCGGGCAGGCCTCGATGGCGGTCGCCCTGCAACGCGGCCTGGCGACCGCGGTCGTGGCCACGGCCGACGCCACGACGATCGTGTTGTCCTCCGTCACCGGCATCACGGTGCTCGGCGACCGAGTCGCCGAGGGAACCGAGACCTGGGTCGCCCTCGGACTCATCGCGGTGGTGATCGGTGTACTGGTGCTCGGTTCGCGATCACGGGCCACGACCCCGATCGACGCGTTGGAGACCGCGGCATGACCGCGCGACCGTCGGCGAGCGTGTCGATCGATCTCGACAACCTGTGGGCCTATCTCAAGACACATGGCGACCCCGGCTGGCGCCGGTACCCCAGTTTCCTTCCCTCGGCCGTGCCTCGGCTGCTGGAGGTTCTCGGTGATCAGCGGCTGACGACGACGGTGTTCGCGGTCGGCGCCGACGTCGTGCGTGAAGACGGTGCCAAGGCTGTCAACGAGATCGCCGCCGCGGGCCACGAAGTCGGCAACCACTCGTTCGGCCACGAGCCCTGGCTGCACCGGTATTCGCGTGACCGTCTCGAAGAAGAGTTGCGGCGGACCGAAGACGCGATCGTCACGGCGGGTGCGCCGCCTCCCGTCGGCTTTCGCGGTCCCGGTTTCAGTGTCACGCGCGAGCTCATCGAGGTCCTGGAGGATCGGGGCTACGCCTACGATGCCAGCACTCTGCCGACCTGGATCGGCCCAGTGGCCAGGGCCTACCACAACCGCACCGCGCCCCCGTCGGTCGACGACGGGCGTGGCGAGCTGTTCGGCGGCTTTTCCCGGGTGCTGGCACCGGTTCACGCCTACCACTGGCGGACGACCGCGGGCAGCACCCTGGTGGAACTGCCGGTGACCACGATGCCCTTGCTGCGCACCCCCATCCACGGTTCCTATCTCCTCCAGCTGCACGGAATCTCCCCTCGTCTGGCGCGCGCGTACTTCAAGACGGCGCTTCGACTGTGTCTCGTCCGTGGCGTCGCGCCTTCCCTGCTCCTGCACCCGACCGACGTCCTCGGTGGCGCCGAAGCCCCCGGTATGGAGTTCTTCCCGGGCATGGCCATTCAGGGGAGCCGGAAAGTCGCTTGGCTGAGCTGGGTGCTGAAGACCTTGCGCGAGCACTTCGACGTCGTCGGCACCGGCGAGTACGTCCGCCGGACGGAGTTGCGCCGGGAGCGCGCGGTGACGCGGCTGGAGCCCCGAAGATGACACTACGGGTTCTCGCGTACGCCACGGTGGGGCTGGCGCCGGTCGAGGGTTACCTGACAGCGGTGAACGCCCACCTGGGCAAAGTCGCTCCCGCACTGCTGATCGTCGCTTGGCTCGTCGTCCGTCTCCGGGAACGACGACTCCCCCGGCCGACTCCCTTGCACGCGGTGCTGGCACTTCTCGCCGTGACCGTGGCGACGACGGCCGCGATCCATTCGCCCGGCGAGTTCACCGCCGAATACACGCTGCGCTGGCTGCCCTTCCTCATCGTCACCGCGGTTCTCGCGGACGTGGCCAGCCGCGAGGTCCCGATCCGGGGGCTGCTGCTGGCCATGGCCACGGGAGCCACTGTGGCCGGGCTCGGCGCGCTGTACAGCTTGATCGTCGACGGGGAGGCCCGGGCGAGCGGCCCGCAGTCGGATCCGAACGACCTTGCCTACTTTCTCGTCGCCGCGATTCCCGTCCTTTCCTTGTCGGGTAGGGCGTTGTATCAGCGGGTCATCGCGGCGCTCGGCGGTACCGTGCTGGCCGCGGGCGCGATGGCGACGTTTTCCCGTGGCGGCGCCCTGGGGCTGACCGCGGCGGTCGGCTGGCTGGCCTTGCGCCGGGTACTGCCGTGGCGCGCCCTCGCCGTCACCGCCTCGGCGGTCGCGCTGCTGGGACTCGGGGCCGTCCATTTCGCCGGGCCGCAGATCGAGCGCGCGGTACAGGAAAAGAGTTTCATCGCGGCATCCAATGTGGACACCCGGGAACTGCGCTGGCAGGCCGCGGCCCGGATGGTCGCGGAACAACCGGCCTTGGGCGTGGGGCCCGGCGGCTTCCGCGAGGCCTACGCCGCCGAGTCGCACAACGCGGAGATCGACGAGCAGACACCCGTGGCGCACAACATGTATCTCGAGGTGGCCGCGGAACTGGGCCTGCCGGGTTTCGCGCTGTTCGCGTCGGTGATCGGCTTCGCCGGGGTGGCGAGCGAACGAACGATCCGGCTGTTGGCCCTTTCGAGTCCCGGCCGGATCGAAGCCGTCGCGATCCAGGCGTCGTTGCTGGCCGTGCTGGTCGCCTCGACGTTCCTGTCCGAGCAGTACTACCTGCCGTTGTGGTCGTTGGCCGCGCTCGCCGTGGCGGCCGAAATCCGAGCTCGCCGACAAGATCGTGGAGAGGAATAGTCCCGATGCGTGTCCTGCACGTGATCAGTGAGATGGGTGCCGGCGGCGCCGAAACCCTCGTGGCGGGGATGGTGGCTCGCGGTGAGGAGTACGGCTGGACGTCCGCTGTCGCCAGTAATGGTGGATTCCGCGCCGACACGCTGGCCGACGACGGCGTGCGGACCTTTCCCGTACCGCTCGCCCTCCGCAGCAGGACGGGCGCGCTGCGGTCCGCGTGGGCGGTGCGCCGGGCGATCGCCGACTTCCGTCCGGACGCCGTGCTGTCCCACAACGTCGGTGCGAGCCTGGTCTCCCGGCTCGCGCTGGTACCCGGACGACGGCCGCCGTTGGTGACCGTCTTCCACGGCGTCGCCGACCACGACCTCCGCGCGGCCGCTCGGATCGTGCGGCGCACGTCGGACCACGTCGTCGCGGTCTCCTCCGCCACCGCCGACCAGCTGGCCGAAGCGGGTTTGAGCAACCTGACCGTGATCCGCAACGCCGTGTTCGCCCAGCGGCCGGTGTTCGGCCGTGCGAGAGTCCGCGCCGCGCTCGGGGTCGCGGACGACACACCGGTCGCGCTCTGCCTCGCCCGGCTGGAGCCGCAGAAGCGCCACGACGTGCTCCTGGACGCCTGGTCCCGGCTCGAAGGCGAGCCGGTGTTGTGGCTGGCAGGCGACGGGAGCCTTCGCGAGGAACTCGAGGTGCGCAGTGAGCCCCTCGGCGGACGCGTCCGGTTCCTCGGCATCCGTAAAGACGTGCCCGACCTGCTCGCGGCGGCTGACGTGATGGTGCTGACCAGTGATTGGGAAGGGCTTCCGCTGGCCGTGCTCGAGGCGATGGCGGCCGGGCGCCCGGTCGTCGCGACCGATGTCGGCGGCGTCCGTGACGTGCTCTCCGGCGGAGCCGGCCTGGTGGTGCCGCCCGGTGACCCGGCGGCCGCCGCGAAAGCGCTGGGCCTGCTGCTGGACGATCGGGCCGCCCGGGAGCACGTCGCCGCCGAGGGGCTGCGCACCGTCCAACGGGAGTACGACGCGCACACCGTGATGAAGGCCTACGACGAACTGCTCCGGACCACGATCGAAGGTGGCCGGTGAAGAACCCGGCGGCGCGGACCGCCGTCATCAGCTGTGCGGCGGCGCTCGCGATCGGCGTCCTCGTCCTGACCGTGGGCCTGACCCGGGGAGAGCAGTATCAGGGCCGGGTGAGCTTGCTGGCCGAACCCTCCGGCCAAGGAGACGGCGCGACCGCACAGTACGGCGAGGTCGTCTCCCTTGCTTTGCCCGCGTTGGTCGAACTCGCCCGCAGCCCCTCGGTTCTGCGGGCGGCGGCGCCTGTTTCCGGCTTCTCACCGGAAGAACTCGGACGGCAGGTGTCGGTGGAGCTGGTTCCGGCGTCCGGTCTGGCTCGCCTGTCCGTGCGGGCGCCGTCGGCGGGGCAAGCCGAAGCGACCGCGTCGGCACTGGGCAAGGCCATGATCGACGCGAACCTGCTGGCTCCGGTGGGGCGGCTGAGGCCGCTGGACTCCCGGCCCGACGTGGTCGTGATCGCGCCGGACGTGCCCTTGGTGGCCGGGCTGTCCTTGGTCGCCGCGGTAGCCGCAGGGCTCGCGGTGGCGGCGATCCGACGGCTGTCGCCGGGGAGGCTACGCGGCGAGGTGGGTTCAGTGCGCCGATCGCTGGCCGCGGCGGGAATCCACCGCCCGGTGGCGGTGCTGCGGGGCGATGACCCGGAAACCACCGATCGGTTGGCCGTGCTCGGGCTCGCGGCCGCTTCATCGCTGCGCGTAGTGCCTGTCGCTCCGGAATTCAGCGAGGCGGCCTCGAAGCTGGCTGCCTCGCTCTCGGCCGACGGCAACGGAACCGGCGACGCCGTAGTGGCGGTGACCGGACGGCGGTACGACGAGCTGACCACGGTCGCCGGCCTGCTACCGTCCGGTGCCGTCCTCATGGCGGTGGTGCTGGCGTGAGCACGAGACACCGCGTTGTCGTGTTCGTCGCGGCCGTCGTCGGCTTGGTCAGTGCCTGGCACGCCCTCGCGCCCTCCTGGCAGGTCCCGTTGCCGAATGCGGCGAACCTGGCCGAGGAACGGCTGCAGGACTTCCGTGACGCGCTGTACTTCCCGATCCGGGAGTTCCTCGCGGGCGGCAACCCCTACGACCCGGCCGCGATGTTCGCCCACTGGCCGGTGCGGCAGGACTTCAATCTCTACCAGCCGTACCACCTGCTGATGCAGCTGCCGTTCGCGCTGCCCGGCTACCGGGCGGGCGCGGTGGCCTTCACGGTGTTCGGCGCGCTGCTGCTGCTCGCGCTCGCGGTGATGGCCGCGCACGCGGTCCGGCGGCTGCTTTCCGTCCCGGTCGTGGTCACCACCGCGGTGGTCGCGGCATTGCTGCTGGCGAGCCAGGTCGGCAAGGCCCAGCTCTACGTCGGCCAGGTCAATCCGCTGATCGCGGTCGGCGCGGCGGGGGCGCTGCTCGTCCGGCGGGACCGGCCGGGCTGGGCGGCGTTGGCCCTCGCTCTCGCGTGGCTGAAACCTCAGTACGGCTTTCCGCTGGCGATCCTGTTGTACGCCAGGGGTTCACGGCGGGTGGCGCTGGCCGGGGCCGCCGTGGCGGCGGCCGCGAGCCTGCCGGTCGTGGTGCTGCTGGTGATCCGTGGCGGCGGGATCGGGGCGTTCCTCGACGTCGTCGTCGCGAATCTCGCCCATGCCACTGGCACCGACTACGGCGCTGTCGATTCCCCGACAGCGCAACGGATCGACGTCGCGGCCGTACTGTTCCGGTTCACCGGCTGGGTTCCGTCCGGCATCGAGCTGACAGTCCTGGCCGGTGTGCTCGCCGCGAGTGTCCTGCTCGTGCGGCGGCTGGACCGTGCGGGATCGACGCCCGTCGCGGACCTGCTCACCTGTCTCGCCGTGGTGGTCTGCGTGGTGCATCAGCCCGGTGACGTGCTGATCACCGTGCCCGCGCTGGCGGCGGTGGCCGCGCTGTGGTGGCGAAACCGGTCCGAGCCGGGGTGGGGCGCGGCCGGGTTCGCGGTACTCGCGCTGGCGGTGCCGTTCGCGCATCTGTACATAGTGGACTCGACAGTGGTTTCGGTGCTCGGCACGCGGGCGGCCGTCACGGTCGACGGGGTCGCCGTCGTCGCCGCGTGGTGCCTGCTCGTCGCCACCGCCGTCCGGCTGACCAGGGCGCCCACCGCCCTGCCGGTCGCGGCCGGGAGCGACGGATGACCGGCGACCTCGGTACCCGGGTGGTCCGGGGTTCGTTGTGGCTCGGCGCCGTCAACCTGGTCAGCAAGAGCAGCCAGATGCTGGTCACCCTGGTGCTGGCGGCGCTGCTGACCGAGGGACAGCTCGGCGTCGTCGCACTCGCGGTGTCACTGGTCAACCTCGGTCAGGTGGTGCAGTCGGTCGGTGTCTACGACGTGATCGGACGCACCGAACGGGACCCGCGCCGGATGGCGGGCACGGTACTGACGATGAGCGTGGGCGCCGGGCTGGTCCTGGCCGTCGTCCTCGCCGCCGCGGCGGGGCCGATCACCGCGTTGCTCGGTGCCCCGGACGCCGCCGGGCTGGTCCGGCTGGCCGCGCTCGGCCTGCCGTTCTCGGCCGCGGGCGGGGTGCAGATGGGACTGATGCACCGGAAGCTGGACTTCCGCCGCCGCCTGCTGCCCGACGGCGGCAGCGCGATCCTCGGTGCCGTAGTGACGGTCGTGCTCGCCACCGGCAGTGCCGGACCTCCCTCGCTGGTGATCGGTCTCGTGTGCACGGCCGTCGCTCAACCGCTGTTCGGTGCGCTGGCAGGCGGCGGAGTGCGGCCTCAGTGGGACACCGCCGCGGCGAGCGAAGCGCTGCGCTGGGCCGCGGTCGTGGGACCGGCCGCCCTGGTGGGAGCGCTGCTGGTCAACCTCGACTATTTGACGGTCGGGCACGTGCTCGGTCCGGACGCGGTCGGCGTCTACTCGCTGGCCTACCGGCTCGCCTGGATCCCGTACATCATGGTGGCGGTCGTGCTGGGCGCCGTGGCCTTCCCGGTGTTCACGCGGTTGCGTCGCGAACGCAGTTCGCTGACGGAGGCCGTCACCCGATTCACCCGCGCCGTGCTCGTGATCACCGGCGGCCTATACCTCTTACTGGCCGTCCTCGCCGATCGCGTCGTCCTGCTGGGCTCGCGCTGGGCAGACGCGGCGGGCCCGCTGACCCTGCTGGCGGGATACGGCCTGGGGATCGGCCTGCTGCAGATCTGGTACCAGGCGGTGAAAGCGACCGGACACGCACGGCGGTACCTGGCGCTGGAATGCGCTCATCTCCTGCTGCTCGCGGCGGGGTTGGTACTGATGACCCAGCTCGGGATCACGGCCGTCGCCGCTGTCCAGTTCGGTGTCGCCTGGCTGATGGTGCCGATCGCTTGGCGTGTACTGGCGGGACTCCGCGTCGCGCCACCGGCGCGCGAATTGGCCGGGATCTCGGCCCGGGTTGTCGGCGCGTGCGCGGTGGGCATGGTGCCCGCCGTTCTCCTGGCCAACTCGGGATTGTTCGGGCCCGCGGATTCGGTTCCGGGCGCTCTCGGCGAAGGCGTTGTCCTTCTCGCCGGATACGCCGGGGCGACGCTCGTGCTCCAGCGCGGCGAACTGTCCGCGCTGCGGCGAGGCGGGCCGCGGTGAAGATCGTGCACGTTTCCCAGCCGACGACGGCTGGAGTGGCCGTCGTCGTCCTGGACCTCGCGGTGGCGCAGCGGGATCGGGGCTGGTCGGTGACCGTGGTGTGCCCGCCTTCCGGCTGGCTGGCCACGAGCGCCCGTGGTCTCGGCATCGACGTGCGCGGCTGGCGGGCGACCCGCTCCCCCGGCCCCGGTGCGATCGCGGAAACGGTGCGCCTGCACCGGCTCTTGGCGGAGCTGCGGCCGGACGTCGTGCACCTGCACAGCTCGAAGGCGGGCCTGGCCGGGCGCGTGGCCTTGCGCGGTAGCCGTCCGACAGTGTTCCAGCCGCACCTGTGGTCCTTCGAAACCGCGCGCGGACCACTGCGCCGGGCGTCGGCCGCATGGGAACGGGTCGCCTCCCGGTGGACCGATCTCGTCGTCTGCGTGAGTGACGACGAACTCGCCGCCGGTCAGGAGGCGGGCATCACCGCCGACGCGGAGGTCGTCTGCAACGGCGTCGACACGGCGAAGTTCTCGCCGGCGGACCGTGCGGCCGCGCGGCGACGGCTCGGCTTGCCCGAAGAGGCACCGATCGCCGTCTGCCTCGGCAGGCTGGCCGAGCTCAAAGGACAGGACCAGCTCTTGTCCGCTTGGCCGGATGTCCTGCGGCGCATTCCGAACGCGAAGCTCGTCCTCGCCGGTGACGGACCGATGGGCGCCGTGTGGCGGGAACGTCACCCCGTCGCGACGCATTCTTCGGTGCGGTGGTCAGGCCATGCCGACGACTCCGCGGCGTTCTACACGGCCGCGGACGTCGTGGTGCTCCCGTCGCGGGCCGAAGGCATGGCGCTCGTGCCGCTGGAGGCCATGGCGTGCGCCCGGTCGGTGGTCGCGTTCGACGTCGGCGGGATACGTCAGAGCGTCGCCGACTCGGGAGCCGTACTGCCACCAGGTGATATCGGCCTGCTCGCCGACGCGGTGGCGGCCCGGCTCGCCGACCCCGAACTGACCCGGCGCGAAGGGGAACGGGGACGCCGCCGCGCGGAACTGTCCTTCGACCGGACCCGGATGACCGACCAGCTCGCCGTCCTCGTCGACAAACTCACCTCCACGGAGCGAATCCGGTGAAACGCATCGCCTATCTGCTGACTCAGGACCGGGGCGGTCCGGTGGACGTCACCGTGCGCCTCTCCTCGACCCTGCTCCGCGAGGGTGTCGATGTCCGTGTCTTCGGTCCTGTCCCCGCCCGGGGAGCCGAGTTGCTCGAGAGTCATCACGAGCCCCTTCTCGTGGCGGGCAAACAGAACCTGTCCGCGGCCGGTCGTGCCCGGGCGGCGATCCGGGCGTGGCGGCCGGACGTCGTCCATGCCCAGGACCGGCGAGCGGGACTCGTGATCGCCGGCCTGCGCGCCGGGCTCGGCACCCGGCCTGCGCTCGTGCAGACCTACCACGGCGTCCCGGACGACGTGACCGAACCGTGGTTCCGTGACGCACCGAGCGCCGACGGGCCGTCCGCCTACACGCGAGCGGTCTTGACCGGGGACGCCGCGGTCGCGCGGGTCCTGGATCACACCATCGTGCCCGCCGAAGCGATGGGCCGGTTCCTGCACCGACGGCTTCGGATACCCGCGGGACGCCTCACGCGGATCGACAACTGCGTCGGACTGCCGGAGCCGAGCCCGCCGGCAGGACCGGTCCGTCACCTGATCTTCGTCGGACTTCTGGTGGAACGCAAAGGAATCCTCGACCTGCTTATCGCACTCGCGTCGCTCGGTGTCTTTCCCCGCGATGCCAGGCTGACCGTCGTGGGTGACGGCCCGCAACGGGCCGAAGCCGAACAGGCCGCGCAGGAACCTCCCTTGCGCGGGCGCGTGAAGTTCTTGGGCTTCCGGCCGGACGTTCCCGCCCTGCTGGCGAACGCGGATGCCTTGGTACTGCCGTCCACCATGGAACAGCAGCCCCTCGTCGTGGCGGAAGCGATGGCGGCTGGAAAGCCCGTCATCGCCACCGATACCGGCGGTGTCGCGGACATGCTGGGACCAGGCCATGTGGTGCCGCCGGGCGATGTTCGCGCACTGGCCGCACGTTTGCGCGCGCTGTTCGCCGATCCGGCTCCGGCCCGGACCGGCGTCCTGCTCGCCGCGCGAGCCCGGCAACGGTTCGCACCGGAGGTCTGTGCGCGGCGTCATCTCGAACTCTACGAGTCGCTACTTCGGTTTGACCATCACCACCGCGTCGGCCGCCGCCAACTCGATGGTGGCAGGGGGTAGCGGAGATGACGGTGGCGCCGACGACGCGGATGACGTGATCGGTGCGGGAGTCGTGGTCCGGGTGGGCGGACTACCCGCAGGCACAAGACCGTCGGGAGGCGTCACGATCTGTGTCGCCGACGTCGGATTCACGGCGACCCAGCCACTGGTGAACGTCCGGGTCCAGACCCCGTTCGGCTGGCGGCCCGCGGCGTCCACCGCTTCTCCGAGACCGCTGCCCTGCAGTTTCGACCATTCGGGATCGCGGTAGTCGTCCGTGGTCGCCGGGGTCCAGCACGTCCTGGGACCCGCCAGCAGCGCCGCGCTGGCGTATCCCGCCCTGTCCTGCTGAGCCGACCTCGTCCGGGTGACCAGCAGCAACAGGGACTCACCGAGCGCGGCCTGGGCTCGTAGCTCCTGGAACTCGTTGCCACGGAAAGTGAGCAGGCCGCCGCTCCCCCCGTTCTCGCGGAAGCCGAAGTTCTCCTCCATGGCACCGCCGAACCGCGAGTGCGCCGTCCACCTCCCCGGTAGCAGATGGGTTTCGGACACGTTCGGTACGAACAGTTTGCCCGCTTTCTGGAGCGCATCACCCACCAGCGACAAGAATGCCTCGAGGCCGTCACGCAGCTTCCGATCGGTCTCGGCCGCGGTCGCGGTGCCGGTGAGGATCGCCGACGAGTAGTGGCTCAACGAGTTGAAGTCGTTGTCGGCGAGGATTCCGTCCCAGCCCTCCCGGGTCACCTCCGCCACCACGGCGGTCTTCCAGGCCTGCTGGTAGGCCGCGTCCCACACCGTCATCTGCCAGTGTTTCGGGTATCCCTGCCACTCGATGCGTCCGCCGCGGGTATCGGTCGCGAACCACTCGGGGTGCGCGCGCTGCGCCGCGACGTAGCCGATCCCGCTGGGCAGGAACTCCGCGTCCTCGCCACCGTTCACCGCGCCCGCGTAGTTGCGGGTGCTGGACAAGTCCTTGTACACCAGTATTTTGATCCGTGGGTTGAGTTCGCGTAGTTTCCGCATCGCCGGTGCCTGGTCGGCGTTGAGCACCACCACGTCATAGCGCCGCGCGGCCAACTCGAGGTCGCCTGCCGTCGGAGGCTGTCCGATCCCGTACCACCAGGCACACGGCGCCAAGGGTTTCGGCGGCGGCGCCGACACCTCGTCGGCCGAACTCGATGTGCATCCGGCCACGCACCCCGCCGCCAGTACGAGCGCGGCGCATCCGGCGAAAAGCCTGGTCGCCGTCGGATGATCGCGCCTCAGCGTTGCTTTCGGCACCACAGTTCTCCCACCGTGAGGATGATGATCTTCAGGTCCAGCCAGAGCGACCAGTTCGCGATGTAGTAGTTGTCGTAGCGTGCCCGGTCCGCGATCGAGGTGTCCCCGCGGAGGCCGTGCACCTGCGCGAGACCGGTCAAGCCGGTGGGAACCCTGTGCCTGGCCCAGTACAGATCATGGACGGCGGAGAACTCTTCGACGAACACCGGTCGCTCCGGGCGCGGGCCGACGAGCGCCATGTCCCCGCGTACGACGTTCCACAACTGCGGTATTTCGTCCAAAGAGGACTTTCGAAGAAATCGTCCGACCGGGCCGACCCGGCGATCCCCCGCCACCGACCAGCGTGTCTGCGAGTCGTCCACAGTGTCCTGTCGCACGCTGCGGATCTTGTAGAGCAGGAAGGTCCGGCCGTCCACCCCGACCCGCACCTGGCGGAAGATCACCGGGAACCCGCTCTCCAGCACGACAGCCAGCGCGCATACCGCGATGACCGGCGCCAGGACCCCGAGCGCGGCGGCCGCCAAGGCGGCCTCGAGCACCCGCTTGATTCGCCAACTGGGCCGACGGGTCGGCGCGCCGGCCAGCCACACCAACGGATGACTGCGTAGCCGGTCGGTCCCTGACCTGTCCGGGTAGAGCGCAGGCAAACGAGGCAGCACCAGCGCGACGCAACCGAATCTCTGCGCCGTGACCGCCGCGTCGACGACCGCGCTGTCACTCTCACTCGAGTGGGCGAACACGACCGTCCCCGCGCGATGGCGGGTGATGGCTTCGGCCAGGCCCTCGTGGATCACCTCCACCGGGAGGTGCTCGTTCCGCGGGTCCGAGTCGGAGGGAACGAAGCCGACCGGCAGCAGCCCGAATTCGGGATGCCGCAACATGGTCCGGATCAGTTCGCCCCCGCTCTCCCCCGCTCCCACGACGATGGCGCGGTCACACCTCCGGAGCCGCCGTCGTCCCCACCGGCCGAGCGCGAAAACCCACGGCCGGGCGCATTCACTGAACAGGGCGAACATCACCACGACTTCCTGCGCCGCGGACATCCCGTGCGCCCGCGGTTCGGCCACCAGCGCCAAGCAGGCCACCAAGGTGAACGCGATCCCGGTCGTGGCCACCGATCGCGGCAGGTCCTGCAACCAGGAAAGCCACAGGCGACGCCGATGAACTCTCCCGGCGACCCGAGCGATCCCCAGTGCCGCACCGGCGACGATCGCTTCGAGCAGGTCTGCTCCGGTCAGCACGGTCGCCGCCAGCCAAGCACCGAAATCGACTGCCAGCAGCAGAAACGCCACGGCGTTGACCCTCGTCAGCAACGGCCGCTTCCGTTTCGGGACAGACTTGCGCCGTCGCTGACCCGGCAGCACACCGGCCGGGGCCGGCGTTCTCAATTCGGTCACCGCCGCCACCCTTTCCGGAATACGCGGAAAGTCCGCGTGTCGCACGTCCCACATCTTCTGACTTCTTCCGCTATGGTCATTCCCCGCCTCCGGCAAAGCTCATCCATTCGGGGTCGGTACGGTTCCGTCGACGAGCGCTTACCTTCTGTTGCAAGGCAAAGGCACGATCGGGGAACTCGGTGAACCCCGTTGAGCTACGCAGGTGAACGCCACGTAGTCGCACGTTTGACCCTCCTTTCGGGGGACCTTGGGAGGCCCTAAAGAAAGGGCTCAACATAGCCGAATATGAGCTGTCGGCCGAATTGAGGTTTACGGCCGCAGACCATATCGAGTTACCGAAGGGGAACCGTGGCAGTGGAGAAGACCGCTCTGGCCACCAGAGCGGAACCAGAACCGAACGCGAGAACAGGCGGACGCGCGCATGTGGTCCTGCCCGCGTTCAACGAAGAAGCAGCACTGCCCGACCTGCTCCGGCGACTCGCCGACGTGGCGCTCACCGAACAGCTCACCGTCTGGGTCGTCGACGACGGTTCGACCGACCGTTCCGCGGCGGTGGCGGAGTCCGGTTTCGGCGGGCTCGAGGTACGCGTCGTGCGGCACAAGGTCAACCTCGGATTGGGTCGCGCCGTGCTATCCGGGCTTCGCGCGGCGCTGGGAGAATCGGGTCCCGACGACATCGTCGTGGTCATGGACGCCGACGACACTCACGATCCCGGGCTGATCAGCTTGCTGCAGGCGGAGATCGCGACCGGTTCGGACGTCGCCATCTGCTCGCGTTTCGTCCCAGGCGGCGACGATCGGACCGCTCCGATCGGCAGGCGGCTGCTCTCCCGCGGGGCGGGGCAGCTCTTCCAGCGCGCGCTCGCCGTCGAGGGAGTCCGCGACTTCACCAGTGGCTACCGCGCTTACCGTGCCACACTTCTGAAGAGGGCTTCCGACCACTGGGGAGAGCGGCTCATCGAAGAACAGGGTTTCGCCTGCATGGTGGAACTGCTGCTCAAACTCCGCCACTGCAGCCCGGTGATCACGGAGATCCCGCTGGCGTTGCGCTACGACCGCAAACAGGGGCCGAGCAAGCTGAAGCTCCGTCGGACGATCCTGCAGTACGTGAAATTGCTCGCCCGCGATCGGCTCAGCCCGGCGCCCTTCCGGAAGCTGTGAACCTGGTGACGACCTCTTCCTCACACGTCGCGGTGATCGGCGGCGGCATCTGCGGCCTGGCCGCCGCCCACCGGCTCGCCCGCCACGGTGTCCGAGTGACGCTGTTGGAAGCCAGTGACCAGCTCGGCGGCCTCGGAAGCTTCTTCGCGCATCAGGACCAGTGGGTGGAGCGGTTCTACCACTGCGTCATGCCGACCGACGACGACCTCCTTCAGCTGCTGGAAGAGCTCGGACTGAAAAACTCGGTCCGATGGCGCAAAACGACCATGGGCATGGTCGTCGACGGCAAACGGCACCGGTTCAACTCGGCACTCGACCTGCTGCGGTTCACACCGCTCCGCTTCCACGAGAGGGTGCGTTTCGGTGTCGTGTCGCTGTTGTTGCGACGATCGGGGCGTGGACGAGACCTCGACACACTCCGCACCGAGGACTGGTTGCGCGGGCTCTACGGCCGTCGCGTGTGGGAGGAGCTCTTCGCTCCGATGTTCGGTTCGAAGTTCGGCTCCTCATTCGGAGATGTTCCCGCCCTGTATCTGTGGCAACGGCTGGGGCGCGAACGGAACGTCGCGACGCGGGGGTACCCCGACGGCGGCTACAAGGCGATCATCGACGCGTTGCGCGCGGCCATCGAGGGCGCCGGCGGAACCGTCCGCACTTCTGTGCCGGTCCATCGGTTGCACAGCAACGCCGACGGCAGTTCCCTGACCCTGAACGACGGTGAAGTACTCACCGTCGACCGGGTGATTTCGACGGTGCCCCTGCCAGTACTGCGCGGACTCGCCGACGAGGAACTCGCCGCCCGCCTTCCCCGGGCCGAACTCGCCTATCAGGGGGTGGTCACCGCCGCGTTCTTCCTCCGCCGCCCGCTGACGGGGCACTACTGGACCCCCGTGCTGCGCTCGGGCACCGGGTTCGACGGCGTGGTCGAGATGTCCGCACTCGCCGGCCCAGAAGCCTACGGGGGCTCCCATCTCGTCTATGTCATGCGCTACACCGATCGCGCTTCGCGGCTCTTCGCCCGTGATACGGCCGGGATCGCCGCACAGTGGACGGCCCAGCTCATCGACCTCTTCCCCGAACTCACGACGGACGATGTCGAGGAGGTGCGGGTGTTCAAGGCGCCGTTCGTCGAACCGGTCTACCCACTGGGTTATCTCACGCGGCGACCACCCACCACTGTGGACGGAACGAGCCTGCGGCTGGCCACCACCGCGCACGTCTACCCGGACGTGACGAGTTGGAACTCGAGCGTCAAGCTCGTGAATGACGTGACCGACCGGCTCCTCGACGACCTCGGACGGCGCGAGGTCGGAGCACGGGTGCCGTGACCCCGTGGTCGTGAGTGGCGATTCGTGTTCTTGAGGGGTAAGGCAAAGGTGGTGTTGTGGCTGAACCCAAAGTGAGCGAAGGCGTGACTCGCGTGATCGGGGACGGATCTCTCGTGATCCGTCTCTGATCACGAGAGATCGCCGCCCGATCACGCGTGAACGCCCCTCCCGCCCGAACACGAGACGTTTGACCTTGCCTCAAGAGAACCCGAACGCCACTCACGGCCAACCCGCCGCCGATCCCGGCCAGCGTGAAGGCCACACCAGCCTTTCCGGGCGTGTCGCGAAAGCCACTTTCGGGACGTCTGATGTCCCGAAAGTGGGGCGGATTCATGCGGTCGTTGCAACATCCTTCGTGAGCTGGGAGTTTGTGGTGGCTGGCGGGTTCGTGTTGCCGCGTTCGGTGCGGGTGCGTTTTTGGGGTGCGGTGCGGGCGGGGTATCTGCCCAA